>NZ_CP079203.1:3290000-3890000 GCF_019297835.1 Sphingomonas sanguinis | reverse complement strand
GAGGGGGCCGAATTCGCGCCGTCGTCGGGCAAGGTGCCGATCCTGTGGGACGGCGAAGCGGTGGTCTGGGACAGCCTGGCGATCATCGACTTCCTGGCGGACAAGGTCGGGCGCGACCGCTTCTGGCCCGCCGACGAGGCCGCGCGGGCCATGGCCCGGTCGATGGCGGCGGAGATGCATTCCAGCTTCGTAGCGCTTCGCCGCAAGCACAGCATGAACATCCGCCAGGTCTATCCCGCCCAGACGCCCGATGACGATGTGATCGTCGACCTGAAGCGGATGATGGAGTTGTGGGCGCAGGCACGGGCGCGCTTCGGCGGTGGCGGCGATTTCCTGTTCGGCGCGTTCGGCGCGGCGGACATCATGTTCGCGCCGGTGGTGACGCGGATCGTGACCTACCAGCTGCCCGTCGCGCGCTTTGCCGTGCCCTATATGGACGCGGTGCTGCGCCATCCCTTCATGCAGGACTGGATCGCCGCCGCGCAGGAAGAGGAATGGGTGATCGAACGGTTCGAGCAGCCGGTGGGGTAAGGGTCTCAGCGTGGCCTTCGACTTCGCTCAGGCTGAACGGCGTTAGGGAGATTACCCTCTACAACCTCCGTTCAGCCTGAGCGAAGTCGAAGGCCACGCCCCGCCCCCGCCCGCGTTACCGAGCAGCCGGGGGAACGTCGTTCAACGGCGCCCGCTGGTCGGCCGCCGGTTCCGCGACCCGCGACGTGAAGGTGTAGAGCAGCACCCCCGCAATCCCCAGCGCGATCAGCAACCAGAGCAGCAGCCGCTTTCCGGCCTTGTGGCCATTATGATCGGGATCGTTCATCGCATCGCTCCTGTTACTCTTGGGCAGGAACGATGTCGCAACGCATCGGCTCCGTAAGCGTCGTCAATCGCATGATTGCCGTCCGCGCGCGCGCTGCCTATGCCGCGCGGCATGACCGACGCCCTCCCCCTTGCCCAGGCCCTGATCCGGGCAGACAGCGTCACGCCCGCGCGTGGCTCCGTGTTCGACGTGCTGGAGGCCGCGCTGGTGCCGCTGGGCTTCGCCGTGGATCGCTTCACGGTCGGCGAGGAGCCTGACGGTCCGGTCGAGAATTTGTTGGCCACGCGCGGCGGAACGGGCACGCATCTGGCCTTTGCGGGCCATGTCGATGTCGTGCCCGCCGGTGACGGCTGGCAGGGTTCGCCCTTTTCCGGTGAGGTGCGCGACGGTCTGCTCTTCGGGCGCGGCGCGGTGGACATGAAGGGCGCGGTCGCCGCCTTCGTCGCCGCGATCCCTGCCGAGCCGACCATCCCCCTGTCGCTCATCATCACCGGCGACGAGGAAGGCCCCGCGATCTACGGCACCCGTGCACTGATCGACCGGATGGCGGAACTTGGGGTGGCCCCCGACCTCTGTCTGGTCGGCGAGCCGACCTCGGCGCAGCGGCTGGGCGACATGATGAAGATCGGGCGGCGCGGCTCGGTCAACATCTGGATCACCGTCCCGGGGCGGCAGGGGCATGTCGCCTATCCGCATCTGGCCGACAATCCGATCACCCCGCTGATCGCGATGCTGGCCGACATCGAAGGCGTGACGCTCGACACTGGCAATGCCTGGTTCCAGCCGTCCAATATCGAGGTTACCGACCTGCATGTCGGCAACCCCGCGACCAACGTCATTCCGGGCGCAGCGCAGGCGCGCCTGTCGATCCGCTTCAACGACGAACAGAGCGGCGCGGCGCTGGTCGAGCGGATCACAGCCATCGCGCAGAGCCACGCCCCCGCCGCCCAGGTCACTGGCCGCATCTCGGGCGAGGCGTTCCTGACGCAGCCGGGCCCCTTCTCCGCCATGATCGCCGACGCCATTCGCGCCGAGACGGGGATCGAGCCGGAGCTGTCGACCACCGGCGGCACCTCGGACGCGCGTTTCCTGTCGAAGCTGTGCCCGACCGTCGAGTTCGGGTTGCTCAACGCTACGATGCACAAGGTCGACGAGGCGGTCGCGGTCGAGGACCTCCACGCGCTGACCCGCATCTATGCCGGCGTCATCGCTCGCGCGGGCGCCTGAAGACGATATAGAGCGCGCCCTGCCCGCCATGCCGCGGATGGGCACCCCGGATCGCCGCGATCGAATCGGCATGGCGCGAGGCGCCCAGCCAGTCGCTGATCGCCGCACGGATCGCACCGCGCGCATGGGGACGCTCGCTTTCGGGACGCGGCGGCTTGCCCGTCACCAGCAGCAACACCCGGTCGCCGCGCGCGATCGCCCGGCCCAGCCCCTGGTCGAGCAACGCATGTGCCGACGCCAGCGTATGGCCATGCAGGTCGAGCGAACTGTCGGGCATGACGCTGCCCCGCGACAGGCGCTTGTCCCAGCCGCCATCCAGCGTCTCGCCCGGCCCCTTCTTCGGCGCAGGCGGAGGCGCTGCGGGCTGGCGCAACGGCGGCACGCGGCCCTTCACCCGTACCTTGGGCGCGCCGGGCGTTTCCTGGAACACCGCCTCCATGGTCGGCGGCGGCGGCGCGGGTCGGGCGGGCACGATGGCGGCGCGTAAGGGACGCACCGTTTCCATCACCCGCGCCCAGAGATGCGCCTCGTCAGGGTTGAGGGATCGCACCGACCGTCCCGACAGGAGCCGTAATCCCGGCGCGTGCCAGCGTCCCGACCGGCAGCAGCAGGAAGGCCGTGCCCCGTGCCGACATGCCGCCCGCAACCGCTCGCGCCGTATCGCCCGCGCCCCAGAAGGTATCGAAGCGGTTCGATCCCTTGATCGCGCCGCCCGTATCCTGCGCCACCCACAGGCCAGTCGCATCCTGCCGGTCCATCGACAGGAACACCGGCGCGCCCAGCGGCACGAATTTGGGGTCCGCGGCCGCGCTGACCTGCCCCGTCACCGCATAGCCCATCGCCCCCTGCGGCGCGCCGTTCAATTCGCGGAAAAAGACGAAGCTTTTATTCTCGCGCATGATCGCGCGGCCTTCCTCGGGGTGGTCGTGCAGCCAGGCGACGATCCCTTGCATCGAGGTCTGGCCCGGCCCCAGCAGCCCGCGCGCCTTCATCAGCGCGCCGATGCCGGTATAGTCGCGGCCATTCTGCGTATCATAGCCGATCCGCATGATCTCGCCATCGGGCAGCCTCAGCCGCCCCGAACCCTGAATCTGAAGGAAGAATACCTCGACCGGGTCCGCCCCCCAGGCGAGAATCGGCGCACGCCCCTCCAGCGATCCCTGCTCGATCGCGGTCCGGTCGTCATAGGGGACGAGGTTGGTGCCCTGCACCTTGCCGCGTATTTTCTTGCCCTTCAGGTCGGTCGTGAAGGCACCCAGATCGACATCGATCAGGTCGCGCGGCCGGGCATAGATCGGCACCTCATAGCCCGAGCGCCGGTCGCGCGAACCCGCAATCTCGGGCTCGTAATAGCCGGTCGCGAGCGAGCGGCCGTCGCCGACCTGCACCGCCTCGAAATAGCGGGCGAAGAAGTCGCGGGCGCCGCCACGGGGTACGCTGGCGGCGGCCTGGCAAGCGGATTGCCAGTCGGCGCCCTGGGTCAGCCCGCTGGCATCGGTGCGCCGCATCAGGCCGGGGCAGGACAGGAGGAATGCGGCCCGCGCGGCTTCCGCCTGCGGCTCGGTGATCGGCAGCGAGGCGACCGGCGGACCGGCCAGCACACCGGCCTGCGCCGCCGTCACCGCACCGGGAACGGTCACGACGGGGGTGGCGGGCAGCGGCGTGGCGGCGATGATCCGCACCGGACCATCGGGCACGCGCGAAACGCTGGGGCCGCTCGGCTGCACCGAGGAACCGCCCGGCCGGGGGCGCGGTTGCGGTCTGGGCTGGGGCTGCGCTTCGCCGCGCGACGGATAGGGCGCCGACGTGCCCGGCGGAACGATCCGCCCGGCGCAGGCCGACAGGCTGACCGAAAGCGCGACCATGGCCGCGACGCGATACCCCCTCATCGCAGACACTCCCCCGTCAGACCGGATCAGGCTTCGTCAGTGTCGACGAGCTTCCAGTTCGGATCGCCACTCTTCAGCGTTCGGGCGAAGGTCCAGACATCGTGCGTCTCGACCGCATCGCTCAGCGAACCGGCGATCACATGGCCCTCGGCATCGCGCGTCACGGCGGCGATGTCGGCGTCGAAGCGCACGGTGATGCGCGCCTCGCGACCCTCGACCTGCGCATCGACGATCTTCGCGCTCTCGACCCGGATCAGGCGGTTGTCGAGCGTCTGGCCCGCCTCGCGCCGCTGCTCGATCGCCTCGGCAAAGGCGGCCAGCACATCGCGCTCGACCAGATCGGCGAGCGCGTCCTCGTCACCCTTCCAAAAGGCTTCCAGCGTCATGCGATAGGCGGCCTGTGCGCCGTTCAGGAACTGCGCCACGTCGAAACCGGACTCGCCCGCGATCACCGCGCGCAGGCCCTGCTCGGCGCGCGGATCGATGTTGCGGTTGGCGACGGGCGCGGACGCCTGCGCCGCCTCGGTCGCGCGGGGCAGCGTGACGGGCAGCGACCGGTCGTCGGCGCTGCGCGCCAGCGGCTGTTGTTCATGGCCGGTGCGCTTGCCCAGCACGCTATAGAGCCGCAGTGCGAGGAAGAGCGCGACCATCGCGAGAAGAACGACGTAGAATAACAACACAGGCGCCTTTCACTATCGTGACCGATATAGGCGCAGCAGCCGACAATGAAAACCCGGCCTCCCGACGAAGAGGGCAAGGTTGAAACCATGCCGACCCGCTGCTACGCGCAACGGCCATATGGCCGAACGCGTGAACATGCCGTTTCGGTCCCTTAAGGGTCTATACTCAATCAGGACGGGGTCGTGACGGAGCCGATTTTGGTTCAGGGCAAGAAGCGAGGAGCGGAGCGATGCAATCGCATCGTGACCGACGAGCGACGTCGCCCTGGGCCAAAATCGGCCCGCCGCTTTGGCGGTCGCCCGCTGGAAGGCGCTGGTCGGCGTCGCTTGCTTGCAGGTAGCGCTGCTACCTGCCGCGCCGCGCTCCTTGCCAGCGCCTCCCAGCGGGCGATCACGATCCCCGTCCTGATTGGGTATAGACCCTACCCCCTTTGATCTTACGCAAGAAGGTAGCGACGATGGACGAACAGGGTTTGCCGCAGGGCTTTGAAGCGCCGAACGGCGACGATGCCGGCCCCGCCGCCGGTATGATCTCGCAATATGTGAAGGACCTGTCGTTCGAGAACCCGAACGCGCCCGCCATCTATCAGGCGCAGACCGCGCCCGGCATCGACGTGCAGTTCAACATCTCGGCGGCGCAGGTCGGCGAGGAAGTCCATGAGCTGACGCTGAAGATCGAGGTTCGCGCCGAGTCCGAGGGCAAGACCGCCTTCATCGTCGACCTCAGCTATGCCGGTCTCTTTGGCTTCCGCAACGTGCCCGCCGATCAGATCCAGCCCTTCATGCTGGGTGAAGCGCCACGCCTGCTCTTCCCCTTCGCCCGCCGCGTGCTGGCCGATGCGGTGCGCGACGGCGGCTTCCCGCCCCTGATGCTGGAGCCGATCGACTTCGCACAGCTGTACCTGCAGCAGGCGGATGCGCAAGGAGGTGCGCAGCCGAACACCCCGGAAACCGGCCACGCCTGATCCGGACTGACAGATGAACCTGACCAAGGCGCTGGGCTCGGTCGGCGGGCTGACTCTGGCCAGCCGCGTGCTTGGTCTGGTTCGCGACTCGCTGTTCTTCCGCTTCGTGGGCGCGAACTTCGCCTCCGACGCGTTCCAGATCGCGTTTCGCCTGCCCAACATGTTCCGCGCCCTCTTCGCGGAGGGCGCCTTTTCCGCCGCCTTCATCCCGATGTTCAACCGCAAGGTGGCAGAGGGGGACAAGGCGGCGGAGGGCTCGGGCTTGGCGCATGGCCTGGCCTTTGCCGAGAATGCGCTCTCGGTCCTGCTGCCCGTGCTGATCGTCATGACCGCGATCGTCGAGCTGGCCGCCTGGCCCGTCACCTGGGTCCAGACCTTCGGTTACGGCAAGGGCACGCCTGCGCAGTTCGACTATATCGTCCTGCTCAACCGGCTGACCTTTCCCTATCTGCTGTTCATCAGCCTGGTGTCGCTCTTGGGCGGCATCCTCAATTCGCTGCACCGCTTCTGGGTGAATGCGGCCGCGCCGATCCTGCTCAACCTGACGCTGATCGTAGCCCTTCTGTTCTTCCACTCGCACGAACCGATGGCGACCGCCCGCAACCAGGCGATCGCGGTGACGGTGGCAGGCATCCTGCAATTCGTCTGGCTGTGGTGGGCGTGCCGCCGCGCTGGCGTCCGGTTGCGGCTGAAGCGGCCGGTCATCAACGACGACGTCAAGCGCCTGATGAAGCTGATCCTGCCCGCCGCCGCCGGGGCGGGCGCGGTGCAGATCAACCTCGTCATCTCGACCGCCCTCGCCGCCCGCTTCCTGCCCGAAGGCTCGGTGTCCTATATCTATGCCGCCGACCGGCTGAACCAGCTGCCGCTGGGGCTGATCGGCATTGGCCTCGGCACCGTCCTCCTCCCCACCGTCTCGCGCCTGCTGGGGGCGGGCAAGGAGGTGGAGGCGATGGAGATGCAGAACCGGGGCATGGAGCTGGCGCTGCTGCTCACCCTGCCCGCCACCGTCGCGCTGGTCGTCTGCGGCCAGCCCATCGTTGCGGCACTGTTCCAGCATGGCAAGTTCAACGCGACCAACAGCTATTATACCGCGCAGGCGCTGGCCGCCTTTTCGATCGGGCTGCCCAGCTACATCCTCGTGAAGGTGCTGACGCCGGGCTATTATGCCCGCACCGACACGCGGACGCCGGTGCGCTATGCGACCTGGTCGATGCTGGTCAATCTGGTGCTGAACCTGATCTTTATCTGGTGGCTGGGCCATATGGGGCCGCCGCTGGCGACCGCCATCGCGTCCACGGTCAATGTCGTGCTGCTCTATCGCACGCTGGCGCGGCGCGGGCATTTCGTGGCCGATGCACAGCTGCGCCGCCGCAGCTGGCGGATGCTGCTCGCCGCGATCCTGATGGGCGGGGCGATGGCGCTGCTCAATGCGCGGTTCCAGCCCTATGTAACGGGCACCAACCTCGAGCGCTGGGGCGCGCTCATCATACTGGTCGCGACGGGGATGCTGGTCTATGCGGTCGCCACCTTCGCGACGGGCGCCTTCCGTCTCGGAGACATCAAGCGGCTCGTTCGCCGCAACAGTTGAGGACCATCATGCGCGTCGTTTCCGGCATCAAGCCCACGGGCAACCTTCATCTCGGCAATTATCTGGGCGCCGTGAAGCAGTGGGTGGCGATGCAGGACGACATCCAGGCGAAAGGCGGCGAGACGATGTACTTCATCGCCGACCTGCACGGCCTGACCGAATGGATCGCGCCCGAGGCGATGGCGGCCAACACCATCGAGATGACCGCAACGCTGATCGCGGCCGGGATCGATCCCGAACGCTCGATCCTGTTCAATCAGACCCGCGTGCCGCAGCATAGCGAGCTGAGCTGGCTGCTGAACAATGTCGCGCGCGTCGGCTGGCTGAACCGCATGACCCAGTTCAAGGACAAGGCGGGCAAGAACCGCGAGGGCGCCAGCGTCGGGCTGTACGACTATCCCGTGCTGATGGCCGCCGACGTGCTGCTCTACAACGCCACGCATGTGCCGGTCGGAGAGGACCAGAAGCAGCATCTGGAACTGGCGCGCGACATCGCGACCAAATTCAACAACGACTATGGCCGCGAGCTCTTCACCCTGCCCGAGCCGTTCATCAGCAAGGCGGCACCGCGGATCATGAGCTTGCGCGACGGTGCGTCGAAGATGTCCAAGTCCAATCCGTCGGAAATGTCGCTGGTCAAGCTGATAGACTCCGATGACCAGATCGCCGAGAAATTCCGCAAGGCCAAGACCGACGCGGACGTCCTGCCCGACACGATGGAGGGGCTGGAAGGCCGGGCCGAGGCGCGCAACCTCATCACCATCTACGCCGCGCTGTCCGATCGCGATCCGGCCGAGGTGCTGACACAGTTCGCAGGCCAGGGCTTCGGTGCGTTCAAGCCCGAGCTGGCCGATCTGGCGGTCGCCAAGCTGGGTCCAATCCGCGAGCGGCTGACCCAGCTGCTCGACGATCGCGGCGAAGTCGGTCGTATCCTGGAGCGCGGTGCGGAAAAGGCCCGCGATCTGGCCGCCCCGCTGCTGCTCGACGTGCAGCGGACCATGGGGTTGCAGATCTGATGATCCCCCACCCCGTCACCAAGGTCCCCAGCCGGATCATGGTGATGGGGCCACCGGGCAGCGGCAAGTCGACCCTGGCCCGTATGCTGGGCGAGCAGTTGGATTTGCCCGTGTGGCACGCCGATGCTCTGTTCCATGGCCCCGGCTGGGCCGCTCGCCCGCGCGAAGACTTCATCGCCGACATGGCCGCCCTCGCTGCCCGGCCCGCCTGGGTGATCGACGGCAATTATTCCAGCGCGCATTACGGCCCCGCAATCACCGACCGGCTCGCCCGTGCCGAATGGATCATCCTTCTCGACCTACCCCGCCGCATCACGATCCCGCGCGTCCTGCGGCGCGTGGCCCGCTACCATGGGCAGCAGCGCCCCGACAGTGCACCGGGATGCCCGGAACAGCTGGACCGAGAGTTCTTGCTTTATTGCTGGCACTGGCGACGGGCGGTGCGGCCGGGGATATTGCGGGTGCTGGCGGAGGTGGAGGATCGGGTAATCCGCTATGATCGGACACTGCCGCTCACGCGGGTGATGGCGGATTTGGGCCGAACGGATTCCCTTGGCCTTCGACTTCGCTCAGGCTGAACGGGGTTTCGGATAGAACCCCATTCCCTCCCGCCGTTCAGCCTGAGCGAAGTCGAAGGCCACGCCCCGACCTCACCCAAACGAACCTCAGCCTTCCAGTTCCTTCATCAACACCCGCACCGCATTGTCGATATCGCGGTCGGTATCGCGCAGTTCCTCGATCTTGCGCACCGCATAGATCACCGTCGAGTGATCGCGCCCACCGAACTTGCGGCCGATCTCGGGCAGCGAGCGGGTGGTCAGGCGCTTGGCGAGGTACATGGCGATCTGGCGCGGGCGGGCAATCGCGCGCGCCCGGCGGGCCGAAACCAGGTCGAGCGGCTTCAGCTCGAAATGGCGGCTGACCAGCTTCTGGATTTCGTCGATGGTGATCCGACGTTGCGCGCCCCGCAGCACCTCGCCCAGCGTGGCGACGGCGAATTCCATGTCGATCTTGTCGCCGGTCAGCTGCGCATAGGCGACGACTCGGTTCAGCGCGCCTTCCAACTCGCGGATATTGCCGCGAATCCGTGACGCCAGCAGATCCAGCACATCGGTCGGCACCTGGATCTCGGGGAGATCGGCGACCTTGCGGTTCAGGATCGTGCGGCGCAGCGTCAGGTCGGGCGCCTTGATGTCGGCGACCAGACCCGCGCCCAGACGGCCGATGATGCGCGGCTCGACACCGTCCAGCGACTGGGGCGAACGGTCGGCCGAGATGACAAGCCGCTTGCCCGCTCCGACCAGCTCGTTGACCGTATGGAAGAATTCTTCCTGGGTCGAATCCTTGCCCGCGATGAACTGAAGATCGTCAATCAGCAGCAGATCGGCGGAGCGCAGCCGCGACTTGAAGCTGTGCGTATCCCGCGCACGCATCGCGGCCACGAAATCGAACATGAACCGCTCGGCCGACATGCACAGCACGATCGCCTCCGGGTGCGACTCGAGAAAGGCATGCGCGATGGCGTGCATCAGGTGGGTCTTGCCCTGCCCCGTGCCGCCATGGAGGAACAGCGGGCTGAAGCGCGGCGGCCCCGGCTCGGCAAGCGAGAGCGCGGCGTTGAACGCGACGCGGTTCGACGAGTCTACCACGAAGCGATCGAAGGTCAGGCGCGGGTCGAGCGGCGGCCGATCGGCGGGCACGCGCAGCGCGGCGGCCGGGGCGGCGGCGACAGGCGCAGGAGCCGCGGCCTTGGCCCGCGATGCCGGGCGCGGGGTCGCGGCGGGGGCCGGGGCCGGGACCCCGAACAGCGAGGGCTGATCGTCCTGCTCGACCGGCTGCGACTCGACCGCACGAGGCGCGGCCGCCACGGGACGCGGGGCGGGCGCAGCGTCGAGCGTCTCGACGCTGGTCAGCCGCGCGACCTTGCTCGGCGCGCGGGTCTCGATGACGACCGAGCGGATCTCGGGCAGCACAGCCTTGAATTCCAGGTGCAGGCGGTCGGCATAATGGCTGCGCACCCAGTTGGTCGCAAAGGCCGAGGGCAGCGCCAGACGGACCGTGTCGGGCTCGTCACCCTCGATCAGCTCCATGGGCTTGAGCCACTGGTCGAACAGGCGGGCACCGGCCGATTCGCGCAGGTTCGCGCGGACGCGCGCCCAGGCACGAGCCTGGTCCGTCGTCGGTCGCGTTGCCTGCCAATTCGTCACCCACGCACTCCACTTTTGCCGACCCCCATCATGGGCGGTCGGGCCCCTGTTCCACTCGGCGACACGTAGCCCATCGGCGAATCAAACGGATTCGGCCCGGTCTGTCACTTCGCTATGTCCATGACGCGGGGCACGAAGCACCGCCGCTGGGAAACCGATTATGAGCGATGACGGGGTCCGATCAAGACCATGTCCGGCCATAAATCTGAAATAAACCGGATTGACAGGCAAAAGCCCGCAGAAACCCGTCCAACTATCTCACAACCCGTTGAAATCGTTAGATATTAACCAAGACGCGCGACAGCCGCCCGAAACCCGAATCACTCGAATCGCGGATAAAGCTGGCGTTGCGCGAAACGCGGGATTGTTCCCACGGATCACGTTCCGCAAAGCGTTAATGAATGAATGAAAGGCGCACGAAAAAACCCGCCGGGGGACCGCCCCCGGCGGGTTTCATTCGTCGCGAAACCGAGAGGCTTAGGCCAGTGCGGCGATACGCTTCGTCAGGCGCGAGAACTTGCGCGCGACGGTGTTCTTGTGCAGCACGCCCTTGGCGACGCCACGGGCCATTTCCGGCTGCGCCGCGGCCAGAGCGACCGTCGCGCTTTCCTTGTCACCGGCGGCCAGGGCGGCTTCGACCTTCTTCACGAAGGTACGGATGCGGCTGACGCGGTTGCCGTTGATGACGGCGCGACGCTCGTTGCGACGGATACGCTTTTTGGCCTGCGGCGTGTTCGCCATGAAAACCTCTAAATCTCGATCAAAAGGGATAGCGGCGCGACGCACCAGCTTTGAAGCCGCCGCCCTTACCGACTGGCGGGCATCCCGTCAACTGCGCTGGCAGGTCGCACACCAGAAAGTCGAGCGCCCCGAATCGGTTCGCCGCCGGACGATCGCGCCGCATTCGCAGGCGTCGCCCTCTCGGCCATAGACCCGCCACTCCTTCGAGAAATAGCCCAATTCGCCGTCCGGCCGCACATAATCGCGCAGGGACGAGCCGCCCGCCAGGATCGCGGCCTCCAGCACGGCCCGGATCGCCTCGACCAGCCGGACGAGTCGCGCCTTGGATATCTGCCCGCCCGCGCGGCCCGGCGCGATCCGGGCCATGTGCAGCGCCTCGCACACATAGATATTGCCCAGGCCCGCCACGATCCGCTGGTCGAGCAGCATCGCCTTGATGGGCGCCGCCCGCCCCTCCAGCGCCTGGGCCAGATAGTCGGCGGTGAAATCCGGTCCTAAAGGCTCCGGTCCCATCGCCAGGAACGGCGGATAGCTGGCCAGTTCGGCGGTCGGCCACAGGTCGACAAAGCCGAATCGCCGGGGATCGTTCAGCGCCAGCCGCCGTTCCGCATCGGTTTCCAGCAGCAGATGGTCGTGGCGCTGCGGCTCGCCCGGATCGATCCGCCAGCGCCCCGACATGCCGAGGTGAAAGACCATGGTGTCGCCGCGATCGGTGTCGATCAGGCCATATTTGGCGCGGCGGCCGAGCGACGTCACCGTCGCCCCCGTCATCCGCTGGCGCAGGTCCGCAGGAAAGGGATGGCGCAGGTCGGGGCGGCGCGGCTCGACCAGCGTCAGCCGCGCCTCCGCCAGCACCGGGGTCAGGCCGCGGACCGTGGTTTCGACCTCGGGAAGTTCGGGCATCGGTTCTCTGTCTGGGTTTCCTTAGGCAAACAGCTAGGTAGCGTTTGCCCCGCCAGCAAGGTCGGGCTAGGGCAAGCCGATGAGCGATACCGTCTCCTTCGGCTATGAAGATGTGCCCCGCGACGAAAAGGTCGCCCGTGTCGGCAGCGTGTTTACCAACGTCGCCGCCAAATATGACCTGATGAACGACGCCATGTCGGGCGGCATGCACCGGCTGTGGAAGGACCGCTTCGTGCGCCGGGTGAAGCCGCGTAGCTCCGACCAGATCCTCGACATGGCGGGCGGCACCGGCGACATCGCCTTCCGCCTGGCCGAGTCGGGCGCGAGCATCACGGTGGCCGACATCAATCCGGCGATGCTGGAGGTCGGCATGAAGCGCGCGGCGGAGCGCGGGCTCGACGGGCTGGTCTGGACCGAGGCCAATGCCGAGCAGCTGACCTTCCCCGACAAGTTCTTCGACGCCTATACGATCGCGTTCGGCATCCGGAACGTCACCGATATCCCGGCGGCGCTCAAGGAAGCGCACCGGGTGCTGCGGCGCGGCGGGCGGTTCTTCTGCCTGGAATTCTCGACCACCGTCTGGCCGGGCTTTTCGGAAGTGTACGACGCCTATTCGCACAAGCTGGTGCCCAAGCTGGGCCAGATGCTGGCGGGCGATGCCGACAGCTATCGCTATCTGATCGAATCGATCCGCCGCTTCCCCGACATGCCGACCTTCGAGGGGATGATCCGCGAAGCAGGTTTCGTCGAGACTAAGGTCGAGCCGATCATGGGCGGCCTGGTCGCGATCCATTCGGGCTGGAAGATTTGATGCGAGGACGTCTGGGCGGGTTCGCCCTGTGACGCAGCCGGTGGTGCATCTCTGGCGTCTGCTCAAATGGGGGCGGACGCTGGCGCGGCATGGCGCGCTCCAGGGGATCGAGCGCGATCCCAACACGCCCGCGCCCGTGCGGCGGCTGGCGCGTGTCGCCCGCTTCGGCGCGCGCGTGCCCGCCAAGCCTGCCTATGCGGATGCGTTCCAGGCGATCGGCCCGGCGGCGATCAAGCTGGGCCAGACGCTGGCGACTCGGCCTGATCTGGTCGGCGACGATGCCGCGCACGACCTGTTGCGACTTCAGGACCAGCTGCCCCCCGTCCCCTTCGCGACGATCTGCGCCGCGATGGAAGCGAGCATGGGTCGCCCGCCCTCGCACTTCTTTTCTTCGATCGAGGAGGTGCCGGTCGGTGCCGCGTCCATCGCGCAGGTCCACCGTGCGATCACGACCGATGGCCGCACCGTCGCGGTCAAGGTGCTGCGCCCCGGCGTCGAGGAGGACTTCGCCCGCGCCATCGACACCTATCAATGGGCCGCCGCCCAGGTCGAGGGGATGAGCGGCGAGGCCGCGCGCCTGCGCCCGCGCCTGACGGTCGAGAATTTCCGCCGCTGGACCCTGCGCGAGCTGAACTTCCGGCGCGAGGCGGCGAGCGCCTCCGAACTGGCCGAGGCGATGACCGCCGAGCCCGATTTCGTCGTGCCGCAGATCGACTGGCAGCGCTCGACGGCCAAGGTGCTGACGGTCGAGTGGATCGACGGGATCAAGCTGTCCAACCGACAGGCGCTGGTCGAGGCGGGCTATGACCTGCCGCATCTGGCGCAGACGCTGGTGCGGGCTTTCCTGCGCCAGGCGATCGCCGAGGGCTTCTTCCACGCCGACATGCACCAGGGCAATCTGTTCGCCTTGCCCGGCAACAAGATCGCCGCGATCGACTTCGGCATCATGGGCCGGATCGACCGGCGCGCGCGGGTGTGGCTGGCCGAGATCCTCTATGGCCTGATCACCGGCAACTATAAGCGCGTCGCCGAGATCCATTTCGAGGCGGGCTATGTGCCCGCCCACCACAATGTCGCGGAGTTCGCGACCGCGCTGCGGGCGGTGGGCGAGCCGATGCGGGGGCTTCCCGTCAAGGACATGTCGATCGGCATGATGCTCGACGGCCTGTTCTCGATCACTCGAGACTTCGACATGGTGACGCAGCCGCATCTGCTGCTGCTGCAAAAGACCATGGTGATGGTCGAGGGCGTGGCGACCAGCCTGGACCCCGACATCAACCTGTGGGACTCGGCCGCGCCCTTCGTTCGCGAGTGGATCAGGACCGAACTCGGCCCCGAGGCCAAGATCGCCGACCGTCTGATCGAGGATGTGCAGACGCTCGCCCGCCTGCCCGAATTGGTCCGCCGGATCGAGGCGCGCTACCCCGCGCCGGGTGGCGAACCGCCCGCCCCGCCGCTCAAGCAGATCGAGGTCGTGCGGATCGGCGGCGGCTGGCGCTATGCGCTGATCTCGATGCTGTCGGCGGCCGCCGGGGTCGCGGCCACCTTCGCCGTGCTTCGGTAGGATGCTGGGGTAGGCATGCCGGGCAGCGCGCCCTCCCTACCCTCGCGCCGCACGTCGCGGCCGCTCTGGCTGAGCCAGCCGGGGCGGTTGTCGGGCATGGCGCCGCCCGTCGCGATCGGGGTGCTGGCGATGCTGATCGTGCTGATCGCGGCTATGCTATTGACCGGCGGCGAGCCCGATGCCGTTTCGGACCGCCTGCCCCCGGTTTCGGCCGCGATCCTCGACCATGTGCGGCACGGGCAGGATTTCTATTCGGCCGCGATCGATGCGCTGCGTGAGAATGGACGACCGCTGCGCCCCGTCCTGCTGGCGGTGCCATTGCCCGCGCTTCCCGTGACGCTTTCCCTGTTGCCGCCGCCGGTCGACCATGTGTTGCTCGTCCTGCTGGGCCTCGCCGTGGTCGCGGGCTGGGCGCGGCGCTGCTGGCCACTGTTCGAGGGACGGGGTCCCCGCGCCTTGGCGATCGTCCTGCTGGTCGCCGGGCTTTATCCCGCGCTCGACCGGGCGATGGTATCGGTGCCCGAGGTCTGGGCCGCGCTACTGATCGCGCTATCGCTGGTGCAGCGGCGGCCCGATGCCATGCCGACCGCGGTCGCGCTGGGGCTGGCGGCGATGATCCTCAGCCCCGTGGCGCTTCTCCATGCGCTGCTGATGGGGTTTCTCGCCTGGCGCGCGGGGGCCGAGCGCGAGGCGACCGGGTGGATCGGTGCGACCGCGCTTGCAATGATCCTCTACGCGGCGCACGCCCACCGACTGAACGCGATGGTCGGCCCGATCGACCCCGCGATCGCCTCGCCGATCGCGTTCCAGTCGCCGGGCGAATGGCTGGCGGTCATCGCCTCGGCCAGCGGAGTCGGGGTGTTGCCGGTCGTGATCGCCATACCATTGGGGCTGCTCGCGGCGCTGGGCTGGGCGCATTGGCGGCAACCCGTGGCGCGCCGGGCGGGGATCACGCTCGCCGCCTATGCGCTGTTCGGCCTCATCACCGGCGGACTCGCCTTTGCGCTGGTGGTGGCCCCGCTATTGTTCCTCGGCGTCGTTTTCGCCCCCGATGCGGTTCGCGAGCTGATCGCCGCCGCGCGCGACCGGCGACGCATCACCGTGACGCGAGTCGTGCGATGAGCCATGTCCTGTTGATCGTCGGGGGCGGGATCGCCGCCTATAAGAGCTGCGAGCTGATCCGCCTGCTCCGCAAGGCCGGGCATAGCGTCCGCTGCGTCCTGACCGAGGGGGGCAGCCATTTCGTCACGCCGATGACGCTCGCCGCGCTCTCGGAAAATCAGGTCTTCACCACGCTCTGGGACCTGAAGGACGAAGCGGAGATGGGGCATATCCAGCTCAGCCGCGAGGCCGATCTGGTCGTAGTCGCGCCGGGCACTGCCGACCTGATCGCGCGCATGGCGAACGGCCATGCCGATGATCTGGCGACGACCCTGTTGCTCGCCACCGATACGCCGGTGCTGGTCGCGCCCGCAATGAACGTCCGCATGTGGCTGCATCCCGCCACCCAGCGCAACGTGGCGCAGCTGCGCGCCGATGGCGTCGAAGTGATGGATCCCGAAGAAGGCGCGATGGCGTGCGGCGAGTTCGGTCCCGGCCGCCTGCCCGAGCCGCCCGCGATCCTGGCGGCGATCAAGGCGAAGCTCGCCCCCGGCCATCGCCCGCTGGCGGGACGGCATGTGCTGGTGACGGCGGGTCCGACCCATGAGCCGATCGATCCGGTCCGCTACATCGCCAACCGCTCCTCGGGGCGACAGGGTTTTGCAGTCGCGGGCGCGCTGGCGGCCTTGGGCGCGCGGGTGACGCTGGTCGCCGGGCCGGTGACGCTGCCAACCCCGGCGGGCGTTACCCGCGTAAATGTCGAAACCGCACGCGACATGGCCCAGGCGGTCACCGGGTCGCTGCCCGCCGATGCCGCCGTGATGGTCGCCGCCGTCGCCGACTGGCGGGTGGAGGCGGCGGAACAGAAGGTGAAGAAGGACGGCGGCGGCGCCCCTGCGCTGACGCTGGTCGAGAATCCCGACATCCTCGCCACCGTGGCTGCCGCGCCCGACCGCCCCGCGCTGGTCGTCGGCTTCGCGGCCGAGACCGAGCATGTCATCGATCATGCCGTTGCCAAGCGCCTGCGCAAGCGCGCCGACTGGATCGTCGCCAACGACGTATCGGGCGACGTGTTCGGCGGCGAGGCGAACCGCGTCCACCTCGTCACCGCCGATGGCGTCGAGAGCTGGGAACGGATGGGCAAGGACGCGGTGGCCAGGGGGCTCGCGCAACGTATCGCGGATGCGCTACAAGCACGGTCATGACGACCGCACCAATCTCCATTGCCATCAAATATTTGCCCCATGGCGAGGGTCTTCCCCTGCCCGCCTATGCCACCCCCGGCGCGGCGGGCATGGACGTGGTCGCCGCCGAGACGCTGACGCTGGAGCCCGGCAAACGCGCCGCTATCGCCACCGGCTTCGCCATCGCGATCCCGCCGGGTTATGAGGTGCAGGTGCGCCCGCGTTCCGGTCTGGCGCTGAAACACGGCATCACCTGCCTCAACACGCCCGGCACGATCGACGAGGATTATCGCGGCGAGGTGAAGGTGATCCTCGCCAATCTGGGCGACCAGCCGTTCGAGGTGGTACGCGGCGAGCGCATCGCCCAGCTCGTCCCCGCCCCCGTCCAGCGCGCCACCCTAACCGAAGTCGACGAACTCGACTCGACACAGCGGGGTGATGGCGGCTTCGGATCGACCGGGCGGTGATCGCGGCGCTGCTCCTCGCCGCCGCTGCGGCTCAGGCGATCGCGCCGGCATCGCCAGTGGCGCCGGTGCCCCCGCTGACCACCCCCGGCACGGCCGAGCCGCCGCATGACTGGTCGACGCTGGGCGTGCTCACCCTGCCGCCTGCCGGACCGGATATGGTCCGTTTCGTTCGTGACGAAGTGGCGGCGGGGCGTTGCACCCGCGCCCGGCAGGACGACGCGCAGATGGTGCTGGTCGTGCCGCTCGCCATCCGGATCAGCGCCGACGGCAACGCCGACAGCGTGGTGCCGCTGGCCATCGGCTGCCCGACGGTCGAACAGTTCAGCGCGGGCGCGGCACAGCGCATGGTGCGCCACCTGGCGCACCGCACCATGATCCCGGGCGATCGCTGGTATCGGGCGGTCATCACCTATACCTGGCCGGGTACGGGGCCGGGATGATCCTGAGCGACGACGAACTTGCCCGTTACGCCCGCCACATAGTCCTCCGCGAGTTCGGCGGCGGCGGGCAGCTGAAACTGAAACAGGCCAAGGTCGCGGTGATCGGCGCGGGCGGCATCGGCTCCCCCGCCATCCAGTATCTGGCGGCGGCGGGCATCGGATCGCTGGTGCTGATCGACGACGATGTGGTCGAGCCGTCCAACCTGCAACGCCAGACCATCTTCACCACCGACGATCGTGGCACGCCCAAGGTCGAGGCCGCCGCCGCCCATGTCGCGCGGCTGAACCCGCATGTCGCGGTCACGACGCACCGGACGCGCGTGACCCCGGACAATGCCGCCGCGCTGATCGAAGGCGCCGACGTTGTGCTGGACGGTTGCGACAATTTCACGACCCGGCTGGCGGTGGCCGATGCCGCGCTGGCACAGCGAGTGCCCCTCGTCTCGGCGGCGGTCGGGCAGTTCGAGGGGCAGTTGGCGGTTTATCGCGGCTGGGAAGCCGACAAACCCTGTTATCGCTGCTTCGTCGGCGATGCGGCCGACGAGGCCGGGCTGACCTGCGCCGATGACGGTGTGCTGGGGCCGGTGACGGGGGTGATGGGCAGCCTCGCCGCACTGGAAGCTCTACGCGCCGCCGCACCGTTCGGGCGGGACAGCGCGGGCAGCATCCTGATCGCGGACATGCTGACGATGCGTTTCCGTACGCTCGCCCTGCCCAAGGACCCCGGCTGTCGCTGCGCCCATGCGCGGACGGTGGCGGCATGAGCGCGCGACCGACGCCGCCGCCCGGCTGGTTCGACTGGACGGGAGACAAGGGCTGGATCGGGCAAGTCACCGGCCTGCCCGACAGCACGCTGCACGCCTATGCAGGGATGGCGATCCTGACCCTGTCGGCGCTGGTCATGCGGCGCAAGCCCTGGGACTGGCGGTGCTGGCTGACCGTGCTGGTCATCGAGTCGATCAACGAAGCCTATGACCTGCTCCAGCCCTTCTACGCCACGGATGAAGGCAATCTGCCCGCCAGCTGGTTCGACATCTGGAACACGATGCTGTGTCCGACGGTGATCCTGCTGACCTTCGGCTGGCTCGCGCGGCGGGGTGAGAAGCAGAAGCATTAATGCTCATTCCTCCCCTCGCAGGGAAGGTGGCAGGCCGAAGGCCTGACGGAGGGGTGTCGCGCTCGGTGAGAGCGGGTCTCACTCGCAACCGGCTACACCCCTCCACCAGCTTCGCTGGTTCCCCTCCCCTTGCAGGGGAGGAATAAAAAGGGGCGGTAGCCTTTCGGCCCCGCCCCTCTTCAACCACGTAGAAACCCTATCAGCCGAGCAGGTTCTTCGCGAACTCGCGCACCGCCGGGCCGATATCCTCGCGCGCCAGACCCAGCGCCAGGTTGGCGGTCAGCCAGCCTGCCTTGTCGCCGCAGTCGTAACGCTGCCCGTCGAAGGTGAAGCCGTGGAAGGGCTGGTTGCCGATCAGCTTGGCCATCGCATCGGTCAGCTGAATCTCGCCGCCCGCACCCGGCTCCTGCGCGTCGAGGATCTGCATGACCTCGGGCTGGAGGATGTAGCGGCCGGGGATCATCAGGTTCGACGGCGCCTTGCCCTTGGGCTTTTCGACCAGCGCGGTCACTTCGGTCAGGCGACCGTCCTGCTTGCCAGGCGAGATGATGCCGTATTTGTCGGTCTCGCTGTCGGGCACTTCCAGCGCGCCGATGACGTTGCCGCCGACCTGGTCATAGGCCTCGACCATCTGCTTCATGAAGCCGCCGACCATCAGTTCGTCGGGCAGCAGCACCGCGAAGGGCTCGTCGCCGACGATCTCACGCGCGCACCACACCGCATGGCCCAGGCCCAGCGGCTCCTGCTGGCGGACATAGACGGGGCTGCCCGGCTTCTGGCGAATGCCCTCGACCACCGCGAGGCTCTTGCCGCGCGCCTTCATCGTGGCTTCGAGTTCGTAGGAGATGTCGAAATGATCCTCCAGCGCACCCTTGCCGCGGCCGGTGACGAAGATGATCTGCTCGATCCCCGCTTCCAGCGCTTCCTCGACGGCATATTGGATCAGCGGCTTGTCGACGACGGTCAGCATTTCCTTCGGCATCGACTTGGTCGCGGGCAGAAAGCGCGTCCCCAGACCGGCCACCGGAAAAACAGCCTTGCGAACCTTCTTGATCGTCATGAAACCTCCCTGGATCGATATGCCTCTAGCCGGATCGCGCGGCGCAACATAGCCTTGCGCTGCCGGGATGCGATTAGGGTGTCCTTAAAAGCGACAGGTTACGAATCGCCCGATGACGCGCCCCCCCATCCTCATCATCTTCGGCACAAGGCCGGAGGCGATCAAACTGTTCCCTGTTATCAGGGCGTTGCGTAGCGCCAACGCGGCACCCGTGCGGGTGTGCGTGACCGCGCAGCATCGCGGGATGCTGGATCAGGTGCTCGCCATTGCCGACCTGACGCCGGATCACGATCTGGACCTGATGGAGCCAGGCCAGTCGCTCGACCGGCTGACCGCGCGGCTGCTGACCGGGCTGGGCGAGGTGATGGATACCGAGTGTCCGGCGATGGTGGTCGTGCAGGGCGACACCGCGACCGCCATGGCGGGAGCGCTGGCCGCTTACTATCGAAAGGTGCCGGTCGCGCATGTCGAGGCGGGCTTGCGTTCGGGCGACATCTATCAGCCTTGGCCCGAAGAGGTGAACCGGCGGATGATCGCGCCGATCGCCGCGCTCCACTTCGCCCCGACCGAAACCGCCGCCGCCGCGCTCCGCGCCGAGGGCATCGATCCGGCCAAGGTCCATGTCACCGGCAACAGCGTGATCGACGCGCTGCATTGGACGAAGGCGCGGATCGCGGCCGATCCGACGCTGGCGGCGGGTCTCGATCCCGTGTTGGCGCGGCTTGAGGGCAAGCGGATCGTCCTGGTCACGACCCATCGGCGCGAGAATTTCGGCGACGGCATGGCCGCGATCGCCCGCGCACTGCGTCGGATCGCCGAGCGCCCGGATGTCGGCATCCTCTTCCCCATGCACCCCAACCCCAATGTCGTGGCGGTGATGGACGAGGTGCTGGGCGACCACCCCGCCATCGCTCGGATCGCGCCGCTCGATTATCCGCAATTCGTCCGCGCGCTCGACGCCGCGCATATCGTGCTGACCGACTCGGGCGGCGTGCAGGAGGAAGCGCCCGCGCTCGGCAAGCCGGTGCTCGTCATGCGCGAGACGACCGAACGTCCAGAAGGCGTCGCGGCGGGCACCGCCCGGCTGATCGGTACCGACGAGGACCGGATCGCGGCGGAAGTCTTCGCGCTGCTCGACGATGCCGATCGCTACGCCGCCATGGCGCGCGCGCACAACCCGTTCGGCTCCGGCGATACCGCCGACCGGATCAACAGGATCATGACCCATGCCCTTGGACTCTGAACTCTCGGTCACGGTGATGGGGCTGGGCTATATCGGCCTGCCCACCGCCGCCGTCATCGCGCGGACCGGCGCGATGGTGACGGGCGTCGACGTCACCCCTTCTGTCGTCGAGACGATCAATTCGGGGCGCGTCCATATCGAGGAGGTCGACCTCGACGGCCTGGTGTCCGGCGTCGTTGCGCGCGGCAGCCTGAAGGCCTCGCTGACCGTCGCACCGGCCGATGTCTTCGTCATCGCGGTGCCCACCCCCTTCACCGACGATCGCCAGCCCGACATCACCTTCGTCCTCGACGCCGCGCGCGCGATCGCCCCGGCGCTCAAGAGCGGCGATACGGTGATCCTGGAATCGACCTCGCCCGTCGGCACGACCGAGCAGGTCCGCGACCTGATCGCGCGCGAACGCCGCGACCTGAAGCTGCCCGGCGCCACCCGACCGGGCGAGCAGGCCGACCTCGCCATCGCCTATTGCCCGGAGCGGGTGCTGCCCGGTCGTATCCTGGTCGAGCTGATCGACAATGACCGCGTCATCGGCGGCATCACCCCACGCTGTGCCCGCAAGGCACTGGCCTTTTACCGGCGCTTCGTGCGCGGGGCTTGCGTCACCACCACGGCGCGCGCCGCGGAAATGACCAAGCTGACCGAGAACGCATTTCGCGACGTCAACATCGCCTTCGCCAACGAACTCAGCCTGGTCGCGGACACGCTGGGCGTCGATGTGTGGGAGGTGATCCGGCTGGCCAACCGCCACCCGCGCGTCAACATCCTGTCGCCCGGTCCCGGCGTCGGCGGCCACTGCCTCGCGGTCGACCCGTGGTTCCTCGTCGCCGCCGACCCCGCCAACACCCCGCTGATCCGCACCGCGCGAGAGGTGAATGACGGCAAGACCGACCATATCATCGCGCGCGCCGCCGCGATGATTGAGGCGCAGGACGGGCCGGTCGCCTGTCTCGGCCTCGCCTTCAAGGCCAATATCGACGACTTCCGCGAAAGCCCCGCGCTGAAGGTCGCTGCCGCGCTTGCCGCCCGATTCGGCGAACGCGTCCATATCGTCGAGCCTTATGCCACCACCCTGCCCCGCGCTTTCGACGGAACGGGCGCGCGGCTGATCGACATCGACACCGCGCTGGAAACTTGCGGGGCGATGATCGTTCTGGTCGACCACGACATCTTCCGATCCGTTCCGCTCGACGAGCGTCGGGGCAAGACCGTTCTGGATACGCGCGGGCTGTGGCCCGACCAGAGCTGACGCCCCATCGCATTGCGCGCGCGCACGGTCGGGACTAAGGACAACCGCCTGTAGCGGATAACAAACCATCCATGCTTGCCAAGCTCCTGAATTTACGAAAGCGCGTTCCTGATTTCGTACCCGCCATGGTGCTCGGTCTGCGGGTCTATGCCGTCGGCGATATTCATGGTCGGCTGGACCTGCTCGATGCCATCCTGACCCGGATCGATGCCGACCATGCGGCGCGCCCTCCCGCCGAGCGGCACATCATCTTCCTGGGCGATCTGGTCGATCGTGGCCCCGATTCGGCCGGGGTGGTGGAGCGGATTCGCGGCCTCTGTGCGGGTGATTCGCAAATCCACTGCATCATGGGCAATCACGAAGAGATTTTCCTCCGCGCGATCGAAGGCGACGATAAGGCGCTGCGGCTGTTCTGCCGAATCGGCGGCCGCGAGACGATGCTGAGCTATGGCGTCGCGGCCGAAGACTATGAGCGCCTCGACTATGCGGAGGTTACGGAGCGGTTGAACGCCATCGTGCCGCCCGAACACCGCGCGTTCCTGGAGAATCTCAAGGAGATCATGGTCCTGGGCGATTATGCCTTCGTCCATGCGGGCGTCCGCCCCGGCATCCCGATCGCCGAGCAGAAGCTGGCCGAAACCCGCTGGATTCGTGATCCTTTCCTGGATCACCGCGCCCCGCTCGAAAAGATGGTGGTCCATGGCCATACCGTCGCGGAAGAGGCAGAAATCCTGCCGCACCGCATCGGCATCGACACCGGCGCCTATCACAGCGACCGCCTGACGGCGCTGATGCTGGAAGACCAGACGCGCACGATTTTTTCTACCTGACGCCTCTTTACCGAGCCGAAACGTTTGTCGGGCATTTCGTTTCGCGGCAAAGCAACGTATAGCCACAGAGCGGTAAAGTAATGTTGCATTGCCGCATCAGTGTGGGAGCATAACTGTCCCATACTCGTTGGTGGGGTTGCCTTGGGACGGTCTGCGTGCCATGGCTCCGCTGACAAATTTTAAGGGAGTTCGACATGCGTCTTGGGAAGTTTCTCGTCGCCGCTGCCGCCGTTTCGATGACCGTCGCCCCGGCGATGGCTGCGAACCCGGCTGCCAGCCTTTCGGTTTCGAAGTCGGTCCGCGCTTCGGCTCCGGCCGCCAAGAAGAACGGCCTGGCCGGCGGTGGCATCCTCGTCGCCGTCCTGGCGGCTGCTGCCGTCGTTGCTGGCATCGTCGTGGTCGCCGATTCGGACGACAACGCCGACAGCAACTAAGTTGCTTCAGCCATACGGCTGAAAGGAATAGCGGCCTTCGGGCCGCTATTTTTTTGTCTGGCGCAGATGGACATTCGGTGGCCGGAGGGGGCCATTGCAATCGAGAGGCGCGATCCGGCGCCACCCAGACCGATGACGCCCAAAACCGGATGGCCCCCCCCCTAACAGCCCCTCGCCAGCCAGACCCCATCACCCCCGGCCCGTAACCAGCAATATGGCATGTCCGGCGTGACAGGAAACTGTGCTCACTTAGCGTGGGCGGACAGTCGGTTCCTCGGAACTGTTACCGAGCCCTCCCCCAATCCATTACAGGGCCTGCCCCGCTCGCGGGCGGAAGCAGCAACCATCCCGCGAAAGCCCGTCCAATTGGAGCGGCCATGGCAGGGCAATCCGATCGTTGCACACCAGGCCCGACCTTCGCCGGGCCCCACATAGGATCGGGAAAGCTGCGCCTTCTTGTCACGGTAGGATAGAAACAGCGCGCTTAGAGGCACCTCTCGGCGCCAAAGCATGTTTGGGGCGGATCAGGCCAACCCCTACGTCACGCCCCCCTTCTTCCCCGCAACGCAAAATCGCCGGAAACCTATGGGGCTCCGGCGATCTCGATCCGAATCGGAAAGGCTTTGCGCGATGCGACGCCTTAGCGGGGCGACGGTGCGCCGGGGGCACCGCCGGGCATGGCGCCCGCACCCGCTCCGCCCATCATCGACTGCTGCGCCTGCATCTGCCGCAGGACCGATTCGGGGATGAAGTCGATCATATCGACATCGAACACCAGTTCCGAATTGGCCGGGATCGGGCCGTTCGCATGGTTGCCATAGCCAAGCTTGGCAGGCAGCCAGAAACGGTACTTCGACCCCTTGGGCATCAGCTTGAGCGCTTCGGCGAAGCCGGGCAGCACGCTCGACAGCGGCATCGGCGTCGGCTGCTTCGAGGCGTCGAAGACCGTGCCGTCGATCAGGCGGCCGGTATAGTTCACCAGCGCTACATCGGTCGCGGTCGGGAGAGCGCCACCCTGACCCGGCTCGATCACCTTGTACTGAAGGCCCGACGCGGTCGTCGTGACACCGGCACCGCGCGCCTCGCGCAGCAGTGCGGCGTCACCCTGACGCGCCAGCAGAGCGGCAACGACGACGGCCGCCACCACCGCAACCCATATCCAGACCAGATAGGAACGCCGGACGGGACGAAGGGGAACAGCGGTTACGGACATGCCTGTTTCTCGCTCTGTGCGTGGGCGTTCAGGAAAGGCGGCGCTCGAAGCGCGGGCCGAGTCACTTTGATGCGAATCGACCGGTGCCGGACCGCGCCGCTGCCCCTCGCATGATGCGAAGGAACGCGGCACCATCCGGCGATACGCTTACCGGGCGCCGTCGCGCTCGGCGCGCTTGCGCTCCAGCTTGCGGGCACGACGCACGGCCGCTGCACGCTCACGAGCGCGCTTTTCCGAGGGCTTCTCGTAATGGCGACGGAGCTTCATTTCGCGATACACGCCTTCCCGCTGCAGCTTCTTCTTGAGCGCGCGAAGGGCCTGATCCACATTGTTGTCGCGAACGATGATCTGCATAAAAACGAATTGCTCCGGCAAAACAGGATAAAGCGGCCGCAGAACAACTGTGGCCGCATCGTCGGGCGCTCCTAGCAGCGCGGTCGCCCGATTACAACCCGTCGGATCGCAAATCGCTCCGCCGCCCGGCGTGCTCGGTTCGTCGCCGATACCCCGATATGAACGCGCTTGTCATGTGGCGGCCATGCTGCGGTGATCCGCCGCCCCCTAGAAGCACCGATGTCCGGCTAACTCCCGTATGCCGGACACCCTGACATGTTCATGGGCCTTCCAGGTCCAGGAACGATCGACACGGTGCCTCCCCTGTCACCGCGTCAGCCCCGGCTCCGGTACCCGCCGGACCGGGGCCTCTTTCGGGCAAGAGCCGACATGGCTAAGGCATCCGCCATGACCGCACCCGCCACTCCGCTGATCCTGTACAACAGCCTGACCCGCGCGCCCGAGCCGTTCCGACCGATCGATCCGGCCAATGTGCGCGTCTATTCCTGCGGCCCAACCGTTTATAATTATGCGCATATCGGCAATCTGCGCGCCTATGTCTTTACCGACACGCTGTCGCGCGTGCTGCGCTGGAAGGGCTGGCCTCTCACCCATATCATCAACATCACCGATGTCGGCCATCTGACCTCCGACGCCGATGCGGGCGATGACAAGATGGAGGCCGCCGCCAAGAAGAGTGGCCAGGATATCTGGGCGATCGCCGCGCATTACACCGAAGCCTTCAAGCGCAACCTGAAGGATCTGGGCATTGCCGAGCCGACCCGCTTCCCGCTGGCGACCGAGCATGTCCCCCAGATGATCGACTTCGCCAGGGCGATCGAGGACAAGCACTGCTATAGGCTGCCCGACGGCCTGTATTTCGACGTGACGACCGTGCCCGATTATGGCCGCCTCGCCCGGCATCAGGACGACGAGGGCGAGAGCCGGATCGATCCCGTCGCGGGCAAGCGGCACCCGGCCGACTTCGCCATCTGGCGCGCCTCCGCGCCGGGCGAGAATCGACAGATGGAATGGGACAGCCCCTGGGGTCCGGGCGCGCCGGGCTGGCATCTGGAATGCTCGGTGATGAGCAAGCAGTATCTGGGTACGCAGTTCGACATCCATACCGGCGGCATCGACCACCGCGAGATCCATCACCCGAACGAGATCGCGCAGAATCAGGCGCATAGCTGCACCCCCGATAGCGGCGCCAATATTTGGATGCACAACAACTTCCTGGTCGACCGCACCGGCAAGATGTCCAAGTCGTCGGGCGAGTTCCTGACGCTCCAGGCGCTGATGGATCGCGGCTTCCACCCGCTCGCTTACCGCCTGATGTGCCTCCAGGCGCATTACCGCTCAGAAATGGAGTTCGGCTGGGATGGCCTCGCCGCTGCGCAGGTGCGCCTCAAGCGGCTGGTGCAGACGGTCGAGGGGCTTCGTGCCCGCGCCGATGCGCCGGAAAAGGGCGATGCGGCTCCCTATCGCGAACGGCTGGATGCCGCGCTGTCGGACGATCTGGCGACGCCGCGCGCGCTGCCCGTGCTGGACGAGATGCTGGGCGACAAGAAACTGTCGCCGGGCGTGCGACTCGCGGCACTCGCTGATTTCGATGCGACACTGGGGCTGCAACTGGCGACGCTGACCCGCGCCGACCTGCGCACCCGGCCGAAGAACGCCACGCTGGACGAAACAGCCATCGAGGCGCAGCTGGTCGAACGACGCGCGGCAAGGGCAGACAAGGATTTCGCCAAGAGCGACGCTATTCGCGACACGCTGCTCGCCGCCGGGGTAGAGGTGATGGACGGCGATCCGCTGGGCTGGGACTGGAAGCCGGTACTGCCGGAGGGTTGAGAATACCTATTCCTCCCCTGGCAGGGGAGGTGGCAGGCCGAAGGCCTGACGGAGGGGTGTCCCGCTCTCGATGGCGGGGACACCCCTCCACCATCTTGCGGATGGTCCCCCTCCCCTTATCCCCTGGCAGGGGAGGAATTGTAAAAATACCGCTCAACGCCGTCCGCGCGGGGATCGCATCCGCAGGCCGATGAACAATATGGTCGGCCAGAACATGGTGTTGGCGATGTCGCCCAGTGTATCGTCCCAACGCCACGATCCATAATGCAGCCGGTCGAGGATTTCGTTCCCCGCCTCGGCCAGCGCGACGCAGGCGAGCGGGATTGGGGTGGATAGCGATTTGCGGGTCAGGACGCGCGCCAGGAACAGCACCGCCATGCCCGCATGGACGTGCAACAGGCTGTCGGCCATGCCGGTGCCGTCGCCGATCCACTGGATGAAATCGGCATAGCGTTGGGGAATATCCATGTCCGCCGCTTGCCCCGGCAGGCCGCGACTTACAATCCCGCATGTCATAATGAAAAGGCCCGCAATCCGCCGGGGGGAGATTGCGGACCTTCGCGAAAGCCGTCCTGCGGGGTCAGGGCAGGATCAGAAGCTGCTCCAGTCGTCTTCGTCCTGCTTCATGGCGAGATTGCCCTGCACCGGGCTTGCCGCTCGCCGTGCCGGAGCGGGCGCGGGCGGGGCCGCGCGGCGCATCGGCACGGCGTGCGCGAAGGACGATGCCGCCGCCTCGTCGACGCGGAAGCGGTTGACCTGCTCCTCCAGCGCGCGGGTTTCGGTGGACAGGGCGCGGACGGCGGCGGTGACTTCCTCGACCATCGCGGCATTGGCCTGGGTCACGCCGTCCATATCGTTGATCGCCAGATTGACCTGCTGGATGCTGGTCGCCTGTTCGGACGCCCCGCCCGCGATCGATTCGACCAGTCCGGTGATGTCCTGCATGCCCGTCGCGATCAGGCGCAGCGACTCGTCGGTCTTGTTAGCCAGCTCCACGCCGCTGCGCACCCGGTCGACCGTGGTCGTGATCCGCGCGCTGATGTCGCGTGCCGCCTCGGCCGAGCGTTCGGCCAGCGCACGGACTTCGGAGGCGACGACCGCGAAGCCCTTGCCCGCATCACCCGCACGGGCCGCCTCGACACCGGCGTTCAGCGCCAGCAGGTTGGTCTGGAAGGATAGGCCGTCGATCACCGCGATGATCTCGGCAATCTCGTTGGACGAGCGTTCGATGTCGCCGATCGCCGACACGGTACGGCGGACGATCGCCTCGCTGTTGGCGACGTCGCTGCTCGCCTTGCGGACGATCGCCTCGGCCGACTGCGCCTTGGTCGCCGCGGCCGTCACCGACTGGGCGATCTCGTTCATCGCGGCCGAGGTTTCCTCGATGCTTGCCGCCTGCTGTTCGGCCCGGCGCGCCAAATCGTCGGCGGCCTCGTTCATTTCCACCGTGCCGCTGGTGATCCCGGCCGCGTTGACGCGCACCGCACCCAGCGAACCCGACAGCCGCAAGACCGCCGTGTTAAAGTCGCGCTCGATCGCCGCATAGGAAGGCGGGAAGCCAGAGAGCCGGGCGGTCAGGTCCGAGTCCGCCAACTGGCCCAGCGCGCCGCCGATGCGCTCGACCACGTCATTCTGCTCGGCATCCGACCGCGCCTTGGCGACGGCGGTGTCGCGGAAGACGACCACGGCGCGCGACATGCTGCCCAGTTCGTCGCGCCGGTCGGCATCGGGGACGACGATGTCGTTTCGACCGTGCGACAGTGCGTCCATGACCCCCGTCAGCCGGACGATCGGCCGTCCCAACGCGCGCGACAGCAGCACCGCCATCGCGATGGCGGTTCCGACCATGATCAGGCCGCCGACGATCAGGCTCCATTGCGCCGTCTGCAGCACCATCCTGCGGTCGGCCCGCACCGTCGCCATCCTGTCGAGCCTCCGCGCCCGCAGATCGCGCAGCGGCTGCAGGATCGTCGTGACCCGCACACGCCCGCTATTGGCGCGAAGCCAGGCCTGTGCGCCCTCGCGATCGGTACGGCTGCGCGCGATCAGCGGATCACCGATGTCGCGGCGCCATTCGTCCATCCTGGCATGCGATGCAGCCACCTCAGCGCGCGCCTTGGGATCGTCCACCAATTCCTTGTCGAGCAGGGCCGCCGCCTCGGTCTCGGCGGTACGCGCGGTAAAATATTGTTTTAGATAGGCTTCGTCCCCAGTGATGAGGAAGCCGCGCATCTGGCTGTTCTCGCGCTGGACGCCGCCCTCCATCTCCAGCGTGTTGGTATAGACCTCCTGCGCCAGGACGCTCCGCTTCGTCATCCCCTCGATCTTGGCCAGGGACCACCACAGAACCCCCATCATCACCAGCACGGAAAGAACGACGACTGTGAACGAAAGACCGATCTTTTTCGGTATGGGCAAGGATGAAAACATGACGGTCCCCGGCAGATCGCAAGCTCCTATGCCTGCGACTTTGCCCGATGTGTAACCGCCAACTGCAAACGGTTGGTTAAGCGCTTACATTCCAACCTATTGCAATGTGGCCTTTGCTTGGTCGAGCAAGGCCGGACGATAGGGCGTGGGCGCACCCGCCTGAATGGCCGCGATCTCGGCCGCGACCGCATCGGCCCGCGCGGAGGAGGACGGATGCGTGCGGCTGCGGAAGATGCCGCCATCGACCTCGCCGCCATGTTCCCGCCAGAACCGCACCGCGTCCTGCGGATCATAACCCGCATTGCGCATCAGGATGACGCCCAGCAGGTCTGCCTCGGTCTCCGTCTGACGGAACAGTCGCCCGTTGCGCCCGAACTCCGACAGGATGCCGCGCTTCACGCCCGCCGCGTCCAGCCGGTCGCGGTGATGCAGGATATTGTGCGAAAACTCGTGCGCCACGACGACCGCGATCATCCGGTCGTCGAACCGCTCGAAGAAGCGCGAGCCGATCTGGACGATATCGCCGTCCGCCGACGCCGTCAGCCCCGGCCCCATCAGCATCTCGAAGCGCGAGCGGCAACCGGGCTGGGCCGCGACCGTCACCTCGCGCCGCTGGCCATGGCGGAGCAGGGTCAGGCGCAGCGGCCGGTCGGCAGGCTCGGCGGCGATCTGGCGCTGTGCGGCGTCACGGGTCGCGGTGTTCGCCTGCGACGCGCCCGCCGGATTGACGACGAAGGGCTTGCCGTCGACCGCCTCGATCGTGTCGTTCGGCTGCACTCCGGCCTTCGCCGCCGCGCTGCCCGGCACGACCGCCTCGACCGCGACCGGCCCCTCGAAGCCGAAGATCAGGGGCAGGTCCTTGCGCACGCCTGGGTCATACTGGTCGATCGCATGAACCACGATGCCCGGAGTAGGTGCGCGGTCGGGGCAGATCGCGGCGTTGGCCGTCGCCAATTTCCATGCGATCGTCGCCAGCCGCAGATCGGCGTCGCGCATGGCCCCGAACAGCGCTGTGTTGTCGGTCTTCTCGACCGCGACGAGGGGCGCGGCGGGCGCCCGGTCGGGCACCGACAGCAGGAAGGCGGACAGGGCGACGACCGCCGACGACAGGATGGAGGCACGCGACATCGCGCTCCTGCTACCGCCTCTCTGCACAATCCGCAAAGCCGGTCGCCGCAATCCGCCACCGCTCGGCGCAAACTGGTATCGGACGCAACAAAAGACGCGACTTGGGGGCCTCAAACGCCAACTTCATTGCGTATGGCCGCAATTGGGCGCATGGGCGATCGTTCACAGCAAAGAAGACGAAAGAGCAGGACGATCATGGCCGCGAACTGGGCCCCCGAAAGCTGGACGAATGCCGAAGCGCGCCAGCTTCCCCGCTATCCCGACCAGAATGCGCTGGACGCCGCGACCAAGACGCTGGCGACCTATCCGCCGCTGGTCTTTGCGGGCGAGGCGCGCAGCCTGACCGCCGAGCTGGCCGAAGTGGCGGCGGGCCGGGGTTTCCTGCTTCAGGGCGGCGACTGTGCCGAGAGCTTTGCCGAGCATAGCGCGAACAACATTCGCGACACCTTCCGGGTCATCCTGCAGATGGCGGTCGTCCTGACCTTCGCCTCGAAGCTGCCGGTGGTGAAGCTGGGTCGCATGGCGGGCCAGTTCGCCAAGCCGCGCTCGGCCGATACCGAGGTCGTGGGTGGCGTCGAGCTGCCCAGCTATCGCGGCGACAATGTCAACGACATCGCCTTCACCCCCGAGGCGCGCGTGCCCGATCCCCAGCGGATGCTGCGTTCCTATGCGCAGTCGGCGGCGACGCTGAACCTGCTGCGTGCGTTTGCACAAGGGGGGTACGCCAACCTGCACCAGGTCCATCGCTGGACCCATGACTTCATGGGCCGCAGCCCCTGGGCGCAGAAGTATAGCGAGATGGCCGACCGGATCGGCGAGGCGCTGGACTTCATGGCGGCGTGCGGCATCGACCCGGCCTCGGTGCCCCAACTGGCGCAGACCAGCTTCTATACAAGCCACGAAGCGCTGCTGCTCCCCTATGAGCAGGCGCTGACCCGGCAGGATTCGCTGACCGGCGACTGGTACGACACATCAGCCCACTTCCTGTGGATCGGCGACCGCACCCGTTTCGAGGGTTCGTCGCATGTCGAGTTCCTGCGCGGCATCGGCAACCCGATCGGCGTGAAGTGCGGCCCCAGCCTGGAGCCCGAGGCGCTGCTGCGGATGCTCGACACGCTGAACCCCGGCCGCGTGCCCGGCCGCATGACACTCATCACCCGCTATGGCCATGACAAGATCGAGGCGCATCTGCCGAAGCTCGTCCGCGCCGTCACGCGCGAGGGCCATCCGGTGGTCTGGTCCTGCGACCCGATGCACGGCAACACGATCAAGGCGGCGACCGGTTACAAGACGCGCCCCTTCGACCGCATCCTGGCCGAAGTGCGCGGCTTCTTCGCCGTCCACCGTGCAGAGGGCACCCATGCGGGCGGCATCCATGCCGAGATGACCGGCCAGAACGTGACCGAGTGCACCGGCGGTGCGATCGACGTGACCGAACAGTCGCTGGCCGACCGCTATCACACGCATTGCGACCCGCGCCTCAATGCGGGGCAGAGCCTGGAGCTGGCCTTCCTGCTTGCCGAAATGCTGAACGAGGAAATGGCCGAACGCCGCAAGGACGCGGCATAACCGGCACGACAAAGGGCGGGACGACACCATGTCGCCCCGCCCTTTCACTTTTTATCAAGAGTTGGGCAGGGAAGCGCTTGACGCCCCATCCCACCCCCGCTAATAGCGCCCCCTCCACTGCACGGCCCCTTCGTCTAGCGGTTAGGACGTCGCCCTCTCACGGCGAAAACACGAGTTCGATTCTCGTAGGGGTCACCATGCGATTACAAACACTTAGACGCTTGGTCGTTTGGGTATATCGGTTTTTTTGGTGATCGGTCGGTACTATACCTCCTGATACAGCCAGAACCGATCAGGTACAGAGTAATCAACTATCGATTCTCTGGATTATCCTCATTGAGAATCACAACGCGGAATGGCCGTCGCCAGCATTCGAAGCGCCACGACGCCATTGCCGCCAACTGAGTAGCCCCTAGATTTCTGGCCGCCCTGGATCCTAAATTTGAGGACAGGAGGCGTTGATGGGGAAGCCCGATTTCAACGACGAGTTCAAACGCGATGCGGTGGCCCCGATCACTGAACGCGCGTATCCGGTATCGGAGGTTTCGCAACCGCTTGGGTCAGCCCGCCTTTGCTGTATGCGTGGAAGCGGCAACTGGTGAAGGTCGTATCCGGTGATGCCAGCAAGGATGCCGAGATCCGCCAACCGAAGCGCGAGTTGGCTTGGGTGACCGAGGAGCGCGACATCCTAAAAAAAGCCACCGCATATCTCGCTCGAGATGCAAAGTGAGATACGCGTTCATTGCCGAGCATCGCGATCGCTTTGGCATGAGGGCAATGTGCCGCTGCCTCGCTGTGCAGCCCAGCGGTTTCTATGCGTGGCAGAAGAACCCGCCGAGCTAGCGGGCTCGGGAAGATGCTCGGCAAACGGAGCCGCTACGGCGGGCCTGGAACGACAGTGGTAAGGTCTATGGCTAACGCAAGCCGCACGACGACCTGCTGGATCACGGCGAGACGTGCTGCCCCAACCGCATTGCGCGGTCGACAACACGCTGGATCGCCGGTTCGACGCGGCTGCGCCAGACCGAGCCTGGGTGGCAAACATTATCTACATCCGCACCTTGGAAAGCTTTGCCTATCTGGCGGTTGTGATCGATCTCGACTCGCGCCGCATGGTGGGCTGGTCGATGCAGAGCCGACAGACCACCAATGTGGTGCTGCAGACGCTGCACATGGCGGTATGGCGGCGCAAATCGAAGCAACGGGTGCTAATCCACGCAGACCAGGGCTCGCAGTTCACCAGCATGGACTGGGCTGTCTTTGTCCGGGTCAACAACCTTGAGCACTCGATGAGCCGACGCGGCAACTGCCATGACAATGCCGTCGCCGAGGGCTTCTTCTCATCGCTCAAGCGTGAGCGCACCCGGCGGCGCACCTACAAAACTCGCGAGGCGGCCCGGCAGGACGGGTTCGATTAGATCGAGATGTTCTACAACTCGGTACGCAAGCACGTCAGGAACGGTATGCCGTCACCCGTCGAGTTCGAACGGCAGCAGATTTTCAAAGCGAAAGGCGTCTAGAAAACTAGGGGCTACTCAGACTGCACACCGGGACCGGATATTCAGGCATCTACACTGAGGTCGCGATCCGGTCGTGAGCAGCAGGCAAGGATATACCCCTCGTCGATCTCGTCATCGAGGATACCACCGTTGTGCTCCATGCGGACATTGCCGGAATGTTTCATGACCTTGCAGGTGCCGCACAGACCGGACTCGCAGGCGGCCGGGATACGGACGCCGGCCTGGCGCGCGGCTTCGAGTACGGTCTGGCCGGAGTCGCAGGTCGCGGTGACACCCGAAGCGGCGAAGGTGATCGTCACGGCCGCAACCGACACGGGTTCAGCCGGGGGCACCTGCTCGCTCGGCGCGTTCGCGGGGGCATCGCCGAAGCTCTCCTGATGATAGCGGGCCATGTCCAGCCCGGCGTCGCGGACGATGCCGCCGATCAGCGCCATGAAGGCTTCCGGGCCGCAACAGAATATCTCGCGCGTCGTCAGGTCGGGCACGAGCATCGCCAGTCGCGCCGCGTCGAGGCGACCGCGATGTCCGCTCCAGGTCTCGCCGGGCGGATTGTCGCGGACGATCATGGCGAGCGACAGGTTCGGCATCTGTCGGTCGAGCAGTTCCAGTTCGCGGCGGAAGATGATGTCCTGCGGCCGCCGCGCGACCGTGACGAAGGCGACGTCGCTGTCGGGCGCGCAATCGGCCATCCAGCGCAGCATCGACATCATCGGCGTGACGCCCGACCCGGCCGACACGAACAGATAGCGCGGGGCCGAATGCGCGACATGGGTGAACTGCCCGGTCGGGCCATAGGCACGGATGCGCGCGCCGGGGCGGAGATGCTCGAACATCCACCGCGTGCCGATGCTATCGACCTGCGCCTTCACCGTCACCGCGATCGAGAAGGGGCGGGAGGGCGAGGACGACAGCGTGTAGGTCCGCAGCAATGGCCCACCCTCCGCCGGCAATTCCAGCGTCACGAACTGTCCCGGACGATAGCGGAACCAGCGATCGCGTTCGGAACGGAAGGTGAAGGTCTTCACCCCCGGCGCTTCGTCGACGATGCCGATCACTTCCAGATGATGCAGCCGGTCGCTCCACGGCGACATTTCGTCGAGATGGAGATAGCGGCCCGTCATCGCCCCCTCCGCGCGCAAAGGATCACGCGACCCGCCGAATGCGGTCGAGGCCCGCGCCGTCCAGCCGGGATTCGATCGCGCGCGCATACCAGTCGACGAACTGGATCACCCCGCCCTCGTGAAGCTGCGAATAGGGCCCGGGTTCATAGGCGGGGGAGCGGATGCCGAGTGCATTTTCCTCGACGATGCGGCGATCCTGGTCGTTGGTCTGGGTCCAGACATGCGTCAGCGTGTCGAGATCATAGTCGACCCCCTCGACCGCATCCTTGTGGACCAGCCACTTCGTCGTCACCGCCGTTTCGTTCGGGCCGATCGGCATTACGCGGAACGTCACTGCGTGATCGATCAGGACATGGTTCCAGGTCGTCGGATAGTTGAACAGCATCAATGCGCCGATCCGCTCGGCCGTCACCCCGTCCGAAAGGCCACGCGCGACGGCGCGCTTGCCGTTCATCGTATAGCTTTCCGCCTCGCGCAGCAGCGGCGCGCGGATCGCGCGGAACTGGCCGCTGTCGTGGATGCGGAACTGCGCCGGCAGCCCGGCCGCCTCGCACCGCGCCCAATGCGCCGCCATTTCCGGATCTTCCTCGCCCCCGGCGACGCCGGTGACGTTGGGCGACTCGTCATAGGTCTTGCACAATTCGGGATGGCTACCAGCGCAATGATAGCATTCGCGATTATTCTCCCAGACGAGCTTCCAATTGCCCTTCTCGACGATCGTCGACTGAAAGGCGATCTTCGCATCGGACAGGTTATGCGGCGCGAAATAGGGGCGCATCAGGTCGCTGAACGGTGCGAAGGCAGGCGGCTCGTCGGCGAGGCAGACGAAGATATAGCCCGCGACGCTCTCGCACGCGACCGGCTTCAACGAATGCTGGCTGGGATCGAACCCCTCCCCCATCTGCCGTGCGAAGGCGAGCGAACCGTCGAGATTATAGGTCCATTGATGATAGGGGCAGACGAGCTTGGCGGTGACGCCGCGTTCGGCGTTGCACACCCGGCTGCCGCGATGACGGCAACTATTGTGGAAGGCACGGATCGCGCCGTCGCGGTCGCGCAGCACGACGATCGGATATGCGCCGACCTGCAGCGTGAAATAGCTGCCCGGCTTGAGCAGTTCGCAATCATGCCCCGCGAACAGCCAGTCGCGATACCAGATCAGCTCCATGTCGATATCGAAGAAGGACTGATCGACGTAGAAGGGTTGCGGCAGCGAATAGCCGTCCTTGCGGTGGCGGATCAGGTTCAGCATCTCGCTACGGACGTTCATTTCCCTTCCCTTCCCCATGTCAACGCGCCCTTGCCGCGCACCCGCGCGGCGGATTGCATGTCTACTCCCCTGACGCCGCCATTCTGCGTGCATCCACCTTTGCCGATAACGGTGGAAGCTATTCAGAGCAGGTCCCGCGTCAATAGGACGATTGCGTCATCTGCGGTCGTGGATTGCGACACGCCGACCTCTGCCGTCCGGACGCCATCCGCTGGCGGCCACACGATTTCGACCTCGACATGGTCGAGGATGCCGTTGATCGGAACGCTCGGCTTGCGCAGCGTGATGCGGGCGCGCGAGACGGCCGCGAACCGCTCGCACAGCCCCCGCGCGATCTCCAGCGCGAGCGTTTCGATCAGCAGGCGCCGCCGCCCGCGAACCAGTCGCTCCACCTCGCCGAATATCTCGCCGTAATCGACGGTGCCGGTGATCGCGCGACCGTCCCGCCCGACATCGGCATCGACCAGCACCTCCGCATCGATATGGAAGCGCTGGCCGAGCGTCCCCTCCTCATCGAAAACGCCGTGATGCGCGAAGAACGAGCAGTTCTTCAGACGGATGATGTAGCGCACCGCGCGACCGGACCGTCGATCAGCTCTTGGGCTTGCGATTTTCGGGGTCGTACAGCGGACGGTAGCCGACCGATGCGACCTCAACAGGATAACGCTCGCCGAAATACTCGACCTCCAGCTTCCGCCCCTCCTGGCACAAGGCCCAGGGAAGATAGGCCAGCGCGATGTTGCGGCCGATCGAGGGGCCATAGGCGATTGATGTCGTGTAGGATCGCCGCCCGAGTTCATCGACCGGAACCTCCCCGGTTTCGGGGTCGATGACCGGCAGGATGCCGACGGGATAGCGCTTCACGCCCTTGGCATCGACATTGTCGGTCATGACCAGCGTACACAGCTTGGCGGGCTGATGCTCGCGCGCGCGATGCTCCAGATGCTTCGCCTTGCCGCGAAAGTCCGCCGCCTTGGCCTTGGGCCGCGCCAGATCGGCCTCCAGCAGGTTGTAATGGGTCAGCAAGTCGGCGTTCTGGAGGCGCAGGCTCTTCTCCATGCGTCGCGAATTGGCATAGGTCTCGATGCCGACCGCGATCACGCCGGTGGCGCGTAGCGCGTCCCACACCGCCAGCCCGTCCGCATAGGCCATGTGCAGTTCCCAGCCCTGTTCGCCGACATAGGAAATGCGGAACGCCATGACGTCCTTGCCCGCGATACGAACCATGCGGATCGCGGCGAAGGGGAAATTCTCGAGCGACAGCGCCTCGGGGTCCTCGACCACCTTTTGCAGATTGACGCGGGCGTTCGGACCCCAGATGCCGATAGTGACATATTTCTCGGTTACGTCGGTGACGGTCACGTCCAGCCCGCGATCCTGCGCCACCCGCCGCATGTACTGCACGTCGCGCGGGCCCGCATCGGCGCCGTTCACCAGCCGACAGCGATCGGCGAGACGGAAGACGGTGAAGTCGGCGCGGACATTGCCTTCGTCATCGAGGAAATGGGTATAGATGCCCTTGCCGATGCTCTCGTCGCCGCCGACTTTGGCCGCGCACAGCCACTCCATCAGCGCGACATGGTCCGGCCCCTCGATATCGGTGATGTGGAAGTGCGACAGGTTGATGAGACCGCAATCGGCGCTGAGTTCGAGCTGCTCGGCGTTCGACACGCGCCAGAAATGGCGGTTATCCCATTCATTCTCGCGCACCGGCACCTGGTCGGCATATTTTTCCAGCAGATGCTCGTTGGCGGCATAGCCGTGCGCGCGTTCCCACCCGCCGAGTTCCATGAAATAGCCGCCCAGCTCCTTCTCGCGCTCCCAGAAGGGCGAGCGGCGGATGCCGCGCCCGCCCGCAAACGGCTCGCGCGGGTGGACCGGCGGATTGTAGATCTTGGCGGCGGTTTCGAGGCAGCGTTCCTCGATGAATGTCGCTTCCAGCTGGAACGGGTTGAACCGCGCATAGTCGATGCTGGCATGGTCGATCGCGGTGCGCCCGTCGGTCATCCAATCGGCGACCAGCTTGCCCATGCCCGGCCCGTCCTTCACCCAGATGCCAACCGCATACCACAGGCCGCGCACCTTCTGGCTCTCCCCGATCGACGGACCGCCATCGGTGGTCGTCTGAAGCAGGCCGTTGAACGAATGCCCCTCATTATAGCCCAGCTCGCCGAGGATCGGCGTCAGTTCGATCGCACGCTCCAGCGGTTCGAGCACCTGCTCCATCTCCAGGTCGCGCTGCGACGGCGATAGGCGCGCCTGATCCTTTTCCAGCAGCTCGCGCGGATGGACGAGACGCGGCGCATGCTCCTCGTAATAGCCCCATTCGATCTGGCCGCCCTCGGTCGTCTTCGGGTCGCCGGTGTCGCGCATATAGGCCGAATTGCCCTGATCGCGGAGCAGCGGATAGCCGATGTCCTTCCCCGTCCCCTCGAACTCTGTGTACGGACCGAAGAAGGTCAGCGGGTGGTCGACCGGAAACACCGGCAGATCCTCGCCCGCCATCTCGGCGATCAACCGCCCCCACAGGCCCGTACAGACGACGACATAGTCGGCCAAGATGGTGCCGCGCGTCGTGACGACACCTTTGATCCGGCCATCCTCGATGACGAGCGATTCCGCCTGGTTGTTGGCGAAGACGGTCAGCTTGCCCGCGTCGACCGCCTGGTCGATCAGCTTGCCCGCCACTGTCTGCGACCGCGGCACGACCAGACCTGCGTCCGGGTCCCACAGGCCGCCCTGCACCAGGCTTTCCTCGATCAGCGGGAACTTCGCCTTGATCCCAGCGGGGTCGATCAGCTCCGCACGGGTGCCGAATGCCTTGCCCGAGGCAACCTTGCGGCGGATCTCGTCCATCCGCTGATCGTCGCCGACGCGCGCGACCTCCAGCCCGCCGATCCGCGAATAATGACCCATCTTCTCGAAGAAATCCATCGAGTAGAGCGTCGTCCACGTCGTCAGATAATCATGGCTGGTCGCATAGCAGAAGTCGGAGGCGTGCGCGGTCGAGCCGATGTCGGTCGGCACGCCCGACTTGTCGATCCCGACGATATCGGTCCAGCCGCGCTCGACCAGATGATGGACCACCGAGGCGCCGACGATGCCGCCGACGCCGACGATCACGACACGGGCCTTTTCGGGAAGCGCAGCCATCTTCAATCCTTTGCGTCAGAGATAGGGGCCAGGAGCAGCGCGGCGGCGCGCGCGATCACGGGGCGAACACCACGGTGCGGTGGCGGTTGAGCATCACCCGACCTTCGAGATGATATTTGACCGCGCGCGCCAGGACCCGCGATTCGATGTCGCGGCCGGCCGCGACGAAATCCTCGCTGGTCAGGCTGTGGCTGACCCGCTCGGTTTCCTGCTCGATGATCGGCCCCTCGTCGAGGTCGGGCGTGACATAATGGGCGGTCGCCCCGATCAGCTTCACGCCGCGCTCATGCGCCTGGTGATAGGGCTTGGCCCCCTTGAAGCTCGGCAGGAACGAGTGGTGGATGTTGATGACGCGGCCGTACAGCCGCTCGGACAGGTCGTTGGACAGGACTTGCATGTATCGCGCGAGCACCACCAGTTCGGCGCCGGTCGCCTCGACCAGATCGAGCAGCTTGGCCTCCTGCTCCGCCTTGTTCTCCTTCGTCACCGGCCAGTGGTGGAAGGGGATGCCGTCGATCTCGGCAGCGGCGCGCGCCACGTCGTGGTTGGACACGATCGCGACGACATCGGCGTTCAGCCAGCGCACCTTGATCTGATAGAGCAGGTGATGCATCGCATGGTCGAATTTCGACACCATCACGATGATCTTCGGCCGCTGCGCCATGTCGGTGACGGACAGGTCGAGGCCGAATTGCGCCTCGGCGGGCTGGAGCGCGTGTTCGATCGCCTCGCGCGTGATGTCGGGCGCGACCGTCACCGCGATCCGCAGGAAGAAATGATCGGCCTGTCGATCCCAGAACTGGTTGGATTCGAGGATATTAGCCCCCAGCCCCGCCAAGGCGGTGGTGACGGCGGCGACGATGCCGGGCTGGTCCGGGCAGCCGAGCCGGATGACGTAGGACTTCTCGCTCATGGACGGGCCTCGTTCGGGAATGGCGTTCGATCGGCTCAGAGCTGGCGCTCGAGTTCGGGGACGAGGTCGAACAGGTCGCCGACCAGGCCGTAATCGGCGACCTGGAAGATCGGCGCATCCTCGTCCTTGTTGATCGCGACGATGACCTTGGCGTCCTTCATCCCGGCCAGATGCTGGATCGCGCCGGAAATGCCGCAGGCGACATACAGGTCGGGCGCCACGACCTTGCCGGTCTGCCCCACCTGCCAGTCGTTCGGCGCATAGCCCGCATCGACCGCCGCACGCGATGCGCCGACCGCCGCGCCCAGCCGGTCGGCGAGCGGCAGGATCGTCTCGCGGAATTTCTCCGCCGAACCCAGCGCTCGTCCGCCGGACACGACGATGCGTGCGCCGTCCAGGTCCGGCCGGTCCGTGGCGGCGAACTGATTCTCGACGAAGCGCGACAGGCCGGGATCGCCGGGGTCGCCGGCCGCGACGATCTCCGCCGCCGCGTCGCCGGACGCCGTCGGCGCGAAGGACGCGGTGCGGACGGTCACGACCTTCACGGCATCGCCCGAACGCACCGTCTGCACCGCGTTACCGGCATAGATCGGACGCTTGAACGTGTCGGGCGCGATCACCTCGACGACCTCCGACACCTGCATCACGTCGAGCAGGGCGGCGACGCGCGGCAGGACGTTCTTGCCGGTGCTGGTCGCCGGTGCGACGATGGCGCCATAGTTCGCCGCCAGCGCGACGAGCAGCGCGGCGGTCGGTTCGGCCAGCCGCTGTTCCAGCGCCGCCGCTTCCGCCAGCAATACCCGGCGCACGCCGGTAAGCCGCGCCGCGGCCTGGGCGACGTCCGCCGCGCCCTGCCCGGCCACCAGGATGTCGACCGCATCGCCCATCTGCGATGCCGCGGTCAGCGTCCGCGCGGTCGATTCGGAAAGGTTTTCATTGTCGTGCTCGGCGAGCAACAGGATCGTCATGTCTGGTCTCCCGATCGCGATTACAGGACGCAGGCCTCGGCCTTGAGCTTGTGGGCGAGTTCCGCGACGGAGGCGACGCGGACCCCCGGCCCGCGCAGCTTCGGCTCCTCGGTCGCAAGGACGGTCAGGCGCGGGCCGACATCAACCCCGAAATCCTCGACGCTCGCCTCGTCCAGCGGCTTCTTCTTGGCCTTCATGATATTGGGCAGCGTCGCATAGCGCGGCTCGTTGAGCCGCAGATCGACCGACACGACCGCGGGCAGCGCCACGTCGATCACCTGCAACCCGCCATCAACTTCACGCGTCACCGTCGCGCGAGCGCCGTCAATCGCGATCCGCGAGGCGAAGGTCGCCTGCGACCACCCCAGCAACGCCGACAGCATCTGCCCGGTCTGGTTGGCATCGTCGTCGATCGCCTGCTTGCCCAGCAGGACGAGGCCGGGCTGCTCCTTGGCCACCACCGCCGCCAACAATTTTGCGACGGCCAGCGGTTCCGGCATCACCTCCGCGCGGATCAGGATCGCCCGGTCCGCACCGACCGCCAGCGCGGTGCGCAGCACGTCCTGCGCCTGGGCCGGACCGATCGAGACGACGACGATCTCGGTCGCGACGCCAGCCTCTTTCAACCGGACCGCCTCTTCGACCGCGATCTCGTCGAACGGGTTGATCGACATCTTCACATTGGCCAGGTCGACGCCCGACCCGTCGCCCTTGACGCGAATCTTGACGTTATGATCGACCACCCGCTTGATCGGCACCAGAATTTTCATGCTGCTGCTCCCCTTGGCCGCGTGCGATGCCGCGGCCATGCGATTTCCCCTTGAACATCAGTAGGTTTGCGACAGGCCCTGTCGGTGACGAAAGGATAATTGCGTCAGAACACCACAAACTCTACGACATGTGACAGAAATTGGTCGGAATGTGGGAGGCGCGATTGAAAACGTCCGCATTGGCACTCGAAGCATCGCAGCGCCGCCGCGCCGCCGGACTTCGCCTATCGGTCGGTTTCATTCTCGCGCGCCGGTTCACTCTGTGCGCCTTCGCCAATTTCGTCGACGTGCTCCGCCTCGCGGCCGATGAGGGCGACCGCAGCCGGCACATCGCCTGCGACTGGAAGATCATCTCCGACAGTTCCGCCCGCATCCCTTCCAGTTCCGGGATCAGCATCCAGCCCGACGAACAGCTCGGCGACCCCAGCCGGTTCGACTATATCGTCGTGGTCGGCGGACTCATCGACGAGATCGAGGGATTTGGCAGCGAGTATAGCGCCTATCTTCACAAGGCCGCCGGTCTCGGCATTCCGCTGGTCGGCGTCTGCACCGGTGCTTTCCTGCTCCACCGGGCGGGATTGCTCGACGGCTACAAATGCTGCGTCAGCTGGTTTCATCACCGCGACTTTCTCGAGCAATTCGACGGCCTCGATCCCGTTTCCGACCGCATTTTCATCGTCGACCGCGATCGGCTGACCTGTTCGGGCGGGGCCAGTTCGGCGCATCTCGCCGCCTATCTGGTCGATCGGCATGTCGGCCGCGCGCAGGCGAGCAAGAGCCTGCATATCATGATCATCGACGAGGCACTGGGCGGCGAGAAGGCGCAGCCGGGCACGATGCTCAACTACCGCACCGACGACCCGATCGTGCTGCGCGCGCTGATGATCACGCAGCAGAATATCGACATGCCGCTATCGGTCGCCGACATCGCCGAGCGCATGGGGAAGAGCAAACGGCAGCTCGAACGCCGGTTCAAGACGGCGCTGGGCGTCTCCCCACAGGTCGCGTTCATGGAGGTGCGCCTGTCGCTGGCGCATCACATGCTGCAGACCACCGACAAGTCGATCACCACCATCGCCGTCGAATGCGGCTTCTGCGACTCTTCACACATGAGCCGCATGTTCCGCCGCCGCTTCGGCCAATCGCCGCTGGAAGCACGTTCATCGCTAACGGGCGCTTGCCGTCCGACACCGAACGATTCGATAACCGACGCTCAACTCGACGCGGCCTGATCGGCGGCGAGCTCCTCGCGCGTCGGCATTCCCAGCGCCCGTTTCAACGGGTCGAGCCACGGCTCGAACGGCCGCCACTGCGCCATGCCCGTGCGATAGATGGGCTGGCGGACCTGTTCCGAACTCGCGGTGCGAACCGATCGCCGGGTCTTGTGAAAGTCCAGGCATGACGGCTCGAACGCCAGCCCGCAATGGTCGAGGATACGGCGGACCTGCCCCTCCAGATCGTCGATCATATCCTCATATTGAACGCGCAGCACCTTGCCCGGCAGGACCGCGTCCCAATGCGCCATCAACCGCTCATAGCCACGATAATAGCGCCCGACCTCTTCGAGACCGTAGGTGAATTCCTGCCCTTCGGCGAACAACTGCTTGAAGCCCGAGAAACAGCAATCCATCGGATCGCGCCGCGCGTCGATGATCCGCGCGTTGGGCAGGATCAGGTGGATCAGACCGATATGCCGGAAATTGTTCGGCATCTTGTCGGTAAAATGCGGTCGCCCGGTGCGATGGATCTGCGTCTCTTCCAGAAATTCCCGCCCGAAGCGCGCCAGGTCGTCGCGCGGCAATTCGGCCAGGCAAGCGGGGTAGATTTCCCGCTCGTCGGCACGGCGGCGACCGCTGAGCCGGTGCGCCAGCCCCATGATGTTGGGCAGCTCCAGCGTTCCTTCCACCCGGCTGTGTGAGGCGAGGATCTGTTCGACCAGCGTCGATCCCGCGCGCGGCAGGCCGACGATGAAGATCGGCGAGTCGCTGGGGTCGCCCGTTCCCGCCAGCCGCGCGATCAGATCGGGCGTGAAGAAGCGGATCTGCGCCGCCATTTCGCGCTCCATCGCATCGGCATCGTAACGCGACTGTTCGCGGCGCAGTCGGTTGCCCGCATCATAATGGCTGAAGGCGGCGGCATGGTCGCCCCGATCCTCATGCGCCTTGCCCAATGCGAAATGGAGGTGCGCACGATCATCGGTCGCGGTGCCGGGTGCCTCGACCTCGGCGGCCATCGCCCGCATCTCCTCCTCAGTGAAGCGATAGGTCTTGAGATTGGCGAGGCTCCAATAGGCATCGCCGAAATCGGGCTGCGCGGCATAGGCGGCACGATAGGCGGCGACGGCCTCTTCCTGCCGCCCGATCGTCTTCAGCGCATGACCGCGCGCCAGATGCGTCCCCGCCGCCGCCGCACCCGATGCGATCAGCGTGTCGTAGATCGCCAGCGCCTCGTCATAGCGCCCGATCGCCGCGCTCTCATTCGCCAAGGCGTTCTGGAACAGCGGGTTGCCGGGATCTAGCGCGTGGAGCCGCTCGGCCTGGGCATGGGCGGCGGCGAACTTCTGCCGCTTGTGCAGCACGCCGACATAATCGAGCCGGGCCAGCGCGTAATCCGGCTCGAACTCCAGCGCACTTTCGAGCAGGAACTCCGCGTCGTCATAGACATGGAGCCGGGTGCCGATATCGGCGAGCAGCCGCATCGCCTCGACATCGGTCGGATGCGCGCGCAGGTAGCGGCGGCACAATTCCTCGGCCGGTTGCAGTCGGCCTTCGTAGATCATGCTGGCCACCGCCAGCAGCTCTTTCGGCAGGGCGCCCAGATAGGCGACCTCTTCGCACGCGCGCTCGGCTTCGCGGGGATTATTGGCATTCAACGCAACCAGCGCGCGCCAGCTGGCGAGCAGCGTCGGATTGCGCGCGACCGCACGGTCATAGGCGTCGCGCGCCTCGTCCGGGCGACCAGACGCGACGAACAAATGCCCCCGTTCCTGTTCCGCCCGCCCATAATCGGGATGCGCGGACGTCAGCCGGTCCAGCGTCGCCGACGCGACGTCCAGCTTGCCGAGATAGCGCTGGGCAACCGCCATGACATATAACAGGTCGCGATCGTCGGGCGCCACGGCTAGGCCGTTCCGGGCCAGTGTCTCCGCCTCGCCCAGCCGCCCCGCCTGCAGCGCGTCCTTCGCCTGATCCGCCGTCATCGCGTCCGTTCGATCTCCGTGGGGAAAGGGTCGGTCCCCGGCATCATCGCCAATGCCGGGGACCAGTGCCAGCTACATATCGACCGTCACCTTCAACCCGATGGTTCGCGGCCGGTTGGTCGTGATCCGTGGGATCTGGTCCTGGTTGTTGTAGAAGAGCTGCGCCCGCGTATCGGTCAGGTTCTCGCCATAGATTTCGAAGCGATATTTGCCGACGATGAAACCGCCGCTCGCATCGAAGGTGCTGTAGCCGTCCTGCCGCACCCGCAACGCCGAGGCGAGCGAGCTGTAGCTGTGCGCGGCAAGCTGCGAGCCGACCTGCGCGAACCAGCTTCGATCGTTGTCCAATATGCCGTCGTAACGCAGACGCACATTGCCCTGTATCTTGGGCGTCAGCGGCAACTGGCTGCCGACCGGGGCCAGTTCGATCACGGTCGACTGCGTGCCGGTCAGCTTCGCGTCATTGTACGAGACCGCGCTGAACAGCGTCAGCGGCGGTGCGAGCTTGATCGTCAGGTCGCCTTCAAAGCCGTTGATGCGCGCATTCGCGGCATTGTCGATGAAGGTCAGGTTGGACACGTTGACGGTATCCAGGCGCGACACCTGGATATTGCTCCAGTCGACCCGATAAAAGCTGCCGTTGAAGCGGACCTCGCGATCGAACAGATCGGTCTTGAACCCGACTTCATAGTTCTTGACCGTGTCCGAGACATAGTTGACCGGCACGGTCGGATAGGCCGGGTTGAACGATGGCGCCCCGCCGCCGCGGTTGAAGCCGCCCGGGCGGAACCCTTCGGAATAGGTGGCATAGAACAGCAACTGCCCGTTCGGCTTGAAGGTCAGCGTCGCCTTGGGAACAAAGCCCTTCTCCCGCAGCTTGGGGCGGTTGTAGATGCGGCCGCCGGCGCCGGGAACCGTGGAGTCGGTGCCGAGATTGGCGAAGTTCGACGAACCGTAGAACTCCGTCGTCTGCCAGTAATAGCGGCCGCCCCCGCTCAGGATGAGCTTTTTGGGGACGATATCGAAGGCCGCCTCGCCATAGATCGCCTTCTGTTCGCCGATCCGGGTAATGTCGTTGAAGAAGGCGACACCGGCAGGGCGCGTACTGGGGTCGATATTCCGTGCGGCCGTAATCGGCGCATTGCGCGCGAAGCCGAGTTGCGGGGTCGCCTCATAGACATAATTGTCCAGCGCCTCGAGCTTCGTCCGGTCGTAGAACACGCCTGCCGTCAATCGGACCCGCAGGTCCTGCGGCGTGGACAGCCGCGCTTCCTGCGTAAAGCGCCTGATGCGCTGGTTGCCGTTATAGCCCTTCACTGGATTGAGGCAGCGGCGCGGCGTCGTGTAGGTGCAGGTGTAATAGGCCGCGAACGCGCCGGTGTTGGTGTATCCGGTATAGTCGACCGCCTGCGCGATCTTCCGGTCCAGATACGCGCCCGTATAGACCAGATCGAGCCCCTTCAGCCGCCCGTTGACCGTCCAGGCGGTCTGGCTGAACTTGTCGCGCAGAAAATCGGGGAAGAAGCGCGTCACCTTCAGGTCGCCGACCTTGGGATCATAGTCGAACACGCCGTCCGTATCCAGATTCTGCCGCGCATGGGTTACGAGGATATCGAGGTCGGGCGATACCTTATAGGCCGCGCTCAAACGGAAGCCGCGATAGCTGGCGTCGTTGAAGTTCTTTTCGACCAGGTCGCTGTTGTTGGCGGTTTCGTAGGTCGTGCCGGGCGCCGAAGGCAGTGCTCGGTTCACGGTCGGGCTGGGCGTGTAGGTGCCGGGAACATTGTCGATATAGCCGCCGCGCTGGGCGGAATAGAATACGCCGCGCACCGCCAGATTGTCGGCGAGCGGCACGTTGACGAACCCTTCGACCGCATTGCTCATGTCGCCGCTCTTGGTGAACTCGGCCGTGCCCGTCACGCTGGCGCTGAACCCGGTCATGTCGGGCTTGTTCGTGATCAGCCGCACCGTACCCGCCATCGAACTGGCGCCGAACAGCGAACCTTGCGGTCCCGGCAGCACCTCGATCCGCGCCATGTCGGTTACATAGACGTCGAGGTTGCGACCGGGCGATGTCACGGGTTGCTCGTCAAGATACATGGCGACGTTCGGTTCGGACCCCTGGGCGCCCGACAGCAGCACCGTGACCGCGTCGGTGGCCTGGCCGCGGATATATACGTCGTTCTGACCGGGCCCACGGCCGCCCGAGCGGACGCTGGGCAGATACTTCACATAATCGTCGAAGCTGGTGATGTTCAGGTTGTTCAGCGCCTTTGTATCCAGGGCCTGAACCGACACCGGCACGCGCTGGATGCTTTCATTGCGCTTCGTCGCAGTCACGACAATGTCACCGAGCCCCCCCTGCGAAGCGGGTGTCGTGGCCGCGCCCTTCGCGCCGTCCTGGTCCCCCGTGGACGCGGCAGGCGGCGCAACGGCGCTTTCCGCGACGGCCTGTGCCCAGGCGGGCTGCCCCCCCAGAGCAAACACCGTCAGTGCCGATGTCGCATAAAGGCTACGCATACACGATAGTTTACGATCCCTTTTCATTCCCGCCTCCCTCAATGAGTTACGACGGCCAAGTATTAATCGGCCATCTCACCTTTCCTCCGGCGTGACTGTCTTTTTGTTTTTATTTTTCTTTGGCACGAGTATGTCTCGTGTCGTTGCTTTCGCCAGCCAAACGAGCTGGGGAACTCAGAATTCTATTTGCGACGCCGCGATGGCCATTCATTGCGGCCCGGCGTCAGAGGATGTCGGCGCATGGTCCGGTGCACGCGACACCAGCAGCGCTTCCGGGGATTGCGACAGCGCGAGATAACGCTCGAACTGTGCGAGCACATCGGCGATGACCTGCTCCTGGCAAAGCCCGAGAATGTCATATCCCCGGCCGCCGCACGCGAAGAACGTCCGCGCCTCGAACCGGTCCTCCACCGCCATCACGTCCGCCGCCGACAGCGTCGCGCGCGGGCGGGCGGTGATCCGCACCCCATAGAGGAAGCATCGCTGGCCCGCGGTCGTCGACTCCAGCCACACGCCGTCATCGTCCCGCCGAACGCTGGTCGGCCGGCCACGGTCGCTCAGTTCGTCCGCCACCGCCTGCAACGCGGGCGCGGCGGTCGCCGCGAGGAAGGTGCGCACCTCCTCGGCCGTCGGCGTGTGCAGCGCGAAGCCCAGCCGCGCCTGCCAGGACAGGCCCGATGCGGGACGGCCATAATCGGCGACGGCCCGTCCACCCAGCGCATATTGCGCCATGTCGGCGCGCATCCCGCGGAACAGGCCATAGACCAAGGCCATCATCACGATCGCGAAGGGCAGCGCCGCGATGATCGTCGCAGCCTTCAGCGCGGCCAGCCCCCCGGCGATCAGCAGGATGATCGTGACCAGCGCCTCCAGCACGCACCAGAACAGCCGCTGCGCCGAGGTCGTCACCGTCTTGCCGCCCGATGCGATGATGTCCATCACCAGCGAGCCGGAGCTTTGCGACGAGATGAAGAAGATGCCGATCATGAAGACGGCAAGCGCGGTGGTGGCGCTGGCAAAGGGCAGATAATCGAAGAACTTGAACAGCGCGATCGAGACATTGTCCTGCACCGCCGCCGACAATGCGCCCCCCGCGACGCCGTGATCGAGAAACAGCGCGGTATTGCCGAACACCGTCATCCAGATGAAGGTGAAGATCGTCGGCAGCAGCAGCACGGCCAGGATGAACTCGCGTACCGTCCGCCCGCGCGAGATGCGCGCGATGAACATGCCGACGAACGGCGCCCAGGACATCCACCACGCCCAGTAGAACAGCGTCCAGGCATTGATCCATTCGTTGGGCGCATAGGCATAGACGTTGAAGGTGCGCGGCACGAACGTCGACACATAGAGCCCGATATTCTGGACCAGATCGCGCATCAGCACGATGGTCGGCCCAGCCAGCAGCACGAACAGCATCAGTCCGATCGCCAGCAGGATGTTGAGCTCGCTGAGCCGCTTGATCCCCTTGCCCAGGCCCGACAGCACCGACAGCGTCGCGACGGCGGAGATGACGACGATCAGCAGCACCTGCACGCCGACGTTCATCGGCACGCCCAGCAGATAGTTCAGGCCGCCATTCACCTGCTGCACGCCAAGGCCAAGCGAGGTCGCGAGACCGAAGACGGTGCAGCAGATCGCGAAGATATCGACCGCATCGCCGATCCGGCCGTGGATGCGTTCCTTCAGGATCGGATACAGGCCCGACCGGATCGTCAGCGGCAGATTGTAGCGATAGCCGAAATAGCCGAGCGACAGGCCCACCACCGAATAGATCGACCAGGCATGGATGCCCCAGTGGAAGAAGGTGATGCTCATCGCATCCTGTTGCGCCGCGACCGATCGCGCGGCGGCGTCGGGCGGCAGCACGTCGTGCATGATCGGCTCGGCCACACCATAATACATCAGGCCGATGCCCTTGCCCGCAGCGAAGAGCATCGCGACCCAGGAGGTGAAGCGGAAATCGGGAACGCAATCGTCGGGCCCGAGCTTCAGGTCGCCGAACCGACCGAAGGCGAGGATCGTGACCGAGAGCAGGAAGATGCCGACCGCGAGCAGATAGAACCAGCCGATTTCGGCCAGGATATTCTTCTCCACCGCCGACAGGATCGCCTCGGCCTGATCCGGCAGGAACGCGCCGACCCCCAGCAGGATCGCGATGACGCCAACCGAACCGTAGAATACCGGCGGATTGATGACGAACCTGCTCACCCCGATTGATCCCCCTTGTCGTCGATCGCGCCCGCCGTCGGTGCCGTTCACGGCCCCGCCTGCTACGCCTGTTTCCCCCACTGATGATCTGGTCGCCAGGTTCTCGGCGCGCATCGGCGGCCCGGCCTGGATTGAAGAAGAGCATGGTGCCCGCCAGCCGGGCCATCAGGACTGCGACATAAGGCCGTCACGAATGCGTCACCGTCCACTATATTCCGGCCTCGCAACGATCGGCGTGATCCGATTGTCATATTCGTGCCGGATGGTGTTCGAATCATTCGCCTGCCTGCACCCCGGCGTGACGGCTCAGGGTAGCGCGATCACCCTCACCGCATGGCCGCGAGCCTCCAGCCACGGCACCAGCGCGGCGAAGGGCAGCGCCACCGTCGCGGTATTGCGCAGCGGATGCACCGCGATCCGCTCCGCTTGCTCGAACGCGGCATCGAACACCAGTGACACCGCGCCGGGCGCAGCGTTGACGATGGCCAGCGGCGTCACCGCGCCGGGCGAGACGCCCAGCACCTGCTCCATCTCCTCCGCCTTGCCGAACGAGAATTTTCCCGCCCCCAGCAGTTCCGCATAGGCCTTGAGATCGGCACGCCGATCACTCGGCAGGACGACCAGCCACAGATTTTTGTGCTTGTCCTTCAGGAACAGGTTCTTGGTGTGCGCGGCCGGCAGCGCGGCGTGGATGGCGGCGCTTTCGTCGACGGTGAAGACGGGCGGATGTTCCAGTTTCTCCACCGCGATCCCGGCACGGTCGAGTTCGGCATAGAGTTCGTCTTCGGTCATGATCAGCCCTTCAACATTCGGGGAAGCTCACCGCCAGGCCGCCCTGCGAGGTTTCCTTGTACTTGGCGTGCATGTCGGTGCCGGTGCGCATCATCGTCTCGATCACCTGGTCGAGCGAGACGACATGCGTGCCGTCACCGCGCAGCGACAGCGAGGCGGCGTTGACCGCCTTGATCGCGCCGAACGCGTTGCGCTCGATGCACGGCACCTGCACCAGCCCGGCGATCGGGTCGCAGGTCATGCCCAGATGATGCTCCATCGCGATCTCGGCGGCATTCTCGATCTGCCGCTCGTTGGCGCCCATCGCCGCCGCCAGTCCCGCCGCCGCCATCGCGCTGGCGGTGCCGACCTCGCCCTGGCACCCGACCTCCGCGCCCGAGATCGAGGCGTTCAGCTTCGTCAGCACCCCGATCGCACTGGCGGTCAGCAGGAAGTCATGCATCCCGGCGCGGTCCGCGCCCGGCCAGAAGTCGCGATAATAGCGCAGTACCGCCGGCACCACGCCCGCCGCGCCGTTCGTCGGCGCAGTGACGACGCGGCATCCGGCGGCATTCTCCTCGTTCACCGCGATCGCGAACAGGCTGATATGGTCCATGATGCTGTGCGGCGCCTGGCGGTTACGGAAACGATCGCCGTCCAGCTTCTGCCGCAACGCCCGCGCCCGGCGCGGCACCTTGAGCCGCCCGGGCAGGATGCCGTCGGCCTGCATCCCACGGTCGATGCAGGTCATCATCACCTCGATCACGCGGTCGAGATACGCCTCCAGCTCCGCCGTCGACGTCAGCGCCAGTTCGTTGGCGCGCATCACCTCGGCGATGGAAAGCCCGTGCGCGCGGCAGATGGCGAGCAGATCGGTGCCGGTGCGGAACGGAAACGGCGGGGTCGCCTCCTCCTCCCCGGACAGCGATATGCCGACCATGTCCTCCGGCACGATGAACCCGCCGCCGATCGAGCACCAGCGTTGCGTCTCGATCGTCGCGCCATCCGCGTCATAGGCGACGAACTGCAAGGTATTGGGATGGACTGGCGTCGCGCTGTCGCGATCGAAAACGATATCGGCGTCGGGATCGAAGGTGATGACCCGGCCGCCGACCACCAGTTCGCGCTCCTTACGCGCCTGTTCGACGATCATGTCGATCTGCTCGGGCGCGATCGCGTCGGGCAGGAACCCGGCCAGCCCCAGCACCACCGCCTTGTCGGTCGCATGTCCGGCCCCGGTCCATGCCAGCGACCCCATCAGGTCGCAGCGCACCCGCGCCACGCCGCGCCCGGCCAGCGTCGCCGCAAAGCTGTGCGCCGCCTTCATCGGCCCGACGGTATGCGACGACGACGGCCCGATACCGACGCGAAACAGGTCGCGGACGCCCAGCATCGTGTTTACGCCTCGCTCTCCGCGACGCGCAGCAGCCCCTCGACATAGCGCGCGAACGACCGCCACACCTCGACATGGAAGCGATCCGGCGCGCGCCGCCATAGGACGATCTCGGCCTTGTCGTACATCGTCCGGGTGCACATGCCGACCGGGAACGCCGCGAGCGACAGGTCGAGCGCACAACCGCTCGCCAGCAACGTATCGGCGCTGGCTCGGTCATCGACGATCTCCAACGCTATCTGTCGGTGGCTGACATCGACCAGCGAGCACAAGGCGTCGGCCAGCCGCGCCTGCAGCGTGGCCACCCAGTCGTCCGGCGCATCGGCCGCCAGCAGCAGCCATTCGTCCGGCCCCAGCCACAGCGCCGCCAGCGTCTCGTCACAGGCAGAGCGGCATGCCGCGACCGGCAGCACGATCCCCAACCGCGTACCGACGGTGGCGATCATCGCCGCCGGACAGCGCAGCACGGCGCGACCGAAATGCCCCAGCGGGCGGATCGCGGCGCTGCCGGGGCCGAAGGGCGACGCGGGGGACAGGTCAGACATCGATGCGGCTCCCTTCCGGATCGTAGAAGATGGGCGACACGACCTCGACCGCGATCGGCCCGGCGGGCATCGGGATATGCAGCGTCTCGCCGAGCCGCTCACGGCCGCCGCGCACCAGCGCCAGCGCGATCGGCGCGTCGGCGGCGGGACTGTAATAGGCGGACGTGACATGACCGATCGGCGTCGTCGCGGCAGACAGAAGCACGATCTGCGCCCCTTCCTCCAGCACCGTTCGGCCGTCGGCGCTTTTCAGGCCGACGAGCTGCTTGCGGCCCGGCGCGGACAGCGCCGGGCGTGCCAGCGAGCGCTTCCCGACGAAATCGGGCTTGGCCTTGCCGATCGCCCATGACAGGCCGACATCGTCGGGCGTGACCGTGCCGTCGGTTTCCTGCCCGACGATGATATAACCCTTCTCCGCGCGCAGGACGTGCATGGTTTCGGTGCCATAAGGCACCATGCCGAACGTCTTCCCGCGTTCCCAGATCGCTTCCCAGACCTGCCGGCCATAGCCGCTCGGCACGTTCACCTCAAAGCCCAGCTCGCCGGTGAAGCTGACGCGCATCAACCGCATCGGCACGCCGCAGATGCGTGCGTCGGCAATGCTCATATGCGGGAAGGCCGCCGCCGACACGTCGAGCCCCTCGATCAGCGGCGCCAGGACGTCGCGCGCGCGCGGCCCCTGCACCGCGATGACGGACCATTGTTCGGTCGTCGAGGTCAGCCAGACGTTCAGGTCCGGCCATTCGGTCTGGAGATAGTCCTCCATCATGTTGAGGACCCGCGCCGCGCCGCCGGTGGTGGTGGTGACGTGGAAGCGATCCGCCGCCAGTCGCCCGACCACGCCGTCGTCGAGGACGAAGCCGTCCTCGCGCAGCAGCACACCGTAGCGACACTTGCCGACGCCCAGCTTGGTCCAGGCGTTGACGAAGAAGCGGTTCATGAACTCGGCCGCATCCGGCCCCACCACCTCGATCTTGCCGAGCGTCGAGGCGTCGAAGATACCGACGCCGCGGCGCACGGCGGCGCACTCGCGCGCGACCGCCGCATGCATGTCCTCGCCGGCAAGCGGGAAGTAATGCGCCCGCCGCCAGTTGCCGACATCCTCGAACGCCGCGCCCTGTTCCTTTGCCCAGTCGTTGATGGCGGTGATCCGCGCCGGATCGAACAGGTCGCCGCGCGCATGGCCGGCCAGCGTGCCAAACGTCACCGGCGTATAGGGTGAGCGGAAGGTCGTGAGGCCGATCTCGGGGATGGAGCGCCCCGTCGCTTCCGACACGATGCCCAGCGCATTGATGTTGGACAGCTTGCCCTGATCGGTCGCCATCCCCGTCGTCGTGTAGCGCTTGACGTGCTCGATCGACAGAAAGCCCTCGCGCGTGGCGAGCAGGATGTCCTTGGCGGTCACGTCGTTCTGCCAGTCGACGAACGCCTTGGCCTTGGTCAGGTCGCCCGACGTCGGGGCGGCGCCCATATAGCCTCCGACGCCTTGGGCATGGCGCAGCTCGACCGCCGGGACCTTCGCGGCAGACGACGGCGCGAAGCCGGCCGCCACCGCGGCCTCGCGGCCGCTGTCGATGCCGTCCGCCAACGCCTCGGCCAGCGCGAAGCGGCCGCGACACGCGCCCGCCGATCGCTCCGCCTCGGCGGAGACGTCCGGCAGATAGGCCTGCAGCGTCTCGTCCCAGGCAAGCTTGCCGCGCGATTGCGAAAACAGGTGGACGCTGGGCGTGAAGCCGCCCGCCATCAGCACCGCGTCACAGGCGTGACGGCGCGTCGTGCCCTCGGCGGTGATGGTGATCGACGTGACGCGCAGGCCACCGGTCGTCCCGTCGATCTTCGCATCGGTCACCACCGGCAGGCCCGCCTGCACTGCCACGTCCGACGCCGCCGAACGCGGACGGATGTCCGCGATCGCTGCGACCGTCACGCCCGCCGCCGCCATCTCGTGCGCGACGCGATAGGCATTGTCGTGCGCGCCGACGATGACGATCGTCCGCCCCACCGCGACGCCATATTGCTGGAGATAGGTCCGCGCGGCATCCGCCAGCATGATCCCGGGCCGGTCATTGTCGGGGAAGACCAGCGGGCGCTCGATCGCGCCGGTCGCCAGCACCACCTGCTTCGCGCGAACCTGCCACAGCCGCTCGCGCGGGGCGCCCTTGGCCGGCGATGCCAGATGATCGGTCAGCTTCTCGGTCAGCCCGATCCAGTTGTGCGGATAATAGCCGAACGCGATCGTGCGGGGCAGCAGCGTGACGTTGGGCAGCGCGGCGAGCGCCGCCAGTTCCCCGTGCAACCAGTCCGCCGCCGCCCGACCGTCGATCACGGTGTCGACCGCGGCCAGCAGCGACCCGCCGAAGCGCGCGCGATCGTCGCACAGGATGACCCGCGCGCCCGCCTCCGCCGCCTGCCGGGCCGCCGCGATCCCCGCCGGGCCGCCACCGATCACCAGCACGTCGCAATGCGCATAGCGCTGGGTATAATGGTCGGGATCGGGCACGCTCGGGGCGACGCCCAGCCCGGCGGCCTCGCGGATGCGTGGCTCGTACAACCGGTCCCACGCCTTTTTCGGCCACATGAACGTCTTGTAGTAGAAGCCCGCCGGAATGAAGCGGCTCAACAGCTTGTCGTTGACCGCCATGCGGTCGTTCTCGAGGCTGGGATGCCGGTTCTGGCTGACCGCATCCAGCCCGTCATACAGCTCGACCTGCGTCGCAAGAAGATTGGGGGTATAGCGCGCCGCATCGCGACGGATCCCGACCAGCGCATTGGGTTCGTCCGCACCGGCGCCCAGGATGCCGCGCGGCCGGTGATATTTGAACGACCGCCCGACCAGGTGCACGCCATTGGCCAGCAGCGCGGAGGCGAGCGTGTCGCCCTCCTGCCCCGCATAGCGCTTGCCATCGAAGGTGAAGTGGACCGTCGCGTCGCGGATCATGCTGCCGCGGGCGATACGGTGATGCGGGGGCTTCATGCGCGCTCCACCTCCGGGGGTTGTTCGCCAACCTTGTACGTCGCGAGGAACGTGTCGCTGCGCGTGTCGCGAAGGGCGTTGAAGAAACGGGCGCAGCCGTGCAGGTGCCGCCACCGCTCGGCATGGACGCCCTTCGGGTTGGACCGCGTGTAGAGATACGCCGTCCAGTCCTCGTCGCTCAGCTCGGCCGGGCGGACCGGGCGCGCGATATGCGCTTCGCCGCCATAGCTGAACTCCAGCTCGGGCCGCTCGCCGCAATAGGGACAGGTGATAAGCAGCATCGCTATGCCTCTCAGTGCGCGACGGCGGCGGCCGCCGCCTCGTCGATCATGAACCCGTCGCGGAAGCGCTCGATCGTATAGGGCGCGTTGATCGGGTGCGGCTCGTCCTTCGCCATCGTATGCGCCAGCAGATGCGCGGCACCCGGCGTCGCCTTGAACCCGCCCGTCCCCCAGCCGCAATTGACGTACAGACCCTTGACCGGCGTCTTGGCGATGATCGGAGAGCGATCCGGCGTCACGTCGACGATGCCGCCCCAGCTTCGCAGCATCCGCATCCGGCGAAACTGCGGGAAGAGTTCGCAGATCGCCTCCAGCGTATGGGTCGCGATGTGCAGACCGCCACGCTGGGTATAGCTGGTATAGGCATCGGTCCCGGCGCCGATCACCAGTTCGCCCTTGTCCGACTGGCTCATATAGGCATGGATCGTGTTCGACATCACCACGCACGGGAAGATCGGCTTGACCGGCTCCGACACCAAGGCCTGCAACGGATAGCTTTCCAGCGGCAGGCGAACCCCGGCCATGCCGAGCACCATGCTGGTATGCCCTGCCGCCGACACGCCGATCCGGCGCGATCCGATGAAGCCGCGGCTCGTCTCCACCCCCGACACCGCGCCCGATGCGTCGCGACGGATGCCGGTGACCTCGCAATTCTCGATGATGTCGACGCCGAGCGCATCGGCGGCACGCGCATAGCCCCAGGCGACGGCATCGTGCCGTGCGGTGCCGCCGCGCCGCTGCAACGCTGCGCCCAGCACCGGATAGCGCATGTTCGGCTCGATATTGAGCGGCGGGCAGAATTCCTTGGCCTGCTCCGGCGTCAGCCATTCATTGTCGACGCCATTGATCCGGTTGGCATGGACGTGGCGCTTGAAGACCTGCACGTCGTGGATGTTGTGCGCCAGCATCAGCACGCCGCGCTGCGAGAACATGACGTTGTAGTTCAGCTCCTGGCTCAGCCCCTCCCACATCTTCAGCGCATGGTCGTACAGCGCGGCACTTTCGTCGAAGAGATAGTTGGAGCGGATGATCGTCGTGTTGCGACCAGTGTTGCCGCCGCCGATCCATCCCTTTTCGACGACCGCGACGTTGCGGATACCGAACTGGCTGGCGAGATAATAGGCCGCGCCCAGGCCATGCCCGCCACCACCGACGACGATCGCGTCGTACGACGGCTTGGGCGTGGCGCGGCGCCATTGCGGCTGCCAGCCCTTGTGCCCGTTCAAACCCTGCCGGAACAGCGAGAATGCCGAAAAGCGCTGCATCACCATGTCCTTCCGCGCGTCATCAACCCCGCGCCGTGTCGTAGATCGGATAGCGACCGCACAGGGCGACCACGTCGGCGCGCACCTCGTCGATCAGCGCCTCCGGCACCTCGCCCTCCGACGCCGCGTCGAGGATGCGATTGATCAGGCGTCCCACCTCCTGAAAGGCGTGAACATCGAAACCGCGGCTCGTCAGGGCGCCGCTCCCCAGGCGAATGCCAGACGTCACGAAGGGTTTCTCCGGATCGAACGGGATGCCGTTCTTGTTGCAGGTGATGCCAGCCTCATCGAGCACCTGCTCGGCGCGCTTGCCGGTCAGCTTCTTGGGGCGCAGGTCGACGAGCACGACATGCGTGTCCGTGCCGCCGGATACGATCGTGTAGCCGTTCGCCGCCAGCACCGCCGCCAGCGCCTGCGCATTCTCCACGACGCGGCGGGCATAGTCCCGGAATTCGGGGCGCAGCGCCTCGCCGAAGGCGACCGCCTTGGCGGCGATCACATGCTCCAGCGGGCCGCCCTGGATGCCGGGGAAGATCGCGGAATTGAACTTCTTGGCCAGCGCCTCGTCATTGGTCAGGATCATGCCGCCACGCGGGCCGCGCAACGTTTTGTGCGTGGTCGTCGTCACCACATGCGCATGGTCGAGCGGATTGGGATGCGCCCCGCCCGCCACCAGCCCCGCGAAATGCGCCATATCGACCATCAGGAGCGCATCGACAGAGTCGGCAATCTCGCGGAACCGCGCGAAGTCGATCTGGCGCGGATAGGCCGATCCGCCGGCGATGATCAGCTTAGGGTGATATTCCTGTGCCAGCTCCGCGACCACGTCATAATCGATCCGCTGGTCGTCCTCACGCACGCCGTAAGGAATCGCATTCAGCCACTTGCCCGAGAAGGTCGGCGCGGCGCCATGGGTCAGGTGGCCGCCATGCGCGAGGCTCATTCCCATCAGCGTCTCGCCCGGCTTCATCAGCGCGAACTGCACCGCCATGTTCGCCTGCGCGCCCGAGTGCGGCTGGACGTTGGCGAACCTCGCACCGAACAGGCGGCATGCGCGGTCGATCGCCAGTTGTTCGGTGACGTCGACATGCTCGCACCCGCCATAATAGCGGCGACCGGGATAACCCTCGGCATATTTGTTCGTGAGGACAGAGCCTTGTGCCTGCAACACCGCGGTCGAGACGATGTTCTCCGATGCAATGAGTTCAAGCTTGTCGCGCTGTCGCCCCAGCTCGGCATTGATCGCGGCGTCGACCTCGGGATCGGTAAGGGCCAGCGGCCCGCCGAAGAACGCCTGGCCGGCGTCGCCGCCGCGATTGCTCGTATCCGCCATGAATGTCCCCCTTGTCTCTGCCGGGCAGGATGCGGACTCACTCGACTGACCGCTGGGACAAGCGCGCCGCCAATCGTGAAGATTTGCGACAACCTGCCAAAGGGAGGGACATGAGATTTTTGACGTCAATCCCGCCAGCGTGGGAATGCCTTGCTACCGGAATCACGGGGCGATCCCGCACATCATGGAGGCAGTTAGTCCACTGGGGCGCTATGCGATCGTCGAGCGCGATATAAGTGACGGTCCCCCGGGTTCTCATCCGGACATGATGCGAGTTTCCGGCCTGCATCCGCCGGGGTTAGCCAGCCGAAAGCCGTGTGAGGGCGGCTCTCGTTATAGTCGCGCCGCCAGGCCTCGATCTTGGCCCGAGCGTCCGCCAGCGACAGGAACCAATGACTGTTCGGACACTCGTCGCGAAGCCGGCGTTGAAGCTCTCGACGAAGGCGTTGTTGGTCGGTTTGCCCGGCCGCGAGAAATCGAGCGTGACGCCGTTCTCATACGCTCACCGGTCGAGCGCCTTCGAGATGAACTCCGGACCGTTGTCGACCCGAATGCTGTTCGGCGCACCACGTACTGACACGATGCGCGTTGCCTTCAGCGTCGTAACGTCTCTGATCGGTGCCTTGTCTCTGGCACTGAAGAGATACTGATCATCGATCGAGCCGGTTGAGAGCGCTTCATGCTCCGTTCGCAGGCGACGAAGAAGGGCTACCGCCGGTTCAGACAGCGCCACAAGATGCGGTAGCTTCATCTTCATGCGTTGCGCCGGGATCGACCACGCCGCTCCATCGAGATAAAATTCACGCCATGTCGCGCGCCGCGCCTCGTTCGAGCGAAGTGCAGCGAGGATCGTGAGCTTCAGCTCGTCCCGGCCACGCTGTTCGCTTCCGCCACCAACTGCGACCAGAAGGCGGGGACTTCTGCGTAGGCCATCGCTGCTCGGTGGGTGAACTGCTGCCGTTGCTTCGGCAAGCCTCGTGTCACCGACCGCAGCGCCACTTCGGCCGGGATGCACCCCTTGATGTGTGCGAAATCGAGAATGGCCCCGATCCGCTGCAGGATGCGACGGGCTGTGTCTGGGATCGTCAGCCAGATCGGCTCGAGCACCAGCAACACTTCCTTGGTGCCGATCTCAGGAAGCACATGGTTCTCAAGGCTGGATAGCCAGGAGACATGCCGCCGATTCTTCCAGCTGCCGCTCAAAGCTTCATAGCAGCGTTCGCAATTCTGGAGATAGCAGTGGGAAATCTATAAACAATCACAACACAGCACCAATTTAAATCTCAATATTTTTACAACAAACGACACGCTCCGCTAAATCTGTTCTCTATCCGTAGGGGGCACCAGCGACTGCCGGGATGGCAGGTTACGCGGTCTTCGTAGATTTCATCTACGCTTTATTCGCTCCGGCACGCTGCCCCCATGGGTCGGCCGAATTCGTTGAGAAGCTGACGCTCCTCTTCGTCTAGTGGATCTTCCAATCGACGATCGCACGCAGGCCCAGCACCACCACGCCCGGTGCGTCGCGCAGGCCGGCGGGGCGATGCACATATTGCACATCGGGCTGGAGCGTCAGGAAGCGTGCGACCCGGTCGCTATAGGTCAGCTCGAACGTGCTTTCCGATCGGGTCAACGGGGCCTCCTCGGGGGGATTGGCCCGGCGATAGGCACGGCTGAGCCCGGCCGTGGCGAAACCGATCGAGACCAGCGAGTCGGGGCGCGACGGCAGGACCCCGTAACCGGTTACGCCGACCTGCATCCCGTCGCCGAACGGCGTGGTCAGCCCGTCGGACAGCCCCGCGCGCAGGAAGGCGGTCCAATGCCCGGCCTTGCCCGCCTCACCGACCAGATCCTGCTCGACCAAGGCATAGAGGCCATGCGAGACGGCGGTATCGGGGCCGAGCGTGATGCCCGGCGGGACGATGCGTTGCTGGCGGTCGGTATAGGTCCAGCCGCCGACCGTGATCGCCGTCCGTCCCCTGATCCCCGCCTCAGCGATCATCAGCGCCGATCGGGGGCCGCCTTCATCCGCCACCCCGCGCGGGGCGCGTATCACCGCCGCCTGCACATAATGACGCTTGCCCTCCATCCGCACGCGGATCGCCAGATCGGTCTGGGGGAAGATGGACGGTCCGTTGGGTCCCGTCGCCGCCAGCTCCGACCCGATGCCGAAGGCGGGCGCGATCAGGGCGGCAGCGGCCGGATTGGCGTAGAATTCGCTGTTCAGGTCATATTTGCCGACCAGCACCGACCCGCGATTCCCGGCGAAGCGCTGTTGCACCCAGGCCTGATAGAGCAGCAGATCGGGGCTGCCGACCTCGATATTGTTGACCCCCTGCAAGGTGCCCGCAATGTCGTTGGGCCGCGCCCCCGCATTGCTCAGGACACCGACATAGGCGCTGGCGCCATGCCAGCCCGCCGCGCGGTCCAGATCGATCGACGCCATCACGTCGACATTGTCGAGGAAGCGCGCACCCCGCGCTCCACCGCCCGCCGCGACACCGACCAGGTCGGCCTTGTAGAGCAGGTCCAGGCTGAAGGCGTCGGTCTTCTCGTCCTCGCCCTCGTCACTGGTTTCGGTGCGCGGCTCCTCCTCCTGCGCCAGGACGGGCGACGGCAATATGGCCAGCATCGGCGCGGCCAGCAGCATGATCGATTGACGAAGCGTCATCGTCATATTCCTCTTTGCGACTGACGGGCGGGAACGACGGCCCCGCCCCCTCCTTCACGCGGCGACCGCCTCACAGGCGTAGCGGGCATCGTCGGCGAGCGCCGCGATCGCCTCCATGTCGAGCAGCCCGACAAACTGCTCGTCCCGACGAAGCACGCCCGCCAGACGCCAGGGTCCGCGCTGCGGCACGATGGCGGGCACGTCCTGCCTGTCCGCAGGGGCATGACACGCCACGTCGACGACCTGATCGACCAGCAGACCCAGACAGGGACCATTCTGTCCGGTCTCGACGATCAGGATACGCGGGTCGTCCCCGGCCGCCGCCATGCGGGTGGCGGCAAAGGCACGCAGGTCGATCACCGGCACCGATTGTCCCCGCAGGTCGATCAGCCCCACCAGCCAGTCCGGTGCGGAAGGCACGCGAAAGGTCGGACGGCGATCCAGTATCTCGCGCACCACGGTCACGGGCAAAGCGAACAGCGCGCCGTCGATCGCGAAGACGACCGTTTCGGTCTGCCCGTTCATGCCGCGCGTCCGAAGGCGCGGTCATCCTCGTCGGCACCACCCGGCGTCAGGTCGAGCGCGAAACCGCGCGACGACGGCAATGGCCTGGCCGAACCCGAGCCGGAAGCCTGGGGCCTGGACGCCTTGCGGGCGGCCGGGCGACGGGCGGTCTGGCTCCGGCCCGCCTCTTCGATACGGAAATAGGAGATGCTGGACTGCAACTGGCCAGCCCTTTCCGCCAGCTGCTCGGAGGTTGTCGACATCTCTTCGGACGCGCTGGCATTTTGCTGCGTGACCTGATCGAGCTGCTGGATCGCCTGATTGATCTGCACCGCGCCGATATCCTGTTCACGGCACGCGGCGCTGATCTCGGCGACCAGTTCGGCGGTGCGGCGGATGTCGGGGACCAGCTTGGTCAGCATCTCACCCGCCTGGGTGGCAGCGCCAACGGTGTCGGAGGACATGCCGCTGATTTCGGCCGCCGCCGTCTGGCTGCGTTCCGCGAGCTTGCGGACTTCGGCCGCCACGACCGCGAAGCCGCGACCATGTTCGCCCGCACGGGCCGCCTCGACGGCAGCATTGAGGGCGAGCAGATCGGTCTGGCGGGCGATCTCCTGCACGATGCCGATCTTCTCCGCGATGGTGCGCATGGCGACGACCGCCTTCTGCACCGCCTGGCCGCTCTGTTCCGCGTCCAGCGACGACTGGCGTGCGATCTTCTCGGTCTGGGTGGCGTTGTCGGCATTCTGTTTGATGTTGGCGGCCATCTGCTCCATCGACGACGAAGCCTCTTCCGCCGCAGCCGCCTGCTCGGTCGCGCCCTGGCTCACCTGCTCCGAGGAGGACGACAGCTGCTGGCTGCCCGCCGCGACGCTGGAGGCCGCTTCGGTCGCCTCGCCGACAACGATGCGCAGACGCTCGACCATCGCGACCAGCGCATGGCCCAGCTTGTCCTTGCCCGACAGCGGCTGATGCTCGACGGTCAGGTCGCCCTGCGCGATGTGATCCGCCAGCGTCGCCGTCGTCCGCAGATTGTCGGTCATGTGATTGACGACATCGACCAGATCGCGAATTTCATCGTTGCTCGACACCTCGACCTTCTGGTCCAGGTCGCCCATCGCCACCGCGCCCAGGGCGGTGGAAACGCGGCCCAGACCATGGGATACGATCCGGCTGATCCACAAGGCGCCCGCCATGGCGATCAGGAAGGCCGCCGCCGCCACGACCAGCAGCATCACACGCGACTCGGCGTAAAGCTCATCGCCTTCGCGGTCGGCGGTCTGCAATTCGGTACGCTGACGCTCTACGATCTTGTCGACGATATCGCCGATGCGCACCGACGCCTTGTTGGCGACGCCCAGCGAAATCACCGATGCCTCCGCATTACGATTGGCCAAAGCGAGCTGAACCGCCTTGTCCGCGATGGACTTATATTCGGTCCATCCCCGTTGCGCCTCCGCATACATCTCGCGATCGGCGGGGTCCTGGGTCTGCAGCGCCTCGCCGATCAACCGATCCCCGCGATCACGCTGCTTTCGGAGCTTCGCATATTGATCGGCCATGAAGTCGGGATTGTCGCTCAATGCCAGATTCTTCTGGGCCACGATTGAGGACGTCATCGCATCGTTGAACTGCTGAATACGGTCTAGCGATGCAACCGGATCATCCACCATGTTGCTTTGGGCGGTGTTGAGGGTCGAAAGGCGATTGACGCTGAACCCCACGATAATCGCCAGCATCACTAACACGACGGCAAATGTCGTTACCAGCTTCATCTTGATCGTGGCCCGCATGTTTCAGTCCCCTGTTCACATCACCGCGCCAAAGTGCAAAGAACTATGCGCAACCACTATAGTTACGGAATTGAGCAACATTGGCGTCTTACGAATTTTGCAGGGCTATCCCGACCCTGCGGGAGCTGATATATTACGGGAATTTAATATAAGGTTGTCCGTTTATACCGTGTTTTATTAACCACATACTTTCCAGAACATGGTCGCCCCGCCTATCGTCACGATTAAGACAATGACTTTCCAGAAGAAATAGGCATATTCCCACCGCTCTGGAATTTGCTTTGGGGTCATAACAAGGTAGAATATTGATCGAGAGACGGGGATGGGGGCATTACCGTCATCGTCAGAACGGGATCCATTGCCCATCAGAGCAGCGCGTGATTCGTCCGAGCGCCCCTTGAAGCTAGGAAACCAGCGCCTCGCCAATGCAGGCGCCAGAGGAGGCCATCAATAGCCAGCCCAAGCCCTTTGTCGGACGTGGTGAAGCGGTAGCGGGGTCTTTACGGGTGCAGCTTATCCATCGTCAGGCCGACAAGAGGACGGACCGCCACGACCGGCCTGCGTCGTGAGCGCCCGTCCATTTGGCCGCGATCGCCCGCCTGATCCTTAGCTGGAGGAAATGCGCCAGCGATCGATCGTGACCTTTGCCTGGCCGCGCACCGGCTCGACGCCGATGGCCATGCCGTTGAACCACTCGTCGCCTGTGATCACCTTCTTCTCTATCAGGAATTGGAGCAGGCTTTTGATATCCAGCGTGCCGGATACGACATCGGCACCGCCATCGGCGATCACCATGATGAACTTTCCGACCTTATAGACACGCCAGCGGCGGCCCGCCGGGTCCACATGGTCGCCGATGACCTGACCGGTCTTGGCGAAGACGATGGAGGTGGCGGACGGGTGCAGGAAATAGCCGATCTCGACGATCTTGCTGTCGCTGTCCCCCGCCGCCGAGGTGAGATAGAATTCGTTCAGGACATTGTATTCGCCGGTCGAGCTGCCCTGGGTCATGGCGAAATCGACCAGCAGCGACCGAAGCGCGGACACCCTGGCGGGCGGCACCGCGACCTTCGGCACACCGCTGTCATAATTGCCGTAAGCGATATGGACATAGCCATAGACGCCGCAGCCATAGCTGTTGGGATTGTCCATCGGCGCCTTGGTCGAGATCACCGTGTCGTCGGGGAAGGTCGAAGGCAGCAGGCTGATGCTGTTGACCAGATCGACGCCCACCACCAGCTTGCTGGTGTAGAGCGTGCACCAGGGGCTGGCATAGCCGATGAAGCTGCCGCGCGAGTAGAACATCCGGTCGCCGAGCAGAACGCGGTTGGGGTCGCTATCCTTGCTCGAACCCTGGGGCGTCGTGCTCGCATCGGGGGTCGGCGTGGGCGTCGGAGTCGGGGTGGGAGTCGGCGTCGGCGTCGGGCTGGGCACTGGCGATACTGAGCCGCCCGCGACCACGGCGATGGCCTGCCCGGCGGTGCTCGGCGCGCCCGAATCCCCGCCTCCCCCGCAAGATGTCAGGAGCGATGCCAGAAGGGCCATGGAATAACCGCGGCGATATGACGTCATCATGCTTGTCCTTGGGCGCACCTGCGGGAAGGCGCTTCGGAATGAGCCTTAGTTCGACAAGATTACCAAGCGGTTAGCTTCGTTCGCAGTTGCGGCGAATGAAGGGCGCAGGCCCGACCCGGTTCGGGACGATTGGGGGCCGGGTCGGTAAGGTTAACGATTGACGCGACTGGCGCCGTTGCCCACACCCAAGCCATGCAAAGTTCGTCTCCACTGGCGCTTGGCCTTGCCATAGCATGGCTGTTGCTATGCCTCGGCGTGGCTGTCTTCCTGCTGGTCAGACGCTGGCTGCGCAGCCGTCGGCGTCGCCGCATGTGGGACAATTATTTCCGCGAGTGACCGGATGGCCGCGCGGATGTCAGCCCCAGATCAGGCTGGCGACGACCGCCACTCCCACGCCCAGCGCGATCGGACCCGCGAGACGGGAGAGAAGCTGAACCGCGCGTTCGTCGAAGGGCACCGGCGGCTCGGGCTGGTCGACGACCAGGCGCACATCGGCACCCGCCTCGATCGCGTCGAGCGCGGCATCGCGAACGTCCGTCGAGGGTGCGACCTCGGACATCATCTTGTGAGCAGTCACGGCAGCCTCCTGCCATCCGCAGTGCCAGCGAAAGGTTAAGAATCGGTACACGGGAGGTCGGGACTGCTCAATAGCAGTCTCATGACCAGTCCTTCATCGACTCCGTTTCCGGATATCCCGCTCAATACGCCTTGTCATGCACGACGACGGTCAGCGTCCGAAACAGGATGAAGATGTCGCGGAAGATCGACCAGTCCGACACATATTCCAGATCGCTGAGCAGCCGGTTGGTCAGGTCGTCGCGATGATCGGTCGCGCCGCGATAGCCGCGCACCTGCGCCAGGCCGGTGATGCCGGGCTTGATCGAGTGACGCAGCCAGTAACGCTGGTCGACATGCCAGAACAGGTCGGGCCCCGCCTTGGACCCCAGCGCGTGCGGGCGCGGGCCGACCAGCGACATGTCGCCTTCCAGCACGTTGAACAGCTGCGGCAGCTCGTCGACGCTGGTCGCGCGGATGATCCGGCCCACCCGCGTGATGCGCGAGTCGTCGCGCGAGGCCGAGCGGTTGCCCGTCCCGTCCGCGCTCTCGTGGCGCATGCTGCGGAACTTGTAGACGTTGAACAGGCGGTTGGAGCGGCCCATACGCTGCTGGCGGAACAGGAGCGGGCCGGGACTGTCCAGCTTCACCGCGATCGCGATGACCAGCAGCAGCGGACACAGCGCGATGATCGCGGGCACGGTGATCGCCAGGTCCAGCATACGCTTCAGGATACGATCGGGCAGGTCGAGCGGCCCCTGCGAGACGGGCACGGTCGGCAGATGCGTCCGCTCGTGATCGCGCACGGCGGCGATGCCCTGCAATTCGGGCATGAGCAGATGGCCCATGCACCCGACCGACTGGAGATACAGCGCCCAGTCGCCGCGCCGCTCCGCCGGGCAGGACACCACGACCATGTCATAGCCCGCGACCAGCCAGGAGAAATTGCTGAGGCCGATGGGATCATGAATATCGGGCTTCAGCGCCGTGTCGCGCGTGCTGATCCGCTCGAAGGACGAGGGCAGATGCTCGATCGGCAAGGGCGGATCGTCCTCGATCAGCAGATTGTTGTCGAACCGCTGCTCCAGCTTGTCGCGCACGATCCGCACGACCACCGCGCGCGTGACGAGCAGCAGGATCGTGGTCAGGATCGCCGTGGTGATGAAGATTCCGCGCGAGAAAATGCCGCCCGTCTTGCCGAAGAAGATCAGCGTCACCGCGATCGCCAGCGTGATGAACCAGGCGTGCAGCGAGCGGATCGCGCCGACATGGTAGGACTTCATCGCCGGTGCAGTGTAAACCCGCACATAGAAGTTCGCGATCATGAAGATCGGGATCGTGGCGAGGATCAGCAGGACGTCGTCATGGTACAGGCGGTTGGCCTTGAAATCGAGCAGATCCCCGACCAGCGAGGCCCCGCCCAGCGCCAACGGAATGGAAATGATGTCGAGGAGCAGTTGGACCAGATAGACCGACATGCGGACCAGCCTGGAACCATAGCGCCGATGGATGCCCGGCAGGGCTGCCACGCGTTCCTGTTCTTCGGCCTTGTGCAGCCTCATTACCCGTCACGCCCCCTTATGTCACAGCCAACACATCTGGCTGCGCCGTCATTTCCGAAATTCCGCAACGAGCCTGTCGGCCCGTCCCATCACTGCCGATGCACCGCCATCCGCGAACCGTTTCGTCTCCCGCCATCGACGCCCGCTCCGGCGACAGTCCGGGCGCCTAATTTACCTGTGCAAAGCGCATCTAAATCGGTCCCACGACGTTTCCCATATGAGAGACTAGCCATGTTTTGATTTTGTCCTATAACGGCACAGAGCAGAACACTGCGATAGCGTAACGATCAAAGGGCGCGGAATGATGGGGGAGTATGCTTCGGTGGCTGACGTGGGACGCCTTGCGACCGAAACGAAACTGGTTCGGCAGTTTCGGCTGGACGATATCGAACGACGCGCCTCGGCGGCTCTCGGATATGCACTGCTCGCCGCTACCGCGATGACGATTGCCTGGACAATCAGCACCTTGGTTTGATCTTCCTGCGCCAGCACGACGCCCCCTCCCCCCGATAATGGAGGGAGGATGCTCCGTCACGCCCCGATGAAACCGCGCAGCCGCTCGACCAGCTGCACGCGCGCTGGCCCCTGGGTCAGTTGTGCGGCCTCGAGCGTGCCGGTCGTCATATATTGCTCCAGCGCCTCGTCCGAATCGGCGACATAGATGCCGCTGCGGTCGCGCAGGACCTGCACGGTTGCGAGTTGGTGATCGTTGCGATGCTCGCCGAGCGCCGCGCGGCGCGGGAACAGGACGACCGGCTTCTGTACCTTCAGCGCGCTCAGCACCGTACCGATCCCGGCATGGCCGACGATCAGGTCGCAACGCTTGATCGCCTCGTCGAAGACGGTCGGCGCCATCTGCGCATGGGTCTTGAGATACGGATAGTCCACCCCCGGCTCGCAGGTCTGGGCGACGATCTCGATGCCATGGCGCGCGGCGATATCGTCGAGCAGCGTCAGGAAGCGCGGAAACGGAAGCTGGGTTCCGACGGTGGCGAAAATCACAGCACGGACCCCGCATATTCAGCGCCGAATTCGCGCGCGACATCGGGCCATTGCGATAGCCAGAGATCGGCATAACGCTTGGCCTTCAGCCCCGCCATCGACATGGTTTCGGCATTGGCGATGCTGTCGACCCAGATGGTCCGCGCGCCCAGCCGTCGGCCCAGTGCCAGCGCGATCACGCCCGGCAAGGCCCCCGTCGAGATGACCACCGCCGGGCGCACCCGGACCAACAGACGCAGGATCGCGAACAGGCTGGCGACCGCGCGCACGGGCTCGTTGCGATTGCAGTCGGGCACGATCGTCACCCGCGTCAGACCCGCCCGCTCGCCCAGACCGGCCAGCGTCGTCGCGAAATGCACGTCATGCCCGTCGAACGCACCGCGTAGCAGCTGCAACTGCTCCCAATGCCCCCCGCCCGAGGCGATCGCCAGCACGCGCTTGCCCGACGTGGCGCCCCCCCGGACGCTCATCGACCGCTCGCCCCGATGACGCCGCCGCCGATCGGCAGCCTAGTCAACGAAATGAAGTATGTCACGATGTAGGTCTCCACGAGTTCCCCTGCTCCCGATCCATATGCAGTCCGCCCCCGTTCCACCAGCCGCCATATCATGCGGTGCACAACGCGATTGTCCCCTCACCGGACATCAGGCAGGCATCATGTCCAATTTCACGAGGCCGGTTCCTGGCGCATCGCGGCGCGAATGGCGGGCATCATGGCGGCGACGGCCTCGACCGAGCCTTCGCGGGTCAGATGCACATTGTCGAACTGCATCGGAACGCCCTGGCGGGTGACGACCCGGCATCGTCTGTCGGGGCACAGCAGGCGGAGCGGCGAGATATAGGTGCCCCCACCATCCTGCACCGCCGCCCCCATCGCATCGTCGAGCGACCACAATCCCTCCTCCAGACTGGCCCGCGCCCGGTCGCCGGAGGGGTCGAAGAACAACAGTCGCGGCAGCGCGCTGGTGTAGCGCGGCATCGGTCCGATCACGATCACTCGCTGCCCGCGCGCCCGTTCGGCCACCATCGTGCGCCGGATCATGGCGACATCCTTGTCGTGCCAATTGCCCGCGAGCATCACCGCCGCCGGGTGGTGGGCCGGTGCCCAGCGTGTCAGCAAGTCGCCGAAGAAGCGGCTGCACAACAACCATGGCATGTCGGGGAAAAGCTTGGGCGTGCAGCCGATCATCGTGGCCTGCCGGATATCGAATCCCCCGGCGTCAGCCGCGAAACCCGGCCATAGATGCGCAGCGACACTGTCGCCGACCAGCAGAATGGTCGGCCCCGGCGCCCGACGGGCCAGGCACGTCCGGTCGTCGAAGCGACCGCCATCCAGGACGAAGCAGCTGCCCCGCCGATAGGCCGCCTCTTCGTCCCGATCGAGCACTTGGCCCAGTGCCGCACGACGGGGTTCGAAACGGTCCGGAAAGCCCCTTCCCGCAATCAGCACACCGGCGAAGGTCAGCCCGATCGCCATCACTATCCCCGCCCCCATCAGGACGCGCCGCGTGGACAACCCCTCCAGGGGGCGCCGCAACCGCACCTCGAACAGGTGATAGGACAGCACGGCCAGCACCAGCGACACGCCGATCTGACCCGTCTTCGTCACTGCCGTCTGCGGCAGGAAGAGCCAAAGCTTGGCGAAGACGATGACCGGCCAGTGCCACAGGTACAGCGAATAGGAGATCAACCCGATCCAACGCACCGGACGCAGCGCCAGGAGGCGACCGACCAGCGTATCCGGCCCCGTCGCGATGATGGCCACCGTGCCCAACACCGCAGGCAGGGCATTCAGTCCCGGAAAGTCCAGCGGCTCCTTGAAGAAGCGGATGCACCACAGGATCGCGATCAGTCCCGCCAGGCCCAAGGCCTCGCGCCCGATCCGCGCCGCGCGCGGCGGTATCGAGCGCAGGGCCGCAGGCGTCGTGCCGACCGCCAACAGCCCCCCCGCCGCCAATTCCCAGAAACGGAAGGGGATCAGATAGAAGGCGGCGGGCATGTCGGTTGCCACCATCCAGACCGACGCGGCGAAGGACAGCAGGATCAGCGCCGCGATTACCGGGACGAGCCCGGCACGACGTCGCATCAGCCAGGCGATCAGCAGCGGCCAGACGAGGTAGAATTGCTCCTCGACCGCCAGCGACCAGGTATGGAGCAACGGCCGCGAACCGGCGACCGCCGTGAAATAGCCGGTGTCGCCGTAGAACTGGATATTCGACGCGAACAGGATCGTCGCGGCCAGCGACTGCCCATAGGCGGCCAGCTCGGTCGGGGTCAGCGCGATGAACGACAGGACGGATACCACGACCAGCAGCGCGAACAGGGCTGGAAAGATACGCAGAACGCGCCGCCGGTAAAAACCGGCGATACTGTAGCGTCCGGCCGCCATGTCGCGGACGAGAATTCCCGTAATCAGATAGCCGGAGATAACGAAGAAAATGTCGACCCCGATGAACCCGCCCAGGAAACCATGAACCCGAACATGGTTGAACAGGATCGGCACGACCGCCAGCGCGCGCAGCCCCTCGATATCGGCACGAAAGCCACGGGCATGCCGAACCGCAGCCCCATGATCGCCATGGCTCGCCGCCGCCAAAGTCGCTCCGCTGCCCCATTTTCTCAACGACATGCCAGGGCTATAGGCCTACCCGCGCGTCCATCTCAATCGCGCGGATAGGCCCCTCCATCCCAAAACGAACCCGAAAGACGCTACGGCGCCTCTTGCCCGAGAGTCAGGGGCGATCGACATTCAGCCATAGCTATCCTTCCCTCGCCCCTCATAGAGGGGAGAGGGTTGCGCAGGCTTGGTCTTTGCGTGAGCAAAGACTTAGTCGGAGCTGGGTGAGGGGTGATTGCTCGCAAAGCGAGCGCGAGCCTCCGGCTTGCTCAACCCCTCACCCAAGCTGCGCTAGCCAGCAGGCTGGCAAGCTCCGCTAACCTTCTCCCCTGTCCATGGGAGAGGGAGGAAAGGGCCATTATGAATGTCGATCCGGCCTAGTTCCTCATACGGCTCAACGCAGGACCGACAGCGCCGCCTGCACCACGGGCTTGACCGCGATCAGCCCGGCCGTGCTGGGGTGGGTGCCGTCGCCGCCCGCCATGAAGCGGGGATTCCACACGCCGCCGTCGAGCACCGGGCCATGTTCGAACGCGGTCGAGGTTTCCAGATGCCCCGCAATGTCGATCACCCCCGCCGATCCCGGCATCGGCCCGCTACGCAGCGCGGTGTTGAACGCGGTCCGCTGGGTCGAGGACGGCGCAACCGTCTGGTTCGCGGCCGTCCGCCAGGAATCCGAGCTGGAGGTGGTCGGCGGCAGCGTGGTGTCATAGACCGACACACCCGACAGCGCGCTCCGGATCGTGGCGCGATCCGCCGCCAGCTGCGTGGCGGTGCGCCCGGAGGTGATGTCGTTGATCCCCAGTTGCAGCACCGCCGCCGTCGCGCCGCCCAGTGCCAGCATCTGCCGACGCCGGGTCGAGCCCACCGCATACCAGGTTGCCCGATCACCGGGCACGCCGTAATTCAGGTGCGGCCCCCATTCCGCGAGCGCCCGGCCGACCAGCCCGCGCCCGCCGCTGGGGTCGAACAGCGTATCGCCCACCCCCGCCGTGATGCTGTCGCCGACCACGCCCCAGACCGGCCGATCCGAGCGGCCACGCACCAGCACCGGGAACACCGCATTGGCCGGGCCGCTGCCCAGCACGGTGGCGTTCATGGTGAAGTCGTCCGTCGTCCCGACTTGATATTCGTCGCCCATCCCACGGTCGCACACATTGGACCAGCCGCAGGACGGCACCGTTCCACCCGACAGATAGCGATAATCGCCCGCGATCCGGAACCGTGCATAGGGCGGGATCGCGACCGGCAGCGGCACGAGATCGGTCAGTCCCACCGCATTGTCGGCGACCATGCCCATCGCCGCGCCGTTCCAGGTCAGCCGGGTGAAGGTGCCGAGCGGATATTCCACCGACAGCGCGACGGTCAACGGGCCGCCGCAGCCCGTCTCCACCCCGCTCAGCGCCGAGTTGATAAGGCCGTTCCAGATGCCGACCTGAATCGCGGTAAGCGGCACGTAAGACATCTGCCAGCATCGCCAGCCGCTGCGCGTCTGGGCACCCGATTTCTGGTTGGCGAGCGCCACGCGGTTACCGACATGCCGGAGCGCGGCCGGATAGAGCGTCCGGCGCGGGTCGCTGCGCGCGAGCGTCGAGGCGGAAAGGCCACCGCCATTGCCGGAGGTCCGGGGCATCAGGCTTCCCCCACCAGATCGGTGGCGGTGGTGCCGGTCGCGCGGACATATTGCGCGCGGACCGCAATATAGCTGCCATCCGAAAGGTTGCGATAGGTCACGTCGGCCGTGGCCCCCAAACCGCGCAACGTCACGTCGCCGCCGGTCCCGACATAGATGCCCTTGGGGATCACGGCGACCTCGTTGCTGTCATGCGGCACAAGGGCATAGGGCGCGAGCGAAGGCGACAAGGCACTGTCGCCCATCATGGCAAAGGGATCAGGCATGAAGGCTTCTCCTGCCGCCCGCCCGACCATCGGACGAATCGGCGGAGTTCCCTATATGTTCACATTCGACCTGTAGGACAGCTCGGATAATTCAGAGCCGCAAGGGCCACACCCGCCCATTTCCCTCATGCAGGGGAAACGGGCGGGCCTTGTGGTCAGCGACCGACCTTAGCGCTGCGAGAAGGTGCCCGACAGGCGACTGGTCAGCGGGCCGAGCAGGAAGCCCAGCGCGCTGCGTGGCTTGGTCGCGACCACCACCTCGACCGGCGTACCGGCGCGCACGCCGCCTTCCACCTCACCCATCCGGGCGACGCGGTTCAGCTCGGCGGCCGACAGGCGGACGGTCGCGGTATAATAGGGCTGGCCGGTCTTCTCATCTTCCTGGCTGTCGGCCGAGACGCGCGACACGACGCCCTTGACCGGCGGCAGCAGCCGTCCGTGCAGGACCGACAGCTTGACCTCGGCGGCCTGCCCCGGCCGCAGATCATTGGCATCGGCGACCGAGACGCGGGTCTCGACGCTCAGCGCGCCCCGCTCCGGCACGATTTCCAGCAGCGGTGCGCCCGCCTGGAGCACGGCGCCCGGCACCCGCGTCCGCAACGCGGTCACGACGCCGTCGCTCGGTGCGCGGACCACGGTGCGGCGAAGCTGCTCGGCCGTCGCCTGCCATTGCGGCAGCGCGGTGGCGAATTCGGTCTGCGCGGCGCGGAGCCGTTCGGCCGACTGGCGCGACCGTTCGCTCCGGGCCTGCACCAGCTGGAGCCGGGCTTCCCCGGCGGCGCTGTGCAGCCGGGCAATCTCGGTGACGGCCGCCCCCGTATCGCCGTCGATCGCCGCGACCGAGCGTTCCAGCGCCAGCAGGCGCGGCTTGGTCGCCAGTCCCTTCTGGTACAGGGTGCGATAGCTGGCGAGTTCCTCGTTGCTGAGTTCGCTCTGGCGGCGGCTGGACAACAGGCGCTGGCGATAGCCGTCGATCTGGTGGCCGATCTGTGCGCCACGATCCGCCAGCACGCCGCGCTCGGACGCTTCCAGCGCGCGGCCCGCCTCGAACTGGGCCTGCGCCATGCGCATCGCATCGTCGGCGATCCGCCGGTCGTCGCCGGTCAGCGTGGCGAAGCGCGCCGGAGCCGTGATGGTCGGGCGATTGGCAAGCTCCGCCTCCAGCCGGGCGATCTCCGCCTCCAGCCCCAGCGTCCGCGCCGCCATGGCCCGCTCCTGCGCGACCGCATCGACATCGGCAAAGGCAACGAGCATGTCGCCGCGCCGCACATGGTCGCCATTATGGACCGGCACGGTGGAGACCACCCCCGACTGCGGCGCCTGAATGACCTGACGCGCCTCGTCGATACGGACGACGCCCTGCCCGATCACCGCCGCATCGAGCCGCGTCGTCACGGCCCAGCCGCCGAAACCGAGCACCAGCGCCCCGGCAAGCGCGGCCCCGATCATCAGCTCCTTGCGCGGATCATCGTTCGGCAGACGGTCCGGGGCGCTCCACGGGCCGACCGGATTGTGCGTGATGGCGCTCATTGAAAGGCAACCCTTGTCTTGAAGGAAGCGGGCGTGACGGGCGCCTCGGATTCGGCGGGACGAAGTTCGGCCCTGGGGGCGAGGCGCTGAACGCGCCCGGCCGCCATCACCAGCAGCTTGTCCGCCGCCGCCAGCATATCCATGCTGTGGCTGGCGAACAGGATCGTGACGCCGCGCTGGCGCAGATCGCCGAGCAGGCTGGCAAAGCATTGCTGCGCCTCCGCGTCGAGATTGGCGGTCGGCTCGTCGAGCAGCAGGATGGCGGGATTGCCATAGAGCGCACGGGCCAGCGCGATGCGCTGTGCCTGACCGGCGGACAGGCCGACGCCCCCGGCGCCACCGATCTGCGTGTCATAGCCCATGGGCAGCCGCCCGATCATCTCATGCGCGCCGACCGCCTGCGCCGCCGCCAGCACGTCGCGGTCGATCGCCGCCGGATCGCCGCCCAGCACCCCTGCGAAGCGCGAGATATTCTCCTTCACCGAACCGGCGAACAGCACATAATCCTGCGGCATGAAGCCGATATGCGCGGCCAGCGCCTCGCCGTCCCAGTCAGCGCGCGACACGCCGTCGAAGCGGACATGCCCGCGCGCGGCCTCGCACCCGCCCGCCATGGCGCGGATCAGCGTCGACTTGCCCGACCCGCTGGGCCCGATGATGCCGATCACTTCGCCCGGCGTGACCGAGAAGCTGGCATCGGCCAGCGCGACGCGCTCGGTGCCGCTGGCCAGCACGGTCAGGTTCTCGACCTGGATGGTGCCGGTCGGGGCGGGAAGCTGGGTCGGCACATGGGTCACCCGCACGCCGAACGCCGCGTCGAGGCGAGTGAAGGCGATGCGCGACTGGAGGATGGTCTTCCACGCGCCTACGACCTGCTCGATCGGGGCCAGCGCGCGCGCCATCAGCAGCGAGGCGGCGATCATCGAGCCTGCCGAAATGTCATTGGCGATGACCAGCACCGCGCCCAGCCCCAGCACCGCCGATTGCAGCGCCAGGCGCACGAACTTGATCCAGCCGCCATAGGTGTTTGCGGCGAAGCTGGCGCGCATCTGCAGCGTGTTGGCGGTCGAACGCTCGATCATCTGGAGCGAGACCAGCGCCCGCGCCATGCCCAGCGCCCGCACTTCGGAGGCATGGGCGGTGGCATGGGCCTGTCGCTGATGCGCGATGCTGGCCGCATCGCCCGCCAGCTTCATCGGACGGCTGGTCGCGCGCTCATTCGCCAGCGCCAGCACCAGCAGCAGCCCCGCCGCGCCGATCGTCATGACGCCCAGCGACCAGTGGAGCATGAAGGCGACGATGATGTAGATCGGCGTCCAGGGCAGGTCGAGCAGAGCGACGATCGCCGGGCTGGCGATCCCCTGGCGCAGCGTGTCGACGTCGCGGACGACCTCGGCGCGCTGCAGGCGGCTCAGCCCCGAATGGCGCAGCGCCAGATCGAGCGCGGGACCGGTCAGCTGCGCCTCCAGCCGCAGGCTCGCGCGCGCCAGCACCCGCGACCGCAGCCATTCGAAGGTTGCCATCGCGGCGAGCGCGGCCAGCGTCAGAAGCCCGATGGCCACCAGCGTCGCGATGCCGCCGGTCGGCACGACCCGGTCATAGACCTGGAGCATGAACAGCGACGGCGACAGGTACAGCAGATTGCCGATGGCGCTGAACCCGGCCGCCACCATCAGGTGAGGCCGACACGTGGCGATGGCGGCCCGAATCCAGGGCCTCTCGCTGACGGCGTCTTGCATGGTGAAAACCCTTTGACCTCACGGAATTGCGTAGTCGGCATTTGCAACCGCAGCGGTTAAAATCCCGTCAAGCGAGGCGGATTTTCGGGTCTTTCCAGAAACTAGGGTCGATCGACGCTCATGAGCGCATTCCACTCCCTCGCCCCTCGGAGAGGGGAGAGGGTTGCGCAGACTTGGTCTTTGCGTGAGCAAAGGCTTAGTCGGAGCTGGGTGAGGGGTGGGCGCGCAAAGCGCGCGCGAGCCAAAGGCTCGCTCAACCCCTCACCCAAGCTGCGCTAGCCAGCACGCTGGCAAGCTCCGCTAACCCTCTCCCCTATCCAGGGGAGAGGGAGATACGAAGGGAATGTCGATCCATTCTCGAACCCCAAACGGAAACGGGGCGGCATCGCTGCCGCCCCGCCCCGTCGTCATGGGTTCCCGTCCCGATCACGAGATCAGGAAGTTGCTCGCCTTCAGCACCGCATCGGCACCGATATGGGCCAGCAGGATCGGCGCATGGGCGCCGTTGCCGTCATCGTCATAGTAGAGATCGCCCTTGGCCTGATCGTAGACCAGCCGTGTCGAGGCGCTGGTCGCCTTGGTGCCGACCTCGAACGCCGTCACCGAAAGCGCGCCGACCGCGCCCAACTTGTCGAAGGCCGTGTGGTCGAGCACCAGCTTGTCGCTGCCGGTCTGGAAGCCGCGGATCGTGACCACATCGCCTTGCGCAGGCACCGCGTCGAGGTGGAAATAGTCCGCCCCGCTGCCGCCGACCAGCGTGTCGCCGCCCAGTCCGCCATGGAAATGGGTGGTGCCGCTCGACCCGGTCAGCGTCTCCGCCCGGTCCGTACCGCTGAGGTTCGTCGCGGTCAGCTTGCCCGCCGCGTCATAGCTCAGCGTCTTGGTCACGCCGTCCGAGCCCAGCGTGGCGACGTCGCTGCCCAGCAGCTTCCATGCGCCGCTGTAATGCCAGGTCGTGGTGGTCAGCCCGGCCTGCTTGACGACGTCCACCGCCGTCAGCTTGAACGAGGCGTCATAGTGCTGGACCTGCACCGTGCCGTCGGGATTGGTCACCGCCTTGTCCGTGCCGATCAGCTTCCACGCGCTGTCGTAATGCTCGGTGGTGACGCTGCCCGCTGCCGTCGTGACCTTCTCGACACCGGTCAGCTTGAACTTGGCGTCATAGCTTTCGGTCGTGACGCTGCCGTTGCTGGCAGTCGTCGCCTTTTCCGAACCCAGGAACGCGAACTTCGCGTCGTAAAATTCGGTGACGACCACGTTGCCGGTCTTCGTCACCTTCTCTGACCCGCGGAACACCGAGCCAGCGTCATAATGCTCGGTCGTGACGGTGCCGTCGGCGGCATAATTGGCCTTGTCGATGCCCAGCAGGACATTCGCGCCCGAATAGTGGCGCGTGGTCTGCACCGAACCCGAGTTGGTGATGAGATCGAAGCCTAGCGACTTGCCCGCCAGATCGACCTTGGTGACCGTCGCGGTCCCGGCGGCGTCGACGGTCGTCGTGCGCGTGCCCACGGCAAGGCCGCTATCGTCGAGGATCTTCGCGACCGAAGGCTTGATCGTCGGTGCGGGCGGCGCCACCGGAACCGGCGCGGCGACGGACTCCGCCTTGGCTCCGCTGCCGACCCCGGCGCTGGCGGTGGGGACGACGCTGCTGCCCGCACCGGTGACGAGCGTCGTCTTGATCGACCCGTCCGCCGCCTTGCTGGCGACCGTCAGGTCGAGATCGTTGACCGTCAGCCAGCCGGAGCCGGACACGACTTCGGCCCCCAGTTCGACCGAGCGCAGATATTCGGTGCCCGAGGTGATGCCCATCTGGGTCAACTTGGCGAACACCGCCTGAAGGTCGAGCGTGCCCGCCGGAATATCCTTGTCCGCGACCAGCGCGGTATAGGTGCCGGTGCGGAAGATCTGGAAGGTCGTGCCGTTCAGCGTGAAGCTGCCCGCCGGATCGCCATGTGCCCCGAAATCGCCCTTGTGCACCCAGATCATGATCTCGTTGGACACCGCCTCGACGCCCGTGGCGGTCGGCGACTTGCTCAGCCAGATATCATAGGCGACGTTGAAGCCGCTGACCGTACCACCGAAGCTGACGTCGTACTTCGCCGACAGGCCCGACAGGTCGGCCAGCTTGACCGGGAACACCGCGTTCTTCGTTTCCGTCGGGTTGGTGTTCATCGGGCTGTTGCCGAAGATGACTTCCGGGAAGGCCACGATCTTGGGCGCCAGGTTGGATACCACCGGATAGGACCAGTTGAAGGTCAGGCCCGCCGTCACGTCCTTGGCGTTGAACGAGTTGGTGATCGTGTAATCCTTGCCCGCCGTCAGGCCGTTCGATCCCCAGTTGTTGTTGTAGATATACCAGCCGTTGACGTTCCACGCCTGGCCGGTGGTCGCGACCATCTTGTCGGCGACGCCGGTCAGCATCGCCGACGTCTTGGCCGTCAGCGGCAGGTTGAAGTCCGACGCGCCGAGCGACGACAGCTGGATACCCCGCAGGGTCAGCGTCTCGCTCGCCGACAGCTTGATGCTGACGTCGTTGCCCACCTGGGTCGACGCGGCCTTGAGCTGGCTGAAGCTGGAAAAGCCATAGCCGCTCAGCTTGACCACGTCCCAGCCCGGCTGGAACTTCTCGATCGTGTCGGAGCCGTTGCCCGCCTTGATGACGAAGATGTCCGCCCCTGCGCCGCCGACCAGCACGTCGTCGCCCGCACCGCCGTCGAGCGTGGCGCCGACCGAGCCTGCGACGATCAGGTTGTTCAGCGCGTTACCGGTCGCCCAGTTGGCGCCCTTCGACATCAGGAAGACGTTCTCGACATTGTCGGGCAGGACGATGCCGCCCCAATAATAGACGTTGATGGTGTCGATGCCCTCACCGGCCTTCTCCACCACCTTCGCACTGGCGTCGTAGAGCGAGTAGGTATCGTCCCCCCCGCCGCCATACAGCGTTTCGCCGGCGACACCGAAGAACACGTCGTTCTTGGCCGTGCCGAAGCGGCTACCGCCGGCCACGCCCGTGATGGTCCAGTTATTAACAGCGGACGAGAGTTTGAGCTCCGTCCCGGTAGCGTTGATGTACATGCGCGGTCCCCAATTGACGGATAGGGGATACCGCTTGGGAAACTTCGCGAAGTTCACCAATTCCGGTTAAATTTCAGCTTACTATTTTATTCAAAGGCACGCCCGCGCGCCTTTGAACCAGCTCGTATCGGCCCCGAAATGATGATCCGGCGGCCCTTTCGCATCCGCTGGAGGACGCATTTCCGGGCCTACCAAAGGTTAACGCAGCAGCCACCATCCGGCCGCGGCGGCGATAATCGCCAGGGTGGCCTGAACCGCGATCGGCAATCCGGTTCGTAAAGGTTCGGGGGGCCGGGTAAGCGTTACCGGCACCGGCTGTCCCGGTCGCAGCGCGAGCGGCTCCAGCGGCTCGGCGGACAGCGCGGTCATCAGCTCGGATTCGCTCAGCTGTTCCTCGAACTTGCAGCCATAGCGCCCGCTCGCGTCGCGAACGGCGGTCGCGGACCGGATGCCGAGTCCCGGAAAGCCGATGCTGAACCGCGTGCCCGGCTCGATGGTGGACACGCTGGGGATGCAGAAGCCGCTGGCGGACAGATCCTCGATCACGATGTCCACCGCCTCGCGGTCCGGACCGCGCAGGGTCGCGTCGATCTCCACCGCATGACGCTGCGCGCCTCGCGTCTGTCCGTACAAACGTGCGATCATGTTCCGTCCCGATGATGTGCCAACACAGCTTGACGATTTATGGTTACCGCCGGGTAAAGACGGACGCCGCGACTAACCCTGGCCGCCCGGCGATCCCGCGCAACGGAAACGCGTGACGGAGACGCCGGGGAACGCCTCCTGCGCCACCGTCCGCAGGGTCGCCCGCATATTGCGGCGGAGCAGGCCCGTCGGGTCCGTCTCCCATGACCGATACTCGATCAGGGCCACGTCGCAGCGGCGCTCGGGCGGGATCTCGGTGAAATTCTCCCACACGCGCTCGGCCGACAGTCGCGGGGTCCGGTAATCGACCTGGATGTCGTCGCCCGGCAGGCGGCCATGGTAATAGCGCAGCACCTTCACGACCCGGTTGTTGTCGCTCACGATCACCGTGTCGGCGGGCAGGCGCCTCAGCGCTTGGGCAAGCGAGCGCCCATCCTCCTTGGCATAATGGGGATTGGCGTAAAGCTGTCCGTCGGATGCGATGAGGCAGACGGTCAGGACCAGTCCGGCCGCTGCGACCACGATCGCGCCGATCCTCCGCCGACGATCGCTCGGCGCACTCGCCAACGCGCCCAGCGCCTGCCGGATGCCGACGGCGAACAGCAGCATCAGCGCCGGATAGCAGACGATCACGTAACGCACATTATAGCGGATATTGGTGACGCGCGTCGCGATGACCGCCAGCAGGATCGGCGCGATCAGCCAGGTCAGCAGCCACAGCCCGACCGCCCGGCGCTCGGGGTGGCGCCACAGATGCCGCACGCCCGCCAGGCCCAGCACCGCGCAGCTCACCCCCAGCGCGGCGATGGCGGGCGCATGGGACAGCACGACCCGCCCTGCTCCGCGCCCCGCTTCCTGAATGTCACGCGTCGACGGACCGAAACTGAACCCGGCGATATAGGTGAAGAAAGTATAGGGGATCCAAAGGGCAAAGGCGGGCTTCTCGGTCCCGGCGACATTGCCCAGCCGGTCGCGGGTCAGATAGAGCCATCCCGCGAACAGTAGGAACGCGATCACCTGCGTCGCCAGCCACGCCCAGGCGCGCGGCTTCAGGGCCTGGCCGCGCAGGAGCAGGAACAGCCCGAACGCCCCGCACATCAGGATCATGTAATGATGCATCCCGAAACCGATTGCGGTCACGAAGGTAATCGCCGCCAGCTCCCATTTGCGCAGCGGCCGCTCGGTCACGGGCCATGCCAGATAGGCGGCCAGCGCGGTGCACAGCAGGAGCAGCGCGTACATACGTGCCTCCTGCGAATACCAGATGGCATAGGGCGAGATGGCGACCAGCAAGGCGGCGATCGCGCCGGTCCAGCGTGACTGGAGCAACCGGCATCCCAGGAGATACATGACCGGGATCAGCACCACGCCCGCGATGACCGAGGGCATCCGCAGTGCGACCTCCGTATCGCCCGAGATGACGGTCGACAGCCAGAGAGTGATCGAATGGAGCGGCGCGACCTGATCGGCCCGTGCCAGCGCGTCCAGACCGCCCTGCCCGAACGCGCGGGCGTTGCGGAGCGAGGACACCTCGTCCATCCACAGCGACTGGCTGCCCAGCCGGAACAGTCGCAGCACCGCGCCCAGGATCGTCGCGACGATGACCGTCACCCGTGCCCAGCCCGCACCGCTCATGGACCCGTCGGACGTGCGCCACGGCGTGCTGGACATGCGGTTCACCTGTTCTCCCCGGACTTCGCCTGATCCGGCGTCGCATCGATGCCGGACATGATAGCGGCTCTATTCGCTTGGAGATTCCCGCGCAACGCGTGCGACGCCCGCACTGTCCCGGAGCGGAGCGACCGGCCACGCATCGTTATCGCCGGACGCCCGTCCCGTTCACCCGCTCCGATCAGGGCGATGACGATCATCGCGAAGATGTTGAGCAGCGTATCGCGATCGAACAGGGTCGATTCAGTCACATTGTCGCCCAGGATGAAGAGCATCAACGCGCACAGCAGCGCCCGACGCGACGGCGCCAGCGTCCGGCTTTTGAACATCCGCAAGAACGGCACGACGAAGACCGCCAGCAACACCAGCAGCAGGCCAGGGAGACCGACCTGGCTCCAGACATCCAGATAGCCGTTATGCCCGACGAACAGCGCCTGGACCCAGGTGAGATCGGTGTAAATGAAGACCGGGCTGCGCGGACCGATGCCCCAGAAAGAGCCGTATCCCGCCCCCAGCAGCCAGTGGTCGCGGATATAGCCGACCAGCGTCTTCCAGATCATTCCACGACCCGTAAAGGCCTCTGGATCGTAGAGCGCCCGCTCGAACGGAAGCAGCAACCGGTTCCAGGCGAGGAAGACGAAGATCGCCCCACAAACTGCGACCGGGACCAGCAACAGGCGGAAGGCGGGATTGTAGCGCAGGACCAGAAAGCCGATCGGCATGATCGCGACTAGGATTCCCATCGCGGTCTTGGACCGGGTCTCGATCAGAAACACGATTGCGGCGAGAAACGCGCCCCAGCGCAGCAGCGGCTTCAGCTTGCCTGCATCGAACAGGAACAGCAGCGCCATCGCCGCGCAAAAGGCGCCGCAACTGTTCTTGTCGACCATGATGCCACGCCAGCCGCCAACCTCGTCGAAGGTGCCCAGCCGTGACTGGATACCCATTGTCGGCCAGAGCAGGACCAGCAGATAGCTCAAGACCAGCGCCACCAGCATCTGCTGGCGCAGGATCGCAACCGCGCGTTCATAGCCGATCTGTGGCACCACGGCGAAAGCGGTAACGATCACGCAGGAGGTAAGCATAAGCTTGCGAACCGCCGTGTCCGCGTCGATCGCCCAGGACACGCTCACCCAGCACCACAGCAAGGCGATAATGATCGTGACCGGCGGCAACGGTGCGGGGGACAGGCGCCCGGCGGTCGCCACGCCATAAAGCGCCAGCGCCAGCGCGACCACATAGCCCCCCTGATGCCCCACCGCGCCGAGGCCGGGCATGAACATGCCCGCAAGATTGGAGAAGAGGAGAACCCAGTTCAGCCCCATGAACACCAAGATGTGCATGGCCCAATCGCCGAGTCCCAGGCCGCCAAGCCCCAGGCCGCCAAGCCCAGGCGACGGCGCGGCCTCACCCGAGCGGTTGGTCGGCGAGCCGGTCACATCCGTCCCGCTCGACCCCGATATGCCGAAAGACCGCATGGGTTCAGGATCCGGTCGCGCTATCGCCGATATGGCCGTCCATGGGCAGCGACGCGGGTACGATCGTCATCCGGCTCAAGTCGCAGGGGCGCCGAGCGCCGGATAGACCCGCCATTTGTCGACGCGCAGCGATCCGCGCCCGCCAACCGGCTCGACCCCGATGGCCAGGCCGTTGAACCATTCCTGTCCGGTCAAACGCCCCTGATCGATCAGCCATTGAATGACCGCCCCGAAGTACAGCGTCCCTTGCGTGAAGGTCGGACCATCCGGAATCAGCATGCAATATTTGCCGCGAATCGCGACCTTCCACGTCCGACCGCCGGGATCACGCCATTCGCCGAGCTGTTCGCCACCCGCGAAGAAGGAGCGCCCATCGGCGGATACGTTGGGCAGGAAACCGATCTCCAGCCCGCGCGTCGCAAACTGCGCCGGCTTGGCGGTCAGGAAGGTCTCCGACAGCAGGTTGTAGCGCGTCGGATCGCCGTCGATCGTCACCGCGAAGTCGGTCTTGACGTCCGGCATGTTCGCGATCTGGACGGGCGGAACAGGCTGGACCGGCGCACCACCCGCATAATTGCCATAGGCGATGTGGAGATAGCCATAGACGCCCGACGGCGGCTTGCCGCCCGGCCACTGCCACCGCATCGTCGTTCCGGCGGGGAAGGTACGCGGGTTGATGATCATGTTGTCGGCATAGTCGACGCCGCGACGCAGCTTCAACTTGCCCGTCGTCACCGACCAGTCGGCGGCAAAGGCCACATAGGGGCCCTGCTTGTAATTTTCCGAATCCTGCTTGAGCACCCAGCCCCTGGGGGCCGTCACCTTCTGAAGCGGTTCGGACGGCGCGATCGCCTGAAGCACATCGGTACGGTTGGTCACGGCCAACAGCATGACCGCACCGACCAATGACGTGGCAGCCCATTTATACGCGCTGTTCATGCGACCTCCGCAAGATGCGCCGGGACGACGCCCGCTCCCCATAGAAGCTTCTCCTGCGCGCGCCAACGTCAAAGCCGGTCAATGACGACCAGCATGGGACAGTCGGTTAAAAAGTCATGAAAAGGGAAAAATGATTCAGAAAGTGTTCCAATTGCTGTCACTTGCCTCGCGTCGAAGCTTGATATTTACCACTGTGCATCTAGCAATGAGGAACATGGCGTCCTCGATCGGCTCGCCGCAACCAGGCTGATCCGCTCGCAATGATCCACATGACCGCCTGTTTCCTCTCGCCAAACCGCTCGGCACCGGATCGTACCGATCGCCCGGCGCAGGGTTATGGCCACTTTTCCCATATTTTCGACGCCCGGCAGCCATGCTGATGGAGGCCACCTCCACCCTTCCCACGCTGCGCGTCGGCGGGATCATGACGGCCAGCGTCACGCGCCAGCAACTGGCCGAATGCATGGTGCGTGATGTCGCGCGCGCGCGCGCGGGCGTGCAGACGCAACCCAAGGTCGTCGTCGCCAGCAACGGGCTGGTGATCGCGCTCTATCATCGCCATCCCGAATTTCGGGCGCTGATCGACCAGGCGGATATCGTCGACGCGGACGGAATGCCGCTGATCTTCGCCAGCCGGTTGAAGCATCGCGCGCCGCTGCCCGAACGGGTCGCGACCACCGACTTCCTCTGGGATGCGGCCGAACACGCGGCGCGCCATGGCATCCGCTTCTATCTGCTGGGGGCGATGCCTGGTGTCGCGGCGCGCACCGCCGAACTGCTGCTGGAGCGGTTTCCCGACTTGCAGATCGCCGGGATCCGCCACGGCTATTTCGACGCCGCCGAAACGCCGCGCATCTGCGAGGAGATCAAGGCGGCGGGCACCGACATATTGTGGGTCGGGCGCGGCAGTCCGATGCAGGAACGCTTCGCGATCGAACAGCGCGAAAATCTGGAGGGACTGGCCTGGATTCGCACCTGCGGCGGCTTGTTCGACCATGTCGGCGGCGGGATGCGGCGCGCCCCGGCCTATATGCAGAAGGCGGGCCTCGAATGGTTGCATCGCGCGATACTGGAGCCGCGGCGGCTCGGCATGCGCTATCTGCTGACCAATCCCGTGGCGGTCTTCCACCTGCTGACCAAGACCAGCTGACCCGATGATCCTATCGCGAGTCCGGATGGCCGGGGATGTTCGCCCACGTTCGTCATCGGGTTTCCGCCCGCTGTCGCACGGTGCCGTCTGGCCGCTGATGCTTGCACTGCTGCCCTCGGCGGGGATTTTCTGGGGCGGCCTCGATTCCTTTGCGGGGCAGGATGTCGTCGGCCTGGCTTATGGCCTGATGCTGGCGCTCGCGCTCTATGCGCTGGCTCCCTCGCCGCGTTTCTGGCGGGCGACAGGGCCGGTCCTGGCGCTGATGGTCGCCGCGTTGGTCTGGCTCATGGCGGTCAGCCTGGGCTGGCTCGGCAACCGTCCGATCGCGTCCGACATTGCCCCGCCGGGACTGGTCGGTCTTGGCGGGTTGATCGCCGCGCTGCTGTGCGGCGCGCTGCTCGGTTATCGCCGGGTCGATCTGGCGCGCATCGCCGACGGCATGCTGGTTCTGGGCAGCCTGTCGGTGCTTTGGGCGCTGAGCATCGGCGGCGACATCGCCTCCCCCGCAGGGATGGAGATGGGCGAGGGACGCTTTCTGGGCACCCTGGCCAATGCCAATGCATCGGCGACGGTCTTTGTCGGTCTGGCGGGGCTGGCGCTGGCCCGCGCCTTGCGGAGCGGTGCCTCCTCCCGGACGCGCACCTCGGCATGGGAGCAATTGCGCACCGTCGCCTATGGGATCGTAGTGCTGCTGATGCTGGGCGCGACGCTGTTGACTGGATCGCGCAATGGGTCGGTGATCGGCGCGCTGGTCGTCGGGCTCATGGTCTGGCGAGGGCTGGGAGGACGCGCGTCGCTTCGGGTGGTGGGGCCGATGCTGGCGGTCATCCTCCTGCTCGTCATACTGCTGTTTTCCGGCGTGGTGTTCGAGCGTTTTCAGCAGCTTCCCGCTGAGGCGTCGGTTCGCCTGACGATCTGGCGGCATAGCGCCGCGATCGTCGCGAACAGCCCGCTGACGGGCTATGGTATCGGGTCGTTCAGCTTGGCCAGCGCCCACGCCCTCGACGATGTGCGGCAGGCGCAGACCCTGTGGATGGTCAACTCGCCGCACAATATCGTGCTTCGCCTGCTGATCGATGGCGGCTGGCCCTATCTGCTGCTCGTCACCGCCGCGCTGCTCGGGATTGCGGCAACGGTGGTTCGACACGCCCGGCGGTATGGGCTCGACATCGTGGAATGGGGATTTGTCGGGGCTGTCAGCGCCGCCATCGCCTCGTCGCAGGTCGATCTGGCGCTGGAGTTTCCTGCCATCGCCGCCGGGACGATGACATGGATCGGCCTGCTATGGGGCCGTGCGATCGGCGCGCGCACCGCGTAGGTCGGCGTCACCCTGCCGCAGTTCCAACCAGCGTTGCGCAAAGGCGGGATAGGCGGGCGATCCCCGGACCATATCGAAGACGTCCGCACGTAGAGGATCGTTGAGCCGGGCCAGCCACACGCCTTCGTCGACCAGCCGCGACTGGCTCCACGCCGGGAGCTGCGACCAGGAGGACAGTCCCTCACGCACCCGCCACAGGCCCGAATCGCGCAGGAAGGGCGCGGCGCGATAGCTGTCCGTCAGTTGCCGCGCGGCCAGCCGCTTTGCAGCTTCACCGGCAAGAAGCGAGGACACGAAGCTAGCCGAAACCTGCCCCTCCGCCCAATCGGGCCGCCGGGCATTGGCGCTGGCGAGCAGCCGTCCTGCATCTCCAAGCTGCGTCTGCCGTTCCGTTTCGTTCGTCGCAACGGTCGCGGCGCGGGCGAGGATGAGGGCGCCCGCGACCTGTGCGCGGGGATCTTGCAGGGACGGAAGGGCCCGTGCGACCGCGCGCACCTCGGCCTTGTTGCCACGCGCCAGCGCGGTCGCCTGATCGGCGGCAGCCTCGACCATCTGGTCGACCTGTACCTGCCGAAAAGTATCGATTGTCGCCGCGAGGGCCAATGCGATGGCCGCCCCGCCGATGACCATCGAAGGCAGGCGCGCCAGCGGATCAGCCACGCCGGCGCGCCTGTTCAAGGTCAGGCCGCCGGGGTGTAATAGGCCGCATATTTGCCCGAATAGAACATGCCGCCGATCGCGTCGGAGCGCGGGTCGACCATGGTGAAGATCGCGCCGCCCAACTGGGTGCCATCGGCCTGCAACGCGGTGACCGCCTGCTCGGCCGCGCGCTCGGGCGTGGCGCCCCAGCGAACCGCGAGAACCACCATGTCCGCCTGCGCCGCAACGGTCCGCGCATCGGCCAGACCCAGTACCGGCGGAAGGTCGAGCACGATCAGGCCATAGCGGTCGCGCAGCCCCGCAAGCATCCGGGTCAGACGGCCGTCACCGAACAGGTCCTCGGCGCTGAAGAACGGCTCGGCCACCGGCAGCAGGTCGAGGCCCGCCACTTCGTCGGCGACGATCGCCGATGCCGGCGCCAGCTGGCCGCGCATGACCTCGACCATGCCCTGCTGGACATTCAAGCCGACCATGCGGCGCAACTGGGCGCGGCGCACGTCGCACTCGACCAGCAGGGTCGGGGTACCGGCCAGCGCCGAGACGCGCGCCAGCGACAGGGCCGCGGTGCTCTTCCCCTCATCGGGCAGCGCCGAGGTAATGGCGACGACGCGCGGGGCGGGTCGCGACTTCACACCCAGGATCGAGGCGCGGGCGTTGCGGAACGCCTCGGCATACATCGAGGTCGGGTTGGTGATGAGCATGCCCGCCGGGGTCGTGCCACGACGACCGCCGACGCGGGGCAGCGTCGCCAGCATCGGCAGGCCGAGGCGATCCTCGATATCCGCGACGCTGCGCAGGCCGCTGCTCAGCATTTCCTGAACGATCGCGGCGGCAAGACCCAGCGCGAACGCGACGATCAGTGCCATCGCCGCCAGAACCGACTTGCTCGGCGGGGCGGGCGCGGTCGGGGTCTGCGCGCGGTCAACGATCTCGGCCTGCGCGATCGAGTTGCGCTGCGACTGGCTGGCCTCGTCCGCCGCCTGGGCGAGACGGTCATAGGCGGCCTTCTTGCTCAGCACGTCCTGGTCGTAGCTGGCGATCGTCGCCGAGGCGCGCGTATCGCTGGCCTGCTGCGACTTCAGCACGCGCAGGCTGGAGCGCAGGCTGGCGACCTGGGCGTTGGCGGCGTCGGCTTCCGCCTGGAGCGAGGCGACGGCGCGCGAGGCTTCGGCGCGGATCTGCTGGTTGAGCGCGGCGATCTGGTCGCGAACCTTGATCGTCTCGGGATGCTTGGGACCATAGCGGGTTTCGATCTCACCCCGGCTGCGCTCCACTTCGGCGAGCTGGCGGCGCAAGTCCGCGATCACCGGCGAGTTGCGCACCGCCGACACTGAGTCGATGCCGCCGCCCGCGACCTGACGGCGCGCGGCGTTCAGGTTGGAACGCGCTTCGGCCGCATTTGCCTCGGCCGTGGCGAGCTGGGTCGACAGCGGCGCGATCTGCTGGTCGTTGATGGTGCCGCCGACATTGTTCTCGACGATGCCGGTCGAAGCGCGATACTGGGCCACCCGCTCCTGCGCGGCCTGCAGCGCCCTGCCCGCCTCGGCGAGCTGCTGGCGATAGAAGTCCGCCTGCTGGGTCGCTGTGCCGATGCGGCCGTTCACCCGCGTCGCGATATAGGTTTCGGCAAAGGCATTGGCGATGTCCGCCGACTTGGCCGCGTCGCGCGACTTGAAGCTGATGTCGATGACATAGGTCAGCTTGTCGCGGCCGACCTTCAGCCCACGCATCACCTTATCGGTGACGCGGCTCAGCCGCATCTCCGCCGTCTGCGCGACCTTTTCGTTGGAATCCAGGCCCTTGGCGAATTCAGGATCAGCCTGGAGGTTCAGGCGCTTGACCACCTCACGCGCCAGGTCGGGCGAATTCAGGACCGACACTTCGGTCTCGATCGCTTCGGAGCCCAGCGACGCCTGATTATCGGCGGCCTTGCCGACGGGGCTGCGGCTCGGGTCGATGCGAATGCTGGCCGTCGCCTGATATTTCGGGGGCATCAGCATGATCGCCGTGATCGCCAGCCCGGCGACGATTGCCGTCACCAGCGCCAGGGTCAGCCAGCGCCGCCGCAGCATCGCCATCAGCGAATGGACCAGTTCGGAAAGTCGCGCTTCCCGGTCGGTTGTCGTGGTGGCCATGTTCAATTTCCCCGAAATATGTCGTGCGACCGCAGACCGCTCATACTCAGCGCTGCAGGATCAGCGAGACGATGCCCGCCGTTTCGTTAATGGTGAAGCCGTTGGGCACGCCGGACCGGCGGCGGTTGCCGTGGCTGAGTTCGCCCTGCAGGCTAACCAGCCGCGACGCGAGATAGCGGGCGCCGACACGAGCACGCCAGATATCGTCGATCGTCGAGGTGCCGATATAGTCCTGCTTGGCATATTCCCCGCCCGCCGAGACGATCAGATTGCGCCGCAATTCGTGATCGACCTTCAACGACGCCCGGTTGTCGAAATAGGCGCTGAGGATGCCGATGTTCGAATCCTCGATGGTGCGGCGCAGGTTCAGCGTGAAGGTCGTGAAGTCGCTGGGGAAATATTCCGCCTGCGCCTCGGCCGAAAGCCCGCCGACATCCTTGTAGAGCGGCGATATGAAATCGCGCCGCGTATAGCCGATGCCGATGATGCCGCGATAAAAGCCCGACACGTCCAGGCTGAACCCGGCGATGGCGCGATAGCCGTCGGAATCGCGGTTGGGCACGCCCGGCGAAATCTGCGTCGAATAATCGGTGCGAAGGTAGCTGACCTGGGTATAGGCGGCCAGGCTGGGCGAGAAGGCATATTCGAACTGGCCCGCCACTCGGCTGAGGCTTCGGTCGCGATTGGCCTGGCTGAACGTGGTGCCGTTGCCGAGGTTGATCGGCGCGAAATTGAAATCCTGATAGTCGTAGGACAGCACCGTGCGGACATGGCCGTGGCGATATTCGCCGCGCAGGCCCGCCAGATTGCGGCGATAGCGCGACAGCGCAGCGACATTGGCGTCGGTGGCGCCGTTGAACGGGTCCTCCTGCGTCCGCGCGGCCTGTCCCTCCGCCGTCAGCGAAAAGTCGGTACCCAGGTCGAGGCGCCCCAGCCCGCCCACATTCCACTCGTCGACATTGCGCAGGCCATTGTCGAAATAGCGGCGGAAACGCCCGCCCGCCGACAGGCGCACCTCATGGCGGCTCCAATCGGTTTCGGCGCGGACCGACGGCGCGAACGATACGAAGCCGTCGCCCTGCTTGTTGGCGCTCGACAGGAACACGTTGTCCGATGCGCCCAGGCCCAGGTCGATACGCGGATAGATCATCACCGATCCGCGACGAATGCCCAGGGGATCGTAATCCGGGCGCGGGCGCTGAAGCACGCTGACATTGCGGCCGCGATCATAGTCGACCGGAACCGCGGGTTGCAGCAGCGTGCTGTTGTCCTGCGCCGCCGCCGGAACAGCGCCGAGCGCGCCGGTCCACAGCGTTGCCGACGCCACCGCGATACGACGCGTCCACAATCGCTTCGACAATGGACGCCGTCGATCTCCCTGATTCATCGCCTGCCCCCGCTTATCGTGTATAGTTGGAAGAGCCGCCGCCCCCGGCGAGGGACGGGGTCGTAAAGCCGCCGGAAAAGGCCACGCCGTTGTTCACCGCCGCGGTACCCCGGCGGACCCGCTGATTGGCATAGGCGTCCCGCACCCGCTTCAATGCGGCCGGAAAATTCTGTTGCCCCAAATCCGCGCCCGCAAGCCGATCGAGTGCGGCGACGATCAAGGCGGGCTTTGAGGCCGCTTGGCTGACGGCGAAGACCATCGCGGCCTCCAGATCGTCGGTCGAGGCGCCCTTCGGCAGGCGGGTCACTTCAGCGCAGACGGCGGCGGCCAGCGCACCGATGGCCATGGCATCGCCACCGGAAGCGGGCGCCGCCGGACAGCCGCCCTGCCCGCCGCCACCGCCCATCAGGGGCCGCGCCCACACGGCTTGCGCGCCGAGCGGCAGGCAGGCCACCAGGATCGCCGCCGTCACGCAGGACGCGACACCTCGAACCCCGATCGACACCTTTGCCATGGAACCCCCTTTTCTGCCGCGTTGGACGATCAGAAGAAACGCTCGCCGAGGCGGATCGTATCGCCCGGATAGACGCGCAGGTCGGGCGTCAGGTCATAGACCTTCTCGCGGTCCTCGCCCGAGCGCCGGATATAGACCTTCTTCTGCGCGGCGCGCGGGGTGAAGCCACCGGCCGTCGCGATCGCGTTCGTCACGGTCATACCGTTGACATAGGGATATTGCGCGGGCGTCTTGACCTCGCCCAGGATGAAATAGGGGCGATAGGTGAGCACCTCGACGCTGACGCGCGGGTCGCGAAGATAACCGGCGGCCAGGCTGGCGGTGACCGCCTGGGCCAGCTCGGCGGTGGTCTTGCCCATCGCCTGCACGTCCCCGATCAGCGGCAGCGCGATCTTGCCGCTGGCGTTCACCTGGAACTCGCCCGACATCGATTCCTCGTTGTAGACGATGATGCGGATCTTGTCGCCGACGCCCAGCTTGTAATCGTCCTGGAACGAGGACTCCGGCGTCGCCGAGACGCGCCCGGCATCCTGCAAGGCCACCGCCGGGGTGGAGCACGCCGCGAGCATGAGCGCCGCCACGAGAGTCAGGGCCATTGGTTCACGCATTACCGTTTCATCCGCCACATTACATATTCGCTGGGTCAATGCGCTATTGCGTGCACTGCAATATGGCAAGACAGGCCACCGGCCCGCCAAAGGCCGACCGTCTCTAGACGGCACAAAGAGCAGGTTATTTAGCCAATCGCGTCATTCGCGCCGAAGGATCATAAGCGAGCCGTGACGCAAGAAGCCAAAGATTCCGGACTGTTACCGGGCGTACAGTTGCTGCGGGGGCTATCAGCCCTGCTCGTCGTGGCGACCCATGCCAACCTGATCCTGGAGCACTCCAGGTTTCTGGGTCATGTCGCCTATAGGGGCGTGCTGAACGATGCCGGGCTTTTCGGCGTGTCGATCTTCTTCGTGATCTCCGGCTTCATCATCGCGCTGGTGTCGCTGGACGATCGATGGTTACCCCGCCTGACCCGCACCGATTTCGCCCGCCGCCGCTTCGTGCGGATCGTGCCGTTCCTGTGGGTGTGCGTGATCGGCTACAACCTGCTCTCCCTCGTGAGCACCCATGCGGTCGAATGGGGGCCGATGCTGCGCGCCCTGTCGGTCTGGCCGGTCGGCGAACTGAAGCCCAATGTCGTCTGGTCCCTGCGCCACGAATTCCTCTTCTATGGCCTGTTCCTGATCCTGGTGATGGGCCGGCGCCGCCATTTCCTGCCGCTCGTCCTGTGGTTCCTGGCACCGCTGCTGTGCTGGCCGCTGGTGCCGTTGCTGGGCGTGCGGCCGCCGGAGGAATTGGGCGGATGGTCCGAGCTGTTCCGCGTCGTGTTCCTGGGCGCGAATGGCGGCGCGAACCTGCAATTCGGGGCTGGCTTCCTGCTCGGCCTGCTGGCGCTGCGTCGTCATCCTGTCATGGCACAGCGCGGTTTCGGGCTGATCGCACCGCTGCTGGCGACGATCGCGGTGGCGCTGATCGTCGATCGTCTCGCCCTGCCCAATAGCCTGGGCCGCAGCCTGGTGTGGACGGCGCTGGCCGTTCCGCCCGTCTGGCTGGCCATCACCTGCCGCGCCCGCGCGGGTTGGTTCAAACGGGCCGGGCTGGCGCTGGGCGATTCTTCCTTCGCGCTATATCTGGTGCATAACCCGATCCTGCTGATCGTCATGCAGGTCGCGCGGCGCCTGCACCTGATCGGCCATCCGCTGTTCCTGCCCGCCGCCGTAGCGATGGCGGTACTGGGCGGTTGGGTCGCCCATCGGCTGATCGAACGACCGCTGATCAGGGCCTTGGCGCATGGCCGCCCATTGGCGCCTTGGCTGCGTCGTCGCCGATCTGCGCCGCCGTCAGGGGCCGCCGCCCCCGGACCAGCCGATTGAGCGGACTCTCGACGAAGCGATAGGCCAGCCCGCCCGTCACCAGCGACGCGACGACCGCGACCCCCATCAGCGGGACGGTCAGCGACGGGGGCAAGCGGTGCGCCACCGCCGAAACCGCGCCGATCACGAACATGTGAAACAGATAGAGCGAATAGCTGGCATCGCCGATAAAGGTCAGCCAGCGCGGCGCACGCCACCCCGCCCGATCAACCAGCAGCACCAGCAGCGCGATATGCGCCATGCACACCGCGACCATGCCTACCTGGGTCCAGACGATGTCCTTGATCGCGTCGATATGGATGGCGAGGTAGACATAGCCGACCAAACTCGCCGCCAGCACCACCGCCATGACGCCCCATCGCAACTGGAAGCCGCCCTTCAACCCGATGATGCCTAGCGCAACGCCCGCCACGAAGCCCAGCGTGTCGATCCGGGTATAGAAAAGCGGAATCGCGGCGGTGAAGGGATGGGCGGCGCCGAGCAGGATCAATCCGATGAACCCCGCCCCCAGCACCAGCGCCCGCCGCCCCGCCGTCAGCGCGAACAGCGCCGCGAAGCAGACATAGAAGAACATCTCGTAATTGAGCGTCCAGCCCAGCCGGAAGAACGGCCAGATCGCACCGGTGCCCGCCGGTTCATAACTGGGGATGAACAGCAGCGACCGGACGATATGCGCGGCGTTGAACACGGTACGGCGAAACGCCCCCGGCGCCACCAGCGTCAGCACCATCAACACGGCATTGGCAACGAAATAGATGGGCACGATCCGGCGGATGCGGTTCGCCATGAACCGCCGGGGGTCGAACGGCCCCGCGCCAGTCGTATGGACCATGATGAAGCCGCTGATGATGAAGAACAGCGTCACGCCGTAACGGCCCAGCAAATGCCAGGCATGGGGCGCATGGCCGCCATAGGGATAGGCGACGGAATGGGTCAGCACGACCGACAGCGCCGCGATCGCGCGACCGACCTGCAATCCATCGAGCTTGCGCGGCAGGGCATTGGTCGCCGCGTCCCGTCCGATGCCGTCCATATATATATGCCCCCTTCACCACCGCTTACGCCGAAACTCGGGCGCATCCGCCCCCGATCCTCTCGCATGGAAGCGGTGTCGGATCAGCCTTCCGGCGTAAAGCCCGTCGGCATACATTGTGCCGGATTGGCACGCGGCATCACCTGGCAGTTCCAATACACCGTTTCGCGCCCGCGCATCTTGTCGGCGAAATAATAGAAGTCGGGCATCCGGTCGGGCCAGCCCGGCCGCCCGCCGGGGCCACGCACGACGCGCCCCGGCTGCCCTGTGAAGCCGATGACCCAGCAGGGTCGCCCCGCCGAGGGCTGGCACAGCTTCAGCGCATTCAGCGCCAGCGCCCCGGCGAACTCGCCCGGCCGGATGGTCAGGACATGGACCTCCCCCGCCCCCTCCGGCCGCGCGGTAGCGGCGGCAGCCGCGTCCGACACGGTCACGCGGTCGTCCGGCTGGTCGAGCTGCGCCGCCGTCGGGTCCGCCAGCGTCGCCGCCCCGCCCCGATGCGCGGGCGACAGGCGGGCGAGGGCGGCGATCACCGGCTCGGTCCCCGTGTGGCGTCCTCCGAAGGCGCCGCCCCGCCCGATCGCGCCGGGCCAGCGGAAGAACAAATGGGTGTGGAGGCTGGCGATCTTCTCCATCGTGGCGTTCCAAGTCGGGACCACCCAATCGGTATGATAATGGGTCGCCCAGCCGACCGGCGCGAAGACCACGCCCGCCATCGCCGCGCGCGCCACCGCCTGGGCCCGCAGCCATGCCGCCGGGCTGGGCGTGCGCCGCATCGCGCCGTCGCAGGTGAAGGAGAACTGGCAGCCGGTCGTGCGCTCCGATCCCTGGAACACCACGCCGCAAATCGTCTTGGGGAAAGAGGGATGGCGGACGCGGTTCAGCACGACCTGGACGACCGCCTGCTCGCCCGGCGTATCGTCGCCCGCCTCATACCAGGCCGCCGCCGCCAGACAGTCCAGCGCGCGCTCCGCATCGGGTGCCGCCAGCGTCACCGCCCAGGGCCGGGCCGCCGGATTGGGCAGGGTGGAAAAGGGCTTGGCCGCGTTGATCGCGCGCGCATCGTCGGGCGTGACCGACATATATTGCACCGGCTCGACAGCCGGCGGCGGCGGCAGTGCCTGCGACACCCGCGCCTCCCGAAAACCGGGCGAGGATGGCGGGCGCTCCGGCCGCGCGCTTTCGGCCGATCCCGTCACCATCCGCCACGCCGCCACACCGACGCCGCCGATCAGCGCGACGCACAGCAGCAGCAGCAGCGCCAGCACCGTGCCGCGCGGCGTATCGCGGCGCGGCCGCCGCAGCCGATCGCTCAGGATCAGATCGGCGTCGCCGTCGGTCGCCATCGGCGGGTCGAAACTGGAAGGGCCGTCCGTCACCCGGCGCGGGCTAGCACAAGGGGCACAGAACGCAATTCCCCGATACTCAGCCTCCGCCGCTCGGCGTCCGGTGCTCAACCCGGCTTCAGATCGCCCCCATGCGCCGCCAGACCATCGGGTCGGCGGGATCCTGCATCCGCAACCAGGCGTAACGCACCTTGTCCCAGCGCGAGATGCTAGGCACCAGGCTGTCGAGCACGAAATCGCCGTCGCTCAGCCGGACGATTAGCACGGTATGCAGGCCGACATTGCGGACAAAGGCGGTCGCGAGCAGCAGCTGCGACGGCGACAGGCCCGCCGCCAGCAGTTCGTCGCGCTTTTCCAGCGCGATGTCCTCGCAATCGCCCGCCGCGCCCGCGCCGATGCCCGCCGCCTGCCAATGCTCGTCCTCGCCATAGATTTCGCGGTCGGTACGCTGGGCGATATGGCGATTGGCGCGGATGTTGACCGCCTTGACGGTGCGCATCAGGCCGCGATCAGCCGACCCCTCCGCCAGTCGCGACGGCACCGACGCCGCTGCGCCGACCGCACCGGTCGGGCCGAACCGCTCGCCCTCCTGGGGCAGGCAGGCTTGCGGCTCATCCACGGAAAACGGGCCGGGAATGAAAGACCTGACGGGCAGGAAGCCCGCTGCACCGTCCCCGAAGGCAAAGCACGTCGCCACCTCGACCGTGCGCGCGCCAGCGGCACCCGCCGCGCCGAGCGAGCAGGCGGTCGGCGTCCGCGCGCACATCTCGGTAAAGCCGTAGGGCGCGTCGGCGACCGTGCCCAACGGCACGAAAGCCTCCGCCCGTGCAGGCGTCCAGGGCAAGGCCGCGGCGAGCAACGCTGCGATCCAGAGGGATGCCCCGATGCCGGGGCGGCAAGCAAGCGGCAACGTCATGCCGACTGTCTTGCCGAATCGATCTTCAACGAACCTTTGCGGGAGAGGTTAACGCGACGGTAAGATTTGGGCGGAGCGTCCCGAGTCTGGACCGGCCCGGCCCGGCCGGACCTTTTTTGCCGCAGTGCAATGTGCCATGGCGAGCCCGTAGAATGACGCAGGGTGCGTCTTTCCATTCGAGACTGTCCGTCCGGGGGGACATGTGGATCGCCGTTCCATCATCTTCATGGTCTCCCACTCGTCGGCGGGCGGCGCCCAGGAAATCTGGGCCAATCTGGCCGAGGGTTTTCTCGCAAAAGGCGATAACGTCCAGTTAATGGCGCTCTACCCGCTGCGCGCCGACATCCGCACCACCTCGGCCGACCTGCCCTGGCGCTATGTCGTCGAGCGGCAGCCGAAGGGCCCGCTGGCGGCGGCGCGGATGCTGGGGGCGCTGACCGCGTTGATCCGGCGCGAAAAGCCCGATGTGATCTTCACCGCCATGCCCGCCGCCAACGTCGCGGCGGCCCTGTGCGCGCGGCTGGCGGGGACGAAGACAAAGGTCATCACCTCGCACCACTCGCCGGTCGGCACGCATAGCCGCGTGCTGAACGGCGCGGACTCGCTGACCGGCTCGCTGCGCTCGGTCGCCACCGTCATCAGCGTGTCCGAGGAAGTCGGCCGCTCGCTGGAGGCGAAGCCCGCCGTCTATCGCGCCAAGCGCCGGACCGTGACCAACGCGGTGCCGCCGCGCATCGAGGCGCTGCTGGCCAGGCTCGCCGCCGAGCATGCCCCCCGCATCGCCCGGTCGCGCACCGTGGTCGCCACCGGACGGCTGGCCGAGCAGAAGAATTATCCGCTGCTGATCCGCGCCGCCGCGCTGATGCCCGACGTGACCGTCCGCATCGTCGGCGACGGGCCGGACCGCGCCGCGCTGGAGGCGCTCGCCGCCGAGCTGGGCGTGACCGGCCGGGTCGAGTTTCTGGGCCACCGCCCGCGTGAGGAAGCGCTGGCGATCCTGGCCGCGGGCGACGTGTTCGTGCAGATCAGCCTGTTCGAGGGGCACAGCCTGGGCCTGGTCGAGGCGGCCAAGCTGGGCATGCCCATCGTCGTCTCCGACGTTCCCGTCCAGATCGAGGGGATCACCGCGAAGGACGGCACGCGCTGCGGCCTGGCGGTGGCGATCGACGATGCGCAAGGGCTGGCCCGCCACGTCACCATGCTGCTCGACGATGCGCAGGCCTATGCCGAATGGGCCGCGCTGGCCCGCAAGGTCGGGGCCGAATCGAGCTATGAGGCGATGATGGCCGCCTATCAGGCGCTGATCGCGTGACCGCCGCCGCCCCACGCGGCAGCGAAGGAGCCGCCGCCCGCCCGAGTCGGGTGCCGCTGGCGTCCATCCAGGTGATGCGCGGCATCGCGGCACTGGCGGTGGCGATCTATCACACCCACCTCATCCTGTCGCAGCCGCGTTATGGCGGCATCGACCTGTGGGGCGCGGTGGCGGGCAAGGGGTGGACGGGCGTCAACTTCTTCTTCGTGCTCAGCGGCTTCATCATCCCCTATGCGCATCACGCCGATATCGGCCGACCCGAGCGCGCAGGCCATTACCTGATGCGGCGCTTCACGCGCGTCTATCCGATCTACTGGGTCTTCCTGACCGGATTCCTGGCGGCGATCGCGATGGGCTTGGGCACGCTGGAATTCAGCTGGGCCTGGCCCAACATCCTGGGTTCCTATCTGTTGCTCCAGATCGTGCCGGTGCCCACTTTGCCGCTGCATGTGGCATGGACTCTGTTCTACGAAATCTTCTTCTATTTCATGTTCCTGCTGCTGATCCTCGATCGTCGCATCGGCTCGGTGGTGATCGGTCTTTGGGGTGCGGCCGTCATCGGTTGGGGGCTGATCCTGGGGCATGACACCAATTATTGGTATCTGCACAGCTGGAACCTCTATTTCGCCCTCGGTGCGCTGGCCTATGTCGGCTATCGTCGCTGGGAAGGTCGGTCGGGCCTGCCGTTCCTGATCGCGGGATTCCTGATGCTCGGCGGTCTCCTTGCGGCAGGTTTGGTCGGAAACCACCTGGGAACCGTTCAGGAGCATCCGCGCACGCTGCTGCTTCTCGGCCCGCCCTTCGCGCTGATCCTGCTGGGCGCGGTGCTGATCGACCGGCGACGGCGCTGGAAGCCGGCAGCGATGCTCGCGCTGCCCGGTGAGGCCAGCTACGCCATCTACCTAGTCCATTCGCCCGTCATCTCCGCCTTGGCCCAAGCCAATCGCACGCTCACCCGGCATGGCCATATCATCGGGCATCACCTGCTCTATGTCGTCGTGGCGCTGGTTTCGGTGGCATCCGGCCTGATCGCGCATCTGTTGGTCGAAAGACCGTTGCTCCGGGGCATCCGCAGCATCACCGATCGACGTGCCCGCGCCAGAGCCTCGGCGAGGCAGCCGGAATGGAAAGCCAGCCGATCATGACATCCAATTCCGTGCCGCCATCGGATGCGATGCCGCAGCCCATGCCGATCGACGACGGCTTCGAGATGCGGACGCTGCGGCGCCGCTCGGTGAAGCCCGCCTTCCTGTCGCCGACCGGGATCGGGACGATGGTGGCCGCCGCGATGATCATCATGACGGTGCTCGGCCCGCTGATGACCTACAAGCCCGAGCCGTTCACCGGCGAGGGCAGCCCGCTTCGCCAGATCTGCTATTTCGCCATCCTGCCCGTCGCGATCTTCGCGGTACGGCCGCTGCACCGTCCCGAACGGCTGCTGGCCGTCCCATGGACCCTGTTGGTCGCGCTGGGATGGTGCTGGCTCAGCCTGAGCTGGTCGATCGCGCCCGATATCGGGATACGGCGCCTGTTGCTGACCACGATCGTTATCTGGACCCTGTTCCTGACGGTGGAATCGATCGGCTATGAGCGCGTGATGAAGGTCACGCGGATCGTCATGGTCGTGACCCTGGCCGTCAACTTCCTGACGGTCCTTGCCGTGCCCAGCTTCGGCATCCACCAGGCGGCGGCGGCCGCCGATGCGTCCGATCCCGGCCTGGTCGGTGACTGGCGCGGCATGATGTTGCAGAAGAACTTCGCGGGTGCGGCCTGTGCGTTCACGCTCATCATGTTCATGCTGGACGCAGGCCGCATCGCGCGTTGGATTCGCGCCCTGGTGGTCGTCGCGGCGGTGGTCTTCCTCATCAAATCGGGGTCCAAGACCTCGATGGGCATCGCGGTGTTGGGTATCGGGATCGGCTTCCTCTATACCCGTTACAACCCCGCCTATCGCTCGCTCCTGATTCCGGCGCTGTTGATCGTATCGGTGACGATCACCCTGCTGCTCCAGATTTACTGGGACGACCTGATCGCGCCCCTGAGTGATCAGGGAGCGTTTACGGGGCGGACGCAGATCTGGCCGCCGCTGTTCGCCTATTTCCAGGATCACTGGTTCTTCGGCACGGGCTATGGCTCGTTCTGGAATATCGGTTTCGGCAAGAGCCCGATCTTTACCTATTCCAAGGGATGGGTGCTCCACATCACCCAGGGGCATAACGGCTATCTCGACCTGCTGGTCACGATCGGCCTGCCCGGCCTGTTGCTGGTGATCTTTGCGACGATCGTGGTGCCGATCGGTCGCCTGTTGAGCAGCAAGACCGCCCCGCGCGGACCGGGTTCGGTGGTGCTGGCCATGCTGATCTTCGCGATGGGGCATAATTTCACGGAGAGCAGCATCTTCGACCGGGACGCGATCGTGCAGACCTTCCTCATGCTCGCCGTGGCGCTGGGCTATAACATCACCCGCGCCGATACCGGCCGACGCCGCCGATTGACGGTAGATCGTGATGCGACGAACGGGGGCGTAACGGCATGAGCGGCACCGGCCCCCTGGCCAAGATCCTGCGCTACGGCATTGCCGCGATCGGCCCGATCGGGTCGGCGGGCGCGCAGTTCCTGCTGTCGCTGATCCTGTTGCGCTCGCTGGACAAGCATGCGTTCGGCAGCTTCTCGTTCCTGCTCGTCGCCACCCAGTTGAGCTGGGGCCTGTGGAGCGCGATGTTCTGCGCCCCCCTACCCATCCTGTTCCACGCGCATGAGGGGCCCGAGCGCGAGCGGCTGATGCAGAGCCTGTTCTCCAGCAACCTGCTGGTGGCGCTGGCGGCGGCGGTGCTGTTCGGCGTGATGGCCTTTGCGCTGGGCGTGCCGAAGGGTGCAGCGATCATCTTCGGCCTTTATGGCTGCGTGGCGCTGCTCCGCTGGTTCGCGCGCGCCTATGCCTATGCCAGCGGGCGGCCGTTGCGCACGATGATCTCCGACAATGTCTATGCGGTGACGTTGCTGCTGGGGCTGATCCCGATCCTGCTGTTCCCCGACCGGGCGCTGGGCATCGCCTATGCCACGCTGCTGGCGGGTGCGGTGCTGGGCATGATCCCGTTCGGGGCCGGTTATCTGCGCGACCAGTTCACCCGCTTTTCCGCCCGAGCCGCGCGCGGTTACGGCCCGGTCTTTCGCCAGCATTCGGGCTGGTCGCTGGTCGGCGTCGTCACGACCGAGGCGACCGCCAACTCCCACGCCTATATCGTCACCGCGCTGTTCGGGCCGGGCGCCTTCGCCCCGATCGCCGCCAGCGCGCTGCTGATTCGCCCGATCTCGGTCGCGATGAACGCGCTGACCGAGTTCGAGCGTGCCAATATGGCACGGGCGCTCGGCCGGGGCAGCGTCGATGAAGCGCGCGAATCGGTCCGTCATTTCCGCTGGGCGATGATGGCGGCCTGGACGGTCACGGCGCTGGCCGCCGCCATCCTGTTGCAGGTGGCGCCGCACGCAATCTTCCCGCGCAGCTATCCGCTCAGCTTCGTCGCCACCGGCGCCGCGCTGTGGATGCTGGTCGCGGGCGTCCGGTTGATGCGGATGCCGGAGAGCACGCTGCTCCAGGCGGCGGGCCAGTTCCGGCCGCTGGCGATGGCCAGCGTCTATTCGTCGGGCTTCTCGGTCGTCGCGGTGCTTGCGCTGCTGCTGCTGGCCGGAACCCTGTGGTCGATCGTCGGCATCCTGGTCGGCGAAGCGATCTACGCCTTGTGGATCTGGAGACAATGCCGGTTGTGGCTGAAAGCGAATGGAGCGGGCATCGCCCCCGCCCCGCTCGAAGGGGTAGTGACGCAATGAATCTGTCGGCACACATCGCCGAAACCCCGGTGACCGAAAAGCAGGCGTCCGGCCGATCCGCCACCCGCGCGAAGCGGCGGCGGATCATGATGATCGCGCCGCATTTCGAGGAATATGCGCTGCATATGTGCATGGCGCTGGCGGAAGATGCCGATGTCCTGCTCGCGCTGAATCTCGGTCGGCTGCGCAAGGATTATGAGGGACGCCCCTTTCCGGCGACGCCCGGCATCACGTTTCACGACACGCGGTTCGAATCGCCACTGGATGGCTTGCGTCTTTTCAAGAGCGTGCTCGCTTTCCGTCCCGAAACGATACATTTGCAAGAGGCCTCGGGACTGCGCAAAGCGCTGACCTGCGCCGCCTTGGTGGCCCTGGCCCGCCCCTTTTGCCGGATCGCGCTGACCGTGCACGACCCCAGCCCGCATGAGGGGCGCGACGCGGTCATCGCACAGCGGCTGGACCGCTATCGCCGGTTCGTCCGCCGCGCGGCACAGGTGGTGTTCGTGCACGGCGACTATTGCCGCAAACGCTATCTCGACGTGCGCGAGAACCAGTCCCAGTCGGTCGTCGTGATCGACCATGGCGAGATACTGGGTGAGCGTCCGACCGACCTTCCCGATCCCCATGCCCGGCCGCTGGCGATCTTCGGTTTCGGGCGGATGGAGGCCTATAAGGGTCTGCACATCTTTCTCGACGCCCTGAAGCTGCTCCATGCGCGCGGCGTCGTGCCGACCGTGGTTTTGGCGGGTTCCGGCCCTGAAATGGACCGGCTGGAGGGCGAGTTCGCCGCGATGCCTGGCGTCACGGTGGACAATGCGTTCATCACCTCCGAACGGCTGATCGACGAGATGGCCGCGACCGATCTGGTCGTCATGCCTTATCTGACCGCGACGCAAAGCGGCGTGCTGGCCGCCACCCTCGCCAATCGCCGCTTCGTCGTGGCGAGCGGCGTGGGCGGCATCCCGGACATCGTCGCGGATGGGCATAACGGCCTGCTGGTCCCGCCTGGCGATCCGGCGGCGCTGGCCGATGCGCTGGAACGGGTCGCGCGCGATCCCGCGCTGCGCCAGCGCCTGTCGGACGGCGCCGCGCAGACGGCGAGCGAGCGTTTGGCCTGGAGTCAAATTGTTCCCAAAATGCTGGCACAATATTAAAAATTTGAGTTCTTGCGCTGTTTACGCAGCGATGCGACATTCCATAAAGGGTCGATTAAGCAGCTTGGGGTACCAGACAGGCTTAACATCCTCATCTTAGGAAGCAGGGTGGCACTTTTGGGATCAGGGCTGGCATGATCGAAACCCACGATCCGTCCGTCTCTTCGGGTTTGGCCCCTGCTATTCGGGTCACCATTGGGATCAAGGCGCTCAACGAGGAAGCGCATATCGCCGCCGCGCTCGAAAGCGCGCTGGCCGCGGTCGCGCGCGTGGGTGGCGAAGTGATCCTGGCCGATAGCGGATCGTCGGATCGCACGATCGAGATCGCCCAGCGCTACCCGGTGCGGATCGTCCAGCTCGCCAATCACAACGAGCGTTCGTGCGGCGCCGGTGGGCAGCTCGCCTATCAGTTCGCACGGGGCGAGTATTTCTATCTGCTCGACGGCGACATGGTGCTGTCGCCCGATTTCCTGCCAGCCGGTCTCGCCTATCTCGATGCGCATCCCGAGGCTGCCGCCGTCGGCGGCCTGGTGAACGAAGCGAACATGCAGGGCGAGGAGTTCCAGATTCGCGGCGCCAAGGTGGCCAGCGATCGCAACTGGCGACCGGGCGTCGTGGATCGGCTGGACTGCGGTGGCCTGTACCGCATGTCGGCGCTGCGCGAAGTGAATTACTTTACCGACCGCAATCTCCACGCCTTCGAGGAGTTCGAACTGGCCGCCCGGTTGCGCAGCAGGGGGTGGACGCTGGCGCGGATCGACCAATTGGCGGTCGACCATTACGGACATGCGATGGGCGGCTATCGTCTGCTGCTGCGGCGCATGACGTCCGGCTATTCCGGCGCGCCCGGCGAAGTGTTGCGCAGCGCTATCGGTCGCCGCCAGCTCGGCATCGTGATCGGCCGCCTCAGCCATGTGCGCAACGGCCTGGTCATCATCGCCTGGTGGCTGGCGCTTGTCGTGGCGCTGTTTCGCGGCCACTGGGCGTTCGCGGCCGCGATGATCGCGGTGCCGGTCCTGTTCCTGTCGGCACGACGCGGATCGCTGCACCTCGGCCTCTATTCCTTCACCGCCTGGAACGTCAGCGCGCTGGGCCTCATCACCGGCTTCTTCCGCCGCCGCGTCGCCGCCAGCGCGCCGCTGGCCGCGGTCGACCTGACCCGGCCAGAGCCTGTTCAGGCCGTGCCGAACCCTTCGGAACGGCCCGATCACGACCCCGATCAGGATATCCTGCGGCACGCTCAGGGCATGTGATCCGGGCTCGTCAGACCCAATAAGGCGCGCACCGCAGTTACGCTTGCGAAATTATCGTCTGAAATGGCACGATAATATGCGATGTGTCCGGCGATGCGGCGCGATCCGCCGTCGCCTTGGGAAGGGAACCGGATCGATGCCTTCATTCTCCCGCCTGTCGCTCGTCGCTGTCGCGGCCTGTCTTTGCACCGCGCCGCTGTTCGCACAGGACAGCGACGGACAGGATCACCCCGATCTGCCGCGCTATTCCGGCGCGGTCATCGACGGATACCGCGCGCCGTCGCTCGACACCGTCGTCATGCCGACCGGCCCGGTCGCGGACGAAGACGGCACGGCCAACCGCCAGATGCTGGAGGGACGGGTCACGCATATCGACTATCGCATCAAACCCGCCACCGCACCGCTCCAGATCGAGCGCTATTATACCGACCTGCTGGGCAAGGCGGGTTACAAGCTCGCCTATTCCTGTATCGGCCCGGCCTGCGGCAAGGCGATGGGCAGCCTGATCCTGAATTCGGGCAAGATCGCGCCCACCGGGCTGGCCGATGGCCTGTTCAACGACCGCATCCGCGTGGTGATCGCGCGGCGCGACCGGAACTGGGTGCTGCTCCACATCGCCGAGGGGCCGGATCGCTCGCAAATCTTCGAAACGGTCGTCGAAAACGCCACACCGGCCTGACCGGGCGGGCCCGGCGTGAACGAAAGCCGGTGGCGATCATTGTGCGGAGGATCATTTCATCCCGATCCGGAGAAGCATCGATGAAGACCAGCGGCAACACGATCCTGATGACGGGCGGCGGCAGCGGTATCGGCGAGGCGCTCGCTCATCGCTTCCACGATCGCGGCGACACGGTCATCATCGCCGGGCGCCGCCGCGAGGCGCTGGAGAAGGCGGCGGAGGGGCGCGAGCGCATCCATGTCGTCACGCTCGACGTCGAGGATGCGGCGGCGGTCGACGCCTTCGCCAAGCAGATCGTCGCTGACTTCCCCGCGCTGAACGTGCTGTTCAACAATGCGGGCATCATGAAGTTCGAGGATCTGACCCAGCGGCGCGACCTGGCCGATGCCGAGGCGACGCTGACCACCAATATCCTGGGTCCGATCCGGCTGACCAATGCGCTGATCGATCATCTGACCCAGCAGGCGGACGCGGCGATCGTCAACGTGACCTCGGGCCTCGCCTTCGTGCCTTTGGTCGCCGCGCCGACCTATTCGGCGACCAAGGCGGCGATCCATTCCTACACCGTGTCGCTGCGCACCCAGTTGGAGGGCAAGGTCGAGGTGATCGAGCTGGCCCCGCCGGGCGTGCAGACCGACCTGACGCCGGGACAGGCGCACCGTCCGGGCTATGTCCCGCTTGAGGAATTTGCCGATGCGGTCGCCGCGCAGTTCGCGCAGGTGCCGACGCCGTCGGAAGTGCTGGTCGATCAGGTCCGCCCGTTCCGCATGGCCGAGCGCGAGGGCAAGTTCGACGAGACGCTCAAGAACCTGACCAAGCGCGCCGCCGAGCAGCGGGCGGCCGGCGACCGTATCCAGTCCGGCAACTGAGGCTTGGGAACGGGCAGCGGGTCGGCTATGAACGGCCATGGATTTCGACCAGTTGCTCGTCCGCTTTTTCGGCACCGAAGAGATTGCCGACCTTACTCCCGAACAGCTCGGCGCGGGGATCGACCGCTTGCGCGTGCAGTTCGGGCTGGAGCGCGACAGCGGCCGCCGCTTCGCGCTGTGGTGCCTGGCCTATATGATCGGCGTCGCGCCCGACATCGACGAAGCCTTTGACGACGAGGAAGACCGCGAGGCGGCGCGCGACTTCATGGACAGCGTCGATAGCGAGATCGACGCGGAGGAATAATCCCTCTCCCCTGGATAGGGGAGAGGGTTAGCGGAGCTTGCCAGCGTGCTGGCTAGCGCAGCTTGGGTGAGGGGTTGAGCGAGCCTTTGGCTCGCGCGCTCGCCCAGGCGAGCGCCCACCCCTCACCCAGCTCCGACTAAGCCTTTGCTTTCGCAAAGGCTTAGTCTGCGCAACCCTCTCCCCTCCATGAGGGGAGAGGGAAGACTTAGCCCGCCGCGACCATGCGCTGCGTCTGCTCGCCCAGCTTGTCGATGCCCAGCCGCACCGTCTGGCCCGCGCGCAGATAGACCGGCGGCTTCTGGCCCAAACCGACGCCCTCCGGCGTGCCGGTCGAGATGATGTCGCCCGGCTCCAGCGTGCAGAACTGGCTGACATAGGACACCAGCTCGGCGACCGAGAAGATCATGTCGGCGGTGCTGCTGTCCTGATAGCGCTTGCCGTCGACTTCCAGCCACAGGCGAAGCGCCTGCGGATCGCCCACCTCGTCCGCCGTGACCAGCCACGGGCCGGTCGGGCCGAAGGTGTCGCACCCCTTGCCCTTGTCCCAGGTGCCGCCGCGCTCCAGCTGGAACGCACGCTCAGACACGTCATGCACGACGCAATACCCCGCGACATGCGACAGCGCCTCGTCCTGGCTCAGGTAGCGGCCGCGCGTGCCGATCACGACGCCCAGTTCGACTTCCCAGTCGGTCTTTTCCGACCCGCGCGGAATTTCGACATCATCGTTGGGGCCGACGACGGCGCTGCTCCACTTGCCGAACATGACCGGCTCGGCGGGGATGGGCAGATTGCTCTCGGCGGCGTGTGCGCGGTAGTTCAGGCCGATGCAGACGAACTTGCCGGGGCGCGCCACGCACGAGCCGAGGCGGGGATTGCCCTCGACCACCGGCAGCGTCGCGGGGTCGAGCGCGGCGATCTCCGCCAGTCCCTGCGGCGTCAGGCGGTCGCCCACCAGATCGCCCAGCGCCTCGGGCAGCGCGCGGATCTGGCCCTGATCGTCCAGCAGTCCGGCCCGCTCGCGCCCCATTTCGCCATAACGCAACAACTTCATCCGTCCGTCTCCTTATGGGTACGCCGCCACGCAGCGTGACGGCCATGAATATCGCTCGCCCCCGTTCAGGGATGATCGCTCTGTCGAAAGATGCAGGGCAGCTCCGCCCAACCCGAATGTCCGGGCAGTGGCCGTTGCAGCGCGCCCATGCGGCGTTGCCATTCGATCAGCACCGGATCGGCCGCCGTTTCCCGGTCCAGCCCCTCGGGGTCGAAGGTCGCGTCCACCTCCATCAGCATCACCAGCCGGGTACCGAGGCGGTAGATTTCCAGTTCGACGATGCCGTGCCGCCGCTGCAAGGCCAACACCTCGGCGGGCGTATTGCCGGGGCTGTGGGCCGCCTCATAGGCCGCGATCGCCGCCGTATCGTCGGCCAGATCGATCATGCGGACGAAGCGGCGGTTCGCCCCCGCCTTTGCCGGTGACATCGTCATCGGGGGGACTCAGACCATGCCCAGGATGCGCTGGAGTGCCGCCTGAAAGTGATGGGCGAGCGCTGCTTCCGCCGCCGCCGGATCGCGCGCCAGACAGGCGTTCAGCACGTCCAGATGCTCGCGAATGGTGCGGATCATGCGCGGCGCGGTCCAGGTCAGGTCCAGCCGGATGACCGCGACATAATTCTTCAGCCGCCGCGCCGTCGTCTCGATCATCGGATTGCGCAGCGCGGCGATGATACTGCCGTGGAAACGCTGTTCCAGCGCCTCCATATCCTCGGTGACGTCATCGACACTGCTCGCCTCCAGCCGTTCGAGCAGCGCCTGATGATCGGCGATCAGCCGCTCGATCTCCGCTTTTTCCGCAGTCTCGGCATAGGCGCGCGCTGCCGAGCGTTCGATGATCGAGCGGAACTGATAGGTCGAACGCGCCAGCTCCAGATCGGCCTTCAGAAACTCGATGCCCGAGCGGGCATGGATCTTCAGGATGCCCTCGGTCTCCAGGATACGCAGCGCGTCGCGCAGCGGCTGGATCGGCAGGTCGAGCAACTGCATCAGCTCGTTCTGAGAGATGAATGCGCCCGCCGAAATCCGCCGGTCGAACAACCCCTCCAATATCCGGCGATAGGCCAGGTCGCCCAGCCGCCGTCCGGCCTCGCTCGGTTCCTTAGGCTGGGCGGCACGGGTACGGGCGCGGACAGGGCGGGCAGGCTTGGTCATGGTGCCCTTCCCTAACGCCTTGCGGGTTTTAGCGCTACCAGCCTTACCGCCCTGATATTCCACGTCGCGGCTCATTTCGCCTTCTCCGGCCGGACGCCCGATGCGTCGATCACCGCCCGCGCGGCGGCGGGCCAGGCGCTGCCCTCGACCTTCTGATTGTCGATCAACCGGTTGTCCATATAGGCGTCCCAGGAGCCGTTCAGTCGCCCGCCATTATACCAGTTGCCGATCGCGGCGTTGTCCAGCGTGGTGCGGTGCGGGCGATAGCCGTCCATCGTATTGGCGTTCAGCCAGATGCCGACGCCGTCGATCACATTGTTGCGTACCGTGACGTAGCGCGAGCCTTCGTCGAGATACAGGCCGATGCCGCCCGGCACGTTATAGACGTAATTCTCGGCGATCAGCGCACCGGGATCGGCCGACAGATGATAGATGGCGCCGCCATCGGCGAACCACTGCTTGACCTTATGGACCCGGTTGCCCAGCACCACCGTATCGCGCAGGATGGTCGGCGTATCATAGACGATATTGCCCGGCTGGTCGTAATAGCCGCGCGTCCGGGTGCGATAGGCGCCGCTGCCGCCCGGATCGTTGACGCCCCAGCCCCAGCCGATGTCAATCCCGTCATAGGGCGCGTCCGACACGTCGTTATGGGTGACGACCGTACCCGCCGCATAGGTGACGAGGATCGCAGCCTGTTCCTTGTAATCCTGCGACACGGTTTCGATACGGTTGTCGGACAGGACGACGTTGCGCACGCCCATCTCGGCGCGCGGCGGGTGGTGCGCGTCGGGGCTCACGCCGCCGACCATGATCGCCCCGCCCGCCAGATCGGTGAAGCGGCTGCGATGCACCTCCACCCCGGCCGCGCCGTAACCGACGCCGCTGGCATTGGCCTCCGGGTTGTTGCCGATGCCCAGGCCGATCTGGCCGAGCTGGCTGAACTCGGCATGATCGAAAGTGACACGCACGGCGGCGGCGACCTGCACGGCGGCGGGCTGCTGCCGCCAGCGGTTGCGCATCGTCTCGAACGCCCAGCATCCCCAGCTGCAATCGCGGATCGGGTCCTCCGGGAACCCCGGAATCAGCCCGGCCAGATAGGACCCGCTCTGCTGACTGGCATAGCCCTCCGCGCTGGACGGGCCGAGCCAGCTGGTGTGGCGAAAGGCAATGCCGTCGAACGCCAGATCGGTGATGGGCCGATCATAGCTGCCCGCGATCGACACCAGCGATTCCAGCCGGGGCAGCACGGCGGCCAGGCGGCGCATATCCTCGCCCTGGCGCGGCTTGTAATAGAGCTTGCCCGCCGCCGGATCGACGAACCACTGCCCACCCTCGCGCAGGAAGGCGAGCGAGTTGACCAGGAATAGCCGCCCGCGATCCCCCGCCAGCGTCTTGGCCAGCGTGTCATAACCGATCAGGTTGTTGCGCCAGCCCGGCTGCTGCATCCGGATCGTATCGCCCTCGATCCGCTCCACCACCGCGCGGCGATCGGTGAAGAAGCCGGTCTGCTCGACCTCGATCCGCGACTGGTCGGGCAGGCTGGCGAGGAAGCGCCAGGCGGGGTCGGTGATCGTCATGCCGGTAGCAGTGAAGGCCACCGCCGTGCGCGGGATCGCGACCTGGGCGCGCTGCGCCATATGTCCGCCGACCCAGAACTGGCGCGGATCCAGCCCGCGCGGCACCGTCGCCACCCAGATGTCGCGTGTCCGGTCGGCGAGCGTCCATCCGCTGACCGCCATGCCGCCCGACAGGACGGGATGCGCGCCCGCCGCCGCCTGCCAGCGCACGACATGCCCCCCCTGCCCGCCGTCATCTGCGGTGAAGCGCAAGGGGGCTGCGAGCGGATAGGTGCCGTCCGCCAGCATCACGGTCACATCATGCTGACCATTGATCCGCCGCACCGCCTGTTGCGCGCGTTCCAGCGAGCGGAGCGGATGCGCGGTGCTGCCGTCCCCCTCATCCGATCCGCCGGGTGCGACATGCAGGACGACCGGCACGGCGGCGGGCGGGACGGGCAGCGAGATAGCGCTGAACGCCTCGTGCGAATTGGGAACGCCCGAGGCGGGCGGTGCCGGGATGACGGGCGCAGGCGGCAGTTGCTTGGCACGAAGCCCGGTCGAGGCGAGCAGCCCCGCCAGCGCGATCGGGGTCAGGCGAAGGGTCATGGGATTCATTCTCCGATCGATGGGCGGGGCGCGGCGCATATTCAGCGGACGGACTTGATCGGCAGGACCAGGAACGAGCCGACCAGCACGAACACGCCGGAGATGATGAACAGCACCGGATAGCTGTTGTGCGTCATCGACAACAATCCGGCGGCCATCACGGGGCTGAGGATCTGGGGCACGTTGACCGCCGTCGTCAGGATGCCCAGGTCCTTGCCGGTCGCATCCTCCTCGCCCTCGCGCGGCTTGGGCAGGACCTGCGTCATCAGCGCCAGATCGACCGACATGAACGCGCCGTAACCCAGGCCGATCAACACCGCATAGGCGATCATCCCCTGGGTGGTCGGTGCGATCAGCGGCATGGTCACCGCCACCGCCATGACAAGGCTGGACAGGAACACCAGCGGCTTGCGCCGTCCCAGCTTGTCCGAGAGCACGCCCGACCCCAGCCCGGACACGACCAGCGCAACGAAGGTGATGATCGACATGGTCGCGATCATCTCGTTCGCGCCCGCCTGGCTCATCCCGATATGGTCCTGCAGGATATAGAGCAGATAGGTCAGGATCGCCTGATAGCCCATATAGATGGCGAAGCGGCCCAGAAACGCCCAGGCGAAATCGGGATGCTTGCGCGGCGAAATCCAGAAGCCCTTGAGAAAGGCGGACAGGCGGAAGGGCTTGTCCGGGGGCAGATCGACGCGCGGCTCGGGATTGAGGACGACGAAGATCAGGCACACGACGATGATCGCGCTGCCAACGATGCCGTAAGCCAGCGGGATCTGCGCGGCGAGCTTGCCCGCGAAGAAGGTGCCGAACGACACGCCCGCCGTCATCGCACCGCCGACCACGCCCGACGCCAACCCGCGTTCCTCGGGCGAGAAACGATCCGCGACCAGCGTGGTGATCGCCGGTTGCATGGCGTTCAGCGTCACCACCGACACCAGCCAGATGGCGGTGATCCCGACCAGCCCGCCGCCATAAGGGGTCAGGATGATCGCGATGCCGCCGATCGTCGCGCCGACCACGATCCACGGCGTCCGCCGCCCGAACCGGCTGCGCGTCCGGTCCGACAGCGCGCCCGCGATCGGCGTCGTCAGCGTGCTGAAGACCGAGGTGATGGCATAGATGATGCCCAGCGTCTGCGCCTTGCCGACCGGATCGAGGTCCTGGATCTGGTTGGGCAGCAGCACGCCCAAGGCCGAGGCATAGAGGGTCAGCAGCGTGAAGAATACGACGCCCAGCGATACGAGCAGCACCCATTTCTCGCGCCCCGTCACCCAATGCCGTCCGGGCAGCGGCGATGAGGCGGTGGCCGCGACGCGGATCGCCGCCGGCTCCTCGACCGGCGGGGTCAAGCCGACGCTCATGCCGGACGCACCCAGGTCGGCGCTGGCGGGAGCTGTGCCTCCGCCAGCGGTTCGGGCGCGTGATGCTCGGCACGCGCCGCCTCGCTCAACCGCAGGCCATGGCCCGGCCGGTCATGTCCATGGATCAGGCCGTCCCGGATCACATAAGGCTCCTCGACCAGATGTTCGAAATTCTGGAAGCTGTATTCCAACCATCGAACGCCCGGCAGCGCCAGCGCCATATTGACCCCGATCTCCAGGAAGCTGTTGCCGAACGTCACCTCGACATTGTGCTCGCCCGCCAGCCACCCGGCACGCATCACGTCGCCGACCTGGCCATGGACGTTCAGCATGTCGCACGCCTCGGCCTGGAGCAGCTTGCGCTTGCCCGACAGGTCCAGATACTCGCCGCTGTTGACCCGCGTATCGGGACAGGCCAGCCGCAACCGGCGCAGCCCGTCGAAATCGTCGCGCGGGATCGGGTCCTCGACCCAATAGATGCGGTGCCCCGCCCGCTCGAACAGCGCCAGCGCGGCGCGGGTCTCGGCGGCGGTCCATGCCTCGTTTGCGTCGATCATCACCGGCCGCCCGTCATTGCCGGTCGCCTTTTTGAGCAGGTCCAGCCGGTGGAGGTCGCGCTCGATCAGCGAATGACCGACCTTGATCTTGTAGCCGCGATAATCCTCCTGCGCGGCGCGGCCGAACAGCTCGGTAAAGTCATGGTCGGACAGGTGGAAGTCCAGGCCGCTGGCATAGACCGGCACCGTGCGGCGCTGCGCCCCGAGCAGACGCCAGAGCGGCAGGCCGCAGCTTTGTGCGAACAGGTCCCAGACCGCATGCTGGATCGCTTCCTCGAACGGGATCAGCATCCGGCGGACATTGCCCCCGCGCGGCCGCCCGACCCGCAGGGCCAGCGCTCCGGACTCCTGCCCTTCCAGCGCCGGGAAGACCTCCTCTCGGAATGCCCATTCGATATTGCCCTGGGGAAGAAGCGGCTGGAACAGCACCTGCACGAACCCCAGCCCGACGCGCCCCGCCTCGTCGATCAACTCCAGCGCGACGATATTGGCCTGGGTCGCGCCGACCTGCGAGTCGCCGACCCTGCGATCGCGGCGGAACTGGAAACGGGTAACACGGAAATCCGCGATTCTGCTCGCCGACATTGCCCCTCCTGAAATATCAAAACCGCTCTATTTTGATTGAGCTGGCGGATCGAATGCGTAACAGCGCACGATCATGGTGCGGCCCCCGCCTGTCGGTCAATCCCAAAACCAGTTGATCTCGCATGTGAAATATCACTCTCACATTTTGATTGACGTAATTGCGAAATAAACATTACGGTTGAGCCAAGCTGACGATCGAATCGGTCGCGGTTGAAAAGGAGGGGATATGAAAAAGGCATATTGGCTGTGCGCTGTTGCCAGCATCGCTCTGCCCGGCGCTCTCGCCGCGCAAACCACACCGACCGCCGCCACCCAGCAACCCGCCGATGTCCAGTCCGGTGAAGGCGCCACGGCGGGCGATCCCGACAGCGGCGACATCATCGTCACCGGCATCCGCGCCAGCCTGAAATCCTCCGCCGCCATCAAGCGCAACTCGACGATGATCGTCGACGCGGTGTCGGCGGAAGATGTCGGCAAATTCCCCGACGTCAACATCGCCGACTCGCTCCAGCGCGTGACCGGCGTCGCGATCGACCGCAGCGGCGGCGAAGGTCAGTTCATTACCGTTCGCGGCCTGGGCCCGCAGTTCAACACTGTGCTGGTCAACGGCCGCGTCATGGCGACCGACAATCCGGGCCGCGAATTCTCGTTCGACGTGCTGTCGCCGAACATGATCCAGCGTACCGAAATCTACAAGAGCACCGTGCCGCAGCTGCAGGAAGGCGGCATCGGCGCGACCGTCAACATCATCACCGCCAAGCCGCTGGAAGGGAAGACCGGCGCGCACGTCACCCTGTCGGCGGGCGGCATGTATGACACGCTCGCCAAGAAGACGAGCCCCGACTTCTCGGGCACCGCGTCCTTCGCGAACAAGGACAAGACGGTCGGCCTGGTCGTCGCGGCCTCCTATACCAAGCGCTACAGCGCGTTCGACCAGTTCGCCATCCATGGCTGGCTGCCCGGCAGCCAGGGGCTGATCAACGGCACGCCCAACTCGACCGGGCTGACCGCCGCCGCACTGACCAACAGCGCCGCCAATATCTACACGCCGCGCGATTCCGCCTTTTATCATTATGACGAAAGCCGCGAGCGCCTGAACGTCGCATCGACCTTCCAGGCCAAGCTGAGCGACCGCCTGCTGCTGACCGTCGACGGGCTCTATTCAAAGTTCAACGTGATGAGCAACGGCCATTATTTCGGGCCGTTCTTCACGCCGCGCTTCATCGGCCTGACCGCGAACGCCAACGGCACGGTCAACGGCTTCAACCGGCCGGGCACACAGTTCCTGAACAACAACCCCGCGCTGACCGATCCGGCCCTGGGCGACCAGCGCGTGACCGTGTCGCAGAACGACAATGCCTCGACCTATGGCAATCGCTTCAGCAACAGCTACCAGATCGGCAGCAACCTGAAGTGGAGCGTGGCCGACAATCTGGACCTGAAGTTCGACGCCTCGACCACCCAGGCCAAGAACCGCACGCCGGGGGCCTTCATCGTCGTCGGCGCGCTGGCACAGAGCGCACCGCGCTATGACCTGCTGCCCGGCGTGACCATGCCGATCATCAGCAATCTGGGCAATGTCACCGACCCGTCGCTGATGCGCGCGCATTACAGCTCGGTCGGCGAAGGCCGCGTCCGCGACCAGGGCACAGAGTTCCACTTCGACGGCGATTATCGCAACGAGGATGACGGCCCGGTCAAGTCGATCCTGTTCGGTGCGGCTTTCAACCGGCGGCACAAGACGCAGACCAACGCCAATAACGAGGACACGGTCTGCACCTATTGCGGCTATGACATTCCCGTGCCGGCCAACCTGCTGTCGCCCTATACGCTGCAAAATTACCTCCCCAAGATTTCGGGCAGCGACAAGGCGCCGGTCAACTTCCTGACCTTCGACCCGGCGGCGGTGCTCGCCTATCTGTCACAGCCCTCGGTGCTGGCGCAGGCGAGGCAGGGGCGCACGGCGGCACAGCAGGCGGCGGTCGCGGCGCAGCAGCTGGCGCTGCCCGGCGGGCCCTTCGGCCTGCGCGATCGCCCCGGCCAGCTGCTCGACGTCGTGGAAAAGGTCTGGGCCGGATATCTGAACGTCGGGCTGGGCGGCCCGCGCTGGTCGGGCAATGTCGGCTTCCGCGTCACCGACACGTCGGTGGTGTCGAGCGGCTTCACCCAGCCGATCCTGGGCATCTTCGTCAATCCGGGCGACGACAATCTGAACATCCCGCTCGGCAATCCTACCGCGGTCAACGTCCGCAACCATTATCGCAACTTCCTGCCCTCGGCGAACGTCAAATATAATCTGACCGACCGGATGCTGTTGCGGGGCGCCTTCTCGCAGACCATCACCCGGCCGACGCTGACCGATCTGGGCGTCAACAATTTCTACAATGGCCGCGTGACCGCCGCGGTCTCGGGTGGCGGCAATCCGACGCTGCGCCCGTTCAAGTCGACCAACTACGACCTGTCCTATGAATTCTACATCTCGGACATCAGCTATGTCAGCGTCGCGGGCTTCTACAAGGAATTCTCGGACTTCCTGGAACAGCAGACGCTGCCGATCCAGATCGGCCAATACACCTTCCAGGATACCCGCACCCGCAACGGCGCGACCGGATCGGTCGCGGGCGTCGAACTGGGGGCACAGCTGACCGCCGACCGCATCGTCTCAGGCTTCCTGGGTGGTTTCGGCGTCGCGGGCAACTATACCTATGTCAGCGACACCGCGAAGCGCGCGGCCAATACCAACAGCGCCTGCGGCTATAACGGCCTGTCGCCGCACTCCGCGAACGGCAGCCTGTTCTACCAGAAATACGGCATCCAGGCCCGCGCCTCGTACAATTGGCGCTCGTCCTTCCTGCGCAGCTGCCTGAGCGATTATGGCCAGCCGGAAAACCGCCGCGCCTATGGCCAGCTGGACTTCAGCGCCTCCTACGACATCACGCCCGCGTTCCAGGTCTATGTCCAGGGCGTCAACCTGACCAACACCTACACCTTCGACTATTCGGTCCTCGAAGAGCGGGTGAAGAACATCCAGAACTTCGGCACGCGCTTCAACTTCGGTGTCCGCGCCTCGTTCTGATCCTTTCCACCGTTTCCCCAACTGGCCCGGTGTTCACGCACCGGGCCTTTTTTTGTTTGGGCGAAGAGGAAAGGGGCCGAAATTCCTCCCCTGCAAGGGGAGGTGGCAGCGCATCAGCCCTGACGGAGGGGTGCCGCCCTATCGAGAGGGGACACCCCTCCACCAGCTTCGCTGGTCCCCCTCCCCTTGCAGGAGAGGAATTAGGGGAATGTGGATTACCGGCGGAAACGCCGGTCAGGCGAGCAGGCTGCGATCCTCGGCCAGCTTCAGGCACAGATCGGCACGGTCGGGCATCTCGGCCCAGATGTGACGGGTCAGCCGCTCGTAATGGCTGACGAAACGGGCGAGTTGCGCATCGTCCATCACCCCCGCTCCGGCGCCACGCACCCGGCGCAGCGCCTCTTCCTGCTGGGTGCGCCAGCGCAGGACGGTGGACCATTCCGGCGGCATCATCAGCACCAGCGCATCCAGGGCTGCGAACAGGCGCGGATAGTCGGTCGCCAGCGCGGCGTTCACATGCCGGCGCCAGATCCCGTCCGCATCCTCCAACGCCTCCAGCGCGTTGAGCGGCGCGGCCAGTTCGGCGTCATCCTGCGCTCGCGCACCGACGCACCAGCCCTCGAAGATCAGCAACTCGCACCCCTTGGGCGCGCAGGGCCAGGTTGATCGCGGCGCACGGTCGTCGATCGCCTTGTCGAAGCGTGGCAGGGGCACCGCCTCGCCGCGTATGACGGCGGCGATCGTCTCGACGCCCAGCGCCACGTCATGCGTGCCCGGCACGCCGCGCGTCGCGAACAGCGGATGCACCTCGCGCGCCATCGTCTGCCGCTCGGCGCGGGTGAGATAAAGGTCGTCGAGCGACAGGATCGCGCTTCGCTCCACCTGCGCCGCCAACCGCGCGGCGACGGTCGACTTGCCGCTCCCTTGCGCACCGCACAGCCCCAGTATCAGCGGCGGATCACCCGGCCGCCGCCGGGCAAGCCGCTCTACGGCCAGCGCCGCGATCGCCGTTTCAGGCGACACGGTCGGCCGGTTCCTCGCCCCGATCGAAGGCCGCGAGATTGCTCGCCGCGCGCATCCCCATCGCCGTCCGCGCTTCGATCGTGGCACTGCCCAGATGCGGCAGCAGGACGGCGCGCGGATGCGCCAGCAGGCCGGGATGCACCTTCGGCTCGCGCTCATACACGTCCAGCCCGACGCCGCCGATCCGCCCCAGATGCAGCGCCTCGACCAGCGCGTCCTCGTCGATGACCGGGCCGCGCGCGGTGTTCACGATGATCGCATGCGGCTGCATCTTCGCCAGCAACGCCGCGTCGACCAGATGCCGCGTCTCCTCGCCGCCGGGGACGTGCAGTGACAGGACATCGCACTCCGCCGCCAGTGCTTCGGGCGAGGCGGCGCGGGTCGCGTCGAGTGCGCGTTCCACCTCGGGCGCGGCGGCGGAGCGGCTGGCATAGCGAATCCGCATCCCCAGCCCGCGCGCCTTGACCGCCGTCGCCTGCGCGATCCGGCCAAAGCCGATCAGCCCCAGCGTCTTGCCCGAAAGCCCCTGCCCGATCAGGTGCGAGGGCCGCCAGCCGGTCCATTCACCGCTGCGCAACTCACGCTCGCCCTCGCCCGCCCGGCGCGCGGCCATCAGCATCAGCAGGACCGCGATCTCCGCCGTCGCCTCGGTCAGCACATCGGGGGTGTTGGTCACGACCAGCCCGGCGGCGCGCGCGGCGGCCAGATCGATATGGTCGACCCCCGCCCCGTAATTGGCGAGAATGCGAACCCGGCGCCCCGGCGTCGCGATCAATTCCGCATCGACCCGGTCGGTGATCGTCGGCATCCAGGCGTCATATTCGGTCATCGCCCGAACCAGTGCGTCGCGGCTCAGCGGCGTATCATCGGCATTCAACGTCGTATCCCAGGTGGCGGACAGATGCTGCTCGACGAATTCCGGCAGGCGGCGGGTAACGAGCAATTTGAGCCTGTCAGTCATGATGATCGGTCATCCTCCGCCCTGTTCGTCTCTGCCGCGTCAGCTTGCCGAAATCACGTCGATCTGCAAGAAAGCGACTCTGATATTTCAGTTAGGCCGTATCTTATGGCGATCATTTCGTCACCTCTTGATTTCCGCAACGCCGCCAGAGCGCGGCTGCCGCGTTTCCTGTTCGACTATGCCGATGGCGGCGCGGGCAGCGAGATGACGCTGCGCGCCAATGTCGACGATCTGGCGCGGCTGGGCCTGAAGCAGCGGGTGCTGCGCGATGTGTCGGAGATCGACCTGACCGCCGAGTTGTTTGGCCGCACCCGCACCCTGCCCCTCGCACTGGGGCCGATCGGGATCGGCGGCATGTTCCGGCGGCGCGGCGAGGTGCAGGCAGCCCGCGCGGCGAGCCGGGCGGGCATCCCCTTCACCATGTCGACGGTCGGCCTGTGCTCGCTGAGCGAGGTGCGCCGGGCGACGCCAGGGCCGCTCTGGTTCCAGCTCTACGTCATCCGCGACCGGGCATTCATGGCGGACCTGATCGCCACCGCGAAGGAGCAGGGCGCGGAAACCCTGGTCTTCACCGTCGACATGCCGGTGCCGGGCAGCCGCTACCGCGACGCCCATGCCGGGATGGCCGGGCCGAATGCGCCACTGCGCCGGATGATCCAGGCGATGGGCAAGCCCGGCTGGGCCTGGGATGTCGGGATGCAGGGTCGCCCGCACGCGCTGGGCAATCTGACGCAGGTGCTGGGCAAGGCGTCGGGCATGAACGACTATATGGGCTGGCTGGGCGCGAATTTCGATCCGTCGATCGCGTGGAAGGACATCGCCTGGATTCGCGCCGCCTGGGACGGGCCGCTCATCATCAAGGGTATTCTCGACCCCGACGATGCCCGTGCGGCGGTGGATGCCGGGGCGGACGGCATCGTCGTGTCCAATCATGGCGGGCGTCAGCTCGACGGAGCCTCGTCCACCGCCCGCGCGCTGCCCGCCATTGCCGAGGCAGTGAAGGGGCGGCTGACCTTGCTGGCCGATTCCGGCATCCGCTCGGGGCTGGACGTGGTGCGGATGCTGGCGCTGGGGGCGGAGGGCGTGCTGCTCGGCCGCGCCTGGCTCTATGCGTTGGCGGCCGAGGGAGAAGCGGGCGTCACCAAGCTGCTTGACCTGATCGAGCGCGAGATGCGCGTCGCCATGGCGCTGACCGGCGTGCGCAGCCTGGCCGAGATCGACGCCTCGATCCTGACCGACCGCCCCTGACCCTTCAGGCGCTGGCGAGCAGCGCCTCCATCTGCGCGGCATGGGGGCGCCAGTCGATGCCGCGCGCGTCCAGCCACGCATCGTCATAATAGGTACAGCCATAGCGTTCGCCACCATCGCATAGCAGCGTGACGATCGAGCCGCGCTCGCCCGCCGCCGCCATTTCCTCAATCAGTTGCGCGCAGGCGATCAGGTTGGTGCCGGTGGAACCGCCGACCCGCCGCCCCAGCCGTGCCGACAGCGCGCGCATCGCGCCGATGCTGGCAGCGTCCTCGACCGCGATCATCCGGTCGATCACCGAGGGGATGAAGCTGGGCTCGACGCGCGGCCGCCCGATCCCCTCGATACAGCTCGCGCACCCCTCGGGCAGCGAGGATGCGCTGCGGTCGGCAAAGTGGCGGTGGAAGACCGAATGGACCGGGTCCGCCACGCACAGCTGCGTGGCATGGCGCTGATAGGCGATGAACCGCCCGATCGTCGCCGAGGTGCCGCCGGTCCCCGCCCCGCAGACGATCCAGCGCGGAATGGGATATTCCTCCGCCGACATCTGGGCGAAGATGCTCTCGGCGATGTTGTTGTTGCCGCGCCAGTCGGTCGCGCGCTCGGCATAGGTGAACTGGTCGAGATAATGGCCGCCCGTCTCCGCCGCGAGGGCGTTGGACACGTCATAAACGGTGCGCGGATCGTCGACCGCATGAATCTCGCCGCCATGAAAGCGGATCGCATCCAGCTTGGGCGCGGCGGTCGAGGCGGGGACCACCGCGATGAACCGCAGGCCCAGCATCCTGGCGAAATACGCCTCGCTGACCGCCGTCGAGCCGGACGAGGATTCGATCACGCAGGTATCCGGCCCGATCCAGCCATTGCACAGCGCGTACAGGAACAGCGAGCGCGCCAGCCGATGCTTCAGGCTCCCGGTCGGATGGCTGCTTTCGTCCTTCAAATACAGCGTGATGCCCGGATAGCGCGGCAGCTCGACGCGGATCAGGTGCGTGTCGGCCGAGCGGTTGAAGTCCGCCTCGATCCGGTGGATCGCGTCCGCCCGCCAAGCGCACAGCTCCGCCTTGCTGCGCTGATTGGTCATGCTCGCCCCCTTCGTCCCCATGCCGCGCCTCATAGGCGCGAATGACGGGTTTGGGAAAGATGCCATCCGGTCCATGAACTTGCGGGCGTGGGCGGCTTCGCCCATGCTGGCGTCATGATCGCTTCCCGCCGCTCCGTCCTCGCCGCCGGTCTCGCGCTGGCCGCCGCCCCCGCCCTCGCGGCCGAGACGACGCCGCGCCTCCGCCGCCTGTCGCCCAGGCTCGACCGGATGATCGCGCCGGGCACCGAGCCTGAGGTGATCGCAACCGGCATACGCTGGGCCGAGGGGCCGGTCTGGGTGCCGGGCGGCGGATACCTGCTGTTCGCCGATCCGCCCGCCAATATCGTCCGCCGCTGGCAGCGCGGGGGGGGCGTGTCGGTGGTGCTGAACCCCTCGGGCGCGGCGGGCACCGATCCGGCGCTGGTCCGCGAGCCGGGCGCCAACGGACTGGCGCTTGACGCCAGCGGCGCGCTGCTGATCGCCAATAGCGGCGGACGAAGCATCGACCGGGTGGACCTGAAGACCGGCCGCCGCACCGTGCTGGCCGATCGTTATGCGGGCAAGCGGTTCAGCAGCCCCAACGACCTGCATGTCGCGAAGGACGGCGCGATCTGGTTCACCGATCCGCCTTACGGCTTCAAGGACGGGGACACGTCGCCGCTGAAGGAACAGCCGGTCAACGGCGTCTATCGGCGGCGGCCCGATGGCAAGGTCGATCTGATCGACGGCACCCTCACCCGCCCCAACGGCATCGCGATGTCGCCCGACGAGCGGCGGCTCTATGTGTCGGTGTCGGACGAGGCCGCGCCCCGGATCATGGTCTATGACATCGATGCGCGCGGGCAGGTCGGCGATCGCCGGATACTGCTCGATGCGCGGGCGATGCGGGCGGCGGGAGGACCCGGCCTGCCCGACGGGATGAAGGTCGCGCGCGACGGCACCCTGGTCTGTTCGGTGCCGGGCGGCATGATGCTGATGACGCCCGAGGCCGAGCCGCTGGGCCTGATCGAACAGGGCGCACCGATCGCCAACTGCGCCTTTGGCGAAGCGGGCCGCGCGCTGTTCCTGGCGGCGAACGACCGCATCCTGCGCGTCGCGCTGCGCCCCGGCTGGCAGGGCTGAAACCTAGCCTGCGCCACCCTGGTCTGTGCCGCTCTGCTCTGCGCTGATCGTCGTCGATACGGGGATGGCGATGGTGCAATGCACCCCGTCCGCGCCCAGGCAATAGGTCGTCCTGGCGCCGAGCTGGTAAGGGAGCGCGCGTTCGATCAGTTCGCGGCCCTGCCCCGTGCCCTTGGGCCACGCCCCTTCGGGCGGCATCCTGACACCGCTTTCGCGCCAGTCGATATGCAGCCAGGGCTTGCCGTCCGCTCCCTCGGCCTCCAGCGTCCAGTTGATCGCCAGCCGCCCGCCATCCTGCCCCAGCGCGCCATATTTCATCGCGTTGGTCGCCAGCTCGTGGATCGCCATGGCCAGCGTATGGACGGTCGAGGAGCGCAGGCGGACCCCGGACGGACCGTCCAGCGTCACCGCCTCGGTGCGCCCATCCATCGCCGCCAGCTCGGCACGGAGCAGGTCATCGAATGTCACCCGGTCCTGCTCGCTCAACCGCGACAACAGCGCCTGCACCCGCGACAGCGCGTCCAGCCGGTCGTCGAAATGCGTGCGAAACTCGGCAAGGCTGTTCGCGCCCCGCACCGTATTTTCGGCGATCGACCGCACGACGCCCAGCAAGTTGCTGGTCCGATGCTGCAATTCGGCGATCAGCACGCGCTGTAGAACCTCGCTCCGGCGCAGCGCCTCGTCCGCCTTGCGGCGCTCGGACAGGTCGGCGGTGACGACCAGCAGCCGGTCGGGCTGGCCATCGCTCCTGGGCAGGACCGACAAGGTGCTGCTCGCCCAGACCAGCGAGCCATCGGGGCGGGCATAGCGTTTGTCGAGAGTCCTGGGCCGTCCGGTGGACAAAGCCTCCTCGATCGCCACCAGGCTGGGCTGCAGGTCGTCGGGATGGGTCACGTCCGGCACGGACAACGCCAGCACCTCTTCGCGCGGGCGGCCGAGGATGCGGCACAATTCCTCATTCACCCGCAGGAAGCTGCCATCCAGCGAAAGCACCGACATGCCGACCGGCGCGGTGGCGAAGATCGCCGCCAGCTGCCCCTCGGTTTCGGCCAGCTTGACCTTCACCACCTCCTCGCGCAGCCGCACGATCTCCGCCTGCGATTCCTTCCATTCGGTGATGTCGCGCGTGGTGGTGGCGACGCCGTCGCCCAGCTTCACGACTATCTGGAAGAACCAGCCATCGAACTGCTCATGGACGTAATGATGCTCGGCCTGTTCGGGCAGTCCGGTTTCGGTGACGCGGCAAAAGGCATCGAAAATGCCCTCTTCGATGACGCCGGGATTGCGCTGCAACAGGCTTTCGCCGCGCACCTCGCCATATTTGCGTTCCGAAGTGTGGTTGTTCAGCACCCAGCGGAAATCGACGATCCGGCCCGTTGCGTCCCGGATCGCCTCGAACACCTGGATCATGTCGGTCGACGCGTCCATCGTCGCTTGAAGCAGTTCGTGGCTGGCCTGAAACTCGACCTGTCGTCCGTGCATCGCTCGCTCATCCTGCCCGGCCCGGTATGGCAGCCGCTCTGCCGCCCCGGTCCGGGGCCGCCGGGCCATAGCATAGTGCGGGACAAGTTTCAGGCGGGGATCATTCACCACACACCCGGCCCCGGTCCCATGGCACATATACCCATCGCAAGAACCACATAGCCTGTTGCAATTGACTCGCATATTCACTTTCGTTAGTTCGCGCTCGCAACGAATGGGGGGAATGGAAAATGTGGGTTCGAGCGTCGCTGGTCATGATGCTGTCTTCGGTCGCGGCACCCTGTCTGGCGCAAAGCAGCGCATCGCAGGCGAGTGACGCCGCATCGACGGAGACGGGCAACGATATCGTGGTCATGGGCGAAAAGGCCGACCGGACGCTGCGCGATACGCCCGCCAGCGTCGCGGTGACGACCGCGCAGACCATCGCCGACCAGAATCTGCTCGACATGTATGACGCGTTGCAACGCACGCCCAACGTCGCGATCAACGCCGACCGGACCAGCTTCACCATTCGCGGCATCGACGCCTTCAACGTGTCCGGCGCGGGCGACGGCGCGCTGGCCAGCGTCTATCTCGACGGCGCGGTGCTGCCGCGCGCGGCGCTGAACAGCGGTCCGCTGGACCTGTACGACATTTCGCAGGTCGAGGTGTTTCGCGGGCCGCAGTCGACGGTGCAGGGCCGCAATGCGCTGGCCGGGGCGGTGGTCATCCGCACCGCCGACCCGACCTATGCGTGGAGCGGCAAGGCCCGCCTGATGCTGACCGGCCCCGATGGACAGCGCCGCGCCGCCGCCGCGCTGGGCGGCCCGATCCTGGGCGACCAGATCGCGTTCCGCGTGGCGGGCGAGATCGCGCGTTCGGACGGTCTGCTCTATAACACGACGCTCCACCGCGACGCCGATCCCCGCCAATCGGAGACGCTGCGCGGCAAGCTGCTCTTCACGCCCGATGCCGTGCCGGGGTTGCGCGTCATCGCCACCTATATGCACGACCGCCATGTCCGTGGCGCCTATTCGTTCGAGTTCGACCCGCCCTATGACCGACGCGACCGCATCGTCACCGAGGATGTGGCGACCAACACCCGGACGGTGAGCGATATCGCCACGCTGGAGGCGCATTATGCGCTGGGCGGCGGTTTCGACCTGAGTTCGATCACCAACTATTCCAACGTCCGTGCGCTCTATATCGCCGATCCCGACCGCAACCCTACCCCCGGCCAGCTGAGCCGGACCAGCGACCCGGCGAAAACGGTGCAGCAGGAAGTGCGGCTGGGCATCGACCTGCCCTGGGTACAGGGCCTGATCGGCGCCTATTATCTGCGCGAGGACAATCGCGACTATCGGTTCGAGGCGACGCAGAACATGAACCTGACGCGGCTGGGCGTCGATCGCCAGTTGCTGGCGCTGGGCCTGTCGCAGCCCATGGTGAATACGGTGCTGGGCTTTTACGGCGGCGTGGTTCCAATCAGGAACCTGCTGACCCAGCCGCGGCTGACGCGCAACCTGGCGGCGTTCACCGATCTGACCTTTCCGCTCACCAGCCGCCTGAAGTTGCGCGCCGGGCTACGCTACGACAATGAGCGGCAGCTGCGCGGCGCGAGCCAGTCGGTGGTGCTCAACGGCACGCTGCCCGATCCCGCACGGCTGTCCGTGCCTGCGCTGGCCCCGGTCGTTACCCGGCTCAACGCGATCCTGCTCGCCACGGCGGCGGGTGCGACCAGCGTCGATCCGACACGCGCCATCACCTATGACGCCTGGCTGCCCAAGCTGGGCCTGACCTGGGACGTGACGCCCAACGCGTCGCTGAGCGCCACGGCGCAGCGCGGCTATCGCGCCGGGGGTGCCGGGATCAACCAGCAGCGCGGCCAGAGCTTTACCTATGCGCCCGAATATACCTGGAATTACGAGGTCGCGCTGCGATCCGACTGGTTCGACCGCCGCCTGAGCTTCAACGCCAACGCCTATTATATCGACTGGCGCGACCAGCAGGTGTCGGTGCAGCTGACCCCCGGCGCGGTGTTCGACAGCCAGGTCGTCAATGCGGGCAAGTCGCGGCTCTATGGCTTCGAGGCGGAGTTGCGCGCGCGGCCGACGCGCAGGGTGGAGCTGTATGCGGGCGTCGGGCACAGCCGGACCGAGTTTCTCGACTTCACCGTGCCGATCGGCATCGCCAAATGGTCCGCCACCGGCAACGAGTTCGCCAATGCGCCGCGCTGGACCGCGTCATGGGGCGGCACCTGGCGCAGCACCGGCGGGCTGTTCGCCAATATCAACGCCACCTATCGCGACGCCATCTTCCAGAGCACCATCGACCAGACGGTGCGCGACATCCGGCCGATCACGCTGGTCAATGCCAAGCTGGGTTGGCAGGGGCGGCATTTCGGCGCCTATCTGCTCGCCAGCAACATCTTCGACCGGCAGCAGCCGACCTCCTTCTTCACCGATTTCGACGGTCGGGTGCGTGGCACCATGTCCAATCCGCGTATCCTGGGCCTGAGTTTCGAGGGGCGTTTCTGACGCTTAGCGAATGTCGGACATATAAAGCGGCATCCCGCCTTGCTATCGCCATCTTAGATCGTACACTTGTTCGACTAAAGAAACGGGAGTGGATGATGAGCAAGGACGGGGGCGGGATCAGCCGTCGGCAGGCACTGGCTGGCGGAGCGGCGATCACCGGCGGGCTGGCGCTGGGCGGAGCACAAGGTGCAGCGGCGGCAGGGCGGTCGACCATGCTCGCGCCCCGCCCGCCCATGGGCTGGAACAGCTGGAACAGCTTCGCCACCACGATCACCGAGGCGCAGGCGCGCGAGACCGCCACGATCATGCGCGCCAAGCTGCTGCCCTTCGGCTATGACATCTTCACCGTCGACATCCAGTGGTACGAGCCGGATGCGTCGAGCTACGAATATAACGCCGCGCCGGTGCCCGCGATGGACGGCTATGGCCGGTTGATCCCGGCACCCAACCGCTTTCCGTCCAGCGCCGACGGATCGGGCTTCACGAAGCTGGCGGCGGACGTCCACGCCATGGGCATGAAGTTCGGCATCCACCTGATGCGCGGCATCCCCCGGCTGGCGGTAAGCAAGAACCTGCCGATCCTGGGCACCCGCTACCGCGCCGCCGACATTGCCGACACCAGCAGCATCTGCACCTGGAACCCGGACATGTACGGCGTCGACATGACCAAGCCCGGCGCGCAGGCCTATTATGACAGCGTGTTCGCGCTCTACGCGTTCTGGGGCGTCGATTTCGTCAAGATGGACGATATGAGCCGCCCCTATGACGCGCACGCGCCTGAGATCGAGGCGGCGCACAAGGCGATCCAGAATAGCGGCCGTCCGATCGTCCTCAGCCTGTCGCCCGGCGAAACCCCGGTGATCCGTGGCCCGCATGTCCGCCGCTTTGCGCAGATGTGGCGCATCTCGGACGATTTCTGGGACGAATGGTCGATGCTGGAGGCGCAGTTCACCCGGCTGGAGAATTGGACGCCCTATCGCGGGCCGGGTTCGTGGCCCGATGCCGACATGCTGCCGCTCGGCCGCCTGGCGCTGGGCAAGCGCGACACCAAGTTCACGCCCGACGAACAGCGCACGCTGATGACCCTGTGGTCGATCGCGCGCTCGCCGCTTATCATGGGCGGCGACCTGCGCTATCTGAATGCGCCCACGCTGGCGCTGCTGACCAACCGCGCGGTGATCGCGGTCAACCAGGCCTCGACCGACAATCAGCCGCATTTCATCGAGGACGGCACGCGTATCTGGTCCGCCAAGCCCGAGGGCGCCCCCGGCGACCGTTATCTGGCGCTGTTCAACACCGGCGGCGGCCCGAAGGAGGTCGGCCTGGCGCTCCATTATCTGGGCCTATCGGGCGAGGTCGACGTGACCGACCTGTGGAGCGGCGCATCGCTGGGCAAGGCGAAGGGTCGCTTCGCGCAGACGCTGCCGCCGCATGGCGCAGGGCTGTACCGCCTGCGGGCCTGAATGAACGAACCGTCCTGAAACGGCCATGCCGTATCGGGGGTGGCGGTGGCATGACGCCTGGGTCCGATAAGAGGATCAGGGTCATGCCGCTTTCCCCTCGCCTGCTGCCCGTGCTGCTGTTGCTCGCCGCGCCCGCCATGGCGCAGGATCGCCGATCCGTAGCCGAACCACATCTGCCCGCCGAGGCGTGCGTCAGCCTGTCGGCAGACGGGGCGGACTGGCGGACGGAGACGCGGCGGCTTCAGGCGGCGATCGACCATTGCCCGTCGGGCGCCGCCGTTCGACTGGTCACGGGGACTTTCGTCAGCGGCCCGCTGCGCATGAAGTCGGGCGTGACGCTGTGGCTCGATCGCGGCGTCACGCTGGTCGCGGTGCCCGACCCGCGCGCCTATGACCGGGGCCAGGGATTGTGCGGCACGATCGCGGCCAAGGGCAATGGCTGCCTGCCCTTCATCGGCTTCGAGGGCACGCGCGGCGGCGGCATCGTCGGGGACGGCGTGATCGACGGATCGGGCGGCGCGGTGATGACCGGGCAGAGCGAAAGCTGGTGGCAACTCGCGCGGCGCGCGCAACGCGAAGGCGGCAAGCAGAACAACCCCCGGCTGGTCGAGGCGGATCATGCCCGCGACCTGACCTTCTACCGCACGACATTCCGCAACGCCCCCAATTTCCATATCGTCCTCAACGACGTGCAGGGAGCGACCCTTTGGGGCGTACGGATCGACACCCCCACCGATGCACGCAACACCGACGGCATCGACCCCGGCGCGTCGCAGGACGTGACCATCGCCCACAGCTTCATCCGCACCGGCGACGACAATATCGCGATCAAGGCCGGGCATGGCCCCACTCGCCATATCTCGATCCTCGACGACCATTTCTACGCCGGTCACGGCCTGTCGATCGGCAGCGAGACCAATGCCGGGGTCAGCGACATACTGGTCCGCAACGTGACGCTCGACGGCACGACCTCGGGCCTGCGGATCAAAAGCGATGCCAGCCGGGGCGGGCTGGTGGAGCGGGTCCGCTATGAAGGCATATGTCTGCGCGGCAACCGGCGACCGATCGATTTCGACACCCGCTATGACGCCACCGCGCGGGGCAGCGCCATTCCGGTCTATCGCGACATCGTCCTGAACGGCGTAACCGGCGGCGACGGGACTCTGGTCCTGCGCGGCTATGATGCCAGCCATCCGCTGGACGTGACGCTGGACAGCGTGCGCTTCGATCCGTCGGCGGTCTGGCAGGTCGAGAATGCGCATATCGCCATCGGCCCCGGCGGCGCCTCCCCCACGCCGCCGGGCCTGTCCCCTTCGCCTGCCCTTGCCGGAACTACCCCGGATTGCAGCGCTTCCTGGATGCCCTTCCCCACCAACAATTAGGGTCGTGACGGGTAGACAAATCCCTCTCTGGCAATAGCTTGCAGCCGTACGACCACCGGACACCGCCATCAGCGGGACGGATGGTCGCGACGATGCGGGAGAGGACGACCATGAAGAGACTGAGCGCATTCGCCGCCGCCGGGCTGGCGCTGACCGTCGCGGCGGCGGGGATCGCCCGCAATCCGCAGTTCGAGGGGGCCGATCCCCATGCGATGATGATCGGCGACGAACTGTGGATCTTCCCGACCGGCGGGCCGGGCGGAAGCTGGGCGGCCGATCGCTTCGGCGCCTTTTCCAGTCGCGACCTGAAGACATGGCGCCCGCGCGGCGAGCTGATCCGCCGCGACCAGATAGGCTGGATCAAGGATGACGGCGCGCCCGAGCATTTCCTCTGGGCGCCCGGCGTAGCGACCCGGAACGGCCGCTATTACCTCTATTATTCGGTCGGGCCGCAGAGCCCGACGCCCAGCCGGATCGGCGTCGCGGTCGCCGACCGGCCCGAGGGGCCGTATCGCGACAGCGGCCATCCGCTGGTGACCGGCGACAAGGCGTTCGAGGCGATCGACCCGATGGTCTTCACCGATCGTCGGTCGGGCAAAATCTATCTCTATGCGGGCGGCAGCGCGGGCGCCCGCTTGCGCGTCTGGGAACTCCGGCCCGACATGGTCAGCATCGCGGGCGAGGTGAAGGTCGCCACCCCGCCGAACTTCACCGAAGGGGCCTTCATGCATGAGCGCGGCGGCACCTATTACCTGTCCTACAGCCATGGACGGTTCAACGGCCCCGATTATTCGGTCCATTACGCCACCGCCCCCTCGCCCACCGGACCATGGCGCTATCGCGGCGCGATCCTGACCAGCGACGCGCGGCATCAGGGTCCAGGCCATCACAGCTTCGTCACGCTGCCGGATGGCCGCTCGCTGATCGTCTATCACCGCTGGGACCGCGCGCCCGGACCCGGCCCGTTTCAGGGCGAGCGGGTCGTGGCGATCGACCGCCTCTCCTATGCGCCCGACGGCCGCATCCACCCTGTCCGCATGACCGATGCCGATGCCCCGACCGTCGCCGGGCGGCGCTAAATCTTGCGCGAAGTTAATTCGCGTTAACCATCTGAATTAATTCCGAAAACGGTGCCCAAGCATCACGGGCCGATCTTTGCGGTTAGGATTTGCGCAAGGGGAGGCAGCGTGTCGGCGCAAGCAAAGCCATGACCGCGCCCTCCCTACCCGGCCTTCGTGCCGGGGCATGTCGACATGCAATGGGAGGAACAGGCCATGCAGACCGAGATCATCGCAAAAGCGACCGGCACCACCACCACGACCAGCGCCAACGTCATCGAGCTGAACGCCCCCAGCGTGGTGCGTCTTAACCTCGACCGGTCGCAGGTCGCCGCGATGACGCGCGAGGGCAATGACCTCGTCATCCGCCTGACCGATGGCCAGACCATTCGCATCGACCATTTCTACGACCAGCAACAGGGCAAGGCGAGCGACCTGGTGCTGCGCGAAGACCAGGGCAGCCAATGGCTCGCCAACCCCTCGGCCAGCGGTTCGGGCCGGTTCAAGGCGATCACCGATCTCGACGATCTGCTCGGCGCGGCCGGCGCGCAGGAGGGCGGTGGCTCGTCCTTCATCCTGCCCGCCATATTGGGCGTGGCTGGCGTCGGCGGCCTGGTCGCGGCGGTATCGGGCGGCGGCGGTAATGGCGGCAACCAGAACGGCCCCACCGCCGACACCCAGCCGCCCGCGACGCCCACCGCCAGCTTCACCGCCAATGGCGCCAGCGTCCGTGGCACCGGCGAGGCGGGCGCGACCATCCGCGTGACCGATGGCGCGGGCAATGTGATCGGCACCGGCACGGTCGCCGCCGACGGCACCTTCACCATCCCGGTCAACCCGCCCCAGACCAACGGCCAGCCCGTTACCGTCGTCCAGAGCGACGCGGCAGGCAATGTCTCGCCCCCCGCGACGACGGCCGCCCCCGACATCACGCCGCCCGCCACCCCGACCGCGACGATCACCGGCGACGGCCGTACGATCAGCGGCACCGGTGAGCCGGGCGCGACCGTCACCGTGCGCGACGCCGCCGGACAGGTGCTCGGCACCGCCGTCGTCGGCGCGCAGGGCGGCTATACGCTGACCCTGACCACGCCGCAGGCCAATGGCGGCACCCTGACCGTGACCCAGGCCGATCCGGCAGGCAACGTCTCGCCCGCCGCGACCTTGGCCGCGCCCGACATCACGCCGCCCGCCGCGCCGACCGCGACAATCAACGGCGACGGCACCAGCATCACCGGCACCGGCGAGGCGGGCGCGACCGTCACCGTGCGCAACGCCGCCGGACAGGTGCTCGGCACCGCCGTCGTCGGAGCACAGGGCGGCTATACGCTGACCCTGACCACGCCGCAGGCCAATGGCGGCACCCTTTCCGTTACGCAGAGCGACCCGGCAGGCAATGCCTCGCCCGCCGTCACGCTGGCCGCGCCCGACATCACCCCGCCCGCCGCGCCCAGCGCCAGCCTATCGTCCGACGGCACGACCGTCACCGGATCGGGTGAGCCGGGCGCGACCGTCCGCGTCGTCGGCCCGGACGGCCAGACGATCGGCACCGCCCTCGTCGCCGCCGATGGCAGCTATACGGTGACGCTGACCACCGCGCAGACGGGCGGCGGCGTGCTGGTCGTGACCCAGACCGACGCGGCGGGCAATGTCTCGCCCACGACCCAGGTCGACGCCGTCGATACCGGCGCCATGCCGCTGCCCACCGCGACGATCGACGCACAGGGCACCACCGTCAGCGGCACGGGCGAGCCGGGCGCGACCGTCGTCGTGCGCGACGCGAACGGCCAGACGATCGGCCAGACGACCGTCGATGCGGACGGCAATTACAGCCTGACGCTGACCACACCGCAGGGGAATGGCGAAACGCTGACCGTCGTGCAGAGCGACAATTTGGGCAATGTGTCACCCACCATCACCCTCACCGCGCCAGACTTCACCGCCCCCGCCGCGCCCACCGCCTCGATCGCCGAGGACGGTAGCACGATCACCGGCACCGGCGAGCCGGGTGCGACCGTCACCGTGCGCGACCCTGCCGGGCAACCTCTCGGCACGACGACGGTCGATCCGCAGGGCAACTATACCCTGCCGCTGGCGACGCCGCAGGCCAATGGCGGAACCCTGACCGTCACCCAGAGTGATCCGGCGGGCAACACCTCCCCGGCTACTTCAGTCAGCGCGCCGGATACCACCGCCCCCGCCGCACCCACGGCCACCATTGCTGGTGACGGGACCAGCATCACCGGCACCGGCGAGCCGGGCGCGACCGTCACGGTCAGCGACCCCGCCGGGCAGCCGCTCGGCACCGCGACCGTCGATGCACAGGGCAACTACACCCTGCCGCTGACCACGCCGCAGGCCAATGGCGGCACCCTGTCCGTCACCCAGAGCGATCCGGCGGGCAATATTTCGCCCCCCACCACGATCAGCGCACCGGACATCACCGCCCCGACCGCGCCCACCGCGACCATCACCGGCGACGGCACCAGCATCACCGGCACCGGCGAGCCGGGCGCGACCGTCACCGTCAGCGATGCCGCAGGCCAGCCGCTCGGCACCGCCATCGTCGATCCGCAGGGCAATTACACCCTGTCGCTGACCACGCCGCAGGCCAATGGCGGCGCCCTGACCGTCATCCAGAGCGATCCGGCGGGGAACAGTTCGCCCGCCACGACGGTCAGTGCGCCTGACATCACCGCTCCCACCGCCCCCCTCGTCACCGTGAGCGCGGACGGCACGACGCTGACCGGCACGGGTGAGCCGGGCGCGGCGGTGCAGGTTGTCGATGCGGGCGGCCAGCCGGTCGGCACCGCGACGGTCGCTGGCGATGGCAGCTTCAGCGTGACGCTGCCCACCGGCATCGCCAACGGCCAGACGCTGTCGGTCGTGCAGACCGATGCGGCGGGCAATGCCTCGCCTGCGAGCGCTGCGGTCACCCCCGATCTCGTCGCCCCGGCGGCCCCCGTCGCGACCGTCGGGCCGGACGGCACGAGCATCAGCGGCACCGGCGAAGCGGGCGCGACCCTGATCGTGCGTGCGCCTGACAACAGCGTGCTCGCCACCGTCACCGTCGCCGCTGATGGCAGCTTCAGCGCGCCGCTGAGCACCCCCCAGGCTAATGGCGAAGCCCTGACCGTGACGCAGACCGATGCGGCGGGCAATGTCTCGCCCGTCGCCTCCGTCACGGCACCCGACATCACGCCCCCCGCCCCGCCGCTCGCCACGCTCTCGGCGGACGGCACGGCGGTCTATGGCAATGGCGAGCCGGGCGCGACGGTGCGTGTTCTCGACGGCACCGGCGCCTTGCTGGGCAGCGCGGTCGTGGCGGCGGACAGCAGCTATACCCTGACCCTCACCCCGCCCCAGACCAGCGGCCAGACGCTGTCGGCGGTACAGACCGATCCGGCGGGCAATCCGTCGCAACCCGCCACCGTCGCCGCGCCCGATCTGACCGCGCCCCCCGCTCCGTCAGCGACCATCGCGGCCGATGGCGCCAGCCTGACCGGCAGCGGCGAGCCTTTCGCCACCGTCCGGGTGCGCGCCGCCGATGGCACCGTGATCGCGACCGTGACGGTCGGCGCTGACGGCAGCTTCGCCGCTCCGCTGTCGCCGCCCCAGGCCAATGGCGAGACGCTGTCGCTCGACCAGACCGATCGCGGCGGCAATCTCTCGCCCTCGACGGCGCTCACCGCGCCCGACATCACCGCGCCGACCGGGCTGACCGCCACGATCAGCGGCGACGGCGCGATCGTCACCGGATCGGGCGAGGCGGGTGCGACCGTCACCATCCGCGATGCGAACGGCGCGGTAATCGGCACCGCCACGGTCGCCGCCAACGGCACCTATAATGCGACGCTGACCACGCCGCAGACCAATGGCGAAACGCTGCAGGTGACCCAAGCCGATCCCGCGGGCAATGCCTCCGCCCCCGCCAGCGTGACCGCGCCCGACACCACGGCCCCGCTCGCGCCGACCGGATCGGTCGTCGATGCGGGCGCGACCTTGCTCGGCACCGGCGAACCCGGCGCGACCGTCACCATCCGCGCCGCCGACGGCACGCTGCTGGGCAGCGGTCAGGTGGCACCGGACGGCAGCTTCGCCGTGACGCTGAACCCCGCCCAGGCCAATGGCCAGAGTCTCCAGCTCGTCCAGACCGACGCGGCGGGCAATGCCTCGCCCGTCGTCACCGTGCCCGCGCCCGACATCACCGCGCCCACCGGACTGACCGCCACGATCAACGGCGACGGTGCGGTCGTGACCGGCGTGGGTGAGGTCGGCGCGACCGTCACCGTGCGTGATCCGGGCGGCACGATCATCGGGACCGCCGTGGTCGGCGCGAATGGCAGCTATGCCGCGCCGCTGACTCCAGCGCAGATCGATGGTCAGACGCTTGGCGTGACGCAGGCGGATGCGGCGGGCAATGTCTCCGCTCCCCTCGCCCCCGTCGCGCCGGACCTGACCGCACCGCTCGCGCCCCTGGGGACCGTGTCGGCGGACGGGACGCTGGTGAACGGCACAGGCGAGCCGGGCGCGACCGTCACCGTGCGTGACGCCGCCGGACAGGTGCTGGGCACCGGGCAGGTCGCCGCCGATGGCAGCTTTGCGGTGCCGCTGTCGAGCGCGCAGCTCAACGGCCAGGCCCTGTCGGTGGTACAGGCCGATGCGGCGGGCAATATCTCGCCGCCGCTGTCGCTGACCGCGCTAGACACGACCGCGCCGATCGGGCTGACCGCCAGCGTCGACGGCACCGGCACCATCGTCAGCGGGCAGGCGGAGGCAGGTGCCGCCATCACCGTGCGTGACCCCGGCGGCGCGATCATCGGCACCGGCACGGCCGGGACCACCGGCGCCTATGCGCTGACCCTGACCACGCCGCAGCTGAACGGTCAGGTGGTTCAGGTGACGCAGGCCGATGCGGCGGGCAACACCTCGCCGCCCAGCCCCGCCACCGCGCCCGACATCACCGCGCCGCTCGCCCCGACCGGCACCGTGTCGACCGACGGAACGCTGGTGAACGGCACCGGCGAGCCCGGCGCGACCGTCACCGTGCGTGACGCCGCCGGACAGGTGCTGGGCACCGCGCAGGTCGCCGCAGATGGCAGCTTTACGGTGCCGCTGGCGAGCGCACAGCTCAACGGCCAGACCCTGTCGGTGGTACAGGCCGATGCGGCGGGCAATGTCTCGCCGCCGCTGTCGCTGACCGCACTCGACACCACCGCGCCGACCGGGCTGACCGCCAGCGTCGACGGCACCGGCACGATCGTCAGCGGTCAGGCCGAGGCGGGCGCCACTATCACCGTGCGCGATCCCGGCGGTGCGATCATCGGCACCGGCACGGCCGGGGCCAGCGGCGCCTATGCGCTGACCCTGACCACCGCGCAGATCAACGGACAGGTTCTGCAGGTCACGCAAGCCGATGCGGCGGGCAACACCTCTCCGCCCAGTCCCGCCACCGCCCCCGACATCACCGCGCCGCTCGCCCCCGTCTTCACGATCGACGGCACCGGCGCGAATGCGAATGGCAGCGGTGAGGTCGGCGCGACCGTGACCCTGCGCAACGCCAGCGGCACGGTGATCGGCACCGGCCAGGTCGGCGCGGACGGCAGCTTCAGCGTGCCGCTGACCCCGGCCCAGGCCAATGGCGGTACGGTGAGCGCGACGCTGACCGATGCGGCGGGCAATGTCTCCGCCCCGACCAGCGCCCCCGCCCCCGACATCACCGCCCCCGCCGCCCCGCTGGCGACGCTGGATGCGACGGGCACGATCGTCACCGGTACTGGCGAGGTCGCCGCGACCGTCACGGTGCGCGACGCGAATAACGGCGTGCTGGGCACCGCCATCGTCGGGCCGCAGGGCGCTTACAGCGTCGTCCTGTCGGCACCCCAGCTCGACAGCCAGGTGCTGAGCGTCATCCAGACGGACGGCGCGGGCAACGGATCGATCGCGACCACCGTGACCGCGCTCGACCGCACGCCCCCGGCCGCCCCGGTGGCGACCGTCTCGGCGGACGGCACGGTGGTGAGCGGCTCCGGCGAGGTCGGCGCGACGGTGCGGATCGTCGATCCGGTCGGGCTGGTCCTCGCCACCGTGCCGGTGAACCCGGACGGCAGCTTCAACGTGACCCTAACGACCGCGCTGACCAACGGGCAGGTGCTGACCCTGACGCAGACGGATGCGGCGGGCAATGTCTCCGCCCCCGGCAGCGCAACCGCGCCCGATCTGATCCCCAACGACACGCCCGGCGCCCCCAGCGCGACCATCGCCGCTGACGGCGCGAGCGTGTCGGGCACCGGACAGGTGGGTGCGGCGATCGTCGTGCGCGACGCCAATGGCGCGGTGATCGGCAATGCGCAGGTCGCCGGGGACGGCAGCTATACCGCCACCCTGACCACGCCGCAGCGCAATGGCGAGACGGTGCGCGTGACCCAGACGGATGCGGACGGCGATGTCTCGCCCCCCGCCACCGTCATCGCACCCGACCTGACCGCGCCCAATGCTCCCGTCGCCGCGATCGATCCGACCGGCACGCTGGTCAGCGGCACCGGCGAAGTCGGCGCGACGGTGCGGGTGCTCGACGCCAATGGCGCGACGCTGGGTACTGCTACGGTGGGCGCAAACGGCGCCTATGCGGTCACGCTCGCCACGCCGCAGGTCGACGGCCAGCCGCTGACCGTCGTGCAGAGCGACGCGGCGGGCAATCCTTCGCCCGCCTCCTCCGTCATCGCTCCCGACCTGACCGCGCCGCTGGCCCCCATCGGCACCGTGTCGAGCGACGGCACCACCCTGACCGGCACGGGTGAGGTCGGCGCGACGGTCACCATCCGGGGCGTAGGCGGCGCTGTGCTCGGCACCGCTATCGTCGATGCTAACGGCAATTTCACCGCTCCGCTCACGCCCGCTCAGGCGAACGGGCAGGTGGTGACGCTGACCCAGGCGGATGCGGCGGGCAATGTCTCGCCCATCGCACAAGCCGCCGCGCCCGACATCACCGCGCCCACGGGCCTGACCGCCACGATCAATGGCGCGGGCAATCTCGTTACCGGCACGGGCGAGGTCGGCGCGACCGTCACCGTCCGCGATGCAGGCGGCACCGTGCTGGGCACGGCGGTCGTCGCGGCCAACGGCACCTATGCCGCGATCCTCACCCCGGCGCAGCTCGATGCGCAGGTCTTGCAGGTGACGGAGGCCGATGCGGCGGGCAATGTCTCGACACCCGCCACCGTCGTCGCACCGGATCTGAATGCACCGCTGGCACCGATCGGCACCGTGTCGGGCGACGGCACCACCCTGACGGGCACCGGCGAGGTCGGCGCCACCGTCACCATTCGGGGCGCGGGCGGCACAGTGCTGGGCACGGCAGTCGTCGATGCGAACGGCAACTTCACCGCACCGCTGACGCCTGCTCAGGCGAATGGTCAGCTCGTGACGCTGACCCAGGCGGATGCGGCGGGCAATGTCTCGCCCATCGGACAGGCGACCGCACCCGACATCACCGCCCCTGTCGGCCTGACCGCCGCGATCAACGGCGCGGGCAATCTCGTCACCGGCACCGGCGAAGCGGGGGCGACCGTCACCGTCCGCGATCCGGGCGGCGCAGTGCTGGGCACGGTCGTCGTCGCTGCGAACGGCACCTATGCCGCGATCCTGACTCCGCCCCAACTCAACGCACAAGCCTTGCAGGTCACGCAGGCGGACGCGGCGAACAACGTCTCGGCACCCGCGACCGTCATCGCCCCCGATCTGACCGCCCCGCTCGCCCCCATCGGCACGGTGGCGGGCAACGGCACCAGCCTGACCGGCACTGGTGAGGCTGGGGCGACCGTCACCATCCGGGGTCCGGGCGGCGCGGTGATCGGCACCGCGCTAGTCGATGCGAACGGCAACTTCACCGCAACCCTCAACCCCGCTCAGGCAAACGGCCAGCTGCTGACGCTGACCCAGGCGGATGCGGCGGGCAATGTCTCGCCGATCGGACAGGCGACCGCGCCGGACATCACCGCGCCGGTCGGCCTGACCGCCGCGATCAACGGGACGGGCAGCGTCGTGACCGGCACGGGTGAGGCAGGCGCGACCGTCACCATCCGCGATCCGGGCGGCGCGGTGATCGGCACCGCTATCGTGGCGGCCAATGGCAGCTATTCGGCGATCCTCAATCCGGCCCAGCTCAATGCGCAAGTCCTGCAAGTGAGCCAGGCGGATGCGGCGAACAATGTCTCGGCACCCGCCACCGTCATCGCGCCCGATCTGACCGCCCCGCTCGCGCCGATCGGCACGGTGGCGGGCAACGGCACCAGCCTGACCGGCACCGGCGAGGCGGGGGCGACCGTCACCATCCGGGGTCCGGGCGGCGCGGTGATCGGCACCGCGCTGGTCGATGCGAACGGCAATTTCACCGCAACCCTCAACCCCGCTCAGGCGAACGGCCAGCTCCTGACGCTGACCCAGGCGGATGCGGCGGGCAATGTCTCGCCGATCGGACAGGCCGCCGCGCCCGACATTACCGCCCCGACCGGGCTGACCGCCGCGATCAACGGCGTCGGTACGCTGGTCACGGGTCTGGGCGAAGCGGGGGCGACCGTGACCGTGCGCGACGCGGGCGGCAACCCGATCGGCACCGCCATCGTCGCGGCGAACGGCAGCTATACGGTGACGCTCACCACGCCGCAGGCCAATGGTCAGGCGCTGACCGTGACGCAGGCCGATGCGGCGGGCAACGCCTCCCCGCCCAGCCCGCTGACCGCGCCCGACATCACGCCCCCGGCCTTGCCCGTCGCGACGATCAACGGGAACGGCACGATCGTCACCGGCTCGGGCGAGCCGGGTGCGACCGTGCGCATCCTGGGCCCGCAGGGACAGCTGGTGGGCAGCGCGATCGTCGATGCGAATGGCAGCTATGCCGCGACGCTGACCATCCCCCAGGCCAATGGTCAGGCGCTGACCGTGACCCAGGTGGACGGCGCGGGCAATGTCTCGCCCCAGGCACCTCTGGTCGCACCGGACATCACGCCGCCGGCCCTGCCGACCGCCGCGATCAACGGCACCGGTACGATCGTCACCGGCACCGGCGAGCCGGGTACGACGGTCGAGGTACGCAACACCGCCGGGACCGTTCTCGGCACCGGCACGGTGGCGGCCGGCGGTACCTATGCCGTCACGCTCGCCACGCCGCAGGTCGCGGGCGAGACGCTGAATGTCGGGCTTCGCGACGGGGCGGGCAATGTCTCGGGCACGGTCGCGGTCCTCGCGCCGTTCGACATCAGCGCGTTCGACAATGTCGCCTCCGCCCAGGTCGATCTAGTGCCGGTGCGTACCAACGAGAATCTGGGCGGTGCCAACTACACCGCGCTCGTCTCGCTCGGGCTGGTCAATCTGAACGCACAGGTGCTGGCGATTCCCAATGTCCAGTTCACCGTCGAACAGGGCCATAGGCTCGACGCGACCTTCACCTATGACGCCACCCTGTCGCTGGGCGTCGCCAGCGGTTATTCGGTGGTGGTGCAGCGGTTCAACGGGACCAGCTGGGTCGCGGTGAATGGCGGCGGCAGTTCCTCGCTGCTCGATGTCAGCCTGCTGGGCGGCGATCTCGTCGCCTCGGCGGATCTGGGGCCGGGCCAGTACCGCGCCTTCGTCACCTTCGACAACACGGCGGGGGTCGGCCTGCTGGGCGGGTTGCGCGTCACGGGCGTCGACTCCGACTTCACCGATGTCGGGCAGGTGGTTCCGGCGACGACGAACGGCAACGTCATCACCGATCCCGGCCCCACGGGCCAGGTCGATGTGGTCAGCCCGCAGACCCGCGTCGAAAGCGTCACGCTGAATGGCGTCACGACGGCGGTCGGCACCAACAGCCAGATCATCGGGCAATGGGGCACGCTGACCATCAGCAGCGACGGCCGGTACAGCTACACCCCCAATGCCGATGCCGCCGTGCTCGGCAAAACCGACCGCTTCAACTACACGCTGCTCGACGCCAGCGACGGCGAGCGGGAGAGCGCGGCGCTGACCATCACCATCGGCAGCCCGGACATCACCGGTACGCCGATCGCGGTCAACGACGTGGCGACGGCGGGTGCGACCTTCATCAATGTGGTGGAAACCCGCACCGCCACGGTGGATTCGTCGTTCAACACCCCGACTGCCGCCCTGCTGACCGGCTCGCGAACCGGCCAGATCACCGACAGCTTCACGGTCGATGCGAACAGCCGCGGGAATATCACCCTGTCCGCCGTGATCGCGCCAGGGCTGGCCGTCGTGCCCAGCTTTACCATCACCGTTACCAATGCGGCGGGGACGGTCGTCGGCTCCCAGAGCGGCACCGCGCTGGCCGGGGTCGGCGGACTGGTGGGATCGGGCATCAGCGTGACGATGAACAACCTGCCCTCGGGCACCTACAACTACACCGTCACCAGCACCAACACCGTGGGGCTGGGCTATACCACCGACGTCTATGTCGGTGGGACGATCACCCATCTCGACCAGTTTGCCCTGTCCGGCACCACCCCGGTCAGCGGCGACCTGCTCGCAAACGATACGCTGGGCAGCGACTTCCTGGGCATCAAGATGCTGATCGGCGGCGAGTTCGTGGATATCGGCGATGCGGGCCGGACGCTGACCGGCGCCTATGGCACGCTGACCATCAACGAGGTCGGGCAGTATAGCTATCAGCCCTTCACCAACCTAGCCTATGCCGCGACCGACCCGATCGACCGCTTCACCTATCAGCTGGTGCAGCCCGACGGGCAGGTTTCGACCGCGCGACTGGACGTGGCGGTCGACATCAATAACGGGGTCGCGCCGGTCTTCCCGCCGACGCTGACCGCCTTTGCGCTGGCGGACCCCGAACAGGTGCATGGCGACGTCGTGCCCATGACCCTGGCGGTCGGGCATGACGCGGTGCCGCTGACCTTCGATCATGCCGACGGACAGGTGGCGATGTCGCTGATGGAGGACCAGGGCAGCGTCGAGGATGTGCTGTCCCGCTATCTCGACGCGCAAAGCCTCGCGAGCGAGCCGCTGCCCAGCGAATCCCTGACGGCAACGGGTGATTCGTCGGCGATGCCAAGCGTTACCGATATCGCCGCCGAGGCTCCGGTGCCCCATGATCCGCTGGGATATTTGACCGTTTCGGTCGATCCTGAACAGGAAAGGCTGGCCACGCTCCACCTGGTCTGACCATCTTGCGCAATCATCCGAAAACGGAGTTGATTTCGGACGCCGAAGGGGTTCCTCTTCGGCGTCTAATCCCTTTTTGTTTAAATAGTTTAGCCAGCCTCTTTGTCAGGGAGAGGTCACAATGCGATCGATGAAGCGAGAGTGGCGGGAACGCTACCGGATGCGATCGGTACGGTTCGGGAGGGTGATGATCGCGATGAGCGCCATCACGATAACGGCAGCGGCAGAACCCGCGGCCGTGACGATGGAAAGTGCGATGCACGAGGTGCTCGCCTGGCATCCCTCGGTCGTGCAGGCGACCGCGACCGTCGAGGCGCGGGCCGAGGATATCGCGGTCGCGCGCGCGGGCTATCTGCCCCGGATCAGTGCAGGCGTCGGCAGCGGCTATGACAATCGCATCGGCAGCGCGTGGCGGCCACGCCCGCAGGTCTCCGCCTCGCAGATGCTCTATGATTTCGGCAAGGTCGCGGGCGCGGTCGAGTCCGCGCGCGCGGGCACGCGGATCGGCCGCGCGGACCTGTTGCTGGCGGTCGACGGGCTGATCCGCGACACCGGCTTCGCGCTGGTCGAGGTACAGCGCAACGCCGCGCTGCGCGGGATCGCGATGGAGCAACTCGGCCGTATCCGTGAGATCAGCGCGCTGGTCGAGAAAAGGTTCGGCAAGGGCGCGACCACCCGCTCCGATGCGCTCCAGGCCCAGTCGCGCGTCGCCGCCGCCGAGGCCACGCTGACCCGGATCGAGGCGGAGCAACGGCGCTGGACCACCAGCCTGGCCTTTCTGCTCGGCCGCGAAACGTCGCCTGCGGTCGATCCGGCGGTGCCCGACTGGCTGATGGCCAGCTGCACCCGCGCAACCACCGTCGAATGGGCCGATATCCCCGCGATCATGCGCGCCCGGGCGCAATATGAGCAGGCCAGCGCCGAGAGCCGCCGAGTCCATGCCGCCCGCCTGCCCACCGTCGCGCTGGCGGGCGATGCGGCGACCGATGTCACCTCGCCCTTTTCCGACCGCAGCCTTTACAATTTCGGACTGAACGTCAGCAGCGACGTATTCGGCGGCAATGCCGTACGCGCCCGCGCACGCAGCGCCGATTACGGCGTCCGCGCCGCCCAGGCCGCCGAACAGGCAGCGCGCAACGAGGTCGGCCAGGCGCTGGCCGCCACGCAGCAGCAGATCGCCGGGCTGTCGCAGTTGCTCGGCACGCTGGCTGAGCGACAGGACAATATGGTCGAGACCGGCAAGCTCTATCGCCTGCAATATCTCGACATGGGCACCCGCACGCTGGTCGACCTGCTCAACGCCGAACAGGAGTTGCAGCAGGCCCGCTTCGATGCGGTCAACACCACCCACGACCTGCGGCGGCTGGCGATCGAATGCCTTTATTACTCGGGTCGGGCGCGTGACGATTTCGGACTGACCGGCACCTCGATCCGGGGGGTGACGCTGTGAGCGACCCGACCCAGACCGATCCGCTCGCCTGGATCGACATGATGGGCCAGGTCGCGCGTCATTACCGCATGCCCTTTGCCGAGCAGCGCGCGCGGCTGACGACCCTTTGGCAGGGCGGCGGCGATGAAGAGGCGCGCGTCCGGGCGCTGGCGCGGGCAAGCGGCCTGTCGGTGCGCTTCGTGATGCCCGGCGCGATGCGGCTGACCAGTTGGCGGCTGCCGGTGATCGCGTGGCTGAACGATGGCGAACTGGCGCTGATCACCGGCATCGACGCCGATGGCCAGGCGGTCTTCTCGGTTGCGGGCGAGGAGGGGCAGAGCGCGCAGCGCCCGCTGTCCACGCTGGTCGAACAGACGCGGATGTTCGTCGTCCCCCGCCCTGCCCGCTCGGCGAAGGATGTTCGGGTGGACAGCTATATCCGCCCCTTCGAGGAGCATTGGCTCCGTCGCCTGCTGCTTCAGGACATGAAGGGCTATGGCCATGTCGCCATCGCCTCGGTCGTGACCAACTGCCTGGGCCTGGCGGGGGTGCTGTTCTCGATGCAGGTCTATGACCGTGTCGTTCCCGCCCAGTCGATGCCGACGCTCTATATCCTGTTCATCGGTGTCATTCTGGCGACGGGGTTCGACTTTGTGTTGCGGCGGCTGCGCGTCGGGATCACCGACATATTGGGCAAGCGCGCCGACCTGCGTCTGTCGGACGTGGTGTTCGGCCATGCGCTGCGCGTGCGCAACCGGGCGCGGCCGACCTCGACCGGCACCTTCATCGCGCAGCTTCGCGATCTGGATCAGGTGCGCGACATGCTCACCTCCACCACCGTCGCTGCGGTGGCGGACCTGCCCTTCTTCTTCCTGTTCCTGGTCATCCTGGCCTTTATCGGCGGCTCGCTGGCGCTGGTGCCGGTGGTGGCGCTGATCGCGCTCCTGCTGCCCAGCCTGCTCGCCCAGCGCCGCCTGCGCGCCTATGCGACCGAGTCGATGCGCGAAACCTCGCTGCGCAACGCCCTGCTGATCGAATCGGTGCAGGGGATCGAGGACATCAAGACCCTGCAGGCCGAAGAGCGCTTCCAGCGCCAGTGGAACCACTGCAACGCGGTGGCGGGCGAGGCGCAGCTGCGGCTTCGCGGCCTGACCGCCAGCCTGTCGACCTGGGCGCAGAGCGTGCAGAATGCGGTCTACGCCACCGTCATCTTCGTCGGCGCGCCGATGGTGATCGCAGGCGACATCACGACCGGCGCGCTGGTCGCCACCTCGATGCTGGCCAGCCGGATGATGGCGCCGATGGGGCAGGTCTCGCACCTGCTCGGCCGCTATCAACATGCCAAGGTCGCGGCGAACAGCCTGGACCAGATCATGGGCCTGCCGGTCGACAATCCGGATGCCGAGCATCGCATCCCCCTGCCCTCGGTCGACGGACGCTTTTCCTTACGCGGCGCGGTGTTCACCTATGCCGATCCCAACGCCCCGCCTGCGCTGACCGTGCCGAAGCTGGAGATCGCGGCGGGCGAGAAGATCGCGCTACTCGGCCGCAACGGCGCGGGCAAGTCGACGCTGTTGCAGGGGCTGTCGGGCATGTTGCAGCCGGTGTCGGGCGAGATATTGCTCGACGACTTGGCGCTGCACCAGATTGACCCCGCCGATGTCCGTCGCGACGTTGCGCTGCTGACCCAGAATAGCCGCTTGTTCCACGGCACACTGCGCGAGAACCTGACCATGGGCGCGGTGACGGCGAGCAACGAGACGATCCTCGCCGCGCTCGACATGGTGGGGGCGATCGACTTCATCCGGCGCCTGCGCGACGGGCTGGAGCATGTCGTGCTCGAAGGCGGGCTGGGCCTATCGGGCGGCCAGCAACAGGCGTTGCTGCTCGCGCGGCTGCTGATCCGCCAGCCCCAGGTCATGCTGCTCGACGAGCCCACCGCCGCGATGGACGAGGCCGCGGAACGCCTGTTCATCGATCGCTTCCGCAGCTGGGGTCAGGGCCGCACCGTTGTCGTCGCGACGCACCGGATGCGCGTGCTCAAACTGGTCGACCGGATCGTCGTCATCGATCAGGGGCAAATCCTGCTCGACCAGCCCAAGGCCGCTGCGCTTGCCACCATGCAGGGTGCGGCCCGGAGTCAGGCGGCATGACCGCGCTCACCCATCCCGCCGACCTGCCCTTCGCCGACGAGGGCGCAGCCCCGCTGCTGGCGGCCAAGCGGATGAACTGGGCGCTCGCCGCATTGTTCGTGGTGCTGCTCGTCTGGGCCTGGTTCGCCAAGCTGGACGAGGTGGCGACCGGCACCGGCCGCGTCGTGCCGACCAGCCGCGAACAGGTGCTGCAATCGCTGGAGGGCGGCATCCTCGCCAAAATGCTCGTTCGCCAGGACGATATCGTGAGGCCGGGCCAGATCCTAGCCCAGCTCGACCCGACCCAGGCCGGATCGACCGTCGAGGAGAGCGCCGCCAAATATCGCGCCGCGCTGGCCGCCCAGGCGCGGTTGCAGGCCGAGGTGAACGGCACCCCCCTGACCTTCTCGCCCGAGCTGGACGCCTTTCCCGCGCTCAAGGCCGAGCAACAGCGCCTTTACGACGCGCGCCGCCGCAGCCTTGCCAGTTCGATCGGACTGATCGACGAGTCGCTCGCGCTGATCGGGCGCGAGGTCGGCATCGGGGAATCGCTGATCGAGGTCGGTGCTGCCAGCAATGTCGAGGTGCTGCGCCTGAAGCGCCAGCGCGCCGACTTGGACCTCAAGAAATCCGACCTGCGCTCGCAATATATCGTCGAGGCGCGGCAGGACCTGGCCAAGGTCAGCGAGGAGGTGGAGGCGCTCGCCCCGGTCGTGCGCGGCCGCTCCGACACGCTGCAACGCCTGACCCTGCGCTCGCCGGTGCGCGGCGTGGTCAAGAATATCGAGGTGTCGACCATCGGCGGCGTCGTGCCCCCGAACGGCAAGATCATGGAGATCGTGCCGCTCGACGAACGGCTGCTGGTCGAGGCGCGCATCCAGCCGCGCGACATCGCCTTCATCCGTCCCGGCCAGCGGGCCAGTGTCAAGATCACCGCCTATGACTATGCGATCTATGGCGGGCTGGAGGGCAAGGTCAGCAGCATCTCGCCCGACACGATCCGCGACGAGGTGAACCCGGACGTCTATTATTACCGCGTCTTCGTGCGCACGACCGCGGACTCGCTGGTCAACAAGGCGGGCAAGCGCTTTCCGATCGTGCCCGGCATGATCGCCACCGCCGACATCCACACCGGCAGCAAGACCGTGCTGCAATATCTGCTCAAGCCGCTCAACCGCGCGCGCGAAGGACTGCGCGAACGATGACCGGCCAGCCCAGCTCCTCCCATCCGCCGCCCTGCCATGGACAATGCCGTCCATGGCCCCAGCCAAGGATAGCCTGATGCCAAAGGATCTTGCCGCTCGTTATCATCCTCCCACCCATCGCGGCCTATGGCCGCCCGTAGCCCGCGAAACCGGGCCCAGCCTGCTCGACCTGGCGCGCCAGACACAGGCGATGCGTGCCAACACCGCCAAATTCTTTCCCCGCGACGTGTTCCGCGACTCCGCCTGGGACATGATGCTGGAGCTGTTCATCGCCGATCAGCAAAACCGGCCGATCTGCGTCAAGGAACTGATCCTCGTCTCGGGCGAAAGCGCCACCAGCGCGCTGCGCCGGATCGACCGGCTGGAGGGGGCGGAGCTGCTGCGGCGGCGTACCGATCCCGCCGATCACCGGCGACTGGCCGTCACCCTCACCCAGCGCGGCACCGATGCGATGAGCGCGATGCTGCGCCATCTCTACATGACGATGGGAGAAGGGCCGCATCGGGGCACCGAAACCCGCCCCGACTGACCGGCCTTATCCGCGCGATGCGGGCGTTACCCCGCCCGCATCGTCGCCGCGATAGCCGAGCGCCTGCGAGATACGCGCGGTCGTCTCGCCCAGAATCTGCGTGGCTTGGGGAATCGAGACCTTTTGCGATCCGTCGATCGTCTCCAGGAACGGCACGGTCAGCGCCGCCATGCAGTCGCCGCCGAAGCCGAACACGGGATAGCTGATGTCGGTCACGCCGCGCGTGATCGGACTCTTGCGCAGGCCATGGCCCTGCGCGCGAACCCGCGCCAGCTCCTCGGCCAGCTGGTCGCGGTCGATGGCATGGCCCTGCGCCGCCTCCGCCCGGTCGAGGATGCGCGCCAGTTGCGCAGGCGCCGCAAAGGCGAGCAGCACCTTGCCCGAACAGCTGGCCACGATATCGATCGACGCGCCCATGCGCAGCGCGAAGCCGCGCGTGCCCGGATTTTCCTCGCGCGCGATGACCAGGCCCGCCCCGCCTTCGATCACCACCAGATGACAGGACTGGCCGACATTGAGCGCCAGCGACTGCATCTCGGGCAGCGCGGCGGCGGTCAGTTGCCGCGCGGGCGTCGCGCGATAGGCGATGTCGAGAAACTTGTAGGTGACGCGGTAACGATCGTCGACCGGCGACTTTTCGAGGTAGCGCGCCTCTTCCATCACCACGACGATGCGGAACAATTCGCCCAGCGAACGGCCCAATGCCGTCGCCATCTCGCTGACCAACATGCCTTGCGGATGGTTGGCCAGCAGTTCGATGATAAGGAACGCCTTGTCCAGCGCGGGTGCGGCATAGCTGCCCTTGCGCGTCCGCCCTTCGCTGATCTTGCCGCCGTCACCCGTCATATCTTTCCTCACCTGACCGACGATTAGGGCGAGGACGCGCCCTGAGCAAGCGATGTCGCCCAGGACGGCCCGCTCAGAGTCCCTTTGAAAACTCGCTGGAGGCGAGTTTTGGGCCGGTGCTGCAAAACGTGCCTCGGCACGTTTTCAAACAGCACTCAAGCGATGGTGATAATCGCCTTCAGCACCGAGTCCGCCTCGCCGATCAACTCGGGCAGGCGCTGGGGCGCTTCGTCCAGCGTCAGCGTGTGGGTGCGGATCGCGTCGGTCGGCACCGCGCCGCTGCGGATGCTGGCGATGACATGGTCGAAATCGACCGACAGCGCGTTGCGGCTGGCGATCAGCGTCGTCTCGCGCTTGTGGAATTCGGGATCGGGGAAGACCAGATCGTCCTTGCACACCCCGACCAGCGTATAACTGCCGCCATGCGCGACCCAGTTCAGCCCGGCCCGCATCGCATGGATGTTGCCGGTCGCGTCGAACACATGGTCGAACATCTCGCCGCCAGTCATCTCGGCCAGCGTCGCGCCCAGCGCCTCGTCTGCGACCACGCCGTCCTCGAACCCCAGATGGTCGCGCGCATAGGCCAGACGCGGCGCGCGCGTGTCGGCCAGCACGATCCGCGCCGCCCCCGCGATCCGCGCGAACAGGGCCGCCGCCACGCCGATCGGCCCGGCGCCGATCACCGCGACGCTCTCCCCCTCGGCGACGCCCGCCCGGCGCACCGCATGGGCGCCGATCGCCAGAAACTCGACCATCGCCGCCTGATCGAGCGACAGGCCGACCGCGTCGATCACCGCACTTTCGGGCACCGACAACAACTCGCACATGCCGCCATCGCCGTGCACGCCCAGCACGCTGATCCGCGCGCAGCAATTGGGCTTGCCCCGGCGACAGGCGCGGCAGGTGCCGCACGCGATATAGGGGTTCACCGTCACCACCTGGCCGACCGTGAAGGACGAACCCTCTGGAACCTCGGCAATTTCACCGGCCAGTTCATGGCCGATCAGCCGGGGATATTCGAGGAACGGGTGCTTGCCGCCATAGATATGATAGTCGGTGCCGCAAATTCCGGCGCGACGCATCCGGATCAGAACTTCGCCTTCTGCGCGCACCGGCGCGGGTCGGTCCTCGACCCGGATTTCATGCGGCTGGACACAGACCAGTGCCTTCATTGCGACCCTCTCCCAAATTCCCATATGCGATTTCGCTCTCACATATGCCATTGAAGCGCTTGGTTGGGAACGCTAAAAGATCATTCGACAGACTGGATGCCGATAATTGGTCCAGCCGCCTTGGAGAGAGGAGCCCCCGAATTGGCCCGACGCCTGTGTTTCGCCCTGGATCTGGTGGCCGATGCCGACCTGATCGCCGACTATGAAAAGGCTCATGCCCCCGGCGCGGCCTGGCCCGAAGTGACCCAGGCGATCCGGGCCAAAGGATTCCTGTCGATGGAAATCTGGCGCACCGGCGACCGGCTGTTCATGATCGCCGAGGTCGCCGACGACTTCCCCCGCGCGATCCCTGCCGAACTGGCAGCGATCGACGCTAAGTGGGAGGCCACGATGGACCGTTTCCAAAAGGCCCTGCCCCATGCCGCGCCGGGTGAGAAATGGGTGGGCATGGACCGCATCTTCTCGCTGGACGCGCAGTGAGCGAGGCGGCCGTCATCCTGCAATTCGGCACCAGCCGTTTCCTGCAAGCCCATGTCGACCTGTTCGCCGAGGAAGCCCGCGCGGCCTGGCAGGCGGTGCCGCCGATCGTCATCGTCCAGACGACCCGCGATCCCGAGCGCGCGCGGCGGCTCGCCGGTTTTGCCGATCCGGCGGGCTTTCCCGTCATCCTTCGCGGCCTGCGCGACGGCACCCGCTTCGAGCGAACCGTTCAGGTGCGCAGCGTCCGCGAAGGACTGAGCGCGGCGGGGGACTGGGACCGGCTGGTCGATCTGGCGGTCGGGGCGACGACGCATATCGTCTCCAACACCGGGGACAGCGGCTATGCCATCCCCGACGCGGATCGAGCCGTACCCACCGGAAATCAGGTGCCGGTGAGCTTTTGCGGGATGCTGACCGAGCTGCTGCACCGCCGCTGGCAGGCGGGGGGCGCGGGCGTCACGCTACTCCCTTGCGAACTGGTGGTGCGCAACGGCGACGTGCTGCGCGCCGCGATCGAGGGTCTGGCGCGCAATCAGGGGCGCGACGGCGCGTTCCTCGACTGGCTGGGGCGCGAATGCATCTGGGCCAATACGCTGGTGGACCGCATCGTCAGCGAGCCGCTTCACCCGGCAGGCGCGGTCGCCGAGCCTTATGCGCTCTGGGCGATCGAGCAGCAGCCGGGGCTGACCCTGCCCTTCACCCATTCCGACATCGTGCTGTCCGACGATCTGGACCGTTACGAGCGGCTCAAGCTGCACATCCTCAATCTGGGGCATAGCTGGCTGGCGGCGCGCTGGCATGACGGCGGTGGCGCAGCGGACCAGACGGTACGCGCGGCGCTGGCCGATGACGACACGCGCGCGGCGCTGGAGCGGGTGATGGCGGAGGAAGTGCTGCCGGGCTTTGCCGCGCACGGCATGGCGGAGGAGGCCCGCATCTATATCGCGACCACGCTGGAACGCTTCGCCAACCCGTTCCTCGACCACCGACTGTCGGACATCTTCGGGGGCCATACCGCCAAGATCGACAAGCGGATCAGCGGCTTCCTCCGCTGGGTCGACGCCTCCGGCGAGACGATCGCCATGCCGGAATTGCGCGCGCTGTCGGCGAAATAGGGGAACCTGTCCCCCACCCCCGTTCAGCCTGAGCGAAGTCGAAGGCCACGGAATTCCCTGGCGGCAAGGCCTGGGGCGTGCACTTCGACTTCGCTCAGTGCGAACGGAGGTCAGGAACTTATAGCGTTAGCCCATTCCATTGGCCCCTCCCCTCCAGGGGAGGGGAGATTCAATCCCCCTCACGCCGCGTGCGGCAGACAGCCCGGTCCCTTCGCACCCGCCGCCTTGTAGGTCAGCACGAACTCCTGATGCCCCAGCGCTTCCGACTTGGTCTGCGCGCCGCCCGACACTGCGACGATCAGGTCGACGATCTCCGCGCCCACCTCGTCCAGCGTCGCGGCGCCGTACAGGATGCGACCGGCGTTCACGTCCATATCGCCTTCCATCCGGGCATACATTTCCGGGTTGGCGGCGATCTTGACGACCGGCGAGATCGCCGAGCCGACCACCGATCCGCGCCCGGTGACGAACAGGTTGATATGCGCGCCGCACGCGATCAGCTCGCCGATCTCGGCATTGTCGACGATGTTGGGGAAGCCGAACTTCGGATCGCCCGCCGGCACTACGTCGAGAAGGTACAACCCCGGCCCCGGCGCCTGTTCGGCGGGCAGGATGACGCCGGTGATCGGACGGCTGCCCGACTTGGCATAGGCGCCCGCCGACTTTTCCTCCTGGCTCGAAAGGCCGCCCTCGGCATTGCCCGGCGCGAAGCTGCCATAGCCCATGGCGCGGTAATAACGCTCGGCCTGCGCGACCGAGGCGATCAGGTCCTGCGCCACTTCCGGCGTCGCGGCGCGCTCGGCCATATGGCCCTCGCACCCGATCATCTCGCCGGTTTCCTCGAAGATGCAGATCGCCCCCGCATCATAGAGCGTGTCGAAGGCCCGGCCGACCGCCGGGTTGCCGGTGATGCCGCTGGTCCCGTCCGACCCGCCGCAGATGGTGCCGATCACCAGTTCGGACATGGTCATCGGCACGCGCACCGCTTGCGCATCCGCCGTCGCCCGAACGCGCTCGACGGCGGCGATCCCCGCCTCCATCGCGCCACGCGTGCCGCCGGATTGCTGGATGACGATCGTCTCGACCGGGCGGCCCTGCTCGCGCGCATTGGCGGCCAGCGCCTCGCGGTTGAAGCTCTCGCAACCCAGTGACAGCAGTACGACGCCGCCGACATTGGGGTGCGTGGTCAGCGCCTTCATCATCGCCAGCGCATAGTCATTGGGGTAGCAGCCGGGAAAGCCGATCAGTTGCACACGCGGATCGTCCATCTTCTCGACGATGCGGCGCGCGACATGGTGCGCGCATTCGACCAGATAGACGACGACGATCGCGTCGCGAATGCCCTTGCGCCCGTCGGGGCGTGCCCAGGCCTGCCAGGTCCGCTCGGTCATGGCGCCAGTCATGCATGATCTCCGTGCGCGTCGCGCAGATGCGCGGGTATATAATCGCTTTGCATATTGTGCATGTGAACCCAGCCACCAGCGGGGGCGTCATGGGTCATCGACCCGATCGGCATCCCGTATTTGATGACCTTGTCGCCGGTCGCCAGCGCCACGACCGCCAGCTTGTGGCCCAGCGCGACGCGTTCGGTGACGGTCAGCTCATGACCGTCGACCATGATATGCTCGCCCGGCTCGACCGTGCGGCAGCAGACGGCGACATTGTCGGTCGGGGTCAGCCGGATGGCGGCGACGCTCATGCGCCCTCTCCCGGCAGGGGCGCGTCGGGGCGGACCAGCCCTTCGGCACGCAGCTCCGCCCAGAAGGCGGACGGAATAGGCTCGGCGTAAAGTCGCATCGTGTCGGATACCTGTTGCGGATCGGCGATTCCGGGAATGACGCTGGCGACCAGCGGATGGGCCAGCACGAAGGCGAGCGCGGCGGCGGGCAGCGAGACCTGATGGCGCCCAGCCACCGCCTCCAGCGCGCGGACCTTGCCGAGCACGGTTTCGGGCGCGGGGGCGTAGTTATAGCGCCCGGCGGCCGCGCTGCCCGTCGCCAGGATGCCGCTATTATAGGGGCCGCCGACCACGATCGAGGTGCCCGCCGCTTCGCAGGCGGGGAACAACGCATCGAGCGCGCCCTGTTCCAGCAGCGTATAGCGCCCGGCAAGCAGGATCACGTCGAACCGCGCCGCCTCCATCAGGTCGAGGCAGACCTCGACCTCGTTCACGCCCAGCCCGAAGCCGGAGATCGCGCCCTGATCGCGCAAGCTCTCCAGCGCACGGAAACCGCCGCCCGCGATCAGCTGTTCGCGATAGCGCGCATCGGCCTCGCCATGCGTGACCCGGCCGATGTCGTGCACGAACAGGATGTCGGTGCGCGCCAGACCCAGCCTCTGCAAGCTGTGCTCATGGCTGCGCATGATGCCGTCATAGCTATAGTCGTAGCGCGGGCGGAACGGCATGGCGGTGTGAAAGCCGTCGCGCTCGCGATCGTCGGTGATGCTCGCGTCGGGGTCCATCAGCCGCCCGACCTTGGTCGAAACGATCACGTCACCCCGCCCGCGCAAGCTATCGCCCAACCGCCGCTCGCTCAGGCCCCGGCCATAATGCGGCGCGGTGTCGAAATAGCGGAAACCCGCCGACAGCGCGGCGTCCAGCGTCGCCGCCGCACTGGCATCGTCGATCGCGGCATAGAGATTGCCCATCGCCGCCGCGCCGAAGCCCAGCTCGGGCAATGCGCAATCGGTCCGGCCTACCTTACGGCAGGGAATATCGGTCATAGGTTCAGGCCCAGTCGATAGATTCGGTTGGCATTGCGCCCCCACAGATCGCGCCGCTCATCGTCCGAAAAGCCGGTCAGCAACGCCTCATAGGCGCTCAGCGTGCGCTCCAGATCGGCGGCGAGCCGGTCGGTCGGAAAATTGGTCGCCACCATCACGCGGTCGGTGCCGAAGCGGTCGATCACCTCCGAAACGATGTCCGTGAAATGGGCCGGGTCGAAGCGCCCCCCGACAAAGCCCGCCCCCGACAGCTTGATCGCGGCATGGGGCATCGCGGCAAAGGCGATCAGCCCGGCACGCCATTCCTCCAGCCCGTCCGCCGGAATTGGCAGCGCCAGATGGTTGAGGATGATCGGCACCTCGGGATGTTGCGCAGCGACCTCGGCCAGCCCCGACAGCTGCGTGGGAAAGCCGTGAAAGTCATAGCTCAGCTCATGACGACCGAGCAGCGCAAAGCCCGCCCGCCAGCGCGGATCGCGGGTCAGGTCTCGGTCATAGGCGCGGCGCGAGGGATCGGTCGGATGCCAGTTAATGAGATGGCGGATGCCCTTGACGCGCGGCTGCGCGACCTGCCACGCCAGTTGCGCCTCGACCGCCGGATGGTCGAGTTCGACCCGCGCGACGATAGCGCTGGGCAGGCCGTCCTCATCGGCGACGCGGGTGAGCCAGACCGTCTCGTCCGCACCCTGATCGGGATGCGCGCCCGCATCGACATGCACCGCGCCCGCCAGATTCCACGCGACCAGTTCCGCCCGGTAATCGGCGATGCGATAGCTCGCGGCGATCGGCGCCGTCTCGGGCGCGTCCAGCCACGGGTAGCGCAGCACCTCGTGATCCCACAGGTGGAAATGCGCGTCGACGAAGGGCGGGCGCGCGTTCGTCACGCCATCGTCCATCCGCCGTCGATGGCATGCAACTGGCCGGTCGTGTAGGCGCTTTCGTCCGAAGCGAGATAGAGCGCGAGCGAGGCGACTTCCTCGGCCCGGCCCAGCCGCCCCATGGGCTGGCGCGCGACGAAGGCCGCGCGGGCCGCCTGGGCATCGCCGGTCGCGGCCAGCCGCTCATCGAGGCTGGGCGACTGGACGGTGCCGGGGCAGATCGCGTTGCAGCGAATGCCCTTGCCGACATAGTCGAGCGCCACCGAACGCGTGATCCCCGCCACCGCCGCCTTGGACGCGCAATAGGCATAGCGATTGCCGACGCCGATCATCGCTCCCGCGACCGAGGCCATGTTGACGATCGAGCCGCCCCCGCGCGCGATCATCGCGGGCACGAACGCCTGGAGCATATGGGTGATCGCATGGACGTTCAGGTCGAAGGACAGCCGGTAGCCTGCGTCCTGCGTCGCGAGCAGATCGCCCGCATCGACATAGCCCGCGCAATTGAACAGCACATCGACCGCGCCGGTACGCTCCCCGAACGCCGCGATCGCAGCGGGATCGGTGAGGTCTAGCACCTCGGTCGTGCAGCCCTGAAGGCTGGCCAGCGCCTCGGCGTTGCGGTCGACCGCGATCACCTGCGCGCCCTCGGCGGCGAACAGCTCGGCGGCGGCGCGGCCGATCCCCTGTCCGGCGCCCGTCACGATCGCCCGCTTACCCTGCAGACGGTTCATCGATTCATCTCCTTTTGGCGGCCCAGCAACAGGGCAAAGATCGTCACGACCAGGAAGCTCGCGGTCGGGACCAGCATCGCGCTGGTAATGCCTGCATGGTCGGACACCAAGCCCATCAGCGCGGTCAGCCCCGCGCCGCCGATGATCGCCATCACGATCAGCGACGCGCCCGCCCGGCGCAGCGGCCCCAGCCCCTCGATCCCCAGCGCAAAGATCGTCGGGAACTGGATCGACATGAAGAAGCTGGCCGCGACCAGCGCGATCAGGCCCGGCCAGCCGCCCAGCACGCCCGCCACCCCCGTCAACACCACCGAGATGCCCGCGAACAACGCCAGCAGCTTGACCGGCGCGGCGCGACCCATCAGCGCGCTGCCCAGGAAACGCCCGGCGGCGAACAGCGCGAGCGACAGGAGCAGCGCGTCCGCCCCGTCCCGCTCGCCCAGGCCGACATTGGCCTGGCCGTAACGGATGGTGTAGCTCCACACGCCGACCTGCGCGCCGACATAGAAGAACTGCGCGACCACCGCGCCCAGCAGGCGCGGCTGGCGGAACACCTCGACGAAGCGCCCGCTGCGCCCCTCATCCTCCGCCCGGCCCGGCGCGCCGGTGGGGAAGCGGACCAGCGCGGCGGCGACGGCGAACAGCAGCACGACGATCGCGATCGCGACATAGGGCGGGGCGATCGCCTGCACCTCCGCCTTGTAGAAGGCGGTGCGTGCGGCGGCGTCCATCGTGGCCAGCGCGCGCTCGTCATGCTCGATGCCCGACAGGATGAAGAAGCGGCCGATCAGGATGCCGGTGATCGCGCCCAGCGGATTGGCCGCCTGCGCCCAGTTGAGCCGCCGGGTCGCCCCCGCCGGATCGCCCAGCTCGCCCATCAGCGGATTGGCCGAGGTTTCGAGGAAAGCGAGGCCCGCCGCGATCACGAACAGGCCAAGCAGGAACAGCTGATACACGCTCGCCGCCGCCGCCGGATAGAAGAGCAAGGCGCCGGTGCCATAGAGCGTCAGCCCCAGCACGATCGCCGCCTTATAGCCATAACGACGCATCACCATCGAGGCGGGCACCGCGAGCAGGAAATAGCCGAGATAGAAGACCTGCTGGACGAAGCTGGTCCCGAAATCGCTGAGCGTGAACGCCTTGCGGAATTGCGCGATCAGGATGTCGTTGAGGTTGTTCGCCATCCCCCAGAGGAAGAAGAGGCTGACCGTGATGACGAGCGCCGGCAGATAACCCCGCGCGACGGTGCCGCCATGGCCCGCACCGTCAGCACCCTGCCCGACCGCCGCGGCGGGAGGGAGATCGACATGCAGGGCCATCAGCCTTGCCCTCGCCCATGCTGTCCCGCGCCCAGTGTCGCCATCACGGCTCCTTCTCCATGAAAGTCATATTTTATGAGCGCGACTTTATGGCGACTATAGGGTCGAACGCAAGCGCTATCGGACGGCGCGAACCGTCCGTGCGACAATCGATGGAAAGGCAGGAAAATGCCGGTCAGGCGTGACCGCGCACCGACTCGCCCAGCATGGTGAAGAAGCCGCGCGCGACGCCGCAGGTCGCGATGTCCCATTCGGGATGCCACTGCACCGCCAGCACATCCGCGCCGCAGCCAGGTGCGCGGAACGCCTCGATCAGTCCGTCCTCGGCATCACGCGCCTCGACCACCAGGCCATAGCCCAGCCGGTCGACGCCCTGCTGGTGCACCGAATTGACCTCGACCCGGCGATGCCCGCTGCGCCCGGCCAGCGCGCCGCCGGGCATCAGGTCGACCGGGTGGTGATGGCCGAACAGCGTGTCATAATCGCCTTCCCACGATCCGCGATGATGGCGCGGCAGGCCCCCCAGGCAGGTCAGCGACCCGCCGAACAGCACGTTGATCTCCTGCATTCCCCGGCAGATGCCGAACACCGTCTTGCCGCGCTCAATCATCCGCCCGGCCAGCGCCAGCGCGACCGAGTCCCGCTGCGGGTCGCAAGCTTGCGGCGCCAGTTCGGCGCAGTCGCCATATTGGGCGGGCGCGACATGCGAGCGGCCGCCGGTCAGCAGCAACCCGTCGAGCATGTCCGCCATCAATGCGGTGTCGACCGCTTCGGGAACGGCGGGGACGATCAGGACGCTCGCACCGCACAGCTGGACCAGCGGTTCGATGAAGCGCGTCGCGACCGCCTGGATCGGGCGGTTCGCAACCTCGTTGCCGCACATCAGGCCGATGACCGGTTTGCGTCCCTGCTTCATGCCGTCCCCTCCAATTCCTGCCGCAGCGCCCGCGCGTCCGCGCGCGGCAGGGCCAGCGCCTCGGGCTGGACGAGCACGCTGTCCGGCTCGACATCGGTCAACAGCCAGACATTGCCCCCGATCACCGACCGCGCCCCAATCGTCACCCGCCCCAGGATCGTCGCGCCCGCATAGATGATGACATCGTCCTCGACGATGGGATGGCGCGCAAAACGGTCGCGCGGCGAACGCGGCGCGGTGCCCAGCGCCGAGCGCGCGCCCAGCGTCACATGCTGATATACCCGCACCCGCTCGCCGATGATCGCGGTCTCGCCGACGACGACGCCGGTGCCATGGTCGATGAAGAAATGCCGCCCGATGGTCGCGCCAGGATGGATATCGATCCCGGTTCGCTCATTGGCGAGTTCGGAGATCATCCGTGCCACGATCGGCGCGCCAAGCTCGTTCAGCTCATGCGCGATACGGTGGTGCAGGCTGGCGATGGCGCCAGGATAGCAGAGCAGGATCTCGTCGACGCTGCGCGCGGCGGGATCGGCCAGGAACGCGGCCTCGACATCGCTGTCGATCAGTTCGCGCACCTGTGGCAGGGTAGCGCCGAACAGCCGCGCGACCAGCGCCGCCTGTTCGGGCGGAAAGGCCGCATCGACATCCTTCTGCCAATAGGCCAGCTCCGCGCCGATCTCGCGCTCCAAGGCGGTCAGCGCGGCGAGCAGCTTGGCCGCGACGAAGCGATCCTCCTCCTGCACGCCCCCACGGAAATGCCCCAGGCGGCGCGGATAGAGCGCGGCGGCGACCAGCGCGACGACATCCTCGACCCCGCTGCGCGACGGAAAACGCTCGACATCGCGACCCGCATCCTGCCGCACGCGCCAGCCATGCCGGGCGGTGCGCAAGCCCGATACGATCCCGTCAATGCCCGTCGAGGCATGACCCTGCACGGGGGTATCCGTCATCAGCCGTCCGGTCGTCATATGCGATCCTCCGACCTCCACAATATCCCATTTCCGAAGTGGGATATAACAGATTTGCTACGGTCCCATAAAGCACCAGCTTTGCTTAACGTCAGGTTGCGCATGCGAAGACGCCGGTCCATGGTCCGCCCGCCACCATGGCTTGGCCCGGCGGGAGGGAGCCCGCGGGGCCGATCATTTCCCGGCCCTTCCCGGAGCACGTGCGACGATGACGACACCGCGCCAGACGACGCTGACCCGTTTCCTGATCGAGGAGCAGCGCCGCTCCGAAGAGACCTGCCCCGCCGAGCTGCGCCTGCTGATCGAAACCGTCGCCCGCGCGTGCAAGGCGGTGAATCAGGCGATTTCCAAGGGCGCGCTCGGCGATGTGCTCGGATCGCTGGGCAGCGAAAACGTGCAGGGCGAGGTCCAGAAGAAGCTGGACGTGATCGCCAACGACCTGCTGCTCGATGCGAATGAATGGGGCGGGCATCTGGCCGCGATGGCGTCGGAGGAGATGGAGACGATCCACCGTATCCCCAACCGCTTCCCGCGCGGCGAATATCTGCTGCTGTTCGATCCCATCGACGGGTCGAGCAATGTCGATGTCGACCTGTCGGTCGGCACCATCTTCTCGGTCCTGCGCGCACCCGAGGATTGCGCGGGCCGCGAAGTGACCGAGGCGGACTTCCTCCAGCCCGGCCGTGCGCAGGTGGCGGCGGGCTATGCCATATACGGCCCTCAGACGCTGCTGGTCCTGACGGTCGGCACCGGCGTCTATGAGTTCACGCTGGACCGCGAAATCGGGTCGTGGCGGCTGACCGACGGGCCGATGCGCATCCCGACCGGCACCAAAGAATTCGCGATCAACATGGCACGCCGCCGCCAATGGTCGCCCGGCATCGCCCGCTATATTGAGGAGCGCATCCTGGGCACCGAGGGGCCGCTGGGCGAGGATTACAACATGCGCTGGACCGCCTCGATGGTGGCGGACGTGCACCGCATCCTGAAGCGGGGCGGCGTGTTCCTCTATCCGGGCGACCACCGCAAGGACGGCAAGGCCAAGCTGCGCCTGCTCTATGAGGCGAACCCGATGAGCTTTCTGATCGAACAGGCGGGCGGCGCGTCGATCGACGGCGCCATTCCGATCATGGAGGTCGAGGCGGTCGGCCTTCACCAGCGGGTCGGCGTGGTGCTGGGCGATCCGGAAGAAGTGGCGACGATCGCGGGCTATGGGAGAACGGGGTAACCCGCTCACCCTTTATTCTTCTACTTAGTTCCCCGGCGAAGGCCGGGGCCCAGTCACGGTGAATCATCGGCGGCGGGATGGCTTGGCCTCCCCCGTCCCGTCGTCCACTCTACACGCTTGGTAGAGACTGGGCCTCGGCCTCCGCCGGGGAACGGGGTTGGTAAAACGGAGGCCATCCCCCCTCCCCCGTTCAGCCTGAGCGAAGTCGAAGGCCAAGGGACTCCCTCACCGCGAGGTCCGGGGCATGCACTTCGACTTCGCTCAGTGCGAACGGCGGGACGGGCTATGAGGTGGTAAGCCCCACCGACTCCCGCACCACCAGTTCGAAATCCACCACCCGGTCCTCCGCAACCCGCGAGCGCAGCGCCGCCAGCACCTGCTCGACCGCGCGGAAGGCCATGTCGCCGACCGGCTGGCGGATCACGGTCAGCGGCGGCCAGAGCCGCGCCGCGATCGCGGTGTCGTCGAACCCGGTGACCGCCAGATCGCCCGGAAGGCGCAGCCCCCGGCGCGACGCCTCGCCGATCAGGCCCGCCGCCATGTCGTCGCTGCTGCACAGGATCGCGCTCGGTCGGTTGGGCCGGTCGAGCAGCTCCCGGCCCGCCGCCGCGCCCGCCGCCGGATCGAACCCGGCGCGCACGACCAGCGACGGGTCGTAATCCAGTCCGCTCGCGGCCAGCCCGTCGCGAAACCCCGCCAGCCGCTCATCGGCGACGGAGAAATGCTGCGGCCCCGCCAGAAAGCCGATGCGGCGATGCCCCTGCCCCGCGACATGCACGGTCATCGCCGCCATCGCCGCGCGATTGTCGATCCGGACGGTCGCCATGTCGGGCATGGTCTGCCCCGTCGCGATCGCCGCCGCCGCGACGCCCAGTTCCTCGAACAGTCCCGACCCGCTGAGCAATTCGGCAAAGGGCGGCAACAACAGCACCGCCGCCGCGCCGCTCTGCACCAGCGAGCGCAGCGCCGCTTCGGCTGCTTCGCGGGTCAGGCCTTCCTCGGCTTGTGCGATGAATTGCAGGCCGCGCGCATTGCTCGCCCGAAGTGCGCCGAGCAGGACAGAGTCGATGAACGGCGTCCCCTTGTCGCTGTAGAGCAGGCCCAAAGTCGTCGCCCGCGCCTTGGCCAGCCGCCGCGCCGCGACATTGGGGACATAGCCCAGCGCCTCGATCGCCGCGAGCACCGCCGCGCGCGTCGTCGGGCTGACCCGGCCAGCGCCGTTGATGACGTTGGACACGGTCATCGCCGACACCCCCGCCCGCTCGCCAACCGCGCGGATGGTGACGCCTTCGGGGCGTTTGCCGACGTTAGTAGCCACTCCCTATTCCTCCCCTGCAAGGGGAGGTGGCAGGGCGAAGCCCTGACGGAGGGATGTCCCGCTCTCGATAGAGGCGACACCCCTCCACCAGCTTCGCTGGTCCCCCTTCCCTTGCAGGGGAGGAATGAGAATCACGCCATAGATCAAACCGCCCCCGCCTTCAGCCCCTTGACCGCATGGTCCGCCGCGCGGGCGGTCAGCGCCATGAAGGTCAGCGAGGGGTTCACGCACGACACCGACGTCATCTGCGCGCCGTCCGTCACATAGAGGTTCGACGCGTCATGCGCCTGGCTCCATTTGTTGAGTACCGACTGGCGCGGGTCCGCGCCCATGCGCGCGCCGCCCATTTCATGGATCGCGTCGCCCGGGACATGCTCGGATTCGCCGCTGGTGACGTTCTTCAGGCCCGCCGCGCGCAGCATCGCCTCGCCCTCGCGCCGGGCGTCGGCCATCATCTTCAACTCATTGTCGCGGAAGGTCACGTCGAACTTCATCAGCGGCACGCCGAAGCGATCGACCTTGCTGGAATGCAGCGACACGCGATTATCCTCATAGGGCAGGCATTCACCGAACGCGCCCATGCTGAACTGCCACGGGCCATAGCGGCGCATGCCATGCTTCATCTCCGCCCCGAAGCCAACCGGCTTGGCCGCGTTGCGATAGGCCGAACCCTGATAGCCATAGCCACGCCGAAAGCCGAGCCCCTCATCACCCTTCAAGTTGCGGAAGCGCGGCACGTACACGCCGCCCGGACGACGGCCATATTCGATCAGGTCGTCCATGCCGGGAATTTCGCCCGACACGCCGACACGGAAGATATGGTCCATCACATAGCGGCCCAGCGTCCCGCTGCTGTCGAAATGGCTCCGCTCCGAACCCGGCGCGCGCGAGTTCATCAGGATCTGCACCGACCCCATCGCCGAGGCGCAGACGAAGACCAGGTTCGCGGCAACCGTCTGCGCTTGCCCGGTCTTGGCATCGACATAGCGGACGCCGGTGACCTTCTTCTTCGCCGGATCATAATCGATCCCCGTCACCACCGCGTCCGACTGAAGCGTCAACCGCCCGGTCGCGCGCGCGGCGGGCAGCGTCACCGCCTGGGTCGAGAAATAGGCGCCGAACGAGCAGCCATTGCCGCACTGGTTGCGGAACTGGCATTTGGTGCGGTTCTGGTCGGGCTTGTCCTCGGTCATGTTGGACAGGCGGGTGTGGATCAGCTTGCGCCCCGGAAACTGGCTTTCCAGCCGTTCCTTCAGCCACTTTTCCGCGACGTTCATCGGCATCGGCGGCTGGAATTCGCTATCCGGCAGGTAAGGCAAATTCTCGCGCGAACCCGACACGCCGATGTACTTCTCGACATAGGAATACCAGGGCGCGACATCGTCGTACCGGATCGGCCAGTCGGCGGCGATGCCCTCGCGCTTGTTGGCCTCGAAATCGTCGGCGCTCCAGCGGAAGGACCAGCGGCCCCAGATCAGCGACTTGCCGCCGACCGCGCCCGGCCGGATCCAGTAGAATTTGCTCCCCTCGTCATAGGCATAGGGGTTCAGCCGGTCGTCATTGTAGAATTTCTGATTGCTGGGGGCGACATAGCCCTGCTTGGCGATGAAATAATCGCTGTCCAGCAACGGCTTGGGCATGATGTTGCGCGCCGGCACCTCGAAGGCGGGCTTGCCGTCATACGGATAACCCTCGCCATGCTCGACCATGACGCCCCGATCGAGCATCAGGACGCGCAGGCCCTTTTCGGTCAGTTCCTTGGCGGCGAACCCGCCGCTGATGCCCGACCCGATCACGATCGCGTCGAAACGGTTCGTCGCCGCCATGGCTGTCCTCCCTATATCTGTCTTATCGTTTTAGAATCGAAGCGCTCGCAGCGTCCGGTAGCTGGTCGTGATATCGGGCAGATAAGGCGCGGGCGCCTGATCATTCTCGACATAGAAATGCTTCACGCCCGCCAGCCGGTTGAGCTTGAAGAGCGCGGCGAAGTCGATTTGCCCCGCGCCGACCGCCGTCATGCTGCCATCGGCACGCGCATCCTTGACGTGATAGGCATAGATGCGCCCCGCCAGCCGCCGGATCAGCGCCGCCGCATCCTCGCCCGCATGGATCGCCCAATAGAGGTCGATCTCCAGCTTCACGAGCGCCGGATCGGTGCCCTTGAGCAGCCGGTCGTACAGGCTGATGCCGCCGGGCTTGTTGGTGAACTCAAAGTCGTGATTGTGATAGGCAAAGCCCAGACCCGCCTTCTTCAACTGCGCGGCAAAGCGGTTGATGTTGGGCAAAGCCGCGTTCCAGCCCGCCTCGGTCCGATGCTCGTCGGTCATATAGGGCAGCACGATGGTATCCGCGCCCAAGGTCTTCGCCATGGTCACGCATGCGTCAAACTTGCCGAGCAGCGAGTCGTAAGGGACATGGATCGACGGCGCTTTCAGGCCCAGCCGGTCCTGCGTGCGGCGGAGCATGGCATGATCCATCGCGTCATAGCCGCCGCCGCCATATTCGACCTCGCGATAGCCGATCCTGGCCACCGCCTCCAAAGTCTTGACCGGATCGGCCGCGAACAACTCGCGGATCGTATAGAGCTGGAGCCCGATGGCCCCGAGCTGCGCGGCCTGCGCCATGCCCGGCAGCAGCGCGGCCGCGCCCAGCCCCAGCCCCGTGCCCATCAGCGAACGACGATCGATCATGCCGAATACACCTTGTTGACCTTGGAATAGGGATAGGCGCCGTCATATTCGCCGGGCACCGGCAGATATTCTCGTTCCTGCGTGATGCCGATCTCCGACGTGTAATAGCCGGTGATGACGAGTTGCCGGAACGGCTCGAAGAACGCCCGCCCCTCCGGCAGCACGCCCTCCATCGCCTCGGTCAGCAACGTGTCCTGTTGCGCGGGGCTCGCCTTGGCGGCGGCCAGCTTGTTGACGCTCTGGCTGCGCGCCTCGATCGCGTTCAACCCGGCTATGATCGGCACCCGGTCGGCGGGCAGCGACCAGTCGGCCAGCATCTTTTCGATGAACGCCGGCACCCCAGCCGCGATCGCGCCGGGCGTGTCAGTGGTGGGCAGGACGCGCTCCGCCAGCGCGGTCATCGTCGCGCGCTGGACGGGGGTGAAGACCGCGACGCTGGGCGGCCCGTCGGAAATGACGGGGATGGTGCCGCGCGCCTGCTCCACCGCGCCCGCCGCCCGCGCGATAGGGGCGAAGAGCGCGGAGCCGAACATGGCGGTGATCCCCGCCAGGGCATGTCTGCGGTCGATATGGGGGGTCATCGGGCATCCTCCGGCAGGTCCTGCGCGATCGCCTCGGGCGGCAGCGGGCGGACCCAGATATTGCGGAACGAGACGGGCGAGTCGTGATCCTGAAGCTGGATCGGCGCGGCATCGCCATGCGCCTGATATTTCTCGACCTGCCGCCAGATGGTGGTGCCCAGCATCGCCTGATGATTCTGCACGACCACGCCGTTCAGCAGCGCGGTGACATAGGCGGGGCGCAGCAGCTTGCCGTCCGCCGCAAAGCGCGGCCGCTCGAAGACGATGTCATAGCTCTGCCATTCGCCGGGCTTGCGCGCCGCATTCACCAACGGCGGCTTCCAGGCATAGACCGCACCGACCTGGCCATCGGCATAGGTCGGGTTGTCATACCCGTCGAGGATCTGCACCTCATAGCGCTGCATGAACCAGATGCCGCTATTGCCCCGGTCCTGCGACGCTTTCTGCGGCGGGTTGGGCGAGCGGAATTCGAGGTGAAGCTGCACGTCGCCGAAGCTCTGCTTGCTGACCAGCACGCTCTCGGCCTTGCCGTCGCGCGGGGGCACGGTCATCACGCCGTTCTGGAGCAGCCACGGCTTGCCGCTGGGCGTCCAGGCCTCCATTGAGCGTCCGTCGAACAGCACCACCGCATCGGATGGTGCACCGCCGGGTTGCGCGGCGGGGGTGACGACCTTGGGCGCGGGCCGGTCAGGATCATGGACATGCCATTTCCCACCCGGCAGCATCGGCGTATCGCGAAAACCCAGGCCCGGCTTGTCTTGCGCCATGGCACCGCTCGCCACGGCCAATGCGATCAACGGTATCATCCGCATCGCTCCCCTCCTCATGTTCTCGGATCGATCGCGCGATAGGCGGCGATCAGCCTGTCTTCGCCGGCGCGGCCCTTGACCGAATTGCCATGCTCCATGCCGATCACCCCGGCATAGCCCTGTGCCTTGAGGAAGCGGCAGACATTGGCATAGTTGATCTCGCCGCTGCCGGGCTCGTTGCGGCCGGGATTGTCGCCGAACTGGATATAGCCGATCTCGTCCCAGCACAGCTTCATCGTCGGGATCAGATTCCCCGACTGGATCTGCTCATGATAGAGGTCGGCAAGCACCTTCACGCCGGGACTATTCGCCCCGCGCGCGACCGCATAGCCTTCCGCGATCGACTGCATGAAGACGCCCGGATGGTTGGTCCGTGTGTTGAGCGGTTCCATCACCAGCGCCATCCCGTGCGGCGCGACGATATCGCCCGCCCGGCGCATCACGTCGATGATCCGGCCCATCTGGATCGCCGGGTGCAGACGCTTGTCCATGAAGCCGGTGACGACGGTCATCCGCGTCGCGCCGACCCGCTTGGCGACATCGACCGCGCTGGTCACATCGGCCAGGAAAGCCTGTCGCTCGGCCTCGTCGTCACCACCCAGCAAGGGGCGCGATTCGGACCATTTGGGCATGGACGCAACGAACACGCCCATCGTCATCCTACGGTCGCGCAGCGCCTTGGCGATCGCCTCCTGTTCGGCGACGGGACGGAGGCGATATTCATTATCCTCCCATGCCCAGAAACCCTGGTCGGCGGCATAGGCGATCTGCTCGACCGAGCTGTCGCCCCGGCTGGCGAAGCTGCCCAGATGCGGTGCGAAGCCCAGGGCGAAGCGCGCGGCGTTGGACGACCGGGCCGCCTTCTGCCCCGCCAGCGCGGCGGCGGGCACGGTGGCGGCTAGGCCGCCCATGACGGTGCGACGCGACCAGCTCATGCGACACTCTCCGCAACGGGGCGACGGGGACGGCGGCGCTCGGCCAGCCAGATGCCGCCGAAGACGAACAACAGGATCACCGGCACGATGGCGAGCCGCGCAAAGGACTGCGACGCCGCCGCATCCTCGACCTGGCGCAGCGCTTCGCCGGTCAGTCGCTTGAACGCTTCCGGGCCACCGGCCAGCTCGACCTTGGCGGCGTCGAACATCGCGCCCAAGCGTGGCAGGACGAAGAAGCTGGACAGCGCTCCCGCCGATCCGACCAGCCCCAGCGCCCAGGCCCCGCCGCGTGGATAGCGTTCGGCGACCGAAGCCAGCATGGTCGGCCACATCGCGCAGACGCCCAGCCCCCACACGGTCGAGGCCAGGATCGCCGCCACCGGCGACTCGGCGCGCGACAGCAGGAACAGGCCGATGCCCGCCATCAGGCTCGACACCCAGAGCAGCCCCGGATTGGACAGCCGCCCCGCGATCCGCCCAGCAAAGTGGCGGAACACGAACATCAGCGCGCTGACATAGACGAGCAGCAGGATGCCGCGCATGCCGACCCGGCTGCTGAGCGCCACGTCGAGCCACTGGCCCGGCGCCAGTTCGGACGCAGCGGTCAGGAACATGGCGGCGAACCAGACGAAGAAGCTCGGCCGCTTGAATACCTCCCCGATCATACCACCGAAGCCGACGTCGCGCACTTCGCGTGGGACCGGCGGGAAATGCGTGGTCGCCGCCATCACCAGCACGCCGAGCGCGGGGATCAGCACCAGCGCCATGATCGCCTGCCACGACAGGATTTCCGCCAGCAACACGCCCGCCAAGCCGCCGACGATCAGCCCGCCGGGATACCAGGCGTGCAGCACGTTCAGCCGGTGCGTGGTGTCTTCCGGGTAGAGCCGCGCGGTCAGCGGGTTGATCGACGCCTCGGCCAGCCCCCAGCCGATGCCGCTGAGCAGCATCCCGCCCCAGACGATGTGATAGACGCCCATGCCGGTCGCGACATGACCCGCGCCGATGATTGCGGTGGTGCCGACCAGGAAACACAATCCGCAGCCGATCAGCATCTGTCGCGCACCGATCCGGTCGAGCAGCGCGCTTGCCACGAACAGGGTCCCGGCAAAGCCGAGGAATGCCGATCCCAGGGCAGAGCCGATCAGTTCGCCCGCCTGCACCGGCGCGATGGGATCGATCCACTGCGCCTTCAGGCTGCTCGCCACCGCCGCCCGCAACGCCGCGCTCGCCGCCGCCGTGAACAGCGCCAGCACGCTCAGCCAGAACAGACGCGACCGATTGTCCGGTATCGCTTCCATGCCCCTCTCCCGCTTATGTTTTTTGTCAGACTTTACCTTCCGGGGCGGATGGTCAAGTCCTTGCAATCGTTAAAGTCCCAGCCAGCGCCGATTGGCCGCCGGATCGCCGCCACCGGCGAAATCGTCGAAAGCCCGTTCCGCCCGGCGGATCATGTGCGCGGCGATAAAGGGCGCCCCCTCGCGCGCGCCGTCCTCCGGATGCTTCAGGCAGCATTCCCATTCCAGCACCGCCCAACCGGCATAGCCGTACTGGGTCAGCTTCGAGAAAATGCCGCCGAAATCGACCTGCCCGTCGCCCAGCGAACGGAAACGCCCCGGCCGGTCCACCCAGTCGCTATAGCTGCCATAGACGCCCGCCCGACCGGTCGGATTGAACTCGGCATCCTTGACGTGGAACATGCGGATGCGGTCGTGGTAGAAGTCGATGAACTGGAGATAATCCATCGCTTGCAGCACGAAATGGCTGGGGTCGTAGAGGATGTTGGCGCGCTTATGGTCGCCGACCGAATCCAGGAATCGCTCGAAGGTCGTGCCGTCGTGCAGGTCCTCGCCGGGATGCAACTCGTAGCAGAGGTCGACGCCCTCTTCCTCGAACGCATCGAGGATCGGCCGCCACCGCTTACCCAACTCGGCAAAGCCTTCCGCCACTAACCCACCGGGACGCTGCGGCCAAGGATAGACGAAGGGCCAGAGCAGCGCGCCCGAGAAGGTCGCGTGCGCACTCAAGCCCAGCCGACGACTGGCCTTGGCGGCGTAACGGAGTTGCTGGACCGCCCATAGCTGCCGCTCGGCCGGCTTGCCCCGGACGGCCTCCGGCGCGAAGCCATCAAAGGCGGCGTCATAGGCCGGGTGGACCGCGACCAGTTGCCCCTGCAAATGGGTCGACAATTCGGTGATCGCCACACCCGCCTCGGCACAGCGCCCGGCCAGGTCGTCGCAATAATCCTGGCTTTCGGCGGCCAGCTTCAGGTCGATGCAGCGCGCGTCCCAAGTCGGAATCTGCACGCCCTCATAGCCCGCCTCGGCCATCCAGCGCGCCGCCGAGTCCAGCGTGTCGAACGGCGCGGCGTCGCCCATGAACTGCGCCAGGAAGATGCCCGGCCCGCGCATGGCGGGAGCAGCAGTCACTTCGCCGTCTCGGCCTTGAGATAGGCGATCAGCGCGGCGCGCTTGGCGGGGTCGGCGACGCCGATCGGCATCCGCGTGCCCGGCACCTTCTTCATCGGCGCGGCGATGAATTGATCCAGCGTCTTGTCGTCCCATTTCAGGCCCGACGCCTTCATGGCGGGCGAATAGTTGAAGCCCGCGACCGAACCAGCCTGTCGCCCGAATACGCCGTTCAGATTGGGGCCGACACCGTTGCGCCCGCCCTTGTTGATCGTGTGACAGGCGCGGCATGCGGCAAAGGCCTGCGCGCCTGCGGCGGGGGCCGTCTGTGCGGTTGATGGTGCCTGCACGACCAGGATACCGGCGACGATAGCCGGCACGGCGGCGGCCAGCCCGATCAGCTGCCTCATCCATTCTCTCCCGAAATTTTCTTGCCCAGACTCGCTGGTTGTTGCCCGAGTTTACCGTTAAACCGATGCCATGCAAGCATCGAATATCGCGTTATAAGCGATTGGGATGACAGGAGAGAGGATGATGGCGGGACGGAAACTGCGGCTGGCCATGGCGGGCGGCGGCGAAGGTGCGTTCATCGGTGGCGTGCACCGGATGGCGGCGGCGCTGGACGGTGACTGGGAGCTGGTCGCGGGCAATTTCAGCAGCGATCCCGAGCGCAACCGGCGCAGCGGCGAGCAGCTGGGCCTTTCCCCCGACCGGGTGCACGACTCGATCGACGCGCTGCTGGCCGACGAACGCGCGCGGCCGGAGGGCGAGCGGATCGATGCGGTCGCGATCGTCACCCCCAACCACCTCCATGCGCCAATGGCGATCGCGGCCCTGAACGCGGGCTTTCCGGTGTTCAGCGAAAAACCGATGGCGATGAACCTAACCGAGGCGCGCGCCATCGCCGACGCCGCGCGCACTTCGGGCCAGCTCTATGCGCTGGCCTTTACCTATAGCGGCTATCCCATGGTCGAGGAGGCGCGGGCCCGCGTCGCGCGTGGCGATTTCGGCCGCATCCGGCTGGTTCATGTGGAGTATGTGCAAGGCTGGCTCAGCAGCCCGCTCGACCGCGAGGGCAACAAACAGGCCGAGTGGCGCACCGACCCGGCCCGCGCAGGGCTTGGCGGCGCGCTGGGCGATATCGGCACCCATGCCTTCCAACTGGCGGAGCATGTCGCCGGGCTTAGGGTCGAGGCGCTGTCGGCCGACGTGACGACGCATGTCGCGGGGCGGATGCTGGACGACGACGTCAACGTACTGCTCCGCTTCGCCGAGGGCGCACGCGGCACGCTGCGCGCGACGCAGGTGGCGGCGGGCGAGGAGAACGGCCTGCGCCTGCGCATCCATGGCGAGACGGGCGGGCTGGAATGGTTGCAGATGGAGCCCAACACGCTGACCCTGCGCTGGCTCGACCGCCCCGCCGAAACCGTCCGCGCCGGAGGGCCGGGCCTCAGCCCCACCACCCTGCCCCGCCTGCGCACCCCCTCAGGCCACCCGGAGGGCTATATCGAGGCGTTCGGCAATCTCTATCGCGCGGTGGCGGGCGCCTTGCGCGACGGTAGCGCCGCCGGGGGCGCGGCGCCGGGCGAGCCGGACTGGTATCCGGGGCTTGAGGCAGGCCTGCGCACGATGGCGTTCGTCGAGGCGGTGCTGGAAAGCGCGACGTCGCAGGAGAAGTGGACGGCGTTTCCCGCGACGGGGCTTGCAGTCCACTCGTCCTGACAGGCATCGAGGGGGCGATGACGTCAGCATGAGGAACGCATGATCCTTTTCGCCGTGCTCCTACAGACAGGAGCCGCCCTGTCCTTTGGCGATGCGCGGCGACTTCCCCCGACCGTCGCTGGCGAGCGTCTTCTGAAAGGCGTGCAGCACGGGCCTATCGAGGCGTTCGTCGCACCCGTCGGCGGAATGAACGCCCCTGGCGTCATCGATGCCAATCTTGTGGAGCGTCCGATTGCGACAACCCAAGGCTGCACGAGAATTCGATGGACCGTGCGTTTCCGAGCCGACCCGGATGACGCGCTGGATCATGCGATACCCGATGATCGCTATCCCATGACGGAGATCGCGCCATCAAAGGCATCGGGATGCCCGACCGCCGATTATGTTCACCTGAATCCGGGCGTCACCCTATCGCAGGGTTTCGACAGTCTCGAACAACTGGATCGTCTTCGTTCGGGCGAAGCGAAGTTCGCGATCCAATGCGCGGACCAGACCCATTCGGGATTGTGCGATAGCGAAGCGACAATCCCGGCCAAATTGTCACGCCTCAAGCCATGGAACATATCGGCCGATCCGAATGGCTTCCTGATATGGCTTGGTACGCCGGGTCAAACCGTCAACGAGGTTCGTTTCGACTCCCGCCAGCCGGATCATGCTTGGGTCGGCCGGTATTACCCCGCTCCTTTCTGATCGGCATCAACGCCCCCGCACGATCCCCACCGCGCCCGCCAGCACGGCCGCGTCCTCGGCAAAGCCCGTCTTCGTCTGGCCATAGCGGCCCAGCGCCGCCATGCGACCGCGCCAGCCGGGATAGGAGGCGATCACCGCCGTCACCCCGCCGATCGCCGCGCCCAGCCAGCGGTGCTTGGGGCTGGCCAGCGCCGCGCCCGCGATCGCCGAGGTCGTGAAGCGCGCCGCCAGGCCGATGGGGACGATGCGGTTCGGCGCGGTCTTCTGCTTGTCGCCCGCCATCTCCCCGATCGCCAGCGCCAGCGTCCCTGCGGCCACGACCGGATTGGCCAGCCAGCGCAGCACGCCCTTGCCCACCGGCAATTGCCCGCGCGCCGCGGCGATCGACACGGCGGCCAGTGGAGTCATCGCGCGCTGTCCGCCGACCAGACCCATTTTGAACGGCGCGAGCAGATGGGCAGGCAGGGGAGCGGGCATGATATTGACCTCATGAGCGAAAACCAGGCCGCGACAACGCACGCCCCCCGCCGCCGGGTTCCCCCTTTCCCACCGGCCCCAGCTTTTGGCATGATGGCGGCCATGATCCGTATCCTGATGACCGCCGCGCTGCTGACGCTGGCCGCCTGTTCCTCGCACGACCAACCCAAGGGCTTGAGCGACGAGGAAAACCGCCAGCTGAACGAAGCCGCCGCCATGCTCGATGCCAATGCGGTCGATCTGAACGCGATGGCGCCTTCGGACGTTGGGGAGGACGATTCCACCGATAACGAAAGCTGATACGCCATGACCGACATGCCGCTTCGCCGCCTGGGTTCGACCGACCTGATGATCGCGCCGCTGGTGCTGGGCGGCAATGTCTTCGGCTGGACCGCGGACCGCGCGGCGAGCTTTGCGGTGCTCGACGCCTTTGTCGACCAGGGCGGCACGATGATCGACACGGCGGACGTCTATTCCGCCTGGGCCGATGGGCATCAGGGCGGCGAGTCCGAGGCGATGATCGGCGAGTGGCTGAAGGCGAGCGGCAAGCGCGACCAGGTGCTGATCGCCACCAAGGTCGGAATGCTGCCCGGCGAAGGCGGTGAGAAACTCGCCCCCGCCCGGATCGCGGCGGCGGCGGAGGCGTCGCTCAAGCGGCTCGGCACCGACCGGATCGACCTGTATTTCGCGCATCAGGATGACGGGGATCAGCCGCAGGACGCGGTGATGGAGGCCTTCGCCAAGCTGGTCAAGGCGGGCAAGGTGCGGGTGATCGGCGCCTCCAATTTCCACGCCGCGCGCCTAAAATCGGCGAACGAGGCGGCACTGGCCGCCGGGCTGCCGCGCTATCACGTCCTGCAGCCTGAATATAATCTGGTGAGCCGCCACAAGTTCGAGGGCGAGTTGCAGGATTACTGCGTCACGGAGAATATCGGCGTCGTCCCCTATTACGGCCTCGCCGCCGGGTTCCTGACCGGCAAATATCGCAGCGACGCCGACCTGTCGCAGAGCGTGCGCGGCGCGACGATGGGCGAGCTGCTCCATGGCAAGGGTGCGGCAGTGCTCGAGGCGCTGGACGCGGTGGCGGCGGAGACGGGGGCCACCCCGGCGCAGGTCGCGCTCGCCTGGCTGATCGCACAGCCCGGCGTCACCGCACCGATCGCCAGTGCGACCAGCGTCCAGCAGCTGTCCGAGCTGACGCCCGCCATGCACCTGTCCCTTTCCAACGATCAGCTGGCCCGACTGACCGACAGCGGCGTGTGACGGTCACATGAACGCGGAATTACACCGGTTTCGGAACGGACGGCCCGGCACGGATTTAATGCCGGTTATATGAAGCGTCCGACCGTCTTAATCGTAGAAGACCAACAGCTTCTGCTGATGCATGTGCAGTTCGCGTTCGAGGATGCGGGCTATGTCGTGGTCCAGGCGGACAGCGCCGACGAGGCGCTGCTTGCGCTGGAGCGGCATCCCGAAATCCGCGCGATCTTCACCGATGTCGCCATGCCGGGTTCGATCGACGGGGCGACGCTGGCGGCGAAGGTCCGCCAGTCGCATCCGCATGTGTCAATCATCGTGACCTCGGGCGAGCAATTGCACGTCGCCGCAGAATTGCCCCAGGGCGTGCGGTTCGTGCCAAAGCCCTACACCGGGCACGACATCATCCGAATGATCGGGGAGAGTGTCGCCTGAACGTTTCGCGGCTTTCCGAAGATTCAGTCTCCCATGAAATTCAATGCGACAACGCCGCGTTCCCGCTCATTGACCAGCATCGCGCGGCCGATCGGCGGATGCGAGCGCTGGGGACATTCAACGCGTAGGCAGCGGCGACAACCAGGGCCGATCGCCGTTGCCGACCCACTGATCGGATCATGCCCCCGGATCGCCGCGATCGGCCCAGCGAGGCTGGCAGTCATACCCAGCATGACTGCGAACCGGCCCGAACCTCCGGAAAGCGTGCGCCCGGCGCGTGACGCCGCCTGCGTCAGGGTCACGAAGCGTTGGCCATCCGGCATTTCGACCGTCTGGACCAGCGTATCGCCGCTCCGGTCGAAGGCGCGGAAGACGGCCATTAGCGGGCACAGCCCCTCCGCCTCGACAAGACCGGGATCGGCCGCCCCCGTCAGCCGCTTCGACACCTGCCCCGCCCGGTCGATCCGCATCAGGAAGAAGGGCAACCCGCGCGCGCCGACGCGGTTCAGTGTCGTCAGCCGGTGAGCCAGCTGCTCGAACGACACGCCGAACCGCCGCTGGAGGACGGTTAGGTCATAGCCGCTCGCCTCGCACGCGCGCAGGAAACGGGCATAGGGCATGACGATGGCGGCGGCGAAATATTGCGCCAGATAGCGCCGGAACAGCCGCTCCGCGATCCGGTCGCCAAAGGCCGCGCCGCGCGCCAGCGCCTCGATCTCGCTGCGCGCCTCGGACTGGGCCAGTTGCACCGCGAGCGCGAAGACGCGTGCGGGCGCCTCCAACATCTCGGACAGTTGCAATTGGCGGGCGTGAAGGTCCAGCCGGACGAGCCGGTCGGGCAGGATGTCGATCGGCAGCACGCGGATGGACAGCGCATGGCGCACCCGCAACCGCTCCGCCAGCGCGCCGTACAGATCGCCCGCCGCCAACCGCAACTCGTCCGCCAGCGTCTCGGCGGCGGCGTCCAGATCGGGGAAATGGTTGCGCCACCGCTCGATCTCGCGCCGCACTGCCAAGGTCGGATCGGGTGCGGCGGGTCTGTCCGCCGCCCCGCTCCCCGCGTCCGCCAGCCGGTCGAAGGCCCGCGCGAACGCCTCCGCGCCGCCCGGTGCCGCCGCCAGCCATTCCTCCAGCTCGGCGCGGTCGATCTCCAGATCGGCGAATAGCGGATCGGCCAGCCGCCGCCGCATCGCCGCCGCCCCGCCGCCGGGCGCGCCGCTGGTCAGGGCGCGCGGGTCGAAGTCGAACGTCTCGACCAGCCGGACCAGCAGGGCCGCCGACACCGGCCGCTGGTTGCGCTCGATCAGGTTCAGATAGCTGGGCGAGATGTCGAGCATCTCCGCCATCGCCGCTTGGGACAGGCCGTTCTGCCGCCGCAGCCGCCGCACGGCATGGCCCGCGATCACCTTGGCTCCGCTCATCGCCACTCTCCTCCAGGGAAAGGCTGCGCCGCATCATCTGGCCTGTCAATTCTTTACAAGGATACAGGCCATGGCCGGCTGATTGCCCACGGCGCGACCCGGCTCGGACCATGTGATCGCTTCTGCGACACGCCTTTTCCCGACATTCTCTCGGTCACGAATAGTCAAATTGTAAAGGACGATGCGATGCCGAGCTTCCAGGATCTGATCCCCGCCCCTGCCGGGCGGTTCGACGGTATCGCCCGTCCCTACACGCCCGCCGATGTCGCGCGGCTGCGCGGATCGATCACGGTCGAGCATACGCTGGCCCGGCGCGGCGCGCTGAAGCTGTGGGAATTGCTCCAGACCGAGGATTACGTCCCCGCGCTGGGCGCGCTATCGGGCAACCAGGCGATGCAGATGGTCCGCGCCGGATTGAAGGCGATCTATCTGTCGGGCTGGCAGGTCGCGGCGGACGCCAACACGGCGGGACAAATGTATCCCGACCAGTCGCTCTACCCCGCCAATGCCGGGCCGGAGCTGGCGCGCAAGATCAATGCGACGCTGGCCCGCGCCGACCAGATCGAACATTCGGAAGGCGGCGCGACGCGCGACTGGTTCGCGCCGATCGTCGCCGATGCCGAAGCCGGGTTCGGCGGTCCGCTCAACTGCCATGAGATCATGAAGGCCTATATCGCGGCGGGCGCGGCGGGCGTGCATTTCGAGGACCAACTCGCCTCGGAGAAGAAATGCGGCCATCTGGGCGGCAAGGTGCTGATCCCCACCCAGGCGCATATCCGAAACCTGGATGCCGCGCGGCTGGCGGCGGACGTGGCGGGCGTGCCGACCGTCATCTGCGCGCGCACCGATGCCGAGAGCGCCCGGCTCATCACGTCGGATGTGGACGAACGCGACCATGAATTCCTGACCGGCGAGCGGACGGCGGAAGGGTTCTTCCGCCTGAAGCCGGGCACTGGCGTCGACCATTGCATCCGGCGCGGCCTGGCCTTCGCCCCCCATGCCGACCTGTTGTGGTGGGAGACGTCCAAGCCCAATCTGGACGATGCCCGCCGCTTTGCCGAGGCGATCCGGCGCGAGCATCCGAACAAGATGCTGGCCTATAACTGCTCGCCCAGCTTCAACTGGGAGGCCAATCTGGACCGCGACGACATTGCCCGTTTCCAGCGCGAGATCGGGGCGATGGGGTATAAGTTCCAGTTCGTCACGCTCGCCGGATTCCACCAGCTCAACTACGGCATGTTCGAGCTGGCGCGGGGATATCGGGATCGCGGCATGGCGGCCTATTCCGAGCTGCAACAGGCCGAGTTCGCCGCCGAGCCCCATGGCTACACCGCGACCCGCCACCAGCGCGAGGTGGGCACGGGCTATTTCGACCTGATCGCGCAAATGGTCGCGGGTGGCGACAGCTCAACCACCGCGCTCGCCGAATCCACCGAGGCCGCCCAGTTCGTCCGGGCCGCCTGACTCACAGCAACGAAGGAGAGAATGCCATGCCGACCGAACCGCAACGCAGCCGCGCCGTCTTCTCCACCGAAGACTTCGCGCTGATGAAGGAAGCCATCGCCGAACACGTCAAGCGTGTCGCCGACGACCCGCGATCGATCAAGTTCGCCCATCTGTACCACCGGCTGGGGCGGATCGCGTCGTGACGTGATCCCTTGGCCTTCGACTTCGCTCAGGCTGAACGGAAGGTGGTACCAAGCTCCCCCGCCCCCGTTCGCACTGAGCGAAGTCGAAGTGCACGCCCCGAACTCCCGCCGGAAATCCCGCGGCCTTCGACTTCGCTCAGGCTGAACGGAGGACTGGACAAGCCCCACCGGCGCCGCGCTTTGTTGGCCCAACGGAACAACCGCCCCCATCGCACGCTGTACCGGCCATGCCCGACACCGGCCTGACCGCGCGCATTCGCGAGAACATCGTCCTGTACGGCGCGCTGGCGGCCAATCTGGCGATCGGCGTCGCCAAGTTCGTGGCGGCCGGGATCACCGGCTCCTCCTCGATGCTGACCGAGGGCGTGCATTCGGTGGTCGACAGCGGCAACCAGATCCTGCTGCTCTACGGCCAGAAGCGCGCCAAGCGCGGCCCGGATGCGATCCACCCCTTCGGCTATGGGCGAGAGCTGTATTTCTGGGCCTTCGTCGTCGCGATCCTGATCTTCGCGCTCGGCTCCGGCATCTCGATCTATGAGGGCTGGCTGCATATCAAGTCGCCAGAGCCACTGCGCGATCCGACGGTCAACTATATCGTGCTCGCCATCGCCTTCGCGCTGGAGGGCGCAAGCTGGGCGATCGCCGTGCGCGAATTCTCGCGGACCAAGGGCGATAGCGGCTGGTGGCGGGCCATCCATGATTCCAAGGACCCGCCGGGCTTCATCGTGCTGTTCGAGGATTCGGCGGCGCTGGCTGGCCTCGTCATCGCGGCGCTCGGCGTCTGGCTGTCGCACGAGACGGGCGATGCGCGGATCGACGGGATCGCCTCGATCCTGATCGGGCTGGTTCTGGGCATGGTCGCAATCCTGCTGGCGCGCGAGTCCAAGGGGCTGCTGATCGGCGAACGCGCCGACCCGGAAGTGGTCGAGACGATCCGCGAGATCGTCGCCACGCGCTCGTGGATCACTCATGTCAATCATGTCCGCACGATCCATACCGCGCCCGACAGCATCTTCGCGGCGATCAGCGCCGATTTCGTCGACAGCCTGCCGATGGGCGCGGCCGAGACGATGATCGAAATGCTGGAAGACGACCTTCGGCACGCCGTACCCAGCCTGTCATCTATCTATATTCGCCCGGAAAAACGCGAGAATGCGTCTGCGCCCGCCGCGCAACATAGGTTATGAGGTCCGTCATGACGAAGCTCCTGCGACTCGCGACCGCCCTGATCCTGGCGCTGACCTGCGCGCTGCCCGCCCAGGCGGCGGTGACGATCACCTTCTGGAGCCATGAGCTGGGCAACAGCTTTCCCCATGCTTTTTTCAGTCTGCGCGGCACGGTGGATGCGACGGGCCAGCCGGTCGACGCCAATTACGGCTTCACCGCCCGTTCCGTCTCGCCCGCCATCCTGATGAGCACGGTCAAGGGGCGGCTGGACATCTCCAAGCCCTTCTACATCTCGACCAGCGACGCACAGTTTTCCTATGTCATGACCGACAGCCAATATGCCGACATATTGGCGCTGGTCGCGGCCTGGGACGAGAAGACCGGCGACTCGCATTACAATCTCAACGACCGCAATTGCGTCCATTTCGTGCAGGAAGCGGCGCGGCGGTTGGGGCTGGTCGGCCTCGACCAGCCCCAGTTGATGAAGAAGCCGCGTTCCTATCTGAAGGCGGTGGGGCAGGCCAATGCCGACCGGGTCACGGTCCTGGGTATGCATGGCAAGGCCTATCTCGCCTCGCTTCCACCGCTGCCCGCCGCGCCAGTCACGCCAACTCCCGCCCCGGTTCAGGGCGCGACCGGCTCCAGCTCGAGTATGTCGACCACCGACTCATAAGCCGGAAAGGGAAAGGCGATCCGCCAACGCGCCGGGTCGACCCGTTCCACCACGCCCGCCATGTCGCGCGCCCGGTCGCGGCCATAGGCGTAGGAGCGTTCCTCATCCCCCAGGATCATCGTGCCGAGGAAGATGCTGCGCGCATCGGTATCGGGATAGATGCGCCCGGTCAGCCGCTGGGACCCGTCGATCTTGCTGAGCTGCTGGCCATGACCCGACACCCGGCAGCGGAAATAGGGATAGACGACATAGGTCAGCGTCGCACGCCCCTGTGAGCCCAGCTTGATCGTGCGACAGCGATAATCGCCGTCGGGCAGTTGCGGGTCCGCGATCGAATGGTCGGGATCGGCCAGTTGCCCCAGCGCCGCGATGTCGCCCGCCGCCCCGCCGGTCCGCGCCTGCGTCAGCCCCTTGATCCAGGCGGTACGCCAGCCGCGCAGGCGGACGCGATCATCCTCGGTCGCGGCCAGACGCCAGTCATTTGCCTCCTCGATCCGCTGCGCCTGGACGGCAACCACGCCGCCCGCCGCCAGCATCGTGCCGAACAGGACCAGCGGCCACCTCACTGCGCGGTCCAGCCGCCATCGACCGACAGGTTCGCGCCGGTGATCGACCTGGCCTCGTCGCGGCAGAGGAACAGCGCCAGCGCCGCGACCTGTTCGATGGTGACGAATTCCTTGGTCGGCTGCGCCTTCAGCAGCACGTCGTCGATCACCTGCTCGCGGCTGAGGCCCCGCGCCTTCATCGTGTCGGGAATCTGGTTCTCCACCAAAGGCGTCCAGACATAGCCGGGCGAGATGCAATTGGCGGTGATGCCGTCGGTCGCGACCTCCAGCGCCACGGTCTTGGTGATGCCGACCACGCCATGCTTGGCCGCGACATAGGCGGACTTGTTGGGGCTGGCGACCAGGCTGTGCGCGGAGGCGGTGGTGATGATCCGTCCCCAGCCCTTTTGCCGCATATGCGGGATCGCCGCGCGCATCATGTGCCAGGCCGAGGACAGGTTGATCGCGATGATCGCGTCCCATTTCTCGACCGGAAACTCGGCGATTGGGGCGACATGCTGGATACCGGCATTGTTGATGACGATATCGACCGAGCCGGTTTCCTTCGCGGCCCGCTCGATCATCGCCGCGATCTGGTCGGGGCGGGTCATGTCGGCGGGGTCATAGAGCGCCGCCGCACCGCTGGCCTGTTCCAGCGCGGCACGGTTCGCTTCTATCGCGTCCGCCTCGCCAAAGCCGTTCAGCACGACCGCCGCGCCCTCCGCCGCCAGCGCCTTGGCATAGGCCAAGCCGATGCCCGAGGTGGAACCCGAGATCACCGCCGTCTTGCCCTTCAGGAACATGCCATTCTCCCGTGCTATGCACCGCACCATGCGATCCAATTCCGACCCGTGCAACCGCCGGAAGGCTTTGCGGGTTCAACCATCGCGGCGAAGACCCGCATAGGCGGGCACTATGACAAAGGGGTGAGACGATGCGGCTCGACGATTATGACAACGACATCGACGTCGGCGAGGCGCAGAGCGGTGGCGGCGGCTTTGGCGGCGGGGGCGGAGGGTTGCTGTTCGGGCTGTTGCCGCTGATCGGCAGCCGTTTCGGATGCGGCGGCATCGTCGTCGTGCTCATCATCCTGGCGGTCGTCGGCATGAACCCGCTCGGCCTGCTGACCGGCGGTGGCGGCGGCAATGCCCCCGTCACCCGGTCGGCGGACTCGTCTTCGGGTCAGAGCGTCCGCCAGATCTGCGAAGCCTCGCCCGAACGCCGCGACACCTGCCGCGCGTTCAGCAATGCCGACAACACCTGGGAGAAGATCTTTGCAGAGTCAGGGCAGCGTTTCGAGGCACCTGGCCTGCGCTTCTTCAAGCCGGGCGATAACAGCGTAAAGTCGGGTTGCGGCGAAGCACAGTCGGCGGTCGGCCCCTTCTATTGCCCGACCGATCGCAAGATTTATCTCGACACCAATTTCTTCGACGAACTGGCCAACCGCTTCGGCGCGAAGGGCGATTTCGCCCGCTATTATGTCGTCGCGCATGAGTTCGGCCATCACATCCAGACCCTGCTCGGCACGTCGGACAAGGTACGGCAGGCGCAGCAGGCGGCAGGCCAGGCGGAGGGCAATGCCCTGTCGGTGCGGCTGGAGTTGCAGGCGGATTGCTATGCGGGCGTCTGGGCCGCGAAGAACCGCGGCCGGCTGGAACCCGGCGACGTCGAGGAAGGCATGACCGCCGCCCGCGCCATCGGCGACGATACGCTCCAGCGCGAAGCGACAGGCCGCGTCGTACCAGACAGCTTTACCCATGGCACCTCGGAACAGCGGATGCGCTGGCTGCGCCGGGGTATGGAAACGGGCGATCCGGCGCAGTGCGATACGTTCTCGGGCGCGATCTGAGGGGTTTAGCGACGAACCCCGCCACGTACGCTCCCCCTCCCGCAAGCGGGAGGGGGCCGGGGGGGGGAGGGCCAGGAGTCTCACCGAGACCATCGCCTGTGGCCCTACCCTCCCCCAACCCCTCCCGCAGGCGGGAGGGGAGTAAGAAAAAGGGGCAATCACTCCGGGTCATCCGTCCCAAGCCGACCGGAATGATTCCGAAAGCGCCACGCACGCTTCCCCTCCCGCAAGCGGGAGGGGGTCGGGGGGAGGGCAACGAGTCTCACCGAGACCTGCGCTTGTGGCACTCCCCTTACAGCTTGACCAGCATCTTGCCCTTATTGCCGCCGGTGAACAGCGCCAGGAATGCCTCGGGCGTCTTGTCCAGCCCCTCGAACACTGTCTCCTCATGCTGCAAACCGCCGTCCTTCAGGATCGCCGCCATGTCGCGATAAAAGGCCGCGTGGTCCTTGAAGTCGCCGAAGATAAAGCCCTGCATCCGCACACGGTTGCCGATCATCCGCGCAAGATATTTCAGGCTCGTCGGCTTGGCGTCATTATAGACGTCGATCATGCCGCAGATCGCAAAGCGCGCATTCTGCCTGGCATGGGCCAGCGCAGCGTCCAGGTGATCACCACCCACATTGTCGAAATAGACGTCGATGCCATCGGGCGCCGCTTCGCCAAGCGCCTCGACCACCGACTGGCCTGCCTTGTAATCGATCACGACGTCCGCACCCAGCGAGCGGACCCAATCGCACTTCTCCGCGCCACCGGCCGACCCGATGACCGTCATGCCCTTGGCCTTGGCGATCTGAACCACCGTCGAGCCGACCGCACCCGCCGCCGCCGAGACGAACACCGTCTCACCCGGTTTGGCCTCGGCAATCTGGAGCAGGCCGTAATAGGCGGTCATGCCCGGCATGCCGAACTGCCCCAGAAAGGCCTGCGGGTCGACGCCCAGATCGGGGAGCGGCTGAACATGCGCGGCAGGCAGCACCGCCTCGTCGCGCCAGCCCGCCATGTGGCTGACCAAGGTGCCGACCGCGATACCATCCGCGCGGCTCTCGACCACCTCGCCGACCGCGCCGCCCTGCATCGGCTCGCCGAGCTGGAAGGGTGGGACATAGCTCTTCGTGTCGTTCATCCGCCCGCGCATATAGGGGTCGACCGACAGCCAGCGATTGGCGACGCGTACCTCGCCCTCGTTCAGGGCGGGCAGCTCGCGCTCGACCAGCGCGAAATCACTATCGACGGGCGTGCCCTTGGGGCGCGCCGCCAGGGTCCAAGCCTTCATCATCATATCCTTTTCGTAACCTGGATCGGACATGGGAAAGGGCCCGGGTGAAGTCCACCCGAGCCCTCCGAGAAAAGTCACCATTTAGTGACGTTTTTCTTTATCAATAACCCCGGTTGGTGTCCGAGGTGCTGCCCGACGTGGCGCTGGTGGTCGTGCCGGTGCCGGTCGTGGTGCCGGTGGTCGACGTCGTACCCGTCGTGCTGCTGTTATTCTGTGCCGAGCTGGTCGTACCGGTCGCACTCTGGCCGTAACCGCTCGATTGACCGCCCGTGCCGGTCTGACCATAGCTATTGGCCTGACCGTAGCGGTCGTTCTCGTTGGTGCGATCGCCGAACATGGCGCGCGCATTTTCCTCGTCCCGCCACTGGGCCTTGGCCTCCTCGGCGGTCTTGGTCAGCGTGACCTTGTCCTCGACGGACTTCAGCCAGCGCGACGGGATCGAGTGGTGCTGGCCGCCCGCATCCTTGTCGTTCTTGGTCAGCAGGATGCGGTCGCCGCGCACCTTGTCGACGGTGCCGACATGGCTGCCGTCCGAGCCGACGACTTCCTGATGTTCCTTCACCTTGGGCAGAAGGCCGCGCTGGCCTTCGCGCTCGGTGCGCCAGCTCGAAAACTCGTTCTGGAACTTGGTGCGGTTCTCGCTGCGATATTCGTCATAGTCGCGGTCGAGCGCGGCGATCTGGCCCGAGCGCCAGTGGTTATAGTCATGGTCCTGCTGGGCGTAATAACGCTCGTCGAAGCGCGCATCGGCTTCACGGCGACGCTCGGCATCCTCGTCACCGAACCACGAGCGGACCTCGTCCCCGGCGCGCGCGAAGAAGCCGCGGTCCTCGTAATCATAGCCCTGCGGCTGGCGACCATAGTCGCGGCCCGACTGCTGCTGGCGGCCATAATCCGAACGATTATAATCCGAACGACCATAGTCGCTGCGGCCCTGACGGTCGTCGCGGCCGTAACGGTCGCCGGTATAGCCATAGCCACGCGACGAATCGCCATAGCTCGACGTGCCGCGATAGCCTTCACGACCCGAGTCGCGGTCGTAGCGGTTCTCGCCGCCGCGATAGGCACCGTAATTGCCCGAGCGCCCTTCGCCGTAACGGCCTTCATTATGGCGGCCGCCAAAGTCCTGGCGCCCGAAATCCTGGCGAGACACGCCATAGCTGTCGCGGTCATAGCCCTGGCGGCCATAGCCCTGGTTGCCGTAATCGCGCGCGCCGTATCCACGGCGGCTGTCATTCCGGCTGTCATTCCGGCTGTCGTTGCGATCGTCGTCGAACGCACCGGCGGCTTCATAGTCACGGGCGCTGGAATAGGTGTAGTCGCGCCCCGAGCCGTAGTCCCGGCCATAGTCGAAGTCGCGGTCGCCACGATTGGCGTCGCGGGAATAGCGGTCGTAAGCCATCCTAAACCCTCCTGAAATTCGATCCTGCGGGGGCCGACGCCGCTCGTCTGGCGGGCCGTGCCTTCCGCGTGTTTCAATGAGGCAGATCAACACAGGTTCCGTTGGCGATGTGGCAGCCGCGACGGACGGAGTGATGCGAAAGGCCGAAAGCAGGCCAAAATTTTTAGGTCTGGCCGTCAAAGCGGTGTTGCGTCGCCCCGAATCACGGGTTAATGGCGTCGCTCCCGACCAAGGTCGGGTTACGGGGCGGGGCTGTAGCTCAGATGGGAGAGCGCTGCAATCGCACTGCAGAGGTCAGGGGTTCGATTCCCCTCAGCTCCACCACCCCGCCTTCCCTTCCATCGCTGATACCCGCCAACGCTTCTGGTGCGTTGACCTTGCGATGACGCCCGATCCCATTCCCGCCGCCACCCTGATCCTGATGCGCGAGGGGCCGGACGCCGATGCGCTTCCCGAAATCCTGATGGTCGAGCGGGGCGCGGCACTGGCCTTTCTGGGCGGTGCGATGGTGTTTCCGGGCGGGCGGGTCGATCCGGGCGATCATGCGCTGGTCCCCGCCGACGCCCCCGACCGGGAGGAAACCGCCGCCCGCATCGCCGCGATCCGGGAGACGATCGAGGAAGTGGGCTTGGGCATCGGCCTGTCGCCCTCCCCCGACACGGAGACGCCGACCCGCTTGCGCGCAACCATGGCGGCGGGGCGATCCTTTGCCGACGCACTTGCCGATCATGGCCTGACGATCGACACACAAAAGCTGACGCCCTTTGCGCGCTGGTGCCCCGAACATGTGCCCGTCCGCCGCTTCGATGCCCGCTTCTATCTGGCGGCGATCGCGCGGGAGGCGTCGACCCCTATGATCGACGGTTCGGAAACGGTCGGGGCCGTGTGGATGACCGCCCGCGACGCGCTGGCGGCAGCGGACGGCGGTGCGATCCGCATCATCCTTCCCACCCGCCGGACGCTGGAACGATTGGCGCTCTACCGCGATTTCGCTTCGGCCGCTGCCGACGCGCGGGCCTGGCCGATCCGACGGATCATCCCTTTTCAGGCGGAGCGTGACGGCGTGGCTTGTATCTGCATCCCCGACGATCTGGGTTATCCGATCACGGCGGAACCCGTCGCCAGCGCGAGACGCGGCTGATGCGAGCGCTCCGGCGATGGACGACCGCGCTGGTCGTGATCGCCGGACTGGCGATGCTTGCGCTGCTGCTCTGGGGCTGGGCGCGGCGGCATCCGCAGGATGTGCCCTGGGCACCGCTCGATCTGGGCCAGCCGGTCGGGATGTTCACCGGGCGCAAGCTGACCGCACTGACCCAGGACAGAACACAATGCCTTGGCCTGCTCGACCGCGCAGGCATCCGCTACACCGCGCTACCCGCCCGGTCGGACGGCGCGCAATGCGGGTATGACGATGCGGTGCGCTTCACGGCGGGCGGGGCAAGGGCCATCGGCTATCGCCCTGCGGCACTGGGGGTGTCGTGCCCGGTCGCGGCCTCGCTCGCGCTGTGGGAATGGGACGCGGTCCAGCCCGCCGCGCGCGATCTGCTCGGCAGCGAGGTCGTCGCGATCGATCATCTGGGCAGCTATAATTGCCGCCGGATCGGCGGCCGCAGCACCAGCGACTGGAGCGAGCATGCCCGCGCCAATGCGGTCGACATAGCGGGCTTTCGCCTAAAGGACGGACGGCGGATCAGCGTGCTGCGCGACTGGAAGGATCAGGGGGCGAAGGGCCAGTTCCTGCGCCGTGTCCGCGACCATGCCTGCGACCTGTTCGCGACCACGCTATCGCCCGATTACAATGCGGCGCATGCCGACCATTTCCATCTGGACCAAGCCTATCGCGGACCGATGGGCTGGCGGGCGTGCCGGTGAGGGTAAATTCCTCCCAGCAAGGGGAGGAACAGGAACGATGGCGGAGCCCCCCGGCCCGCCATCGCGCACCATCAGTTGGCCAGCGACGTCCCGTTGGTGTCGACCTTCTCGACCCAGTGCGGGAAGAAGGCGGGCTGACGGCTCGACCAGCCCGCCGCCGTCGCCGCCGCTTCGCTGATCGACTGGAGAAGCTGTCGCCGCAGTTCGGGGTGCAGATGCGGCAACGCCGCCGCCGCACAGAAGATCGAGGGTAGCCATGGGCGTACCTCGGCACCGATAAGCCGCTCATACAGGAACCGGAAGGCCGAAAAGCTGGTCAGCCGCCCCTGCCCCAGGTCGAACGCCGCGATCGTGACGAACGGCGCCATGAACGGCTCCAGCGACTCCAGGCCGCTATCGACCGGGATCAGGTGTCGAATCTCCGGCAGGTTGCGATACAGCCGGGCCTGGGCGCGGATGCTTGCCGCCTCGACGACGTCGCGCGACCAGCGGGTCATCGCGTCTTCACGGTCTAGCCCGATATCGAGCGACCGGCGGATATAACGCTGCGTCGCCGCCGCGAAGCCTGCAAATTCCTTCATTTCCGCCAAGGTCATCGCGCCTTCGGCCGGTCTGCTCCTCGATCCCATATCATCACCCCGCCCAATCGAAACTGACCCGATCATCATGCGCCCATTTGGTTAACGCAACGCTGAACGAGCTGGGACAGACGAACATGAAAAACGCCGCGCCGCAACATAGATTGCGACGAATGGCCATCAATGCATTCCATTTGCTACTTTTACCGGCCTTTTCGACACAAGCAGAAAGTTTGTTGCGATGACGCAAGGCCACTCATAAGGCGGGGGCGGAAGCCGGAAGCTCCCGCCCCTGTGTCGCATCGGACGGATCAGCGATCCTCTTCGCTATAGCCCGACGACTCGGCCGGGCCGTCGCGGCCGGGCTGGGTGATCGAGGGCGGATCGCTGGCGTCCATCGATTCATCCAGGCTCTCGTCGAGCTGGGCGTCGACATCCTGCGGATTCTTCTGCAGATCCTGGGTGATGGCGGGATCCTGCCCGGCATCCTGTTCGGGGGGACGCGGGCGATTGCCCTGTTCGGCCTGCTCGCCGCCCGGCGCGACCGAGACGCTGTCCAGCGCGCGATCGTCGATGCTGTCGTTCATGTCACTTCCCCATCATAGTGGACAGGATCAACGAGCCAGATCGGACAAGCGTTCCTATGCCGATCCGTCCAACCGCCGCACCGTAACCCGTTGATCGCAAAGCTGCGCCTCGCCGAACACGGTCATGAAGGCGATATCGGTCGCGTCGCGCCCGACGCACACCCGCGCGATTTCATCCGCCTGCGCCATGCCGGTCGCGTCGACCAGATGCCAGCCGCCCTCCAGCCACAGCTCGGCCACCGCGTGGAAATCCGGCGGGTCGACGCCGGGCGCATAGGCCGCGACGCAGCGCGCCGGAATCTCCGCCGCCCGCGCCAGCGCCACCAGCAAATGGGTATAGTCGCGACACACGCCACTGCGCGATCCGAAGGTATCCAGCGCGGTCGTGACGCCGCTCGATCCGCCCGATTGATAGGTCATGCGGGTCGCCACCCAATCGGCCAGCGCCGCCGCCATCGCACCGCCCGACAGCCCCGCGAAACGCTGGCGAACGAAGCCCTCCAGCCGGTCCGACTCGCAGTAACGGCTGGGCAGCATATAGGGGATCAAATCGCCGGGCAGCCCGCGCGCCGGGGTCGCCGCCAGCCCCTCAAGCCGGACGACTGGCCGTTCGACGACGACCACCGCCTCATAGCGCGCGAGCAGGCCATGATCGGCACGTATCCAGCAGCGTTGCCCGATCCCATCCTCGCCACGCACCGCCGCGACCGGATGATCCGACCAGATGGTCAGCGACTGATGCTCCAGCCGCTGGTCGGGGGTCGCCGCCGCCTCGATCTGGAGCAGGATATCGGCCGGTTGCTTCAGGACATAGTCGAGCGTCACGTCGATCGACAGGCGCATGGCCGCATCCCCTTCTCATGAAAAAAAGGCCCGGCGGACACACCGCCGGGCCTTCCGGTTCTGTTCTGTCGACCCGATCAGTCGCGGCTGGAGCCGGTCAGACGCAGGATGAACATGAACATGTTGATGAAGTCGAGATACAGGCTCAGTGCCGACATGATGACCACACGGTCCTGCATGCTGGTGCCGCGCACCTCGTAATACATCGACTTGGTACGCTGCGTATCATAGGCGGTCAGGCCAGCGAACAGCAGCACGCCGACGAAGCTGATGACCAGGCCCATCGTCCCCGACTGGAGGAAGATGTTGATGACGCTGGCAACGATCAGGCCGACCAGACCGATGATCAGGAAGGTGCCGAACGCCGACAGGTCGCGCTTGGTGGTGTAACCATAGAGGCTCAGCGCCGCGAAGCCCGCCGCCGTCGCGAAGAAGGCACCCGCGATCGAACCGCCGCTATAGACCAGGAAGATGGTCGACAGCGACAGGCCCATGACGACCGCGAACGCCCAGAAGAGCAGCTGCATCGTCGAGGTCTTCATGCGGCTGACGCCCATGCTGAGCGCGAACACGAAGCCCAAGGGCGCGAACATGATGACGTATTTCAGGGCGCCGCCATGCAGGAAGACCTGCGCGGCCATGCTGTCGCGGCCACCCCATGCGAAGAGCAGCGCGACGATACCCGTCAGCAGCACGCCCGACGTCATATAGTTATAGACGGACAGCATGTACGAACGCAGACCCGCATCATAGGCGGTCGAGCCCGTGGTGGCTGTGGTACCGAACGGCGCGGCGCTCGGCCGTGGATCAGACCAGTTTGCCATGGTGAACTATTGCTCCTTTGCCCGGCCATATGCCGGTTAAGCGAAATATCGCTCTGTTGGGGACGCTTTTCAAGCGGGGGAGGTTCCCGTGGGCGCGACGGAATGCGATAGACATATTTTGTCATGGTCCGCCTGTTCGTCGCCCTCCGCCCGCCCCCCTCGATCCGGGACCTGCTGTCCGATGCGATGGACGGCGTTCCCCAGGCCCGCTGGCAGGATGACGACCAGTTGCACCTGACCCTGCGCTTCATCGGCGAGGTGGACCGCCCCGTGGCCGAGGACATCGCCGCCGCACTGGGACAGGTTCACGCCCCCGCCCCCATTGTTCGGATTTCGGGCGTCGGAACCTTCGATCGCAAGGGGCGGGTCGACACGCTCTGGGCGGGCGTCACGCCGCACGATGCGCTGGCCCATCTTCATCGCAAGGTCGACCAGGCCTGTGTCCGCGCGGGTCTGTCGCCCGAACCGCGGGCCTATCTGCCGCACATCACGCTCGCACGCCTGCCCGGCTCGGCGGGACGCGCGCTCGAGATCGAGGGGTGGCGCGCGGTCCATGCGGGCCTGTCCAGCGAGCCTTTTACCATGGGGCATCTGGTCCTCTACCAGAGCCATCTGGGGCATGGCGGCGCATCCTATGAACCCGTGATGCGTTGGCCGCTTGAAACCGGCGGGTAACACGCCGCACCTACGCGTATCGAAAAGGGAGCTTGCGTCATGAAATATCTCACGCTGTTGACCATCGGCACCGTCGCGCTGGGCCTGGGGGCCTGCGACCAGACGAAGATGGAGACGGGCTCCCCCACTCCGAACGGCGCCAGCGCGACCGCGAGCCTGCGGACCGGCACCGGCGCGGATGCGGGCCGCGCGATCGCGACCGAGGTCGCCGGGGGGCTGCGCATCACCCTCGACGCGATGAACGTGCCGGCTGGCATGCACGGCGTCCATGTCCACACGGTCGGCCGCTGCGACGCGCCGGACTTCACCACGGCGGGCGGCCACTGGAACCCCACCCAGCGCCAGCATGGCAGCATGAACCCGCAGGGGCCGCATGAGGGCGACATGCCCAACATGACCGTCGGCAATGACGGGCGGGGCACGCTGGGCGTCGTGCTGCCGGGCGCGACCATGGCGGGGCTGCTGGATGCGGACGGCTCGGCGATCGTGATCCATGCGGGCGCCGACGACCTGAAGACCGATCCCAGCGGCAATAGCGGCGGCCGCATCGCGTGCGGTGTGTTCCAGGCCAACTGATCCTCAGCCGATGACCACCCCCCTGCCGATGCGCCGTTTCGGCGGTTTCCTGTTCGACATGGACGGGACGATCCTGAGTTCGATCGCGTCCGCCGAACGCGCCTGGACCGTCTGGGCGACACAGCAGGGGCTGGACGTTGCGGCGTTCCTGCCGACCATCCACGGCGTCCAGTCGGTCGAGACGATCCGGCGGCTGAACCTGCCCGGCATCGATCCGGTGGCGGAGGCGCATGCACTGACCGAGGCGGAGATGCTGGACGTTGACGATGTGGCGCCGATCGGTGGTGCGGCCGCGTTCCTGGCCGCGCTGCCCTCGGATCGCTGGGCCATCGTCACCTCTGCGCCCAAGCGGCTGGCGGAGGTGCGGCTGAAGGCGGCGGGGCTGCCTCTACCCGGCGTGTTCGTGACGGCGGAGGATGCGGAGCGTAGCAAGCCCGCGCCCGATGGCTTCCTGCTCGGGGCCAAGCGGCTGGGCGTCGCGCCCGAGGATTGCCTGGCCTTTGAGGACGCGCCCGCCGGGATCGCTGCGGCCGAGGCGGCGGGGATGACGGTGGTGGTGATTACCGAGACGCATCGTCATGCGATGGATACGAGCCATGCGATGGTGACGGACTATCGCGATCTGGCGGTGGAATGGGATGGCGCCAGTCTGAAGCTGGATCATCGGGTTTAGGCCAAGCCTGTTCCCCGGCGAAGGCCGGGGTCCAGTTACAGCGCCATATCGAAGGCGCTGCGCATCGGCCTCCCACGCGACAACAACCCGCTATCTCAATCGGGCAGAAACTGGGCCCCGGCCTTCGCCGGGGAACGGATTAGGGAAAGGCTGCCCTTTTCTACGCCCGTTCAGCCTGAGCGAAGTCGAAGGCCAAGGGACTTGGGATGGTGCAGGGCGTGCACTTCGACTTCGCTCAGTGCGAACGGGGTTAGGGACAGGCGTCCAGGGGACGCCGCCCTTCCCTCAAACCGTAAAGCTCTCCCCACACCCGCAAGCGCCCTTGGCGTTCGGATTCTGGAACACGAACCCTGCGGTGAAGTCGTCCTCGACCCAATCCATGGTCGATCCGATCAGGTACAGGATCGACCCGCCATCCACGAACAGCGTGCCGCCCGGCGTGTCGATCTTCTCGTCGAACGCCTTGGCCTCGGTGACATAATCGACCGAATAGGCCAGTCCCGAACACCCCCGGCGCGGCGTCGACAGCTTCACCCCGATGGCGCCTTCCGGCGCGCGCGCCATCAATTCGGCGACACGCGCCTCGGCGGAGGGCGTCAGGTTCAACGCGGCGGGACGGGCACGCAAGGTGGTTGCCATGGTCAGAGCATCCCCAGTTCGAGCTTGGCGTCGTCCGACATCTTCTGCGGGTCCCATGGCGGGTCCCAGACCAGGTTGACGTCCGCCGTCGCGATCCCCGGCACCGCCGAGACGCGCAGTTCGACCTCGCCCGGCATCGACTCGGCGACCGGGCAGTGCGGCGTGGTCAGCGTCATGGTGACGACGGCATGGCCGCCCTCGGTCACTTCGACGCCGTAGATCAGTCCCAGGTCATAGATATTGACCGGAATCTCGGGGTCGAAAATATCCTTCAGCGCGTCGATGATGCCGTCATACAGCGCCCCGCCCGGCTGGGTCGGATCGTCGGCGGTCGGCTTTTGCGAGAGGAAGCCCGACAGATAGTCGCGCTGACGCTCTGCGGGCGCTTCCACCACGTCCTGCACGCGCGCCTTGGGCGGCTGCGCCACGCTCTCGACCTCTTCGATCTTGTAATCGCTCATCCGAAAATCCTCGTGACCCGCCGGACGCCATCCACCAGCGCCGCGACGTCGTCGGGTCCGTTATACACGCCGAAACTCGCCCGCGCGGTAGCGGTCAGGCCGAGCGCCTCCATCAGCGGTTGGGCGCAGTGATGGCCTGCGCGGATCGCCACCCGGCTCTCGTCCAATATGGTGCCGATATCATGGGGATGAACCCCCTCGACCGCGAAACTCACGATTCCCGCCGAGTCCTCAGGCCCCAGCAACCGTACCGAGTTAATGGCCGACAGCCCCTCGCGCGCCTGCGCGACCAGCGCCGCCTCGTGCGCGTGGATCGCGTCCAGCCCGATCGCTGATACATAGTCGATCGCGGCATGAAGCCCGAGCGCGCCGACGATATGCGGCGTCCCCGCCTCGAACCGGCCGGGCGGCGGGGCATAGGTCGTCTTCTCGAAGCTCACCCGGTCGATCATCGACCCGCCACCCTGATAGGGGGGCATCGCCTCCAACAACTCAGGCCGCGCCCAAAACACGCCGATGCCGGTCGGGCCGTAGAGCTTGTGGCCGGAAAAGACGTAGAAGTCGCAATCGAGTGCCTTCACGTCCACCGCGATGCGCGGCACCGCCTGGCACCCGTCGAGCAGGATCTTCGCGCCCACGCCATGCGCCAGATCGGCCGCGCGGCGTCCGTCGAGCACTGAACCCAGCACGTTCGACACATGGCCCAGCGATACCAGCTTGTGCGCGGGCGTCAGCAACCGTTCCATCGCGCTCAGGTCGATGCGGTGGTCCGCCGTCAACGGCAGCACGTCGATCGCGACGCCCAGCCGCTCGGCGACCATCTGCCACGGCACGATGTTGGAGTGATGCTCCAGCATCGACAACAGGATGCGGTCGCCCGCCTTGAGGTTGGTCGCGGCCCAGCACTGCGCGACCAGGTTGATCCCCTCGGTCGCGCCGCGCGTGAAGACGATCTCGTTCGCCGAGCCGGCCCCGATGAACCGCGCCGTCGCCTCGCGCACCTTCTCATACGCGACCGTCATGTCCGCCGAGCGCTGATAGACGCCGCGATGCACGGTGGCATAGCTGGTGTCATAGGCGCGGGTGATCGCGTCGATCACGGCTTGCGGCTTCTGCGCGGTCGCGGCGGTGTCGAGATAGGCCCAGCCGTCCGGGATCGCCGGAAAATCCGCCACCCGGTCGAGAGGCGCGGCGCTCGTCAAAGCGCCGCCTCTAGCCACGCATCCGCATCCGCCGCAAAGGCTTCGCGCACCACCTCGTTGCCGATCCGGTCGATCGCGTCCGCCACGAAGGCGCGGGTCAGCAGCGCCTGTGCACGCGGCTTCGGAATGCCCCGGCTCTGCATATAGAACAGCGCCTTGGCATCGAGTTCGCCCACGGTCGCACCATGTGCGCACTTCACGTCGTCGGCAAAGATTTCCAGCTCGGGCTTCAAATTCACCGTCGCCGTCCGCTGGAGCAGCAGGCCGCGCAAGCTCTGCTCGCCATCGGTCTTCTGCGCATCGCGCGCCACTTCGACCCGTGCGGCGAGGCTCGCCTGGCTGCGATCGGCGGCGACCGCGCGCCATAGCTGATGGCTCTGGCCGTTCAGCGCGGCATGGCGCAGGGCCACGGCGCACTCCTGCTTCAACTCACCCTTGGTCAGCAGCGCGCCGCCGAACTCGGCATAGGCGCCATCGCCAGTCTGGGTGATGCCACCATCGATCCGCACGCCCATCGTCCCTGCCGCCAGGAAGGTCGCCGTCAGGCTCGCGCCCTCGCCCAGTTCCGCTTCCTCACGCAACGACACGAAGCCGTCGTCCTGCAACAAGCGAACGCCACGCATCAGCCGCGCCGACGCCGCCAGCTTCACCCGCGTCAGCCGGTTGGTCCAGCCACGCCCGACATAGGTCTCATAGACCTGCGCCGCCGCATCCTCGGCCAGCACGATCTCGGCGGGCAGGTGATTGGCCGCGCCGCTGGCAACATGGACTATCTGCACGGGCTCGGCGACCGCATCGCGATCCAGCCGCAACGACCAGCCGCGCCCCAGCGCCTGACGCCCGAGCGGATGGTCGCTCGCGTCGATCTGGGTCAGTTGCACCGGGCCGAGATCGCTGGCGCTCTCATCCAGCACGCCGTCGACGAACAGCAACCGCGCGCCGCCCAAGTCGAGGAAGCGATCCGCCCCCGCGACCGGCGCTGCCCGCTCGCTCTCCGCAGCTCGACGCAGCGCGTCGATATCGGCCCAGCGCCACGCCTCTTCTCGGGTCGAGGGGAGTTCGATTACGCTCACTGGGTAACTCCCGAAACGGCACTCTGCGCCTTGCGGCGGATGGCCAATTCCCTCACCAATTCGGCACGACGCGGTGTGACGCAAGCTATCATGGCCTGTTCGGCTACCGTCATCAGCCGCTTACGCTCATCCCGTGCCAATCCCTTGGCGCGAGTCGCCTCAAAGGCAGGCTGCGCCTTTGGAAAGCAGTCGGTCATCGCCGTACATCCGATCGCATCGATCTCCGCATCACCCGTCGATCGCTTCGTGACACACGTCAAACGTCCCTTCTCAGACGTCAGCTTGGACCGCCACTCTTCTAACCTACGGCCGATCACGAGGACTTCGCTCTCCGGCTCCGGCTGAAGCGCAGGCACGGGTGCCACCTGGATCGCGAACATCAACAAGATCACGCCTCGACGCCCGCATAGCCCTCGCGCTCCAGTTCGAGCGCGAGTTCGGGGCCGCCCGAACGCACGATGCGGCCATCGGCCAGCACATGCACCCGGTCGGGCTGCACATAGTCGAGCAGCCGCTGATAATGGGTGATCAGCAGCACCGCCTTGTCGGGCGCCCGCATGATCCGGTTGATCCCGTCGCCGACGATGCGCAGTGCGTCGATGTCGAGGCCGGAGTCGGTCTCGTCCAGAATCGCGAATTTGGGGTTCAGGATGCCCATCTGGACCATCTCATTGCGCTTCTTCTCGCCGCCCGAGAAGCCTACATTGACCGGGCGCTTGAGCATATCCTGGTTCAGCCCCAGCCCATCCGCCTGCGCGCGCGCCAGCTTCAGGAATTCGCCGCCCGACAGCGGCTTTTCGTCACGCTGCCCGCGCTGGGCGTTCAGGCTCTCGCGCAGGAACTGGACGTTGGACACGCCGGGGATCTCGACCGGATACTGGAAGCCCAGGAACAAGCCGGCGGCGGCGCGCTCGTTCGGCTCCAGCTCGAGCAGGTCGACGCCGTCGAACGTCACCGACCCCTCGGTGACTTCGTACCCCGGACGCCCGCCCAGCACATAGCCCAGCGTCGACTTGCCCGCGCCGTTCGGCCCCATGATCGCATGGACTTCGCCCGCATTCACTTCGAGGGTCAGGCCCTTGAGGATCGGCTTGCCGTCAATCTCGGCGTGGAGGTTTTCAATTTTCAGCATGACATCCAACATCTAAATTTGATCATGACCGCGCAAATCGCGAAGCACATCGAGAGATTTCAACCCGACAAGAGCCCCAACGAGCCCGAACAGCAAAAACAACGGCACATAGAGCACCGCCATCAACCCCAGCACACCCGCACCAATATAAAAATATAAAAGCGATCCTATCGGCGCAAGCAGTACTGCGATTAGCAAGCTTGCTATACGGGGCAATTTTGTCGCGAGGTCTATTAACGTGACGGCGACCATGGAAATGAGCACTGCGGGCAAAAAGAGAAGCAGCGCCACAACATATGTCACCCGACCGACCCCTCCAGCGAAATCCCCAACAGCTTCTGCGCTTCGACCGCGAACTCCATCGGGAGTTGCTGCAACACCTCGCGCGCAAAGCCGTTGACGATCAGCGCGACCGCCGCTTCCTGGTCCAGACCACGGCTCATCGCATAGAAGAGCTGGTCCTCGCTGATCTTGCTGGTCGTCGCCTCATGCTCGATCTGCGCGCTGGGGTTCTTCACCTCGATATAGGGCACGGTGTGCGCGCCGCACTGGTCGCCCAGCAACAGGCTATCGCACTGGGTGAAGTTGCGGACATTCTCGGCGGTCGCCGCCACGCGGACGAGCCCGCGATAAGTATTGTCCGAGCGCCCCGCCGAAATCCCCTTCGACACGATGGTGGACCGCGTGTTCTTGCCCAGATGGATCATCTTGGTGCCGGTATCCGCCTGCTGGCGATTGTTGGTGACCGCGACCGAGTAGAACTCGCCCACCGAGCCGTCGCCCGCCAGCACGCAAGACGGATATTTCCACGTCACCGCAGAGCCGGTCTCGACCTGGGTCCACGACACCTTGCTGTTCTTGCCCTGGCACAGCGCGCGCTTGGTGACGAAGTTGTAGATGCCGCCGACGCCATTCTCGTCGCCCGGATACCAGTTCTGGACAGTCGAATATTTGATCTCGGCATCGTCCAGCGCGACCAGTTCGACGACGGCCGCGTGCAGCTGGTTCTCGTCGCGCATCGGCGCGGTGCAGCCTTCGAGATAGGAGACATAGGCCCCCTTGTCCGCGACGATCAGCGTGCGCTCGAACTGGCCGGTATTCTCCGCATTGATGCGGAAATAGGTCGACAGCTCCATCGGGCAGCGCACGCCTTCGGGAATGTAGACGAAGGTGCCGTCCGAGAAGACCGCCGAGTTGAGCGTCGCGAAGTAATTGTCACGCTGCGGCACGACCTTGCCCAGCCATTTGCGGACCAGATCGGGATATTCCTTGATCGCCTCGGAGATCGAGCGGAAGATGACGCCCGCCGCTTCCAGCTCCTTGCGGAAGGTCGTCGCGACCGACACGCTGTCGAACACCGCGTCGACCGCGACCTTGCGCGCGCCCTCGACGCCCGCCAGCACTTCCTGCTCGGCGATCGGGATGCCCAGCTTTTCGTAGGTGCGGCGAATCTCGGGGTCGAGCTCGTCCAGCGACGCGATCGTCTTCTTCTGCTTCGGCTCCGCGTAATAATACGCGTCCTGATAGTCGATCGGCGGGATGTTCAGCTTGGCCCAGTCGGGCGTCTCCAGCGTCTGCCACAGACGAAACGCCTTCAGCCGCCAGTCGAGCATCCATTCCGGCTCGCCCTTCTTGGCCGAGATATAGCGGACCGTATCCTCGCTCAGCCCCTTGGGCGCGAAGTCCTGCTCGATCTCGGTGGCGAAGCCCCACTCATATTTCTTGTTGGCGGCGGCGAGCGCCTCTGCATTCTTCGTGGCCATCAGGCGAATACCCCCGGACGCGGGGACGCGTCCATCACTTGCGATTCAACAGGATCGGCGGCGAGCGTCGCGAGCGTCACCCCGGAAAAGGCGGCGCGTACCGCCTGATTGACGACATGCCAATGCGGCCGGACACGACATTGCATTTCCAGGCCGCAATCGTGCGCAGCGCCATCGACGCAGGCGGTCAGCGCGATCGGGCCGTCCACCGCCTCGACGATGTCGGCCAGGCTGATCGTGTCCGCGTCGCGCGCCAGACGAATGCCGCCGCCGGTGCCGCGCGTACTCTCGATCAGGCCCGCGCCCGCCAGACGGCTGACCAGCTTCTGCGCGGTGGGAAGCGGCACGCCTGTCTGCCCGGCCAACAGGGTCGCGTTGCTCCGCCCACCGGCGCCTTCGCGCGCGGCGGCGGTCATCATCACGACCGCATAATCGGCTAGGCTGGAAAGGCGCATGATCTCCCAATCGGATGGATTTGATCCGATTGGCAAATGGGCGCGGGGGGACGGTTCGTCAACCGGGTTTCGGTGGGGGAATTTCGATGGTGTGAGTGGCGGTGCCACTTCTTTCTTAAGCCCCTCCCGCAAGCGGGAGGGGTTTGGGGAGGGCAAGGCCGCAGGCGATGGTCTCGGTGAGACTCCATGCCCTCCCCCATCCCCTCCCGCCTGCGGGAGGGGCGTGAGACTCATTACCGCCCGATCAGGCCTTGCGCGATTTCGTCCGCGACGTCCGAGGCCGGATGGCCGGTCTCGGCCGAGCGCTGCCACACCTGCTCCAGACGCTCGGGAATCTTGGCGATGCGCGCCATGACCTCGGCCTCGTCGCCCTGCCCCAGATATTCCAGCCCGACATTGATGATGCCGCCCGCATTGATGACGTAATCGGGCGCATAGAGGATTTCCGCCTCCGCCACGCGCGCGCCGTCTTCGCGGGTCGCCAGCTGGTTGTTGGCGCCGCCCGCGACGACCTTGGCCTTCAGCCGCTGGATCGAATCGGCGTTCAGCACCGCGCCCAGCGCATTGGGGCTGACCAGATCGACATCGGCGAACAGGATCTCGTCGGCCGAGGCGACGTTGGCGCCCAGTTCCGCCGCCATCTGTTCGGCGCGCGCCTGGTTGACGTCGGCGATGGTCAGCACCGCACCGTCCTTCGCCAGCAGCTTAGCGAGACCGCCGCCGACCGAGCCGACGCCCTGGATCGCAACCCGCACGCCCTTCATGTCGGTCGCGCCCAGCCCGCGCTTGGCGGCGGCCTTCACACCCAGATAGACGCCGTGCGCGGTGTAGGGGCCGGGATCTCCGCCCGCCGCACCGCTCGCCACCGGCAGGCCGGAAACATAGCGCGTCTGGGTCGCGATGACCTTCATGCGTTCCTCGGACATGCCAACGTCTTCGGCCGTCACGTACCGACCGCCGAGCGACTCGACCGCGCGGCCGAATGCTTCGAGCTGCGCCGTCGTGATGACGTCGCCGGGCTTCGCCGCCAGGACCACGCCCTTGCCGCCGCCCAGCGCCAAGCCCGCCATCGCGTTCTTGTAGCTCATGCCGCGCGACAGGCGCAGCGCGTCGGTGATCGCCAGCGCGGGCGTGCCGTAATTCCAGAAACGCGCACCGCCCGCCGCCGGGCCGAGATGCGTCGAGTGCACGGCGATGACCGCCTGCAGACCCGAAGCGGGATCGGTGAACAGGTGCACGCCTTCATGCGCGTCGAAATCGGGAAAGCCCCAGTTCGTCATGCTCGTCCTTCGGTCCGACAAAAGCGGAACCGGACCGAATCTGACGACCCGGCCACCCAATCGGTGAGGATTTAGGGGGGACACGGGCGGAGAAGGGCCGGTGCCGTGGCCAGGATATGGCCGGAGAAGAATGGGGCGACCGACGGGACTTGAACCCGCAACTTCCGGCATCACAAGCCGGCGCTCTAACCAATTGAACTACGGTCGCCGCGAAGGCTTGCGCCCCTAAACGGGATCACCCGCTTTCGTCAAGCGGTCAAAATCGCGCGCCTCAGAATCTTCCCTGTGCCGAAAGTCGGTATCCGCCCCCCGTCCCCGCGACGAAGCCAAGCTGCTCCAGCCGTGCCGCCGCCGCCGGATCGCCCGGCGTCAGGACCAGGTCGGCGGTGTAGCGGCCATCGGGCCGGATGCGCAGGTTCACGCCCTCGGTGCCCCCCTGCCCCGTCATCGGCAAGAGCAGCGCGCCCGCCTCGCACCGCGCGGTGCCCATCATCATTGGAGGCAGCGGCAGGCCGCCCGCCTCGCCCACCACGGTCGCACGAACGCGACCCGCCGCTTCCTCGCACACGCCATCGCGGAAGCGGACGGTCACATCCTCCAGCGCCAGCGTCGTCACCGGCAAGGGCGCGAACAGAGTCGCGGCGGGCAGGCTGGCGGTGACGCCGTCGATGCCCATCGCATGGCGGCTGATCGTCGCGGACCCGGCGATCGGGCGGCCATCGGCCCCGGCCCCCTCGAACGCCAGCTTCGCCCGGCCGACCAGCAACGCCAGCGGCGACAGCGACACGCGCAGATCGCCCAGCGCCACCGCGCCGAACCGCGCCTCGATCAGGCTACCGCCCCAGATGGTGCCGCCGACCCGGCGCGCGCTCAGCCCTTCGTCCGCTAGCCCGGTCATGCCCAGGGCGAGGCGCATCGGCAAAAAGACGATCAGCGCCACGACCAGCATCGCCGCAAACAGCACCGAAGGCCGCGTGGTCATCCGCAACCGCATCAGGACACCCGTGTCCGGAAGAGAAGCGCGACGCCCACCGTCCGGTCGCCATTGTCAGTCAGCGTCGCCTGCTCGACCAGCACCCCGCCGCGCTCCAGCCGCGCCAGCCACGGCGTCAGCGCGGTCGGGCGGGCCGAAGCGATCTGCGCGCGCACCCGGCCGGGACCGTCCTCGGTCAGCGCGGACAGGGTGAAGCCCGCCTGCTCGGCCGACAGCCGCACCGTATCGGCGAGCGTCCCCGACAGGGCCGGCGGACGGCGACGGCGCTGGTTCAGCTCGGCGGCGATCGTCTGCGCCTCGCCCAGCCGGATCACCGCATCGGCATGGCGTTCGCGGGCGCTCGACAGGCCGTCGTCCAGCGGCCGCAGGATGCCGCCCCAGATGATCGTCACGACCAGCAGCGCGCCCATGACCAGCAGCAGCCGCTTCTCGCGAAGGCTGCGGCCATCGAACCAGAGTTTCAGCGCCTTCATCGTGCGCGCACCGTGAATTCTCCCGTGATCCGACCACCCGCCGCAACGAAGGTGCTGGGCTGGACGGTAAAGCCCTCCGCCTCGATCGCGCGTTTCAGATCGGTAGCCAGCGCCTCGCGGTCGACCGCGACGCCCAGCCTTATGTCGCCGCTCGGCTGGAAATCGAGCGCGGTCAGCTCGGTGCCGGGCACGCTGCGCACCGCCGCGAATACCGCCGCCGCCGTCCGGCTGAACCCCTGGCCCGGCCCGCGCACGGCCGACAGCCGCTCGGTCAGCTGGCGGTCGGCATCGACCAGCGTCTCGCCACGCGGCAGGGCGGTGCGGGCGACCTGCTCGATCTTCGCCTCGGTCGCATCGGCGGCGAAGCTGTATTTGGTCCAGCGCACGAAATCGATCGCCAGCGTGGCGACGATGATGGCGAGGCCCAGCCAAGCGAGCCGTCGCACCAGCCGCCAGTCGATGACGAAGCCGCGCCGCCGCGCGAACACGCCCTGCCGCAGGTCGAGCGCGGGGCTCACCGCCGCCGCGCCCAAAGCCGCCTCGATCCCATCGGCGTCGAGATCGGCGAGCGGTTCCTCGCCCGCAACGATCTCGGTAAAGCCCGGCTCATCGGCAAAGCCCGAGGCGCGGCCGCGCACCACCCCCTGCCCGGCCAGGTCGCCGCGCACATAGCCTTCGTCGGGGCGCGGCAGCAGCAGAGGGGCGGGCACGACGGCAACGGGGTCGACCCCCGCCGCGCCCAGCCGCGCCAGCCAGCCCGCCATCGCGCCGCGATTGACGATGCCGATGGCGCGCGCGCCACCCTCGTCCTCACCGACCGCGACATGGAGTTCGTCCATCGGCGCGGCACTCACCTCGGCCGCCAGCAGACGCGCGGCGGCGGCGGCCTGCGCCGTCGAGCGGGCGGGGATATCGGCCCAGTGGAGCGAGACCGCATCGGCGGGCGCGACCGCGATCACCTCGCCATCGCCCTGCGGCAGGCCCTCTCCGGCGGCGGCGACGCGCGCATCCTCGATCCGCATCCAGCGATAATCGCCACCCTCGCCCGGCGGCAGGAACAGGAGGTTGGTCGCACTCATCACTCTTCCCCCCAAATCCGCGCGACGAGGCGCGGCGGCTGGCGCGTGGCATCGACCAGCGCGCGCTCCTGCACCCCGACACTGCCCAGGCTGACATCAATGCGCAGGTTGAACCAGCGTGTCGTCACCGCCACGCCACCGCCCCCGCTCGCCCCCGGTATCTGCGCCCAGAAGGCGCCCGCATCGGCATAGCCTTGCGGCGGGCGGCGCAAAAGGGCCTGCGCAATCGCGCCGGGCGAAATCGTATCGACCTGCGCCATCGCGACCAAAGGCGCCTGCTCGGGCGCCAGCGTGTTGATGTTGACGGTCGTCGGCTTGGCCTCGGGCAGGGTGCAGAGCCAGGGGCGAAGCTGGGCATAGAGTTCGGGCGTGACGCCGTTCACCATGCGCAACTCGCTGACATCCGCCATCATCGCGCCGCCGGTCCGATAGGGCGGATCGCGCGCCAGATAGACCGGGTCCTCCGCACCGCCGCCCTGCGGATTTGGGTCGCTGTCGATCCAGTCGGAGGTCGCGGTCGCGACCTGCTCGGCGACCTGGCCGGGAACGCCCAGCAGCCGCATCAGCTTGGCGAAATGCGCGACCTCGACCGCATTGCCGATCAGCACGCCCGGCTGGCCCGGCAGGCTTTGCGCCAGGCCGTTAAGATTGAAGCAGTTGCCGCCGTCCGTCACCCGCGCCACCGCGCGGCCCCCGCCCGCGACATCGCCCAGCGGCAGCGCGAAGGGTCGGTCGCTCCACCCACCGAGCAGCGAGACCTTGCCTTGGGCGCGCTCCAGCAGATCGCCGATGCGGATGATCGCCAGCGCCTCGGCGGCATAGGCGTAGCCGCGCGCCTGCTCGATCGCCAACGCATTGCCGCCCAGCCGCGTCGACAGGCGCAGCTTTTCCAGCGCGGTCGCGGCGAGCACCGCGATGACGGCGACCAGAATCAGGACGGTCAGCAGCGCGGCCCCGCGCTCGCCCGCGGGCGGCATGGGTCTAGCCATTGGGCGTCGGCGTCGGGCTCGGCGATGGGCCGGGCTGGGGCATCACGGCCGCGCCGACATAGCCGGTGCCGACCAGGAACAGCTGGCGAAAGATCATGCCGTCATCGCGCACGATCGTCACTTCGGCCGCCTGCGGCAGCGCGACGCCCGGCTGCCCCTGCCACTGGTCGAGCCATGCGCCGTTGAAGCGGTAGCGCAGGTGCAGTTCGCGCACATGATCCATCAGTGCGGCGGGGTCCATCGGTGCCGCCCCGTCGAGCAGCGGCCAGGCCACCCGCTCCAGCACGTCACCGTTCAGGCGATAGGCGACCTTCTGCACCGAAGGCCGCGCGGCATTGTCCAGATTGCTCCAGCCGCCGCGCACCAGCCGCATGGCATCCGGCCCGGCGACCATGGCGGGCGTCAGCACGCCGCCCTCGTCGCGGGTCGGCCGGTCGACCGCCTGCGCCAGATCGGCCGATAGGATCGCCGTCGTCCGGCTGACCGCCGAGATCGCGTCGAGCTTCTGCCCCGTCGCCGCCTGCGCCCGGACGCTGAGCGACAGGATCGCGACGGCAGCGGCGGCGAGCATCGAAAAGATGAGCAGGGCGACCATGACTTCGACCAGGGTGAAGCCGTTCCGCCCCGTTCCCCGGCGAAGGCCGGGGCCCAGTTGCTGTGCCGTAGAAGGCGCGCTGCGACGTTCGCCATTTTTATCGGGCATTACGGAGACTGGCCCCCGGCCTTCGCCGGGGAACAGAAAGGTAAGTGCGTGCAATCTCACGACGCCGACACCCCGACCGGCGGGGCCGCCATGGGTGGGCGCACCATCGTCATCCGCCCGGCGACACTACCTCCTGCGTTCGTCACCGCCACATCGATCCGCACCACCCGCGCATCGCCCGTCCCGCTGACGATCCGGGTCCATTTCCAGCTGCGCCCCCCATTCACCTCCGCACCCGTCGTCCGGCCGAGCGCAGGCGCCTGCGGATCGGTGACGGCAGCGATCGCGACATTGCGCGCGACCATTTGCGCGACGACGGTTTCGTCCAGGATCGAGGCGCCCCGGATCGTTGCGCTCTCCAGCCGGACGAGCGCCATCGCCGCCAGGCTGAACACCGCCAGCGCGACCATGATCTCGATGAGCGTGAAGCCGCTTTCGTTTCCTCCCCTGCAAGGGGAGGTGGCAGGCCGAAGGCCTGACGGAGGGGTGTAGCAGCCATCGAGGGAGTGCAGCACGAGCGGCGACACCCCTCCGTCACGGCTTCGCCGCGACACCTCCCCTTGCAGGGGAGGAATGGGGAATAGCTCATCCATCGACGCGCACCGTGCCGTCCGCACCGATCCGCACGATGCTGCTCGCCCGGTCCCGCGTCAGCCGCAGCTCGACCGGACGGTCCGCCAAGCCCGTCACGTCGAAGGTGATCCGCACCCGCCCGCTCGCCTCGGGGATCACGGCCTGGGTGCCATCCTCCCACTGGGCGACGCGCAACGGCTTGGCGGTCATCGGACTCCACGCGCCGTCCGCCCGCCGGTCGAAGCCATAGCCGCCGCGCGTGACCCAGATGCTGACCGGCGACGCCTCGACCACCGCCACGTCATGCGCGGCGCGGACGCGGGCGGCAAAGCGCAACGCCTCGTCGGTCACGCGACCTCGGCGATCGGGCAACGACCAGACCGCGATGGCGGAGGCCAGGCCGATCACGGTGATGACAACCATCAGTTCGACCAGGGTGAAGCCGGTGGCGAGTGCACTTCGACTTCGCTCAGTGCGAACGCAGGTTGGGACACGTTCCCCCGCCCCGTTCAGCCTGAGCGAAGTCGAAGGCCACGCCCTGTGCCCGCCACGGCTGGCATCCAGACGCGCCCAAAACTTCACTTATCCCAGTTGCCGATATCGGCGTTGATCCCCTCGCCGCCTTCCTTGCCGTCGGCGCCGTAGGTCCACACGTCCGCCTCGCCATGCTGGCCGGGCGCGGCATAGAGATAGGGGCGGCCCCAGGGATCGTCGGGCAGCTTCTTGAGATAGCCGCCCTTCTGGTAACGCGACGGATCGGCGAGGCCAGCCGGCATCGTCACCAGCGCCTGCAACCCCTGCGACGTCGTCGGGAAGGTCAGGTTCTGGAGCTTGTACATCTCCAGCCCGCCCTCGATCTGCGCGATGTCGGCCTTGGCCTTCTGCACCCGTGCGGTGTCGCCCGAGGGGAGGACGTTCAGCGCCACGATCGTCGCCAGCAGGCCGATGATGACGATCACGACCATCAGTTCGACGAGGGTGAAGCCGTTCGCGGGGCGCTTGCGGCGGATCCGTCGGGGGGTGGGGGTACGCATCAACATGTCCTCTCGTCTCATTGACCCGCCAGCGTGTTGAGCTGGAGGATGGGCAGCAGGATGGATAGCACGATCGTCGCGACCACGCCGCCCATCACGACGATGATCGCAGGCTCCAGCAACGACAAAGCGGTGGCGGTGAAGCGGTCGAACTCACGCTCCAGATAATCGGCGGCGCGCTCCAGCATCTCGTCCAGCCGCCCCGCCGCCTCGCCGCTGGCCGCGAGGTAAGTGAGGAGCGGCGGGAAGACGCCCGCGCGCCGCATCGCCGCCGACAGGCTGCCGCCGCCCCGGATCGCGTCGACGATCGCGTCGGACGCCACGCGCAACCGCCGGTTGTGGATCGTGCCCGCCGTCAGCGTCAGCCCTTCGAGCAGCGGCAAACGGCTGGCCACCATCGTCCCCAGCGTGCGCGCCATCCGGGCCGCGTGCAGGTCGCGCAGCAACCGGCCGAGCAGCGGCAGCTTGAGCAGCCAGGTGTCAAAGGACAGCCGGATCGACGGCACCTTCAGCGCGCGCCAGAAACCGACGCCCGCCACGACGGCGATCCCCGCCATCAGCCACCACCAGCCGACCAGCAGGTCCGACACCGTGATGACCATGCGGGTGAGGAACGGCAGCTCCTGCCCGACCGTATCGAACTGCTCGACCACCTGCGGCACGACGAACATCATCAGCGCGGTGACGACGCCGAGTGCTACGACTGCGAGGATCGTCGGATAGGCGAGCGCGGTGATGAGCTTGCCGCGAATCTCCGCCTGCCGCTCTAGCAGCGCGGCGAGCCGTTCGAGGATGGTCGGCAATGTGCCCGAACTTTCCCCCGCCGCGACCATCGCGCGGTAGAGCGGCGGAAAGCTCTTCGGCTCGCGCGCCATCGCGTCGGCGAGACGACGGCCCTCGGTGACGCCCTGATGCACGGTCGCGACGATGGCGCGCACCCGCTCCTGCTCGGTCTGGCGGGTGATGGTGCGAAGCGATTCCTCCAGCGGCGAGACGCGGTTGAGCGTAGCGAGCTGGCGGGTGAACAGGGTGAGCTGCTTGACCGACATGCGCGCGCGGCCGAGCTTCAGCCCGAAGAGCGGGCGGCGCTCGGCGGTGTCGCCGCTGCCCGGCTTGACCGAGACGACGTAGAGCCGCTGCTTCTCCAGCGCGGTGCGGGCGGCGTCGGCAGTTTCGGCCGGGATGAACCCGCGCTTCTCTGCGCCCTTGGTGTCGATGGCGACATAGTCGAACCCGGCCATGTCAGTGCGCTTCCCCATAGGGCCCTTCCCCCGCGAAGGCGGGGGTCCAGTTACTGCGAGGCGTGTCGGATCGACATATTATCTCACGCGAAGCCGCGAAGCCGCGAAGAAGAAAGTCATGTTCGCGCAGAGGCGCGGAGGGCGCAAAGATGTCTCGTGCGCGGCAGCGCACAGCCTTTTCAATTGGCCGAACAAGGAAGGCCGCTGACGTGGCAAGGACACCGTCTCTGCGTCCTCTGCGCCTCTGCGCGAACCCAACTTCTCTTTGCGGCTTCGTGGCTTCGCGTGAAACCCTGACATGTTCACCCGCAACGTTCGCCCCGATACGGCCAAGGCACTGGGCCCCCGCCTTCGCGGGGGAACGGGAGTTGGGAAGAATGCACACCCCCCTCACCCTGCGTCGGTGTCGCGGCGGGACACGCGGATGGCTTCCTCCGCCGTGGTCACGCCGTCCAGCACCAACGTCCGGGCCACCGCCGCCAGTGGCTGTTGCCGGGCAAAGGCGTGGGCGGCGATCGCCTGTTCGTCGCCGCCTTCGTTGATGAGCCGCCGGATCGTATCGTCGACCCGCACCGCCTCATAGACGCCGGTCCGACCCTTATAGCCGGTGCCGTTGCACTGCGGACAGCCGACCGCCTCGTACACCGTCGCCTTGTTCTCGATACCGAGCAGCGGCGCCACCGTATGCTTGGCCTTGACCGGGCGCTTGCACGCCGGACACAGCCGCCGCACCAGCCGCTGGGCGATCACGGCGCGCAAAGTGGAGGCGAGCAGGAACGGCTCGACCTTCATGTCGCGCATCCGGGTGATCGCACCGACCGCGTCGTTGGTGTGGACCGTCGACAGCACGAGGTGCCCGGTCAGCGAGGCCTGCACCGCGATCTCGGCGGTTTCGCGGTCGCGGATTTCTCCGACCATCACCACGTCCGGGTCCTGACGCAGGATCGCGCGCAGCCCCGCCGCGAAGGTCAGCCCGACCTTGGCGTTGACCTGGGTCTGCCCCACGCCCTCGACCGCATATTCGACCGGGTCCTCGACGGTCAGGATGTTGCGGCTGCCATCGTTCAGCAGGCGCAGCGCCGCATAGAGGCTGGTCGTCTTGCCCGAGCCGGTCGGCCCGGTGACGAGGATGATGCCGTTGGGTTCGCTCAGCGCCTCGCGCAGCAGCGCGTACATCGCGGGGTTCATGCCCAGCGCGTCGAGGTCGATCCCCGCATTCTCCTTGTCGAGAATACGCAGCACCACGCGCTCCCCCGCCCGGCTGGGCAGCGTCGAGACACGCACGTCGAGCAGCTTGCCGCCCAGGGTCAGCGCCATGCGCCCGTCCTGCGGCACGCGGCGCTCAGCGATGTCGAGCCGGGCCATGACCTTGATACGGCTGACCACCACCGGCGCGACATGCGGCGGCATGCGCAGCGTCTCGCGCAGCACGCCGTCGATCCGCATCCGGACGACGAGGCCGGTTTCGTACGGCTCGATATGGATGTCCGACACGCCGTTGCGCGCGGCGTCCGCAATGATGCCGTTGATGAGACGGATGGCGGGCGCATCGTCGGCGGTGTCGAGCAAATCCTCGGCGGTCGGGATGCCGTCGGCCAGCATGTCCAGCTCGTCGCCCATGCCGACCGCCGCGATCGCGGTCGCCTGTCCGTCCATCGCATAGGCGTCGGACAGCAGCCGGTCGAAGGCGGGGGCCTCGACGCGCGCGATAGCGAAGGGGCGGCCGATATGACGGCGCAGCTCGATCAGCGCGCGCGGATCGGCGCCTTCGCGAAGCGCGATGGTCAGCGGGTCGGCGGTCTGGACCACCGTGCCGAACTTGCGCGCGAAGGCGTAGGGGATGGTCAGCGGGGCGACCAGTTCCAGCGCGTCGTCGGGTGCAGGGAGCGGGAGGGCGGGTGGCCCTCCCCCATCCGCTCCCGCCTGCGGGAGGGACGTGCCCAGCGGCAGGGGGACGGTGTCGCCCGTGGGGAGGGGCTGGTCGTCGTCAGTCACGGCGCTTGATCGGTTCGACCGACTTGGCGACGGGGACGGCGATGCGTGGGTCCTCGATATTGCCGGGCATCGGCGCATGCGGGATCGGCGGCGCGGCGTTCATATAATCGCGGACCAGCTCATCGATCGAGGGTTCGACGCCGGGCTGGGCATAGCCCTGAAGCTGGCGGAGATAGCCGTAACGTTGCTCGGTGACGCGGCGGCTGTCCTCGGGGGTGCGCAGGATCGTCGGTCGGATGAAGACCATCAGGTTCGTCTTCGACCGGCTGCGCGCCTTGGACCGGAACAGCGCGCCCAGCCCCGGAATATCGCCGAGCAGCGGGATCTTCTCGATCGTCCGCCGCTCATTGTCGTCCAGCAGCCCGCCAATGACGGTGATCTGGCCGTCATCGGGCGTGAAGACATTCTCGAACGCGCGCTTGTTGAGGATCAACTCGCTATTGTTGCTCGACACGGGCCCCGCGATCGAGCTGACCTCCAGCCGCACGTAAAGTTTCAGCGAACCGCCCGCATTGACCTGCGGCTTCACGTCCAGCTGGATGCCGACATTCTGGCGCTGCACCGTGCGGAAGGCATTGTCGAAATTGTTCGACAGCGCCTGGCCGGTCGTCACGGGGATTTCCTGGCCGACCAGGCTGTGCGCCTGTTGATTGTCCAGCGTGATGATGTGCGGGACCTGGAGCAGGTTCGAGGTCGTGTCGCTCTTCACCGCGTTGATGATCGCGCCGAACACCGTGTCGCCGATCTGCCCGCCCCAGCCCGCAAAGCCGCCGGTGGTGCCTAGGATTGACTGCACCGCCGACTGGGTCAGCTGGCTATAGGCCTGGTTGGGGACGTTGGTCGTGGTGCGTGTGCCATCGGGGGCGACGACGGTCGTCGTCGTGCCGCCGATCGTGTTCGCCCCCACCGCACCCGCGATCTGGAGGATGTTGGGCGCGGTATTGCCATAGGTCGAGGCGGCGAACGCCCCGCCCGACAGACTCCCCAGCAGGAACTGCGCGCCCAGCCGCCGTGCGGTCTGGTCGGAGACTTCGGCGACGATCGCCTCGATCAGCACCTGCTCGCGACGCACGTCGAGCTGACGGATGACCTCGCCGATCTGGCGCTGGATGTCGGCGGGCCCGGCGATGACGATGGCGTTCGCACCGACGAAGCGGGTGACGACCGCCGCGGTGCGCCCCCCTTGCGTGCTGATCGCGGGCGGCTGGCCGTTCTGGCCGCCTGCGCCTGGGGCGCTTGCCGCCTGGGGCTGGGCGACGGGCTGGATACGCTGCGCGATCGAAGTGCCCGCCGCCGAGCCTGCCTGGCTGTTGGTCTGGGTGAAGCTGCCGCGCGACAGGGTGGTTTCCTGCACCGGATCGGGCTGTTGCCCGACCAGCTGCTGGAGCACGGGCAGAAGCTGCTCAGCGTCCGCGTTTTCGAGGAAGACGACGCGGATTTCGGTGCCACTCTTGGCCTTGTTGTCCAGATCGGTCGCGATCTGGGCAAAGCGCGCCACGCTCGATGGATCGCCGCGCAGCGCGATCGAATTGGAGCTGTCGATGGCGACGACCGAGACGCCGGTCGAGCCTTGCGCGGGCGCACTGCCCTGTCCACCGCCACCACCGCCCGCCAGCGTCTGGAGCGCCGTCGCGATCTCGCGCGCGCCCGCATTGCGCAGCGCGATCACACGGGTCGAGGCGTTGTCGGCGTCGATCCGGCGAACGACCTCGCGGATACGGCGGATATTGTCGGCGAAGTCGACCACGACCAGGCTGTTGCCCGCGCGGTTCGCCGTCACCGACCCTTGCGCGCTGACCAGCGGGCGCACCGTTTCCAGCGCGCTGTTGGCGTCGATCGCGCGCAGGCGGATGATCTCGGTAACGTAGGAATTGCGGTTCGCGCCCGCCGACCCGATCCGGCTCGGCTGCGACGCGGCGTTATCCACCGGCTGCACCCGGAACGCGCCGCCCGAGGTCGGCACCGCGACCAGCCCGTTGGAGCGCAGGGTCGACAGGAATATCTCGAAATATTCGGACCGGGACAGCGGCCGGTCGGTCACGACCGTCACCTTGCCGTTGACGCGGCTGTCGATGATGAAGGTCCGCCCCGTCACCTTGGCGGCATCAGCGATAAAGGCGCGGATATCGGCGTCGCGGACGTTGAGCGTGGTCTGGGCGTGAACGCCCGCCGCCAAGGCCAGCGCCAGAACCGAACCGAGGACAAGCTTCTTCATGGCCGTGGTGCCGCAATCTGAAGGGAGAGCGGCAGCGTCTGATCGCCCCGCTCGACCGTGATGGAAAGAGAACCGCCCTGTGCGAAATCCGCCGCCAGACGGTCGAGGTCGCTTGGCCCCGTCACCGGACGCCCGCCGATCGCGGTAACGATATCGCCCTCGCGCAGGCCCGCCGCGCGGAACGCCGCGCCCGAACCCATCGGCCGGACGACCAGGCCCGAGACGCGCCCGCCGTCGAGCCGGGGGATGAAGCCGATATCGCTGCGCAACTGCGCGATGGCGACGCCACCCGCCGGGGGCACCGATCCGGGCAACTGTACGGACGGCGCGCCGGGAGCAGGTCCCCCGGCGGTCGCGGTCGGCGCATCGGACTGGTCGAGATACAGGTCCTCGGTCGCGCCGCCGCGATCGATGGTGATATGGTCGAAGGCGACGGCCTTCAGCGTGACGCCCGGCTGGATTTCCTCGCCCACCGACACCGAGCGCTGCACCCCATCCGGCCCGGCCAGGATCGCCGACCCGCGCCCCGATGCCTCGTCGAGCCGCGTGCCGTAAAGTGTCAGTTGCAGCGTCGTGACCGCGGCGGGCGCCGCCTGTTGCCCCTGCAAGCGGAAGAACGGGTCGAAGCCCTCCAATATGGCCGATGTCGAACCCGCAATGGCGGGGGCCAACGGCCGCCACTCGCCCAGCGGCGAGACGGGGGTGACTATCACCCATAGCAGCCGCGCGCCCTGAACGGCGAGGACCGCCATCAGCGCCAGCTCGGCCACCGAATAGACATTCACGACCGGCAGCCGTCGCAACCAGCGACGTCCGCGCGCGTCGAGCCTCAACCGCATGAAACCCACCCCGTACGCATTTTCGGGCTCTAGGCATGGCATGTTACAGCACGACGTCAAAGCCCTGAAACATTTTGGTCATATGTGTTTCACATGAGGGACAGGATGGGAGAGCCGGATGCAAGCCTTGACCGATGACGTACACAGGCTGGGCAATGGCCTGGATCCGACCCCGATCATCGCGCGGCTGGCCGCGACGCCGGGCGTCCAGCGGCTGCCCAGTCCCAAGCTGACCCTGTTCGTGAAGCGCGACGTGCTGCCGCCCGAACTGTGCGCGGCGCTGATCGCGCGAATCGATGCGGTACGCCGCCCCTCGACCATCGCCGACGCCAATGGCGACCATGCCTATCGCACCAGCGAGACGGGCGATCTGCCCGCCGACGATCCGGCGGTGATCGACACCGAACGCCGCATCGCGATGCTGACCGGCCTGTCGGGCGAATATGGCGAGCCGATCCAGGGACAACGCTATGCCGTCGGCCAGGAATTCAAGCAGCATACCGATTATTTCGAGCCCAAAGGCCTGGACTATCACCGCTATTGCGCGCTGTCGGGCAACCGGACTTGGACGGTGATGCTGTATCTCAACACGCCCGAAGCGGGCGGTGCGACCCGGTTCAAGGTGGTCGACAAGATGATCCAGCCCGAACCCGGCAAGATGGTCGCCTGGAGCAACCGGCGCGCGGACGGCTCGACCAATGCCGCGACGCTGCACCAGGCGATGAAGGTGCGGGCGGGGGTGAAATACGTCATCACCAAATGGTATCGGGAATTGCCTTGGCAAGGATGACTACCCCCTCCCGACCCGCCCTAATCCCCAACCTCCGTTCACACTGAGCGAAGTCGAAGTGCACGCCCCGCGCTCGCGATAAGGTCATCCCTTGGCCTTCGACTTCGCTCAGGCTGAACGGGGGGTGGGGGATTATTTCCTTCAGCCGTTCAGGCTGAGCGAAGTCGAAGCCCACGCCCCTCCCTCTGCCCAAAACGCGAAAAAGGCCGCCACCCGGATCGCTCCGGACGACGGCCTCTCACGCCATCGCGCAAAAAGGATCAGAAGGTCGTGCTGATCCCCAGCGAGAACACACGCCCCAGATTATACCGGTTCAGATAGACGAACCGGCCATTCCCGAAATCCTGCCGCTCGTTATAGCGCGTGCGGGTCAGGTTGCGGGCTTCTGCCTTCAGCTCGAACTTACCGCCCATCAGCTCGAAGCCCTGACGCGCGACGAGGTCGAGGCGGATGCCCGGCACTTCGACGATGTCGGGCTGGAACCCCGTGCCCGACAGGTTGGAAGGCCCGCGATTGGTCACGCGGTTGCTGGCATAGTTGAACAGCAAGGTGACCTGCGACAGCGCGGCGGTATCCTCCATGCCCAGCTGCAGGTTGACCAGATGGTCCGACTGGCCGGTCAGCGATGCGCCGTCGCGGAACAGCAGCCGCGCCGGACCGAAGCCCGAGGCGCACCCCGCCAGCCCCGGCGAGCCTTGCGCCGCCGCCGGGTTGGGCACGCAGCTGGCGTCCGCGTTGATCTGCGACTTGGTGTAGGTGTAGTTCGCGATTGCGACGAGGCGGCGGGTGGCGAAGAAATCACCGCCCAGACCCGCCAGCGGCACATATTTCTGCAACTCGACTTCCGCGCCATAGAGCTTGGCCGAGGGCAGATAGGTGAAGCCCGTCTGCAAACGGTCGTCGGCGCCGGTGTAGAAGCCGACCTGCTCGATCGGATTCTTGATCCGCTTGTAGAAGCCCGCCAGCGTGAAGCGCTGGTCGCGCGCATAGAACCATTCGTAGCGCGCTTCCAGGTTCCACAGCTCGCTGTCGCGCAGGTTGGGATTGCCGAAGAACAGGCGGTCCGAGTCCGGGTCGCGGAACTGCTGCGGCGCCAGCTCGCGGAATTGCGGACGCGAGATCGTCTTCGCGCCGCTCGCGCGCAGCTGCATGTCGGCGGCGAAATTCCAGGTCAGCGTGCCTGCGGGCAGGAAATAGTCGTTCTTCAGCCGCGTCGTCGCGCTCTGCACCGGCGTCACCGTCTCGACCGCCGTTTCGTAGCGCAGACCCGCCACCGCGCGCAGACCGTCGGTCACTTCCGATTCCGCCTGCACATAGCCGGCATGGACGTTCAGCTTGGCGTCGTACGCATAGGCACCGGCCTGGGTCGAGAATTGCAGCTGGAGCGTACACGCCCCCTGCCCGCGCAAGGGACAGGCATTGTTGATGACGTCGGGGCTCAGCAGATAGTCGGGACGGTAGAGATTGTATGGGAAGCCCGGCGCGGTGCCCGCCCCGTCGCTGGTCTGGTAGTTGAACTGGATACGGCTCGAATAACGGTCGGTGCCCTGATAGAAATAGCCGGTGCTCAGCGTGAGCGGCCTATCGCTGTCGATCTTGTAGGAAAGATCGGCCTGGCCGGTATACAGATTCTCGTTCAATTCCGAGAAGATGATCGAGGCGAAGGGCGTGAAGCGCTGCGTCACCTGATAGGCGCCGTTGCACTGGAACCCACCCGCCCCATTCGCGCCGTCATAGCTGATCGGCAGGCCGGTGGTCGTGCGGCCCGAGCAGAGATAGTCAAACTGGCGCTCGTACGGCGCGTTGCGCTTCGAATTGGCGAAGGCGCCGCGCGCGTCGAACTTCAAGGCGTCAGTCAGCTTGAACTCGCCGACCAACTGGCTTTCGATCAGCTGGCGCTCGAACCAGTTGGTGTTCTGCTGGAAGCGCAGGCCGCTGGCGTTGTTGTAGACCTCGGCCGCCGAGCCGCGCGCCTGCTTCAGCGTGTCGTGGATATAGACATTGGTCCAGCGCACCGTGTTGTCGCCGAATTCGTAACCCAGGCCGACCAGCGCATTGGCGACGATCCGGTTGTCGGTCAGCAGCGTGCGATAATCGTTGCGGATCGTGCCGTCCTGCGACACCGAGTCCTGCTGGATCGCCGAGCGGGTGCGGAAGGTGTTGGAGAGCGACAGCGACGAGATCACGCCAAGCCGGTCGCTGCCGATATCGAACACCGAACCGGCCGAGATTTCGCCCGACAGATTGGCGGGCAGCTGGTTGTTGCGCTGGAGCAAGGTGGTCGAGGCGTTGGACAGGGCGGCCACCTGCGCGGCGGGGACGAGGCCCGAGCCCTTGCCCGCCTGCACGTCGCGCACGAACTGCGGCACGCCGCGCGTGCCGTCGTCGAAGCCCAACCAGTCGGCATCGCCGCCCGCATAGGTATAGCCCAGCTCGCTGGTCGTCGCATCGTCGGCCGCGACCGTAAAGCCGCCCGAGATGAAGTTCTTGTTGGGGATCGCCTTGGTCGTCAGGTTGATGACGCCGCCGCCGAACTCGCCGGGATAATTGACCGAATAGGTCTTCTGGACCAGCGCCGAGCCGACGATGGTGGTCGGGAAGATGTCGAGCGGGACCGAACGGCGCAGCGGCTCGGGGCTGGGCAGCGGCGAGCCGTTGAGCAGCGACGAGGAGTAACGGTCGCCAAGACCGCGCACATAGACGAAGCCGCCGCCCACGACCGACAGGCCGGTGACGCGGGTCAGCGCGCCCGCGATATCGCCCTCGCCCGTGCGCGCGATATCGGCGGCGGACAGGACCGAGACGATCTGCGGCGTGGCGCGGATGGTGTTGGGGATGTTGCGGCCGACCACGACGATCTCGTTGCCCGCCGTGGCGTCGACGCCGGGCGCGGAGATTTCGACCGGCTCGTCCGCCGACTGGCCGTCCTGGCCCGTGGGCGTCTGGCTCTGCGGCGTCGCCTGCCCGTCCGGGCTGGTCGCGGTGGTGCTGGTCTGCGGCGGCGCGCCTGCCGTTTGCGCGAGCAAGGCGGGCGCGACGAGCTGCGAGGTCAGCAGAAGGAGGGAGGCATAAGCGAGGCGTCGCTGCATGGCCGGGTCATCCCGTATCAGATTTTTATGGAGGAAAGCCGGGGCGGCGCTGTTCGCCACCCCGGCCTGCCGTAAGCGCCTGGTCGAGGCCGGGCGCATGGTCGAGCCGGGCCTTAGCGGCCGTCGCAGCTGAAATAGACCGAGGTGAAGACCGGCGGGCCGACATCCTGCAGGTCGGTATTGGCACCACGGATCGTGGTGCGATCGGCACCCGAACCGGCACCCGCGATCAGGTTGACGCAGGCCACGTTCGACGGCGTCTTCACGATGCCGTTGATGAAGGTCATGTCGGCACCGCCGCGCAGACGGATCGCGGCAGGCGCCAGCGCGGTCTGGATGAAGGTGAAGTTGGCGTAGCGGCCGAAGGTGCGCGGCAGCAGGTCCTCGGCATTGTTCGAGTCGATCTCGGTCGAGAAGCTGTCCGCCGTCGCGCCCAGCGTGCGCTGCGCCGCGATCAGGAACTGCATGAAGCCGCGATAGCCATTGTCGATGTCGAAGCCGTCATCGTCCGCGCCGGTGATCGCGATATACTTCAGGTTCGACGTGCCGCCGAAAATCTCGATGCCGTCATCGGCCGAGTTGTGGCTCTGGATATGATCCAGGACCGTGCCCGAACCGGTGCCGCCCAGGGTCAGGCCCTGAAGCTCGTTCCCGTCCGAGATGGCGATGCCCGAATAGCGGATCTGGACATAGGACATCTGGCCCGACGAGTCGGACGTGTTCGCACCGCCATAGAAGCGCCCCGTGACGCCCTCGATCGCCAGCTGGCAGCTGGTCGACGAACCGGCGGCGTTGTTCGGGCCGGTGCCGGTGGCGCAGACGGCGGTCGGCGCGCGGCCGAGCAGGATGATGCCGCCCCACTGGCCCTGGGTCGCGTCGGACACGCCGTTGCTCGCCAGATTCTGTTGCGAGGTGAAGATGATCGGCGCGTCGCGGGTGCCGACCGCCGAAATCTTCGAGCCGCGATTGACGAGCAGCAGGTCGTTGGTCGCCTCGGTCGAGTCCGCCGCGATCACCACGCCCGGCGCGATGGTCAGGGTGACGCCGGTGCCGCCGGTCGAACCCAGGTCGGTGCCGACTTCGGTCTGGCCGCGCAGGCGATAGACGACGCCCGCGATCTTGGGCAGCGTCACGCTCTGAGTGGTCGTGATCGTGTTATCGATGCGGCAGAAGCGATAGGCGGGCGAGGACGAGCTGTTCGTGCCGTCATCGATCGTGCCGGTCGGGCAGACCGAGGTCGCCGCCGAATAGGTACCGATCGCGGGGACCGCGGTGCAGCGCGCGCCCGAGCCGCCGAATTCGGCCGAGGTCGAGTTGCAGGTCCAGCCCTGGAAGGCCGTGTCCGACGGGCCATTCAGCGCACCGACATAGTTGGTCGAGGTGAAGAAGCCGTTGATGATCGACGGGTCGGTCGCGGTGGTCAGCGAGGTGCTGCTGGTCGGATAGATGCCGTTCAGCCCCGCGCTGGTGCCGTTGACGTTGTTGTTCGAGCCTGCGTTCACGATCGCCAGCTGTTCGTCGGCGGTGATCGACACGTTGTTGACGGGGGTCACGGCGGCGAACTTCGCAGCGGTGATGTTTGCGGTCGGCGTCGGGGTGGGCGACGGCGTCGGTGTCGGCTGGGGCTGCACGATCACGACGCTGCCCGCCCCCGGCGAGGCGACGCTGTCGGCACCGCCGCAAGCAGAAAGGGCCGCACAGGCCGAGCTGGTCATGAGAATGAGGCCGAAGCGCTTGAAGCTGCCCATCGCCGAAAAACTCCCGATCTTATCGTTGCTAAGCCGGGCGAAAGCCGCCCGATGACCGACTCAAGACAAGTCCCCCTGTCGATCCCGGCTCGGGCGTTAGGCGCGTCTCATGACGCCAAGATGCATTTTGCAAGAAACTTCCGTGACAGTGATGCGTCGTTTTCGTGACAAACCCGTCCCCGAAAGCGGGCAGCGCGGCGCGCCCGGACGGTTTTATTTTGCCCGTGGGTCAGGAATACGCAGCTTTTGTAATCAAAGCACGTTACGGGGCCTGAGAGGTCGAGCTTCCGCACGTCCTCGGCGCCCCGTTCAGGCACTGTGTCACTACGGATTGAACGGGGCGTCCCTTGCCCCTCCCCCCAAAAATTCAGGTCAGCGAGGATTTGCGCTTGGGCGCGTCCTGCCCCTCCGTACTCGGCTGGTCCCGATCCAGCGTGTCGCTGGGGCGGCGCGCGTCGCCGTCACGCTGATGTTCGGTCGACAAATTGGGTTCGCGGGTCTCGGTCGTCGGCTTGATCGGGTCGGCCATGGTCGCTCTCCTTCATCGGGGACATTGCGCGTCACACTTCCAGCCCGACGAAAATCGCTTGCGTGCGCTCGCGATCCTGCGCGGTCTCGAACGCCTCGTTGATCCGGTCGAGCGGGAAGCGGTGGGTGATGAGGTCCTGGGTCTTCAGGACGCCTCGAGTCAGCAGGTCGAGCACTTCCAGCTGCTCGGCATGGATGTCGTGAAAGGCGAAGCTGGCGCTGGGGATCAGACTGATTTCGGACATCTGGATGCGCTGCCATTCCAGCGGGATGGCGATCGGGCCGTCGTCGAAGCCGCCGACGATGACGACCTTGCCGCCCCGCCGCACCAGCCGCGTGGCGAGCGGCAGCGTGTCGGGCATCGACGTGCCGCCTGCGCATTCGAACACGATATCGGCGCCGCGACCATCGCTCATCGCCCGGATCGCGGCTTCGGGGTCTTGAGCGTCCGACCGGACGATGCCGTCCGCGCCCAGCCGCTCGGCCAGCGCCAGCGCATGGGGCAAGGTGTCGACGATCATCACCTTCGCCCCGCTCGCCTTGGCCAGCATCAACTGGCCCAGCCCGATCGGCCCCGCGCCGATGATCGCCACGCGATCGCCGATCGTCAGGCCGGAGAGATGCTGGGCATGGAGCGCTACCGCATAGGTGTCGAGCAGCGAGGCATCGTCATAGCCGACGTCGTCGGGCAACGGGTGGAACTTGTGCTGCGGCCCGACGACATATTCGGCATAGGCGCGCGAGACGCTGGCGCGGCGGGTGGGATAAAGGTCGGGGCAGCGATTATATTGCTGGACCCGGCACCATTCGCAGTGGCCGCAGCCCAGCACCGACTCGATCAGCACCCGGTCGCCCACCTTCACCCGATCGACCGCCGGGCCGACCTCGACCACGTCACCGGCCAGTTCATGGCCCATGATGCAGCAGTGCAGTTCCTCCTCGGGCTTTTCCCAGTGGCGTAGGTCGGTTCCGCATATACCCGCCATCCGCACCCGCGCCTTGACCCAGTCGTCGGCGGGCAGCCGGGGGTCTTCCACCTCGGCGATCTCGAAGCGTCCATCGGCGGTCTTGCGTGCGGCTTTCACGAGGCGTCTCCCTGCGGAATGGCAACGAGGTTGAGGCCCGCCCGGCCCAGCGGGACCCCGCCGCCGCGAAGCGCGGCCAGCAGCGCGGCCCCGTCCCGCTCCCCGGCGTCCCAACGCTGCCGGACCGAGGCGGCGGAAAAGTCCATCGCCTTGCCCGCCACTTCGCAGTGCTGCCCGGCATAGGTCAGCTGGACCAGGGCCACGGCGCGGTCGTGGAAGCCGGGATCGGTCGTATAGCGATCCTGCCAGCGCGCCAGCGTCCGGTGCGACTGGGCAGCGAAGGTCAGGTCCTGGGTCCGCGCGATCAGGCTGCCGAGCGTCGGGTCGTGTCCCCCCGCCAGCGGCAACAGGTCGACCGCGATGCACAGCAGCGGCCGTTCGTCGGCCTCGCCCAGCACCGGGTCGAGCGGCAGGTTCGCCGCCAGACCGCCGTCGACATAGCAAACGCCGTCGATCGCGATCGGCGGAAAGGCGGGCGGCATCGCCCCGCTCGCGCGGATATGATCCTCGCCGATCCGCTCGGCCTGCGTATCGAACAGCCGCTCATGCCCGGTATCGAGCGAAACCGCCTGCGCGGTGTAGCGGACCGGCCCCTCATTCAGCCGGTCGAAATCGATCAGCCGGGCCAGCGTCCGCGCCAAGGGCGTCGTATCGTACAGGCCGGGCGCGCTGCCCGTCGCCAGACCGGTGCCGACCGGCGCGAACATGCCCGCGCGCCCGGCCAGCAGGGTTGACAGTGCCTCGCCGCTGCGTCGCCATGTCTCAACGCTTTCGCTATAATAAAGCGAGCCAGCCCCGCCATCGGGTCGCCAGAAGGCGCGTAGCGCCTCCAGCCGGTCCTCGGGCGCATTGCCCGCGATGATCGCGCCGTTGGCCGCGCCGATCGAGGTGCCGACGATCCAGTCGAGTGACAGGCCGCCTGCGTGCAGCGCCTGATACACCCCGGCCTGATAGGCGCCCAGCGCATTGCCCCCGGCGAGGACGAGCGCGATCCGGCAATCCGCGACACCGGTCATGCGCGCTGGCCTTCGGTCGAAGAGAAGCGAACGTCATCCATCGCCGGACCAACCCGCGAACGCCGCGAAGGTGTCGCGCCCTCGCCAAACATTTCCAACATTCTCAATGATATGGATCAGGAGCATGTAGCCAAAAGCGCAACCGCGCCGATCCATGGGACGTTGCCCCGGCCCATGACCCTGCTGCCCCAGACCGAGCTGACCGCCGCCGATCGGGAGCGTGGCCTGCACCTGCTCATCATCGAGGCGCTGTTTTCCGGCGGGGCCGCGGCGCTGACCAGCGGGGTCATCCTGACCGCCTTCGCGCTGCATCTCGGCGCGTCGAACGTGATGGTCGGCATTCTCGCCGCCATGCCGTTTCTGGCGCAGCTGTTGCAGCTGCCCGCCATCCAGCTGGTCGAGCGCTGGCGGCGGCGCAAGCAGATCGCGGTGTTCGCCAGCCTGATCGGACGGACGATGCTGGCGGTGATGGCCGCGCTCGCCTTTTTCAGCGGCACGACCGCGCTCCTGATCTTCCTCGCCGCGCAGCTGCTGTTGTGTGGACTGGGGGCGGTCGGCGGTTGCGCCTGGAACGCCTGGATGCGCGACCTCGCGCCCGAGGAACGGCTGGGCGAGGTGTTTTCCCGGCGAACCATCTGGCTGACCGCGATCAGCCTGATGCTGGGGCTGGCCGCCGCGCTGGCGCTCGACTGGACGCGCGCAGGCTCGGCGGCGCGCAACGGGGTGTTCGCGGCGATGTTCGCCGCCGGTTGCGTGACCGGCCTCATCAGCGCGCGGATCGTCGCGATGATGCCCGAGCCGGTGATGCCGCCCGCCGCCGGGCATGTCGAGCTTCGCGCGCTACTCGGCCAGCCGCTGGGCGATGCCAATTTCCGGCGGCTGCTGGTCTTCGTCGCCAGCTGGCAGTTCGCGATCAATCTGGCGACGCCCTTCTTCACCGTCTTCATCGTCCGCCAGCTGCATTTCGCGGTCAGCTTCGTCCTACTGCTCAGCGTGGCGAGCCAGATCGCCAACATCCTCGCGCTCCGCCTCTGGGGACGGCTGAGCGATCGGTTCGCCAACAAGTCGGTGCTCGCGGTCTGCGCGCCTGCCTATATCCTGGCGATCGTCGCGATGATCGGCGCGTCGCAACTGGGCGACCGAACCCTGGTGAAGCTGTGGCTGGTCGGTCTGCACCTCGTCATGGGCGCGACCATCGCCGGGGTGACGCTGGCCAGCACCAATATCGCGCTGAAGCTGTCGCCCAAGGGGTCGGCCACCGCCTATGTCGCGACCAATGCGATCACCACCGCGCTCGCCGCCGGTGTTGCGCCGATCCTGGGCGGGCTGCTCGCGCAATTCTTCGCCGCGCGTCAGTTCGAGCTGGTGGCGCGCTGGAGCAGCCCGAACGGCGTCTTCACCCTGCCGGTCGTATTGACCGCCTGGGACTTCTATTTCCTGATCGCCGGGCTGATCGGCACCTATGCCATCCACCGCCTGTCGCTGGTCCGCGAGACCGGCGAGATCGAGCGGCGGGCGATGGTCGGCCAGGTGCTGAACGAGACGCGCCGGTCGATCCGCAACATCTCGTCGGTGGCGGGCTTGCGCGCGGCGACCGACCTGCCCGCAGCGCTTCTGCGCGATGCGCAGACCCGAATCCGGCTGAAACGCGCGCAGCAGGCACGGACCAGACCAATGCGCTGACGCAGGTTATCAAGTCGCTGGTTTTCCAATCGATTCCTGGAACCAGCGCCTGCCCGGCCGATTGTCCGAACACCCTGTCACCCTATCGGAGTGGAAACATGCCCCGAACGGCGACTGCCGAGGCCGCGCCGCCTATCAGCCCCCATCTCCTGGAATTGCGCGATCTGCTGCGCGCCGATCCCAAGCCGCTGGCGCAGTTCGAGATCGGCGAACTGACCGTCGCGCTGCACCGGACCGGGGATTCGGTCTTCGCGATCATCCGGCGCGGGCGCAGCGGCGGGCTGGCGGTTCGCGCGGCCTTCGTGCCCACCGCGTTCGATTGCCAGGCCGAACGCCCCGAACAGGGCGAGGCCGCCCGCCTGCGCCTGACCAGCGCGATGGGCGAGCATGTCATCACCTGCCTCGCCGACCGCCATGCCGTGGAGCGGGTGCGGATCGTCACCCGCTTCACCCCCGACCGCCCGACCAACCTGCCCTTCGCACCCCGCGACCTCTATCCGCTTGGGCTCGGGGACGACCCGCTGCGCGCGGACGGCAAGGTCGAGGCGTCGCAGCGCGGGCTGAACACCGGTCTGCTCTATTTCCGCATCGACGAACCGAACTTCGGCAATGTCCTCTATATTCAGAACCTGACCGCCTCGAACGACTATTACCGCGCGACGCACACGGTCCCGCGCGAGGCGGTGGCGGGGGCATGGCCCGAGATCGGTTATGCCCTGCCCGTGCCGGATGCGAAGGCCGATCCGGCCGAGGTCGCGCTGGAGGCCGGGCGGGCGGTGACGCTGTCCGACGCGATCCTCGTCTTCCGCCATCAGGCCCCGCCGCACGAACGCGAATCGGCGCGGCAGTTCGTGCAGATGCTGGGCAATGCCTATGACCTGCTAGAGCCACCGCCGGTCGAATATCGCGACTGGATCGACCGTGCCGAGCGGACGCTGCGCGATCTGGAGCAGGCCCCGGACGCCACGATACGCCATTACGGCCATCCCTATATCCACCCTTATACCGGCGCCGAATATCCCGACATCATGGTGCAGATGACGGTCGTCGCCGCGCTCCACCAATGGGGTCGCTGGCTGGGCGAGCCGGTGCCGCTGGAGGCGGAACTCAAGGCCGGCCTGTCGAAATTCTACGACGAGACACTGTGTACCTTCCGCCGTTACCTGCCCAATGTCGGCAAGGACAAACAGGCCGATGCGGTCGACAGCTGGTATCTCTATCACCCGCTGCTCAACCTGGGCACGCTGGCGCTCGATGGCGACGAAGAAGCGCGCGCGCTGTTCCTGAAGGCGATCGACTACGGCGTGAAGGCGGCGCGGCATTTCGACTATCGCTGGCCGATCCAATATGACGTGACGGACTTCTCGATCATCGAGAAGGAAGCCCCGGTCGACGGACGCGGCCAGACCGATGTCGGCGGCGTCTATGCCTGGGTCATGCTCCTCGCGTTCGAGCTGACCGATGATTCGACCTATCTCGACGAAGCCCGCGCGGCGATCGATGCCGCCATCGGCCTGCGCTTCGACATCAATTACCAAGCCAATCTGACCGCCTGGGGTGCCGCCGCCTGTATGCGGCTGTGGCGGATCACCAATCGCGACGTCTATCGCGAGCAGAGCTATGTCTATCTCGCCAGCTTCCTGCACAATGCGGTGCTGTGGGACAGCCGGATCGGCCACGCCGAAGCCTATGAGACGTTCATGGCCGTCACCTGCCTTCAGGACGCGCCCTATATGGCGATGTACGAGTGTTTCGACAGCTTCGTCGCGTTCGAGCAATATCTGAACGACGGCGGCCCCGATCTGGAGCCGGAGGCGCGGATGCTGATCGGCGAATATTGCCGCTACGCCCTGTCGCGCGCCTGGTATTATTATCCCGACGCGCTGCCGCCCGAGGCGATCGCCACGCAGCAGCGCGAGCCCAACGGCCATGTCGACCGTGCCCTCTCCTTCCCGCTGGAGGATCTCTATCCGGACGGCCAGCCCGCCGGGCAGGTCGGGCAGGAAGTATACGGCGCGGGCGCGGCCTTCATCTTCGCCAGCCGCGCCTTCCACCCGGTCGAGGGGGCACCCTTCCGCCTCTATTGCGACATGCTGGTCCGCGCGGTCGAGCGGATCGGCGACAAGGCGCTGGCGATCCGGCTCGACGGTGGCGAGACGCGGACCGCCAATCTGCGCCTGATCCGGCAGAAGCGCCGCAAGCTGACCGACAGCATCGTCACCACCGCCGACGGCACGGCGGTCGCGCCCGACGCGACCACCGCCGACCGCATCGATTACCGCGTGCCCGCCCAAGGCCGCCTTATCCTCACCTGGGAATAGCCATGACCGACAGCCGCACCCTTTCCTTGTCCGGCAAGCGCATCCTGCTGACCGGCGGCACCACCGGCATCGGCCGCGCCACATTGAGGGCGCTGGCGGCCGAGGGTGCACGCCTGCTGACCTTCGGGCGACATCAGGAGACGCTGGACGAGGCGCTGGCGGGGATCGAGGGCGAGGTCACGGGCATCGCCGCCGACGCCGCCAGTCCGGACGGTATCGAACAGGTCTTCGCACAGGTCGACGCGCGGCTGGGCGGGATCGACATCCTCGTCGCCTGCGCCGCGCTGGGCGCCCAGCCCATCCATGAGATGGAGGATGCCGACTGGCGCTATGTCATCGACGCCAATCTGACCGGCTATCTCGCCTGCGCACGCGCCGCGATCCTGCGCATGGAGGAACAGGGCGACGGCGGCCACCTGCTGTTCGTCGGATCGATCAGCGCCGAGATCAAGGCGGCGGGCGAAAGCGTCTATGCCGCGACCAAGGCGGGCATCCAGGCCTTTGCCGAAACGCTGCGCAAGGAAGTGGCCGACAAACGCATCCGCGTCAGCGTGATCCAGCCCGGATCGGTCGACACCGAGATGCAGGAATGCAGCGACGACGAAAAACAGGACGCCATCGCTGACGGCCGGATGCTGCCCGCCGAGCATGTCGCGGACGCGATCCTGTTCGTGCTGACCCGTTCCGCGAATTGCGACATCGTCAACCTGCGCATCGAACCGCTGCGCCAGAAGACGGCGTAGGCACAAATGGCCCGCAGCATGACGCTGAAGGACATTCAGCAATATTCGCCGGACCAGATCAACGACAAGGTCCCGGCCAACCTCGACGCCGAGTTCGCCAAGTAACGCCATCCCCCTCAGGGGGCGAGCGCCTCCGTCGCTCTCGTTTATTGCGTCTTCCGTCGACCTGCCGCTCCGTCACGCGGGTCGAGAGGGGATCTGCTGCGCCTGATGAAGGGACTGAGAACGCCCGCCTCCAGCGCCGTCCGGTTGCCGCTGCCCGACCGGATCGGACCAGCCGAGATTTGCCCTTGGCGCCAAAGGACCGTCCTGCCGACGGACCAGATCATAGGGATCGACGGTCAGAGAAGGCCTGGACTGACCGTCGTTGGGAACTCAACGGTCCGGCACGGTTCAAAGGCGGTCGTTCGCCGCGGCAAGCGCCGGAAGACATGGCCGTGGCCCAGCGCTATGAGCGCGGGATGGCCCGGCTGCTCCTGTTCAACAAACCCTTTGGGGTCCTGTCGCAATTCACGGACCGCGGATCGCCGACGGTTCGGTCGACCTTGTCGGACTTCATCACGGTGAAGGGCGTCTATCCCGCCGGAAGGCTGGATCGCGACAGCGAGGGCCTGCTGTTGCTATGCGACGACGGACGGCTGCAGGCGCGCATTGCCGATCCGCGTTTCAAGATGCCCAAGACCTATCTCGTACAGGTCGAGGGCGATCCGCAGGAACAGGAACTGGAGCCCCTGCGCCGGGGCGTCCGGCTCAACGATGGCATGACGCTACCGGCCGATGTGGCGCGTATCGATGCGCCCGAGCTGTGGCCGCGCAATCCGCCGATCCGTCAGCGCAAGCTCATCCCCGACAGCTGGCTGAAGATCACCATCCGCGAAGGACGCAACCGTCAGGTGCGCCGCATGACGGCGGCGGTCGGCTTGCCGACGCTGCGCCTGGTCCGCTGGTCGATCGGCGACTGGTCTGTCGCTGGGATCGAACAGGGCCAGTTCGAGGAGGTTGCCGTACCGGGCAAGGCCACCGGCGGCCCGTCTGGCCGATAACGAAGTCTGACGGGCAAATGGGCTAGCGGGATTGCGGATCATGGCTGTCGCCGCGATCGGTTGCCGCCGCGCGCGAAAGCTGATTTGAGGTTTCGCTGCGGACAGCGCGTCTCCATCGACATGCTCGTACAATGGCCAATCGGCAGGGTTTTGGATTTCCATGAATTATCGCCACTCCTTCCATGCGGGCAACAGCGCCGACGTCGTGAAGCACAGCCTGCTGATCGCCCTTGTCCGGGCCTTGCAGCAGAAAGAAGGGGCGTTGACCCTGATCGACACCCATGCCGGTTGCGGGCTCTATGACCTGGGCGGCGATCAGGCCCAACGCACCGGCGAAGCCGCACAGGGCGTGGTGCGCGCCTTTGCCGACGCGAATCCCTTGCTGGACGAGTATCGCGCCGCCGTCCGGGCGGTGAATGACGGGCCGGAGCCGCATCTTTATCCCGGCTCGCCGCAGTTCCTGGCGCAGCTCCTGCGCGCCCAGGACATGCTGATCCTCAACGAAAAGCACCCGGAGGACGCGCGTACCTTACGCGGCGTGATGCGCGGCACGTCTGCGGCCGTGCACGAACGCGATGCCTATGAGCTTTGGCTGGCGATGCTGCCGACCCGTACGCCGCGCGGCGTGGTGGTGGTCGATCCGCCATACGAGCAGACCGACGAACGCGCCCGCATCACCGCCACCCTCGCCTCCGCGCACCGCAAATGGGCGCATGGCGTGACGGTCATCTGGTATCCGCTGAAGGACCGCGCGACGCACCAGCGGTGGAAATACGACTTGCGCAAGCTCGGCATCCCGAAATTCCTGGTCGTCGAGCATTGGCTGTACGATGCCGATCAGCCCGGCATCTATAACGGCGCGGGCCTTTTCATCGTCAATCCGCCCTATGCCTTCATGCAGGGACTCCCGCCCCTGCTCGAAGCCCTCCGCGCCGCACTGGCGCCGGAAGGGCATAGCGGTGAGATCACGGCGGATTGGCTGGACGCCTAAGCACTCCCTCACCCGCGCGTTGTCGGCCCAGTCGTGGGCCAGCCAACAGGGCGCGAGGAAAACGGCCCAATATCAATACGTTAGCGAGGTAAATGGCGGAGAGGGAGGGATCTCGACTCTCCAGTTAAAGGCTTGAGGTCAAATGATATTCTTGGCAGCGCAGCTACTCTCCCCACATTTCTCCCCACAATTAATGTGAAAAATATTTAGCAGCTGGAGATGGCTCATCCGTTTTGTACCCTCCATATAGCAGTTCGGTTGCGAGAGCTTTCAACGATATGGCCCACAATCGGTCATTGGGTGCGCCTCACCAGCTTCCTGTATTCTTCCATTCGTTCATATTGGAAGCAGCGCATCCTACGCCGCCGCGCTGGTCGAAAAACGTCCGGCGTGGGTGGAAAGCGGACTACAGGGTCCCATCGCGTCGGACCGATTGGGGGACAAGAATGACGGATCCGGTAAAATCTTGGGATGCGGCATTGGTCCGCAAATGTCTGGAACGCCGTTACGAGGCATCGCGACTGGATCAAGCCGCGGCCGATAGGCGCGGCTACGAAGCTCAGGATGATTTCGACAAGGCCGCGGCCGAGGCATGGGCGTGCCGCACGCTCAAAAGCGATGACTGTACGAACGACCAGACCGCGCTCACCGCCTGCCTCAAGGCGTTGATCGGTCAGGACGAATATCCCGCGACGGGTGTGAATGACGATATTCGGTTTGATCGGCATGTTCGTACCTATCTGCGAAAGCTCGTCAAAATGACGAAGGCGAACGAAGGTTTTGAAAAGACCCTGCGCCATCAATGATGGTCGTGTCGTGCTGACCCGTTGCGGGAACATGTCTCCCACCTAGATCGCTGATAAGGACAAGCGGACGTCACCAGCGATAGGTGGCGAGGTTACGTGCGCTGGTGAAACGGCGCCATCTGGGAGAATTGGTTTGCCTTCTTTCGCGACAGACGATGCCTCCACCGGCACGAGAGGCTTGGACGACGTACTCAAGGGCGGGCTGGAACGGGCGCGGACGTTTCTTCTCGAAGGCAACCCAGGTACTGGCAAGACGACGATCGCGCTTCAGTTCCTGATGACCGGAGCGGCGGCGGGTGAACGCTGCCTGTATGTAACGCTGTCGGAAACCGAGGACGAACTGCGCGCCTCCGCGCGGTCGCATGGCTGGGACCTTGCCGGGGTCGAACTATATGAACTGATCCCCCCGGAAAACCTGCTCGACGAAGACCAGCAGCAGAGCCTACTATATTCCTCCGATCTAGAGTTGGGCGAGACCACGAAGCGCATCTTCGAGGCGTTCGAGCGGGTAAAGCCCGACCGCGTCGTCGTCGACAGCCTATCCGAAATCCGCCTGCTCGCGCAGAGTTCGCTGCGCTACCGGCGACAGATCCTGGCGCTCAAGCATTATTTTGCGAAAAGCCAGGCGACGGTGCTGATGCTCGACGACCTGACCACTGATACCAACGACAAGACCGTTCACTCGGTGGCGCACGGCGTGATCCGACTGGAGGAACTCGCCCCCGAATATGGCGCGGAGCGCCGGCGGATTCGCGTCGTCAAATATCGCGGCCGTCGGTTCCGTGGCGGCCATCACGACGCGACGATCGAGACGGGTGGCGTCCACGTCTTTCCGCGCCTGGTGTCGTCCGAGCACCGAGTTAGCTTCCCCCGCGACATGCTGACCACCCATTCGACTGAACTGAACCAGTTGCTTGGCGGTGGGGTCGAGCGCGGCTCAAGCGTATTGGTGCTGGGTCCCGCCGGAACAGGCAAGAGCTCTATAGCATTGACCTTCATCGAGACGGCGGTGGCACGCGGCGAGAGCGCCGCGATGTTCGTGTTCGACGAGGAAGTCGGGCTACTGATCCAGCGCGCGCTGGGTCTGGGCATCGATCTCCAGGCGATGATCGACGACGGCAAGCTGCTGCTGCAACAGGTGGACGCCGCCGAACTCTCGCCCGGCGAATTCTCAGCCCGTGTCCGAAACTGCGTCGAGCAATATGGCGCCAAGACGGTCGTAGTGGATAGTCTCAATGGCTATCAGGCGGCGATGCCGGGCGAGCAGGCGCTGATCCTGCACCTCCACGAACTGCTGCAATATCTCAATCGACAGGGCGCGACGACCTTCCTGACGGTCGCACAGCACGGGCTGGTCGGTGACATGAAGACGCCGGTCGACGTGACTTATCTGGCCGATACGGTCATCCTGCTGCGCTATTTCGAGGCGCTGGGTCGGGTTCGTCGCGCCATTTCGATCGTGAAGAAGCGCACCGGCCCCCATGAGAACACGATCCGCGAATATCGGATCGGCGGCACCGGGATCACGCTCGGGGAACCGTTGACCAAGTTCCAGGGCGTGTTGCGGGGCGTGCCGACGCTGCACGGCGTGAACGATCTTCTGGACGGCGACGACGCGTGAAGCGATCGACCGTTTCGGAACGTGCGCTCGTCCTGGCTCCGCGCGGTCGCGACGCCGCACTGGCGAGCGCGATGCTGGCCGAGGCGCATCTCGAGACCACGGTCTGCCCTTCCCTATCTCACTTGGTCGCCGAGCTCGACCGGGGCGCGGCCCTTGTCATCGTGACCGAGGAAGCGATCGCCACCAGCAACCTGTCCGTGCTGTCGGAATGGCTTGGCGGTCAGGAAGAATGGTCCGACCTGCCGTTCATCCTGCTGACAAGCCGTGGTGGTGGTCTGGAGCGCAACCCCGCCGCCGCACGACATCTGGAAGTGCTGGGCAACGTGACCTTCCTGGAGCGCCCCTTTCATCCGACAACACTGATCAGCATCGTGCGCTCCGCGGTGCGGGCGCGACGCCGTCAATATGACGCACGCGCGCGGCTGGTCGCCTTGCAGGACAGCGAAGCGCGCTACCGGACTCTGTTCGAGAATATCGAGGTCGGTTTCTGCATCATCGACATGATCTTCGACGATGCGGGCCGACCGGTCGACTATCGCTTCATTGAAGCCAACCCCGCCTTCGAGCAGCAGGCCGGTTTCCAGCCGGCCGGTCGTCGCGTTCGCGAGGTCGTGCCCGACCATGAACAGCATTGGTTCGATTTCTACGGGAAGATCGCGACGACGGGTGTTCCCGGCCGGCTCGAGGAAGGCTCCGCCACGCTGAATCGGTGGTGGGACGTCCATGCCTTTCGTATCGGCGATCCCGCCAGCCGCCGCGTTGCGGTGCTGTTCAACGACATCACGGCACGCCGGAATGCCGAACTGCGCCTGCAAGATATGAACGAAACGCTGGAAGAGCAGGTTGCCGCACGCTCGGCAGAGCGCGACCGGCTGTGGAACCTGTCACAAGATATGCTCGCGCGCGCCGATTATAGCGGGATGATGTCCGCAGTCAGTCCCGCATGGAACTGGGTACTGGGTTGGAGCACTGAGGAACTGCTGTCGCGGGGCTATGCCACCTTCATGCACCCCGACGACGAAAAGCCGACGCTCACCGCGATCGAGACAATGTCGCATACGGGGCAGCCGACGCGGTTCGAAAACAGGATCGCCACACGCGACGGCGACTGGAAGTGGATCGAATGGACGGTCGCCCCTGAACCCGATGGCGCCAATTTCATCGCGGTTGGACGTGATCTGAGCCTTGCCAAGGCGCGCGAAGCGGAACTGGAGACGGCACAAGAAGCCTTGCGACAGAGCCAGAAGATGGAGGCAATGGGCAGCTTGACGGGCGGGGTCGCGCACGACTTCAACAATTTACTTACCCCGATCGTCGGATCGCTTGATCTTTTGAACCGCAAGGGGCTCGGCTCCGAACGTGAGCGACGGCTGATCGATGGCGCGCTGCAGTCGGCCGAGCGTGCTCGAACATTGGTCCAGCGCCTCCTGGCGTTCGCGCGTCGCCAACCGCTTCAGACGATAGCCGTGGACGTACCGCAGCTTGTTGACGGGATGCTCGACCTGATCGGGTCGACGCTGGGGCCGACGATCGCGCTGCAATTGCAGGTCGCACCCGATCTGCCGCTCGCGAAGGCGGATGCCAACCAGCTGGAAATGGCGCTCCTTAACTTGGCAGTGAACGCGCGCGATGCCATGCCTGACGGTGGAACGCTGACGATCAAAGTGACGCGCGAGTCGGTACGCGAACCACGGCGCGGACTGTCACGCGGCCATTATGTGCGGATCAGCGTCAGCGACACTGGGGTGGGTATGGATGAACAGACGCGGGCGCGCGCAGTCGAACCATTCTTCTCGACCAAGGGGATCGGTAAAGGAACCGGGCTGGGCCTGTCGATGGTGCACGGGTTGGCGGCACAGTTGGGCGGCGCGTTGACGATCGATAGCGAGGTCGGCAAGGGGACTGCGGTCGCGCTCTGGCTGCGCGTCGGTCACGACCTTCCAGAAGCCGAGCAGCGATCGGCCCAGCCCGTCGAGCGCAGCGACGCGCGGGGAGTGGTACTGTTGGTCGACGACGAAGACCTGGTGCGGATGAGCACGGCGCACATGCTCTCCGACTTCGGCTATGACGTGGTCGAGGCGGCCTCGGGAGAAACTGCCCTCCAGATGGTGCGGGACGGGTTGGTCCCGGACCTCCTCGTTACCGATCATCTCATGGCGGGGATGACCGGAGCTCAATTGGTCACGACACTCAACGGTCTTCAGCCTGGGCTGCCAGCACTGATCGTGTCGGGCTATGCCGAAGCGGAAGGTATCGATCCTGCCGTGCCCCGCATAACTAAGCCGTTTCGGAGCAGCGAGCTCGCCGAGGCGCTATTAGACGTTCTGAAGTGATGCCGAACAGCGAAGATGCTGAAAAGTCGACCGGGAAAACCAGCTTATTTGCAGCGTGCGCCGGCAGACTTAGTGCCGTGCGCCAAAGCCAGCTAGACCCAGTTGCGGCCATTGGGTGTGTCTCGCAAGCTTTCCGAATTCTGCCATTCGTTCATATTGGAAACAGGGTATCCTAAGCCGTCGTGCTGGTCGGAAAAACGCCCGTCTTGGATGGTTAGCTGTCGTCGAGTCAGCCCGGCAATCTGGGCGGCGCGGGGGTAGGAACGCACTGCCACCCGCATTCTCCTGCCGAGTAGGTAATGCTTAGAAGGATTGTGGCTCGCTTGTTGCGAATTGCCGAGGTTGATCTGAGATGTAAACGCCGCGTCAGTGCTAAGGCATGCTCAGCTGCCTCACCGGTCGCTGTCGAATCTGGCTCAATACGGCAAGCGGCGAGCCGTCCCCGCGTCTCGTTGCAAGTGAGAACGGCGGTCCAGCCCTCGGGCCCGAATGCCTTTGTATCCGCAGGCAAACTCGATCTGACCGTATCGAATTGTACTGTGCCGGCAAACCGCCGCGGCGTGTCTGCGCAGCCCGTGCCGTCGCAGTACCAAGCATATACTTGGAGATTTCGTGTTGCCAGATCCTCCAGGGGTTGGCCCCAGGTCTCAATGGCAAAGAGTGCAGCGAGGGAAAATAGCAGGCTCATCGCAACGCTCCGTTCTCATCCAAGATCGCAACCCTGCACTAGAGGGGCAACGTCCGCTACTGAACGTAAGCAGACCGATCGGTTGTGGGTGGAAAGCGGGCATTCGGCCCGGATCAGTTTGTCGGCCGATCACTTGGCGGCAGGCCCAAGCTTTCTCGAAAAGCAGCGGTCGCGTCGAGGGGCTGCGCCATCGCGTAGGCATACAGGTCTACAAGCTGGGAACGGAGATGAGGGCGCTCGACCCAAAGCTCATCCTTGGCTGTCATCAGGGCAGACAGAAGGTCACCGGGATAGCAGTCGGCGTCAAGCAGCGGGTCGCCGATCAAACGCTGGAAAGCTACGTCGAGAATGAAAGGTATTCCTACACACTGGCTGACGGCCAACCGCAACTCGTCATCAGTTAGACTTCCAATAGGCTTTTTTCGGATTGCGTGAACCCGTTGCACCATGAGGGTGTCCTCCTGATCCGGGTCATCCCAAATCACACCCTCCAACTGTTCAAGCGTGAGGCAGACGTTCGTTTCGCGCACCAAAGGCATAGAGTAGCGTAACAGGCTGTGGAATGTCCGCAACTGGGCGAGAGCTGCCGCCCTCCCCTTCGCCGCGATGACCCACAACCCGTCATTCAACGTCTCCCTCCCCGCCCCCAACTTCCGCCATTCGTTCATCACAAAAGCGGCAGGCGTGCAGCGGTTGCTCAAAAGTGGACGAAGAGAATGGAATGGGTGGTTGCACGAACCCGCTGCGCGGGAGGGGCGTGCGGGGCATGGTTGAGGTGATACAACGGGCGTTGCGCGCCGGTTGAGCCCTGCGGGCGAGAGGCAGAGCATCGGGGTTCCACGAAAGGAGCCCTGCCATGACCATTATTGCCCCGGTTGTTGCCGTCAGCCCGCTACGCCAGCGTCTCATCGACGAGATGGATATGCGCCGTTTCGGTCACGAGACGCAGCGTAACTACATCCGCGATGTCGGCCGGTTCGCCACGTTCCTCGGGCGCCCGCCGGACACGGCAACGGCGGAGGATGTCCGGCGCTTCCAGATCGAGCAATGTGACCTGGGCGTGCCGGCACCGACCATGAACGCCATCGTGTCGGCGCTGCGGTTCTTCTTCACGCAGACGCTCGACCGGCCGGACCTGGCGCGCAAGCTGGTCCGCATGCGGCACGTGCGCAAGCTGCCGGTGGTGCTGAGCCAGGACGAGGTGGCGCGGCTGCTCGCGGCGACCACGTGCCTGAAGCATCAGGCGGCGTTGTCCGTCGCCTATGGCGCGGGGTTGCGCGCGTCCGAGATCGCCGCGCTCAAGGTCCGCGACATCGACAGCGAGCGCATGCTGCTCCGGGTCGAGCGCGGCAAGGGCGGACGGTACCGGAACGCCATGCTCCCGGCCGGGCTGCTGGCGTTGCTGCGGGAATGGTGGCGGGTCGGTCGGCGGGAGGGTGTGTTGCACGTCGATGGCTGGCTGTTCCCCGGCCAGCACTATCTCAAGCCAGTCAGCACCCGGCAGTTGCACCGTATCGTCGTCGAGGCGAGCGTGGCGGCGGGCATCGGCAAGCGGGTTGGGCCGCACACGCTGCGGCACTGCTTCGCCACGCATCTTCTCGAGGATGGTATCGACGTCCGCATCATCCAGACGCTGCTGGGGCACGCGAAGCTGGAGACCACCGCCTATTACACGCAGGTCGCCACCCGGGTGTTGCGCAACGTCACCAGCCCATTCGACCGGCTGGCGGCAACCGCCAGAGAAGCAAGGGCGTCGAGCGGCTGAGCGGGCATGCGCGCCTCCATCGAGGTCGCCGACATCTTCCGTGCCGCAGGTCCTGCGTACCGGGCTGCCCGCGCCGGGCATCTGAGCCTCGACCAGCTCAAGGTCATGTCGGCCATCGAACATTGCCGCACCGCCGTCATGGGCGGGCACGTCGAAGCCTGTACCGACTGCGGGCACTGGCGGGTTGCCTATAACTCCTGCCGCAACCGGCACTGCCCGCGATGCCAGGGCGCGGCCGCGCGGACGTGGCTTGCCGAGCGCGAAGCCGACCTGCTGCCGGTCGGCTATTTCCATGTCGTCTTCACGCTGCCGGCCGAGGTCGCCGACATTGCGCTCCAGAACAAGGCGGCGGTCTATGGGCTGCTGTTCCAGGCGGCGTCCGGGACGATGACGACCATCGCTGCGGACCCGAAGCATCTGGGTGCCCGTATCGGCATCACCGCGGTGCTCCATACGTGGGGCTCGGCGATGACCCATCATCCGCACATCCACATGATTGTGCCGGGTGGCGGGCTGTCGCCGGACGGCAGCCGCTGGGTGTCGTCACGCCCGGCGTTTCTGCTGCCGGTGCGCGTGCTGGGAAAGCTCTTCCGCCGCCTGTTCCTGACCCGGCTGATGGCCCTGCACGACGCCGGGCGGCTCGCCTTCCATGGCAGCCTCGCGCACCTCGCCGACCGGCGGGCGTTCCTGCGCCACATGGCACCGATCCGGAAGAAGCGCTGGGTGGTCTACGCCAAGCCGCCGTTTGCCGGACCGGAGACGGTGCTCGCCTATCTGTCGCGCTACACCCACCGCGTTGCGATCTCGAACAGTCGGCTGCTGCGCTTAGACGAGACCGGCGTCACCTTCCGCTACAAGGATTACCGCCGGGGTGGTGCTGAACGACAGCAGGTCATGACGCTGGCCGCCGAGGAGTTCATCCGTCGGTTCCTGCTCCACGTCCTGCCCAAGGGCTTCCACCGCATCCGCCACTACGGCCTGCTCGCCGGCGCCACCCGCAAGGCGCATCTCGAACGTGCCCGCGAACTGCTTGGGGTTGTGCAGCCTGTCGCGCCCGATGCTCCGGTCGAACCGGACGACATCCGACCGCCATGCCCGTGTTGCGGCGGGCGTATGGTCGTCGTCGAAACCTTCGAGCGCCAATGCCAGCCCCGCGCTCCGCCGGCCCATGCTCTTCTATCCGGGATGCAGGCGTCGTGACCCGGCACGGCCCGAGAGCAACATACCCCGCAGCGCCGGTGCTCGCGGAGACGGTGCCATCCGCGCCGACCGCCGCCAGAGCGCTGGCCACGTCGACTGTTACCGGGCTGTCCCCGCCGGTGAACCCATCCTGCTCACCCGATTCCGGACGGTCCACCTTCAGGGGCGCGTCCACATATGCCGTGTTGCTGCGCACCCCAGCAGGCCGGAAACCGAAAACCCCATAGCGCACCGCTTGCGGCCCGCGGGTTCGGGCTTCCAAGACTTTCGTACGCCTGCCGGCATCCGAAACTCTTCAGGGAAGCGGGCATTCCGCTTAGAGATATAGCGATTCCCTTAGCTGACGCTGTGCCATCCCTCCTTTCCCAAAACCGACGGTATTTCAAGAATCGGCCGCGTCGCGCCAATATTGCTGAGTGATCTGGTTCAACCTAGCCTCGCGCGATGTACGTCATCACCGCTCCATCGAACCTCGGGCTTCGGCCATTGCACCTCAACCACGAGCCCGGCACATGGCGCGCACCTGCGGCTCTCCTTGAGGCGGGGCTGCTGGACGCGATCGGCGCGCCGCCCGTTACGAGTTTGCCGCGTCCGACCTACTCGACGGAGCCACAAGAACGGACGCGCATACACAATGGTCGCACCATGCGGGACTTCAATTTATCGCTGGCTGATGCCGTCCGCGATGTACGGCGTAGAGGCGAGTTCGCCCTCGTCATCGGCGGCGACTGTTCGATCCTTATGGGCGCGCTAGCCGGGGCGCGCGAAGAGGGCAAAATCGCTTTGGTCCACATCGACGGCCACAGCGATTTCCGGCATCCGGGTAACTACGACTTCGATCAAAATCTGGGTGCTGCGGCGGGTATGGACCTTGCTTTGGTAACGGGGCGTGGTGAGCCGCTGGGAACAGAATGGCCGGGTATCGAAGGTGCGCTCGTAACAGATGGCGACGTGATCCAGCTTGGTGAGCGCGAGAGCCAAGATGCGGACTTCGCGTGGCCCGACGTGCGCCATACCGCCATTGATACGATCGACGTATTTGAGGCAGCCGCCATTGGAGTGGAAGGCGTTGCTGCGCGCATCGCCACCATGCTGGCGGCTAAGCCGGATCAAGGATTCTGGATACACCTCGACGTGAATGTGCTGGACGAAGCTATCATGCCTGCGGTCGATTGCCCTGGGAGCCCCGGCATATCGCCGGATAACTTGGTTGCGATCCTGCATCCGCTTATCGCTGATGCTCGATGCCGAGGCATGACCGTAACGGTGTTTGACCCAGACCTTGATCCCGATGGCAAGTATGCCGCTGCAATCGTCTCGCTGATGGCGAGACTACCTTTCCCTGCGCGTGCATCAGCTCAGCCGGCCGCGTAAGCGTTAGCGAGGACTTCCCGATCGGGATGGTAAAATGGGACAGTATTAATCCGTTGTAGCCGTCTGGGTCTACCTGTATGTCTGTCGCTCTGGCTGCTCGTACCGCCCGGCCTTTCGGAAGGGTGATATGCCCAAGAACCACTCATCGGTGTACCGTGGAAACGAGACACGCGAGCGCGCGAGCGCCGCTGCTTCGACACTGGAGCATGTCGCCGCCATGCATCTCAGGGCTGCCGTGAAATGGGGTGAACTTGCGGCGCGCCAGGAGAAAATCGAGCGAAGCTCATAAGCGGTCGGGCACAGAGGACGTAAGCTGACAGCCGGGCAATTTGCAGATCATGAGGATTGATCTTTCCTGATCGTCATGCGTTATGTGCCGACTTCGTCGGCGAGCCGCAATGCCTTCGGGGCACGATCTGTGCTATGCGGCCAGGGGTAGCCGATGCCGCATTCACCCGTACCGATGCCCGAGCACCCGTTGGATACGGAGACGCTGCTGATCGATGCGAGCAGCAAGCTCGCTCATGCCAAATCGTTGGATGCAGTGGTCGAGGTTCTACGTCAGACCGCCCGGGCAGCCTTGGGGGCAGAGGGCATTGCGGTGGTGATCCGTGAGGACGATCATTGCTTCTATGCCGCCGAGGATGCTGTTGGAAAGCTGTGGTCCGGCAACCGCTTCCCGGTCGGTGAATGCGTCTCGGGATGGGCGATGCAGCACCGACAAACGGTGGTCGTTCCCGACACGAGGTGCGACCCACGCATACCGCAGGATGCGTATGCACCAACATTCGTCCGCAGCATGATGCTGGCCCCGATCGGAGCGCCGGTCCCTGTTGCCGCTCTCGGTGCCTATTGGTCGGACGTCCGTGACCATGATCCTGTCACGATCCGGCGCCTTGAGGGACTGGCGACACTCGCCGGCATCGCAATCGAGAACGCCCGGCTGCTGCGCGTCGCGGGTGATGCCGATCGTCAGCGTGCGCTGATGTTGTCGGCCGGAAAGATGGGGATCTGGTCCTTTGACGTCGCGACGGGGGAGTTGCGAACCTCCGAGCTGTGCCGGGTAAACTTCGGCCGCGACCCAGACCTGCCGTTCACCTATGCCGATCTCCATGCAGCGATTCACGAAGAGGACAGCGCCCGTGTCCTCGCTGCGATCGAAGCCAGTCTGACGCAGGGTGTCGAATACCACATCGAGTATAGATTGCGGACGCCGGCGGGCGAGGTTCGCTGGATCGAAATCAGGGGCCAGCCCGGCTTCGGCCCTGACGGAACGTCACAGACCCTAGACGGCCTCTCGATCGACATCACTGAGCGCAAGCGGATGGAAGATGCCTTGCGCAGTTCCGCTGCAACGCTCGAGCATCTCGTCGAGCAACGGACCCGCGAGCTGGTGGCAGCTCAGGAAGCTCTCCGCCAATCGCAAAAGCTCGAATCGATGGGCCAGCTGACCGGCGGGGTCGCGCATGACTTCAACAACCTGTTGACGCCGATCCTCGGCAGCCTTGATCTTCTTCAACGCCGCAACGTCGGAGGGGAGCGCGAGCAGCGGCTGATCGAAGGTGCCCTGCAATCCGCCGAACGCGCAAGGACGCTGGTGCAGCGCCTCCTGGCCTTCGCACGCCGCCAGCCCCTGAAGGCCGAACCTGTCGATACCGGAGCACTGGTGCGCGGGATCAGCGATCTTGTTGCGACGACGATCGGCCCGTTGATCCCGTTGCATGTGGAGGTGGGAGAAGACCTGCCGCTCGCGCACGCAGACGCCCATCAGGTTGAGATGGCGATCATCAACCTATCTGTGAACGCACGCGACGCCATGCCGCGCGGCGGGAGGCTTAGCCTGTCGGCGCATCGGCGTAGCCCCGGTCGTCAGCATCCCGATGTACCGCCAGGGAGCTATGTCGTGATCGCGCTCTCCGACAACGGGGAAGGCATGGACGAGGCGACACGCCTCCGTGCGATTGAACCGTTCTTCTCGACCAAGGGCATCGGCAAGGGTACAGGCCTCGGCCTGTCGATGGCGCATGGTCTGACGCTTCAGCTCGGTGGCGCGATGACGATCGAAAGCGAGCTGGGCAAAGGAACGACGATCAGCCTGTGGCTGCCAATCAGCCGGATGGCTTACGCCCCGGTTGCATCGTCGCAGGCGTATGATCCGCTGGTGACGGGGATCGCCGTGCTCGTCGATGACGAGGATGTGGTAAGGGCCAGTACGGCCGACATGCTGGCGGAAATTGGATTTGAGGTCATCGAGGCGCGCTCAGGGGCAGAAGCGTTGCAGGCGTTTGGTGAACATCCGCATATCGACGTGCTCGTGACCGATCATCTGATGCCGGGCATGACCGGGGTCGAACTGGCACATTCGATCTTGCAAGATCGCCCCGACCTGCCCGTGTTGATCGTATCAGGCTATTCCGACAGTCTGGGCATCGACGCTGGCTTTCCCCGACTTGAGAAGCCGTTTCGGCATCATGATCTTGCAAGTAAGCTTGCCACGCTTCTCACCAAGGATGGCACCAGATCGCCACTGCAGTCGCCGACCTACTGATAAGCATTTGGTTAAGGGCAAGATCACCGAAAATGCGCGTATCAGACTGCGCCCTTCCCATAAACGAACCAGACTGTGCGGAAACTCGCTGTTGGCTGATGCCACGCTTGGGATCCGCTGAATGAACGTCAGGATGTTGGCTGATTTTTATGGGTGGCACAGTGTCGCCGGAAGGGCGGCCATCGGCTGCGGGCGACGGCCGGGGAGCGTTTGAACGTCGGATCAGGTTTGCAAGGCCCGGATCAATCCCTGTACGCCGACTAGGTTTATCGCCCGTCTCAGGTTATAGGCAAACGCCGTCAGACTGAATTCGGCCCGCACCTTGTCGAGACCGCGCATCAGGAAAGTGCCCTGGTTCATCCATTGCTTGATCGAACCGAAAGGGTGCTCGACCGTCTCGCGCCGGATGTCGAGAATGTCGGGCCGGGCGGCGAGGCGTATCGCCATGCGATCGAGCACCGCCTCGCCTTCCCACCGCGTGATGCGACGGAAGTTTCCACGGGCGCACTGCGCCTTGAGTTCGCATCCGTCACAAGCGCGCGGGTTTGAATACTGCACGATGATGTGACCGCCCTGAAGCCATCGGTACCGTGTATCAAGGCGCTGGTCGCCGGGGCAGTGGTAGCAATCCGCGGCTTCATCATAGCGGAACCGCTCCTTGGGAAAGCGCCCGTCGCCAACGGCCGTGCCGCGCTGGGGGCGGGCGACATAGGGCGTGATGCCGGCTCGCTCGCACGCGGCGATGTCCTCGCCCATGTAATACCCCATGTCGGCGACCACATCGATCCGGTCGACGTCGAGAAGGTCCTTCGCCGCGCCGGCTGTCTCAGCCAGGAAACCCAGATCGCTGCCCGCGTTGGTGACATGCTGTTCGACGATCAGCTTGTGCTTTGCATCGACCGCGACCTGCGCGTTGTAGCCGACGCCGACCTTGGGATGCGCCGCCATCGCGCGAGCGTCCGGGTCGGTGAGCGAAATCTGGCTCTCGCCGCTGGCCTTCAGCTGTTCCAGCAGCGCCTGGTTGACCTGACGCTGTTCGCGCACCTTCACGATCTTCGCCGCCAGTGCATCGCTCCGTCTGGTTGTGCCTGCCTCCTCGCCGCGGTCGGCATCATCGAGCTGTGCGAGATACTTCTCGAGCCGCTCGTCAGCGGACCTGATATACTTGTCTAGCTTGGCCTTCGTGAAGTTGCGCGTCCGGCTGTTCACCGCCTTCAGCCGCGTGCCATCCACCGCCAGCAGCTCGCGCCCGAACAGGTCGAGCTTGCGACATAGCACCACGAACGCGCGGAACACCGCCTTGAACGCGGAGCGGTTGTCACGGCGGAAGTCGGCGATGGTCTTGAAGTCGGGCCGCAGCCCGCGCAGCAGCCAGATCAGCTCGAGATTGCGTGTCGCCTCGGCTTCCAGGCGCCGGCTCGACCGCGTTCGGTTGAGATAGCCGTACAGGTACAGCTTCAGCATGTCGCCCGGGTGATAGCCCGGCCGTCCGGTGGCCTTCGGCTGCGAACGATGGAAACCGGCCTCGCCGAGATCAAGATCGTCGACGAAGGCATCGATGAAGCGCACTGGGTTGTCTGCCGATACGTAATCCTCAACCGATGCCGGCAGCAGCAGCGCCTGGTCGCGCGCGTGACCCTCGATATACGCCATGCCCAAAGCATACGCCGACCCGCGGCCCGGCGGAATCGCAGACGCAACTTTTCACACGCTCTGGAACCTGTGCCGGGAGTCCCGCTGCGCCGATCGGGCTGACAGCCCCTGCGGGATTCGCTTTCCCGAAATCTGTTCCCGACTGCATGTTCTCGAACCTATCGGGTGAAGACGGAGTAACGGGAAAGCGGCGGCCCTTCCAAGCGGTGCGTTTTGGGAACTCGATCGACGCAGTGAGCGGCCAAGATCGTCCATGTCGCGGTCAGTCGCTCAACTGCTGCGAAGACCCATGTGTGGACGGCCCTCCGTTGGCAAGCTTGAACAGTCGCGCTGCAATGCTGGTTGGTGCGGCGCATGGTGCCGCTGGCCGTAATGCCATTCGCGCGTCTCGGGTCCCGATCACATTCACGCGCTTGATCCGCTTGGGTCATTGTGGGTTTTCCCGATCCGGCGGTTCAACCGGCTTGTTGCATTAGCTTCTGATCGCCCTTTCCAACCTCGTCAGGTGCGGTCGCCCGCGCCGTGTCCCTTATGCTGCCAGCGGCTCACGATACCGCTCACCGCTGGCCATCATCGCCCAAATCATGCGCGCGTTTTTGTTGGCGAGCGCAACCGCGGCGACCTTGGCCTTGCGGCGGGCCAGCAGCTGAACAAGCCACGGCCGCTTGGCACCGTTACGTTCAGCAAAGCGCACGACCGCCATGGCGCCGACGATCAGCATCTGGCGCAGGTACTGATGCCCGGCCTTGGTGATGCCGCCGAGCCGTTCCTTGCCGCCGCTGGAGTTCTGCCGCGGCACCAGGCCGATCCACGCGGCGAGGTTGCGGCCTGAGCGGAAGATCGCAGGATCGGGAACGGTGGCAACGATGGCGCTGGCGAGCAGCGGTCCCACGCCGGGTACCTCCATCAGCCGACGGCCGAGCTCGGTCTCGCGTGCGCTCGCCAGGATGCGGCGGTCGTTCTCCAGGATCTGCTCCTTTACGATGCGCAGCTGAGCCGCCAGCATCTCCAGGCAAAACCGCGCATCGGCCGGCACCCGCTCGTCAGTCGGGTCGGCGATGACGTCGAGGAGCTGCTCGATGCCGTTCCTGCCGATCGGTGCCGCGATTCCGAACTCGGCCAGGTGCGCCCGCATCGCGTTTGACAGCTGCGTCCGTTGGCGATTCAGGATCAGGCGAACACGATGCAGCATCATCGCGCTCTGCTGCTCGGGCGACTTGATGCCGACGAAGCGCATCGTCGGCCGGGTCACCGCCTCGCAGATCGCCTCCGCATCGGCCGCGTCGTTCTTGCCCCGCTTGACGTACGGCTTCACGTACTGCGCCGGCATCAGCTTCACGTCATGCCCGAGCACTACCAGCTCGCGTGCCCAATAATGCGAGGTCGCACACGCCTCAATCCCGACCAGACACGGCGGTAGCTTGGCGAAGAACTTCAGCATGCGCCCACGGGTCAGCCGCTGGCGGATTACCGCCACGCCCTCCGCATCGACGCCATGTACCTGGAACACGTTCTTCGCGAGATCTAGACCTATCGTAGTGACGCTGCCCATCGTGGTTCTCCTTCCGGCTCTCCGCAGGTTATCCTGCTGGAGGGTTGGAGAGCCGTCCACGTCATCACTTTCAGCCAGTAAGCGTCTTTGAGACGATTCCCAGAACCCGCTGTTCGTTCAGGCTAGCAGGCCCACAATCTCGGCCACTTCATGCAGGCCTATGGAAGGGGACGAAGGGACTCGCTTGTAAGCCAGCTATCAGCAACCCCGTAGCGGATATACTGCCGACATGCGGCGGAACGGTTCAGTGTCAGTGCGGTAAAAGCGATGCGCCAACGGCAATCGCTATATGTTCTTACTACCCGGCGCGCATGGCCAGGGCCAGCGTCCATCGAACGGCGAGGATTCAGGATCATTCCGCCTTGATACACGACTTGATCGAGCGGCGGACTGATATGATCCTGACGTGACACGAGGCTTGTTGGCCAAGCTTGGCATGATCACCGACATGGCCGCCGCCCGTGTTCTGTCATGCCAGGGGCAAACCGGCCTATCCGCGATAAAGTCATTCTCTCTGCCGGGCTTCAGAGTGAAAACTAGGGGGGGCGTCAGAGACCAGATAATTTGCCATCGGAAATGTGAATGCGAAGCCGTGCTGCCATGTGGACCACGTCGGCTGATGTTCGCGCCAGGTTACCGGCAAGTTCCCCCAGCGTGGCACCCAATAGCGCTCGACCACGTAGGTCTGTGATGTCGCTCTGCGTCCAGCGTCGCTGATCGTTCATCTCGGACTTCCAATCGAAAGCGGGCGCCCCGCCACGACCTTTCCTGCACGGCCCCGATCAAGATTTTCGCCCCGATCGTCGAGGCCGCGAGCGTCACGCTCCATCGCGGCGTGCAGATCGGCGGGCCGTAGGACACGGGTACTACAGCTCCCAGGGGACTCAACCATCAGGTCAATGCTGGTCGCGACGTACACGGGATCGAACGATCCCTGATGCACCTCCTCACGCGTGTGGATGGCATAGCGTCCAGCCGGAAGAACTCGGGGATCGCTTCCGATCCTTGCGTTACCGCGAAAGTGCACGATCGAGGACCGTGTACGGGTCAGGCCAGAATGGGTCAGCATCTAGAGCGCCCAAGTTCGCAGTGGTGTACGCCGCACGGTACCCGCCAGCAGCTTTCGGCCGAAAGCGGCCCGCATTGTCTCGGCAGCGATGATGTTCATCAGGACGACGCGTGTCCCGCCGGATGCCAGCGTCTCGATAGCGCTGACCGCAGCACCGTGTCGGGCGCAAAACTTTATCACTTCCGCTTGGGTGGCGTTGACATTGATGGCGCGAGACATGGCGACTCCTCATTCAAGCGGGAGCGCAAGCAAGTCTCTCAGCCAGGTCGTTGCTCAGAAGGGCAACCCGGTACGCAAAATATGGTGCTGAACCGCCGGTACGACAAGTGGCACAGAAGGCTTATGTGTCGCTATCTTGTGCAGCAGGCGAGGAAACACCACTTATGCTGCAATGCACAATAGGGCGCGTGCGGCAGCATAGCCTATCCATTGCTTTCCTCTGCCAAAAATGAGGCGCCGCCATGCGCTCGATTTCCGATACGATCTCCCATCTCCGCACCATGGCGGCCGCCGAGCCCCACCCAGACCAGCGGACGGGGCCCTTGGTCGCCATGGATGATTTCGGGCGCAATCCCGGCGGCCTGCGGGGGTATCTGCATGTTCCGCACGATCTGCCCGCCCATGCTCCGCTCGTCGTCGTGCTGCACGGCTGCACGCAGACCGCCGCCACCTACGTTCATGGATCGGGATGGTCGACGCTGGCGGACCGGTTTGGCTTCGCGCTCTTGTTTCCCGAGCAGCAGCGCGCCAACAACCCCAATCTCTGCTTCAACTGGTTCTCGGTCGAAGACACGCGCCGCGGTAGCGGCGAGGTCGAGTCGATCCGCGAGATGGTCGCAACCGCGGTCGAGCGCCACGGCCTCGATCCGGCACGGGTCTTCGTCACCGGCCTGTCGGCGGGCGGCGCGATGACCTCCGCATTGCTAGCCTGCCATCCCGAACTTTTTGCGGGAGGCGCGATCATTGCCGGTCTACCGTTCGACACCGCCCATAGCGTGCCCGAGGCGATGGAGCGGATGCGTGGCCGCGGCCATGACCGCACTAGCTTGAGCGACCGGGTACGAGCGGCGTCTGCGCACAGCGGTCCCTGGCCGATGGTGTCGGTCTGGCACGGTACGGCGGACATGACGGTCGCCCCCGTCAACGCCGCGCTGATCATCGACCAGTGGCGCGAGGTGCACCGCGTCGGCGAGCCGGACATCGTCGAGCGGGTCGGTGGTCATACCCGCCGCGCTTGGCACGACGCGACCGGACGCGCGGTTATCGAGGAGTATAGGGTCACAGCCATGGGGCATGGCACGCCGCTGGCGACAAATGGCGATGAAGCCTGCGGTGTGCCGGGTCCGCATATGCTCACCGCAAATATTTCCTCCACTTATCGGATCGCGGCCGCCTGGGGCATCGTGCCCGCTGCGGCGCCATCCCGGCCGGTAGCTACCGCGGCAATCGCACCGCAGCGGCCGGCAACGGCGCGGCCAACACGGTTCGACCCAACGGCGACGATCAACGATGCACTTCGGGCGGCGGGGCTGATCAAGCCATGAGGCTGCGCATCCGGCATCGCACCGTCTATCGCTATACCCGACCGGTCCGCTTTTCGGATCACCGCCTGCTGGTCACGCCACGCGCGACCCGCGACGTGGCGATAATCTGGTCGAGCGTGCAGATCGATCCCGCCGCCGCGCTGGTCTGGAGCGAAGACGCTGCGGGCAATACTGTGGCGCTGGCCCTGATCGCCGAGGCCGCCGCGACCCTGACCATCGAAGCCGAGCATGAGGTGCTGCACAGCGCGGAGCCCTACCCGGTGTTCCGGCTGGACCCGGCTGCCCACCGGTACCCCTTTGCCTATGCGTCCGATGACCGGGCACTGTTCGGGCCGGGGCTGCTCGGCGGGGACGCGGATCAAGACGAAGATCAAGCGCGGTGGCTGGCCGAGTTTCGGGCGGCCGCGCCGGACGATACGTTGAGGTTGCTCAACGCCCTTAACGAAGCCGTCGGGGCCGCCATCGCCTATCGCACGCGCGACGAAGAAGGCACGCAATCGCCCTCGCGCACCCTGGCGCTGCGCAGCGGATCGTGCCGTGACTTGGCGGCGCTGTTTCTCTGGGCGGTGCGGCGGCTGGGCTTTCCAGCGCGAGCGGTGTCGGGCTATCTGTTCGATCCAGGGATGGCGGCAGGCGATGTCGGCGCGACCCATGCTTGGTGTGAGGTCTTCCTGCCGGGTGCAGGGTGGATCGCGTTCGACCCGACCCAGCGACGGATCGGCGGAGCCGGGCTCGTAGCTACGGCGGTCGGCGTGACCAGCGCGGCAGTGCTGCCCGTGATCGGCGGGTTCGTCGGCGATGCGGCCGCTTTTGCTAGTATGGATGCAAGTGTCGTCGTCGAAGCGCTCGACGCCAACGCTTCCGTGTAACGGTCTTTGTAGGTCGTTTCTGAAGTGCTAGTCATTCAACGAATTTCGTCGCCCAACTCTAGATAAAATAGATCACGCGACCATAATTGCACACAGCGCTTGGTATTCAGCGCTTTAAATTCTGGTGCGTCGCGGTTTTATCAAAAGCTTACGATATCAATTTACGCCTGCTATCGTGTGGCACGAATTTTGACTGATCAGGCGGCCTCACGTTCATTGAGAGGCCGCTCGGCTAGCAACCGTTCAACACGCTTCAGGCCCGCATCGCTTGCGATTCCTACGTCAATTGGTCGAGCGGATAGGTCAGCGTGGTGGCTGTTGAAAAAGGCCTTTACGCATTCAGGCGTGCGCAATGCGGCCCAGGCAGCCGAAGTGAGACGGAGTTGCCGCGCGGCGGCTTCACGCGGCATGGCGGTGCGTCCCGGACAAAATTGTCGCCGCTTTTTTTGTTGATTGACTGTGCCGTCACTGGCAGCCTCTGGGGTGACAGTCTCGGTCAACTTACGCGCGAGCCCATGAGAGCAACGCCACCCGTGCCGGCACGCAACATACCAATACAGCGTGCATAGGCCGCGGCAAGTCCACGATGGGCAAGGCGCGCTTCCGCAGACCCGGCAGTCGACGCCGCAACCAGTGAAACCTGATGACGGTGAAAGAGGTAGTTGAGATCCATATGCTAATCCCGTTTGTAAGCGGGAGCGCGCAAGTCTCTCAGCCAATGGCGCCTACAATCGGATGCCAGTGATAACTTACATATAGGCTCAATGCGCCAAATTGTAAGCCAGCATGACCTGCGACCTACACGATCGATGGCGTCCAAGATAGCAACTGTGGCTTGGACCCATCTTCAGCTATTCAGCGCTGCTGAGATAATTCCCGAAACCCGCCATTCGTTCAGCCGAACATTATATCCCACAGAGGCCAGCTCGTGCGGGCGCGTGAGACGGCCGGGATCGGGGACTTTACCGCCGGGCGGCTACAAGCAGCCCCAGAGGGTTGTCCTCTATAGGGAGCGCGCCGCCCTATCGGCGTGGAAACGATGGGGCACTTCCATGTCAACCAACGGGATGAGAGGACGGCCTATGTCGCGCGCGCCACGGCATTCGGCCGCGTATCTGGCACGCAGCGGTTGCCTCAACACAACAGCTTTTCCGACGGGCGCCGGCGCTGTGACGGCCTGGCCAATTTGCCCGGTACTCACCAATCATCTGAACCTCGCGTTTGTGAGCTTCTGATGAAGCCATCCTGGTGGCTTTCGCATCACCAATGCTGATGCTCACATATGGAACCCACTAAAACCATTAGATAATGTATCAACCCCTAATGATTGTGAAGAATTATTCATACTCTGACATTTTCGCGCCTCTTATGGATCACCTTTACCCTACTTATTTCGTGAGCACTCGTTGCTGACACGTTATGATTAAATTTACCAAAGTTTTACATATATCTTACTATAATATGTCATAGTTATCTGCTGAAACGATAATCTAATCGGGCACTTGGCCGTCATGACTGCGGGAAAGATTTTTGCCAGATAGTGTTTCAGATAAGTACGGGCGTCTGAAGCCGGTCGGCGATGTGCAACCCTTCTCCATTTGGCGTGGGACGATTTCGCACGCGCTGCCTGCCAGAGTTAGGCGTATCGCTGAGCCTCGGGCACTGATAATTCTACTCGTTCTCGCCGTTGCCATGTGTCTTGGCACGCTAATCTATGTTCAGCACACGACAAACGTGATTGTGACCCGCGACATGCAGACTGCAATCGCGTTAAGCGAGATTGCGAGCAGTTTTGATCATGAGGACGGCAATCTTTACCGCTTGATGGTCGACGAGGCAGCTAATGGGCACAAACGTGATAGCGTGGCCCGCCTCGCCCATATTCAAAGTCGCATCGCAGCTATCAGTATAGCGTTGTCAAGGCAGCAGACAAGACTGCCACCTGCGGAGCGCGCACGCGCGCGGCGTATCGTCTTGGAGCTGCATAAGTACGGTGAAGCCGTCAATGTGGTGTCGTCCATGCTGGAGATCGACTTTGCGACCAGCGTGGGGATGCTCCGGCCGTTCCGCGCCAATGCTGACCATGTCCTGAATGAAATGAAGGGTATCGCCACATCCGGGATAGCTGACGCGAACCGCCATGCCGAGGCAGCTACGTTGCGGACACGCCTTCTGGCGGCGTTGGTCACGGTCGCGGTGCTGATCGTCGCGGCTTTATCCTATCTATGGCTGGCGCTGGCCGCCAAGCGCGGACAGCAACTGCATGCGGAAATCATGCGACGCGGTGAGGCTGAGCGGGAGGCGCTGCAACTTGCCCAAACCGACGCACTTACCGGCATCATGAATCGCCGCGTATTCAATGACGAGCTTCGGAGTGCGATGGATGCGGCGCGCGCCGTTGGAAGCGCATTGACGATCGTCCTCGTCGACCTCGACGGGTTCAAGGAGATCAACGATACTTACGGCCACGCAGCTGGAGATACGGTATTAAGGACAGTCGCGCAGCGGCTGCGGATCGTGTTCGGCCCCGCCAGCATTGTTGCCAGGCTCGGGGGTGACGAATTCGCTGTCTTGCTGCTCGATGCGCAGGACGGCTGCGATCCACTCGAACTGCCGCAACGGGCGAGCCAGGTGCTGCGCCAGACGCTCACCTGGCGCGACAACGCTATCACAATCGGCGCGAGTATTGGTGTGTCTGTATTTCCGCAGAACGGGACACACCCCGACGAACTGCTGCATGCCGCGGACATTGCAATGTATGAAGCCAAGCGTAACCGGACGGGCGGTGCGTGCCTGTTCTTGCCGCGCATGGAAGAGGAGCGCGTGGCCCAACGCCTTTTGGAGGAGGAGTTGCGGATCGGCATTCAGCGGGGAGAAATCAAGCCTTTTTACCAGCCGATCATCGACTTCTCCGACGGCGCGCTATGCGGTTTCGAGGTACTTGCTCGCTGGCAACATCCGAAGCGCGGTCTCCTCACCCCCGGCGCGTTCATCAGGGTCGCGGAGACGACAGGTCAGATCACGGAGCTGACCAAAGCGATTCTCAGACAGGCCTGCCGCGATGCGCTGTTGATGCCAGACCATCTGCGGCTGGCTGTCAACATCTCGCCGACACAACTCGAGGAGCCTAGGCTGGCCGAAACGCTGATTGACATCATCCATCAGGAAGGCGTGTCGCCCACGCGGATCGAGATAGAGATCACCGAGGATGCGGTGATGGATGACGTCGTGACGGCCGAGCGGGTGATGCAGACCTTCCGTTCGGCTGGCCTTTCGATCGCGCTTGACGACTTCGGCACGGGCTACTCCAGCCTGTCTAATTTACGCCGACTGAGGTTTGACAAGATCAAGATCGATCAGAGCTTCGTCCAATCGCTTCCCACCAGCATCGAAAGCGAAAAGCTGGTAGACGCGATTATTGGCCTGGCCTTCAGCTTTGGCATGAAGATCACAGCAGAGGGGGTGGAAGATCCCGTGGCGGCGGAAATCCTGGCCCGTAAGGGATGCACCCAAGGCCAAGGCTGGCTTTATGGCATGCCGACCCCCTTGGAGCAAACGCTGACCATACTTCCAAGATGGCATGCCCAAAACGCATGTCGGTAGGAATTAACTAATACAACCTGATCAAAAAAAGCTTCGGCAATATGTGCTTCGCGCTCAGAAATGACGAATCTTTCAACATTATTATCTAGGGTCGTGGCTCATCGCTTGACGGTGACGCAGGATGAGCAATTGAAATGAGTCTGAGACGCAAATTATTCATTGCATGGGCGTCCTCGGTAAGTGTGGCGTTACCGGTTTCCTCGGCACCGTCTGCGGTTCTGAATGTGCCCGTTGCTGCACGCATCATATCATTCGTGCAACCAGCGCCGGTTGGCAACATTCCCGTCGCGATCATCTATCAGCCCGGCAACGCTGGATCGGAAGCTGAAGCATCCGACATGGAACGCGCCCTTCTACACGGCGGGACCTTTGGTCGGGTGACATTTCGCTCACGCCGAGTGCCGGTCGCGGATCTCGGGCAAATGAGCGGCGCTCGCGCGGCGTTCGTCACGTCTGGACTTCGCAGCTACCAAGCCGATGTCGCAGCGGCGGCCAGCGCTCAGGCCATCCTCACGATCACCTCTGACACATCCTGCGTATCCGCTGGCCGCTGCGTCGTCGGTATCACCGAAGGCAACAAAACTCAGATTGTCGTTAGCCGAGAGGCCGCGCGTCGCAACCATATCCGGTTCGGCTCTGCCTTCCTCATGCTCGTAAAGGAAATTTGAGCATGCAACGTGCCAGCCTTCTGATTGCGGCTGCCCTTGGCACCGTTCTCCCCGCGACGGGCACTCACGCCCAAATCGTCGATTACGCGACGCTCGGCGAAGTGTTCGGCGAACCGGTCACGACCAGTGTCACCGGCAAACCGCAACGAGTGTCAGAGGCGCCTGCCTCCATCACGATCATTACGGCCGAACAGATTGCCCGTTCACCCGCACGCAATGTCCCCGATTTGTTGAGGGCGTATGCTGGCGTCGACGTAAATCGATGGACTGCGGGGCAGAGCGACGTAGCCGTTCGAGGCGGTGTTCAAACGTACAATCCGCGATTGCTGGTCCTGGTAGACGGGCGGCAGGTCTATCTTGATCACTATGGCATGACGAATTGGAACCTTCTGGGCGTCCAGATGGAAGAAATCCAGCAAATCGAACTGGTCCGTGGCCCGGCCAGCGCGCTCTTCGGGTTCAATGCTGCCAGCGGTGTCGTCAACATCGTGACGAAGGGTGCAGGGCCAAGTCCGACACTACAGGCTACGGCTGAAGCGGGCACGCATGGTTATTCACGCATCGGTGCGTTGTTGACCATGCCTGTAGCCTCCGGGATCGGCCTGAAGATATCGGGCGGCAGCCAGCGAGAAGACGAGCGCTCGATACCCCCTGCCCTTTATCAGCCGCCAGTCACGGACGATGTTTGGGCTGCGCAACTGGATGCCAGGCTGTCGATCAAGGCAGGAGACGCGACGACGGTCGAATTGAATGGCGGGGTGAACGACAATCGCCAACTGGAATTCCTGCCCAGCCAGCTGCTGGCAGAGCAGCGCTTCCGCAACCAGACCATTGGCATCGTGGCGAACCATGACACCAACTGGGGCAGTGTGACGGGGCGGGCCTATTCAAACTGGTTACAGGCGGATTACGGCATCACGACGGCCGCCGAAGATCCGTATAGCTCAATTGCGGGTATTCGCGTCCGGAACCGCATCTTCGTAGGGATGGCGTCGACTCTCGTTCGACTGGGCAGCAGGGATACACTGCGGTTCGGTGCAGAGTATCGCAACAACCAGATGACCGGCGAGCGCCTTTATTCACGACGGATTGGATACGAGGTATTTTCCGCAAGCGGAATGCTGGATATTGCGCCTACTGATCATATTACGGTCATTGGTGCGGCCCGCGTCGATCACCTCATACTCGGGCAAGACGGACAATCTGCGGCTCCGCAGATCGATCCGGTTTCGTCCTATCACCGCACCATCACGCCGGTCAGCTTCAATGCGGCGGTGACGGTACAGGTAAGCGAAGCAGGCAGCATTCGCGTCAATGGCGGGCGCGGGTTGCAATTGCCATCGCTGGTCAACTTTGGCCTGCACGTCGAAGTGCCGGCTCCCACCGTGCCGATCCCGGTTTATTTCATTGGCGATCCTAGACTGGATCCCGTTACCGTCTGGAGTGGTGAGGCAAGCTACTCGCACAGGTTTCATTCGAGCCTGCGGCTGAATGCGACCCTGTTTTATACGCGAACCGAAAATGTCATCGCCTCGCCGGGTAGTTCGGTGGATGTGACAGTGGCGCTCACGCCCAATCCTGTTGCCGTCACCCGCTTCGCAAATGTAGGACGTTTTGACAGTTACGGCATCGAATTGGGGGCAAGCGCCTCGATAACGTCCCGTCTAAATTGGTCTGCGACGTACAGCCTGATGCGCGTCGATGAGAATTTTCCGGCAAATCGCGACGCGAATTATTATGCGGTCTTTCCACGTACGACCACCCCCCGCCATCGCGCGAACCTGAACCTCGACTATGTCTTAGGCGGCTGGGCGGCAAGCGCGACGGCCCATCTGGCCACCGTTACGCACCAGGCCAGCTTCCTGCCCACCACCGACTTGACCTTGATCCGCGTGCCTACGAGCGTCGGCATTGACGCCCGAATCAGCCGCGCGGTGACACCGCGCCTTTCGCTCTATGGTGCATGCGAAAATTTGGGTAATGGGACGGGGGTCTATAGTTCCCCGATTCCGGCGGATCGACGCATTCGTCTTGGCGTCTCGGTAAAACTATAATCTCGGCCGGCTAGAATCAGACGGTAGCCCTACGAAACAGATCATCGCCATTCTGCAAAGCGACGCTTCAGCGTGTCATAAAAGCGGAAATACCCGTCTTGCCCTACCGTGACGACGACCCATTTTGACCAATAGGGGGCGATGGTCGCATGCCCAACTCCGGACGTTCGTCCAAGTGTATTGTGGGCGTTAAGGGATGTGAGAAACCCGGACTACTCGATAGGGCTATTCACACCGATGCCGCATTGCATCGTTGCTGCGCCACACTGCGGCAGCAGAGTGAATTGCCCCATTGGGAACAGGGTCGTATGGATATAGCATTTCGGCAAAAGCCGGCTTCGCCAACGGACCGTTAAAGATCGCCCTCGCCACGCTACAAAGTGATAGTGCGTATGAAATGATCGTGCGACCAAGCCTCGGTCATCTGATCTTGCAACAGGAATTGCTTATGTTCGGTCCTGAGGGGACTTGCCGTTTTGTCAGGGTAGCAAATCCTGTGGGAGCAGTGACTGGTATCATCGTCTTTGCGGGCATTGCGACCGCGGCCGGTGATTATCCTTTCAGTGGGCGTTGGCGAATGGACACCACGTCAATCACAGGCGCAAAGCCTACAGTCTTTCAGGTACGCGACGGCCTCTTCCAGCGTAACGGCGCCAAAGCCATCAAAGCTGACGGCCTCCCACATCCCGTCACCGACTCGGGCTATGTCGACGAACAGATCATTACTATTGAAAGCGATCACCTCGTTAGGGAAACAGACAAAATCCGTGGCCGATTGGCCTATGTCGTGGATTACGAAATCTCACGAGATGGCAACAGTCTTACGTCCAAGGTCGCGAATTACACAAACCCCGATGGCAAACCCGTTTTTACGGAAACGGCAGAACGCCGCATTGGCGCCGCAGTTAAAGGCGCGCACCTTTTGTCTGGAAGGTGGAAGCGCATCAATATCACCGTTGACCCTAAAAGCGATTGGATCCTGAGACTGGACGGTAATCGGTTTAGTTGGCGAAAAGAGGGCGGCGCCGGATATGATGCAATTATTGGCGGGCTTCCTGTTCCGCTCGATGGAGACAATTCTGGTGTTCGGGCGCAGGTAACGCGACCGCAGCCCGACCTCATCGTCGAAACCGATTTCGCCACTAACGGAACAATCGACGACACTCTTTCGATGCGACTTATGCCTGATGGAAAGACCATCACAGCGAGCGGCATCTATGCCTCCGGCAAGGGAAAAACGACCTTTATCCTGCGTCGTGTAGCCGATTGATCGGTCTTCGACCGCCCCTATTCCCCGTGTCGTGACGGCAAACAACCGGTAATCTAAAGTGAAAACAGCAACAAAATCTTAGTTTATAGGTGTGAAAGCGATCAGTGTCTTCGTTGCAAGGACCCAATGGCAGTCGTTTAGCACCGCTTAGCCGCTGCCCGAGACTGGTCGGTTGTTCATGTAGTTGAGCCTGCCGCTTCGTCAGGCTAGTCTTGGCGCTTTGAAAGGCCAGGATCGGGACTTTCTCGTCGTTTCCTGGTAGCGTTTCAAGCGGCAGGCATCGTTGGGATCGCAGAAACCGAGAGTGCTGCCGTTCGTTCATGCTTGATTATAGTGCCCGTCCGTGGGCGGGCTGCTCTGCCCGATGGCGCCTGCTGCCGAAACGGTGAAATATTTTTCATGGAACGGCGCTCCTCTCCAAAGTTTGAGCAAGCCTAAGCTTTTGAAGGAACGTCCTATGCGCATCGCACTCGCCATCATCGCTGCTGCCACGCTGAGTGCCAGCCCTGTCTACGCCAAGGGTTGTGTCCGTGGTGCAGCAGCCGGCGGGATAGCTGGACATATGGTCGGCAAGGGACACGGTGTTGCTGGCGCAGCGGCCGGCTGCGCGATATCCCACCATCACTATGCCAAGAAGGCGGCGAAGACGAAGAAATAAGGTCCGTTCAATTCGGTTGCCGGCGTCTCACGTCATCTGTGCTCCCGCCTTTTATCAGGAGTAAGAGCTTTTGGGCCGAGCGTCGGCAACGAACAATGCCGCGCTCGGCCTCGCTGCCTTAGGCGTGGTCTATGGTGATATCGGCACAAGCCCCCTCTACGCCTTCAAGGTTGCGGTACAGGCGGCCGGCGGCGGTGCCCAGGCCGCGATCGGTGTAGCGTCGCTCATCCTCTGGTCACTGCTGCTCGTCGTCTCGCTGAAATATGCCGTGTTGATCATGCGTGCCGACAATCGCGGTGAAGGCGGTGTGGTGGCCATGCTTGCCTTGCTCGGCGTCCATGATGCCAAGCCAGGCACCCGCCAAGCTGCATTGCTGATCTTGGGTCTGTTGGGGGCTGCATTGCTGTACGGCGATGGCGCGATTACGCCCGCCATATCGGTCCTGAGCGCTGTCGAGGGGCTCGAGCTCGACGCGCCACACCTTGCCCCCCTGGTGCTGCCGATCACCGTCGTCATCCTGATCACCTTATTCGTCGTGCAGGCGAAAGGGACCGGCTTCATCGGACGCATCTTCGGTCCGATCATGCTGGTCTGGTTCGGTGCGATCGCTCTCCTGGGATTGATGGGCATCATGCGCGATCCAGCCGTGCTGGCCGCGCTCAGTCCCGGTCAAGCGATCGGTTTCCTCATCCACGCCCCATTAGGGGTGGGCTTTGCGGTGCTGGGCGCAGTCTTCCTCGCGGTGACCGGCGGTGAGGCCATGTATGCCGACATGGGGCATTTTGGCCGCTTCCCGATTCGGCTGGCATGGTTCGCGGTCGCGCTGCCGGCTCTGGTGCTCAATTATTTGGGACAGGCCGCGCTGATCGCGACACATCCCGCCGCCCTCGCCAATCCCTTCTACGGTCTGGCGCCAGCATGGGCCCATTACCCCTTGGTCGTCTTTGCGACCGCCGCGACGGTGATCGCCAGCCAGGCGATAATCTCAGGCGTCTTTTCGCTGACACAGCAATCCATACAGCTCGGCTTCCTTCCACGACTGTTCATCCGGCACACTGCCGCGGACCAGGAGGGGCAGGTCTATCTGCCGCTGGCCAACTGGACGCTCGCAATAGCGACGCTGACCGCGGCGCTGGTCTTCCGGTCGTCGGATGCACTTGCAGGCGCGTACGGCATCGCCGTGTCGGGATTGATGGCGATCTCGACCTTCCTGGCAGCGCTGATCGCGCGACGTTGGGGCTATAATCTGGGTTTGATCACACTGGTCAACGGCGCATTCTCCATCCTCGACCTCGTGTTCTTTTCGGCAAACGCCATCAAGCTGACGGAAGGCGGATGGTTTCCGTTGCTGATAGCTGGCGTGCTCGCCTTCCTGATGCTGACATGGCGTACAGGTGTGGCGCTGGTGGAAAACGCCCGCGCCCACCTGCGTGCCGACGAGGCGGTTTTCTTGAGCGAACTGGCGACCGCCGCGCCGTGCCGCACGGACGGTATCGGGGCATTTCTGAGTGCCAGCCGGACAGGCATCCCGCTCTCGCTCACGCATTACATTCGGCACAGCCGCTCGCTGCAACAGCGGGTCATCCTCGTTTCTGTCGGCACTGTCGAGAAGCCCCATGTGCTGGATGAAGAACGGGCGGAGTTCGTCGAACTGTCGAAAGACGTCCAGCGGGTTATCCTGCATTTTGGCTTTATGGAACATTTCGACATTCCGGCAGGACTGGCGACTACCGGCCTGTTCGACGACGGGGAACTAAAGCAGATAAGCTATTATATCGGCCGCGAAACGGTGATCGCCGACGCGAGAATCAAGGGCATGGCGCATTGGCGCGAGCGGCTTTTCGTGTCGATGCAGCGCAATACCGCGCCGAACGGAAGTTCCTTCTGCATCCCTTCGATGCAGCTGGTCGAAATTGGTACCGAGGTGCGGATCTGATCAGTCGGCAGGATGAGAAGAGCTAGCGCGCGTTCGTTGTCCGTCACCCCTCCTTCATTTGAGGCGAACGTCTCGTCCACCAGCAGATGACCACCGAGGCCAAAATTCAAAAAGGGAGAATGACTATGAACGCCGCCTGGGCCTATCCCTTCATCTTTGCAGCCGGCATGTTGCAGGCGGTTGGTGCCGCCATGGGTGGACAGCTTAACAAGTCCCTCCAGAACCCCTGGCTGGCGACATCCATTTCGTTCATGCTGGTCCTGTTTACGACACTGGCGCTGTTCGCATGTATGCCAAAGCCGCTGCCCTCGGTCGGCGACTTTGCCCAGATGCCATGGTGGGCTCCCCTTGGCGGTATCGTAGGCGCGGTCGCTGTCTTTGCCGGCTTCATCCTGATCCAGAAGCTCGGCGCTGGCCCGGTCAACGGCATCACCATCACTGCGAACATCATCGCCAGCCTCGCCATCGATCATTATGGCCTGCTTCGCATGGAGCAGCATGCCATGAATCCTTATCGTCTGGGCGGGGCTCTATTGATGATTGCAGGCGTTACGCTGGTTGCCAAATTCTGATGCAGGGAGCGCGAAACCGCCAAATACGGGGCATTCTCATCGCGGCGCTCGTCCTGGCGATCGGCTTTACGGGCTTCCATGCCTATCGCTTGGTCCGCGATGCGATCTATTGGAACGTCCACGAGGACGAACCGATCGAAGGCTGGATGACGCTGGGCTATGTCGCGCATTCCTATCATGTCCCGCCGCACATTCTGTTCCAGGCGCTTGGTATGCAGCCGGGTCCCCCCGAACGGCGTAACATCGCGGCGATCGCGGCCGACAAGGGGCAGAGCGTCGCGCAGGTGTCGGCGATCCTGAACCACGCGATCGTCCACGCCCGGCCACCATACCCGCCTCCTGGGCCGCCGCCCCGTGCAATGAGCCACAAGGCGGCCCGATGAGCAGCGAACTGCTTGCGCTGCTGACGAGTTACGGGCTGCCTGCCCTGTTCGTCATCCTCCTGATAACGTCAGCCGGTGCGCCGTTCCCGGACTCCCTGTTGCTCGTCGCGGTCGGATCTTTCGTCGCGCAGGGCGACCTCGACTTCCTGCCGGTCGTCGTGATCGGCACGCTGGGCGCGGTGGCGGGCGACCAGATCGGCTATGCGATCGGCTATTGGGGTGGCCGACCGCTCGCCGCGAAGATCGCAGGTGCAGACCGCATCGAAAAGGCCGAAGCCTTCTCCCGCAAATGGGGAGGCCCCGGCATCTTCTTCAGCCGCTGGCTGGTCGGCCCGCTCGGTCCCTGGATCAACATCACCAGCGGCATGACGGCCTATCCCTGGTTCAAATTCGTCGCTCTCGATATCGCTGGCGAATTGATCTGGGTAGTTCTGTATGTCTCCTTGGGCCGTATCTTCAGCGATAAGGTTCAGGTGATCGCCGATCTGCTGGGCAATCTCACTTGGGTGGTATTGGGCCTGCTTGTGATCGGCTTGATTGGATATAAATTGTGGAAATCGCGCGCGGCGTCCGACACGCCAGTTGAACCCATCGAGGAGACACGCGCGTCGTCATCTTGAAGATGTGGGGAGGCATGCCAATGTCATGGCCGCGCCTGCGGCCAGGCGCTCTACGGAGAAAATCATGCCGCACTTTGAAACGATCGCCCTGTCGGGCACCATTCAGCACGTCTTCGCCCATCGCTTCACACTCGACGCCGACGGTCAGGTCCATCTGGCCGATCTGACGCCGAAAGGCGTTGTCGAATTCCCGATCCACCCCGGATTATCGGTGACGCTGGAAGGCGAAACCCGTCCATCCGAAATTAAAATCACCCGGATCGCTACCGAAGGCCGCGACGCTGTTCAAATCGAACACAAGAAGCCCAACCACGCCCCGGGCCACAAGCATGCGAACGGTCCGGCCGATCTCGATCGGGTGCTTGCCGCCGTTCGGGATGCAGGCTGGGAGCCCGAAGGCGAAGCCCGGCGCAAGCCCAAGCATTTCGAAATTCTTGCGCGGCGCGACGGTGCAGGCCCGACCGAGCTTCACGTCGACTTTGCCGGCACGATCTACAAGCAGAAGATCGCCGATCTGGCGAAGTGGGCAAGCGAGACCTGACCATATCGCGAGGCTGCAGATGTGCAGCCTCGCCTGTCGCCTGTTTCACTCGTCATGCAGCTGGGGTATTCACACCATAGCATTGACGGCCCGCATCCGGACATTCAGTTGTCATCCTCGCAGCTTCAACTTCAGACATTCATTGATGTCCGGAGCAGGAGCCGTGCCATAGGCGCGCTCCTCGCCGAACCGGACGGCAGCACCCTCGATGAGGATTTTCGAGAAGCAACGCCGACGGTTGTCACACTAGCGATCTCGCTCACCGACGCTCAGATTGCCTGTCGCGATCAACGCGATATGGCCTTAATGCCACGGCTGGCTCTGATGTCGGGGCTGGCTCAGCCGCGATCCGGGTTTCCGCGCATCGTCGGCCAGTCGGAATAGCCCACTGACCCACCGCCATACCAGTATTCCTTCGGTGCCTCCGCAAGCGGCGCACCCGTGCGCAGGCGATCGACGAGATCTGGGTTGGCAATGAACGGCCGCCCCAAGCTGAATAGGTCGGCATCGCCGCGTTGCAGAACCTCCTCAGCCAGCTCGAGCGTGTATTGGTTGTTCGCGATGTAAGCCCCTTTGAAACCCTTGCGCAGCGCGGCGAAGTCGACGCCGTCTGCGTCTCGAGTTTGCTGCGTCACGCCCTCGATATCGTGGACATACAGCAGGCCGCGTTCTGACAGCGCATCGACATAGGCGCCGAAGGTTTCCATCACCGTGCTGTCGAGCGGCGTCTCGCCAGGCATCGTCGTCGCCGGCGACAACCGGATACCGACACGCCCTGCGCCCCAAACGCCGACGACCGCGTCGACGACCTCGAGGGGGAATCGCAGACGGTTTTCGATCGACCCGCCATAGCGGTCGGTTCGCCGGTTGGTGCTGTCGCGGACGAACTGCTCAAGCAGATAATTATTCGCCGAATGAACTTCGACCCCATCGAATCCCGCTACCTTGGCGTTTATGGCGGCGCGACGATAATCCTCGACGATACCAGGGATCTCGTCCGTTTCCAGCGCGCGCGGCGTGACGTGGTCCTTCATCCCATCCTTGGTGAACGCCTGTCCGACCGGCTTGATGGCCGACGGCGCGACCGGCGGCTTTCCGTCCTGTAGGTCCGGATGCGAGATGCGCCCAGTATGCCACAATTGAAGAAACATGACGCCGCCACGATCATGGACAGCCTGCACGATCGGGCGCCATGCCTCGATTTGCTGGTCGTTCCAGATGCCCGGTGTCAGCGCGTAGCCGACTGCCTGTGGCGAGATGTTAGTCGCCTCGCTTATTATGATCCCAGCGCCAGCGCGCTGTGCGTAATAGTCTGCGGCGAAAGCGGGCGGAATCCCGTCGTCGTTCGAACGGCTGCGCGTCAACGGCGCCATGACGATGCGGTTGCGCAGCGACAGGTCACCGATCTGGACGGGCTGCAATATGGGCGATGCGGAATGGTCAGGCATGGTCGGCGATATCCATCAAGCAGTGCAAGATCAGGAACGCTGAACGGACAAGCTGCCGTTACGGTCCGGCGTTCGGCCGCATTCATGGTCGGTTGAACCGATCTGGAAGAGATGCTGGTGGCGCGTTGACGGTCGCAATGCCCGCTATGCGACCAGACCCACATCCGGTCATTCGCGCCATCTTCGTGATTTCCCGACTTCAGACATTCATTCATGTTCTGAGCGGGGGCCGTGCAGCCAGCATCATCGCGAGACGAGCGGCCGTTAGCAGTCCCGAAAATGATCGAGATACGGGAAACATCACGGGACAGGCTATTCCCGTTACCGAGCGGAAGGGCCATCACCGAACACCCATTCGGCAAACAGCGGGCGCAAGTCCCGGCCGCTCGACGCCTCCATCGCTCGCTCCAGATCAATACTCGTAACCGTCCCGCCCGCACGGTCACGGGTGTAGCGACGCAGGCCAGACCAGAACGCGGCATCGCCGAGCGTAACTCGCAGCTGCGCCATGAACAGCGCGCCCTTGCTGTACTGGATCGCGCGCCGGACGCCCAATGTCGGGTAGCTGCCATCCCAGGCCAGCGGCTTGTCGAAGCCCATCGCCTGCGCCTTTTCAAGCCGGCTCCTGGCGACATCGAGTTCGGCATTGTAGGCGACGCGGCCGTAGCGGTGCTCCTTCCACACAGCCGTCATGAAGGTCGTGATACCTTCGTTCAGCCAGAAATCCTTGAGCGTCTCGCACGTTACGAGATTGCCCCACCATTGATGGGTGAGTTCGTGCACGATGGCCCAATCCTCCGACGGATCATCTGGCTTCGCCGGCAACGCATCGGTGCCGAGGACGGAGTATGTCGCCGCCTCCTGCGCCTCATCGCCTTCGACCAGAAGCTGGCTGTAGTCGGCGACAGGAAGCGGCATGCCGGCCTTGGTGGACAGAAAGGCGACCATCTCCCTTGTCCCTGCCAAGCGTCGTTTCAGCTCGCCCCCGTCGGCAGTGTCGCTCAAATAGGTGAGCCTTTTCGATCCGGCCCGTTCGCTGACCCGCGTGAACCGACCCACCGCGAAGCCGTAAAGATAGGCCGAGTAGGGCCGGGGAGCTTTCCAGCAATGGATCTCACTGCCGTCCGGTCCCGGTCGCCGCGCCATCATGCGGCCAACAGACAGGCTGGTCATCCCGCGCGGGACACGCAGATCAAGCGAGAAGGCCGCCTTCTCGCCGAACTTGTTCTGGGAACAGACCATCCAGTCGCATGCGAAATAGCTGGTGTAGAGCGTTGTCGCCGAGCCCGCGAACCCACGTGCGGGGCGGCCATGATAGGACAATTCGAGCTTCACGGTGAGTCCGCGCCGAAGCGGCCGGGGCAGGTCGAAGCCCAGCACATCGCCTTCCACGGTGTGGGCGAGCGCCACGCCATCGAGGGTTGCGCTGTCGATGGCAAGAGCATTGGCGGTGAAGTTCAGGCGCCGGACGCCATCCACCGTTGCGCGCAGCGTGATCGCCTCACGCCCTGCGACGGTCCTGTTCTGGATGTCAGGGGTAAGCGCGAGCCTGTAGCTCGCCACTTCAAATCCATCGCCAGGCCTGTTGGCGGCGAGCGCAGGGCTGCACAGTAACCCCAGAGTGGTTCCGGCCAACAATGGTGCCAAAATTCTGCGGATCACTGACGCCCCTTCCTATGGTTTAGCCATCGAGCCAACCTATGGCTTCTATCGATGAGGGCCAACACTGAGGACCGGTCGCGCCGTTTGTCCTGCGAGGGATCGGAAAGCGGGAAAGTATGAGCTTTCCCAAAAGCCGTTCCAAGCGAGGTTACGGGACATGAAGCGCATCTAGAACATCAGTGCCTGGCGATTGCCGCGAGCGAGCGGTCATCCTAAGTGGAAGCGGTGATCGCTCAACGCCGTCCCGCCTCGCAAATTGTTCGCGGCCTCGTGCTTGCCGTCTTGGCGGTAATGCTGCTGGTTCGGCTTGGGCCGCTTTGCGAAACGTCGGCAATGGCCGCTGCGCCGGTCGCATCGCAGATGACGGATTGTGCGAGTAAGCCGACCCGAGCGCCTGCCAAGCAGGTGCCTCCTGCGGCATGTGCCACGCCTTGCGTAGCCATGCCGGGCGTGGCAGCGGTTGGTGGCGAACCGCTACCCTTTGCGGCTCTGCTGCCTAGCCCTGCCAAACCCGCCGGGCTGATTGGTATGGCGCGTGCGCCAGCGACGCCCCCTCCGCGATCGGTGTGAAGCCTCTCGATTCACACCTTTCAGGATCACGGAGATACACATGACCAAGTTCAAGCTCATCAGCGCCGCCTTCGCTCTCACCCTGTCGAGCGGCGCATTTGCCGCCGTAGCGAACTACTGTGCCGATATGGCCTGCTGCAAGGATGGCGCTGATTGCTGCGATAAAGCGGCCAAGGCCAAGGCCGATTGCTGCGACAAGGGCGACAAGGCCAAGAACGCAGATCATGCCGGTCATGCCATGCCGAACATGAAGTAAGACGACGGACGGGGGCGAGAAATTGCCCCCGTCTTCATTCGTCCCCGGCTTGCGGAGGCACCGGCCTCTTTAGCTGCGGACCTCGCTTCACCGTCTCGCGCCAAGGACGCGTCGGGGACGGCAAGGTAAGCTGCAACGTAGCGCACCGGCCCCTCACACCATCCATCGTCCGTCCCATCTGCTTTGCAATCGTCGCCAAGTCCTGTCTGGCGGCGATGCATCGGCGAAGCTCCGTGCGGCTTCCTCTGTCCAGCGCGAACGCTTCATGACGTGACCACCGTCACGGATGAAGATGATCGGCGTCCTCGCACGCCCCGGCTGCACCTTCGGTCTGGATCGTGCAATGCTCGATCCCAAAACGGTTATCGAGCGTAGCCGCGACGCTTCTCCTGACGGTATCGGGATCGGCGCCTTCAGCGAGGGTGACGTGCGCGGTGCAATTTACGTCCTCCGTAGTCATCGACCAGACGTGAAGGTCGTGAACCCCGGCGACACCGGGAAGGCCGGCGATGCTGGCGCGCAGCTCCGGCAGCTTGATCCCGCCGGGCACGCCTTCCAGCAGCACATTGGTGGTATCGCGCAGCAGCACCCAGGTCCGGGGTAGCACCCATAACCCAATCCCGATTGCAACGATCGGGTCAACCCACGTCCATCCGGTAAACCGGATCGCCAGCGCTCCCGCGATCACGCCCACCGAACCGATCATGTCCGCCCAGACCTCGAGGTAGGCGCCCTTGACGTTCATGCTGGCGTCCTTGCCCGACGTGAGCAGCTTCATGGATACCAGATTCACGACGAGGCCGATCGCAGCGACGATCAGCATGCCAGTGGATTGCACGCCCTCCGGCTCACGAAAGCGCTGCACCGCCTCGACCAAGACGTAGATCGCAACGCCGAAGAGAAGCAGCGCGTTGAACGCTGCGGCCAGAATCTCGAACCGTTTGTAGCCGAACGTCCGCCTGTCGTCCGCGGGCTTCTGGCCGAGCCGGATCGCCATCAAGGCGATCACCAACGCCGCCACGTCAGTGAGCATATGCGCCGCATCCGACAGGAGGGCGAGGCTGTTGAACACGAACGCACCGACGACCTCGGCGATCAGATACGCCGTGGTCAGCACCAAGGCCCACCCGAGCATCTTGGCATTCGCTCCCGCCGTATGGTCGTGAGCGTGGCCGCCCGAACCGTGATCCTGTCCGCTCATGCTGGCTCTCCCTGGAGCAGATGGTTGTTTTCGGCCGGCAGCTCCGCGGCAGCCGGTGTCCACCCGCCGAAGCGGGCGTAGAGGGTGGGCAGGACGAACAGCGTCAGCAGCGTCGCGGAAATCAGTCCTCCGATGACGACGGTCGCCAACGGCTTCTGCACCTCGGCCCCGGCACCGTGTCCAAGCGCCATCGGCACGAAGCCGAGCGATGCGACGAGCGCCGTCATGGCAACCGGTCGAAGCCTCGCCAGCGCCCCATCCTGCGCCGCCTGCGCCCGATCCATCCCCTGACGCATCAAGTCATGGATAGAGGACACCATCACCAGCCCGTTGAGGACCGCGATGCCGGAGAGGGCGATGAAGCCGACTGCTGCGGAGATGGAGAAGGGCATGCCGCGCAGGAACAGCGCCAGCACACCGCCGACCAGCGCCAGCGGAACACCCGTGAACACCAGCGCCGCATCGCGGACCGATCCCAGCGCCCCGTAGAGCAGGAACATAATGACTGCGAAGCAGATCGGCACGACGATCATGAGCCGGTCGCGCGCCGATGCCAGGTTCTCGAACTGGCCGCCCCATTCCAGATAGGTGCCCGGCGAGAGCTTCACCTTGGCCGCGATCGATGCCTGCGCATCGGCGACGACGCTCGCCACGTCGCGGTCACGCACGTTGGCCTGCACCACCACACGACGTTTGCCGTTCTCCCGGCTGATCTGGTTGGGGCCATCGACAACGGCGATGTCCGCGACCGTCGAGAGGGGCACGAAAGCACCGCTCGATGTCGGGACCGGCACCTGGGCCACCTCCGTCAGATCCGACCGCGAGCTTTCGGCGAGGCGGATCACGACGGGAAAGCGCCGGTCACCCTCGAAGATCACGCCTGCCTCACGGCCCCCGATCGCTGCCGCCACGGTGTCCTGCACGTCGCCGGCAGTGACCCCGATCCGCGCCATCGCCATGCGGTTCGGGCGGATATCGAGCATCGGCAGACCTTCGGTCTGTTCGACCCTCACGTCTGCCGCGCCCGCGGTGTTGCGCAACACGTCGGCGATGCGATCGGCGGTCGCGTTCATGGCACCGAAGTCGTCGCCGAACACCTTCACGGCGATGTCGCCGCGCACGCCCGCGATCAGCTCGTTAAAGCGCATCTGGATGGGCTGGGTGATTTCGTAAGCGTTGCCCGGCAGCGTCGACAGACGCCTCTCCATGCGCTCGATAAGCTCTTCCTTGGTAAGGCCGGGATTAGGCCATTCACTCCTTGGCTTCATGATGACGAAGGTATCGGTCGCGTTCGCCGGCATCGGATCGCTGGCGATTTCCGACGTGCCGGTTCGTGAGAAGGCGAACCGGACCTCGGGCTGCCGCGCCAGCATCTTCTCGACCTGGAACTGCATGGCCTGGCTCTGGTCGACCGACGTTCCGGGGATGCGAACCGCCTGAACGAGGATGTTGCCCTCGTCGAGCTGGGGCAGGAACTCCTGTCCAAGAGTCGTGAAGGCCGCTGCCGCAAGCGCCAACGCCCCGATCGCAACGCCCACGGTCATGGTCGGCCGACGCATTGCCTTGCCAAGTCCCGGCTCATAGCGGCGACGCAGCCACCCGATGATCCTACTTTCCTTCTCATCAACCCGCTTGCTTAGCCAAATGGCGATGGCTGCGGGCACGAAGGTGAGCGAGAGGATGAAGGCGAATACCAGTGCGATGATGACGGTGAGCGCCATCGGTTCGAACATCTTGCCCTCGACCCCCGAGAAGGTGAGCAGCGGCGCGTAAACGAGGATGATGATCGCCTGTCCGTAGACGGAAGGGCGGATCATCTCGCGGGCGGAAGCCGCGACGATCGCCAGCCTGTCGCCAAGGGGCAGCGGCTCGTCATGGCCGTGCTGCGCGTCGCCAAGGCGGCGCAGAGCATTCTCGACGATGATGACGGCCCCGTCGACGATCAGGCCGAAGTCGAGCGCGCCAAGGCTCATCAGGTTCGCTGACACCCCAGCCCGGAGCATGCCGATGCTGGTGAGCAGCATGGTGATCGGGATGACCAGCGCTGCGATCAGTGCGGCGCGGAAATTGCCGAGCAGCAGGAACAGCACCACGATGACCAGCACCGCGCCCTCGGCAAGGTTGCGGGCCACGGTCGCGATCGTCGAGTTGACCAGCTCGGTGCGGTTCATCACTGGCTTCACGACGACATCGACCGGAAGCGATGCGCCGATCTCCTTCAGTCGCTTGGCTACACCCGTCGACACGGTGCGGCTGTTCTCGCCAATCCGCATGACGGCCGTCCCGACGACGACCTCACGGCCGTTCTCGGATGCCGACCCCATGCGCAGCGCCTGACCCGTCCTGACGGTCGCGATTTGGTTCAGCAGGATGGGGACGCTTTCTCGCGTAGCAACGACGGTGCGGGCCAGCTCGTCGGCATTGCGGACACGGCCATCAGCGCGGACGGCCAATCCTTCGCCGTTGCGATTGACGACGCCTGCGCCTGCGCTGGTGTTGTTGCGCTCCAGCGCCGTGGCGAGGTCCTGGAGGCTGATCCGCATCGCTGCCATGCGCTGAATGTCGGGTACGACGAGATATTGCTTGGTGTAGCCGCCAAGGGAGTCGACGCCAGCAAGGCCGGCGCTGCTCTTCAACTGCGGCGTGACGATCCAGTCCTGAACCGTGCGGAGATAGGTCGCCTTGTCCGGCTCGCTGACAAGGTGGTCGCCTTCTGCCGTGATGTAACTGCCATCCTTCTGAAGGCCTGGTTCGCCGTTGCGGTGATTGACCTGATCGAGTTCGCGAAACTCGACCGTCCACATGAAGATGTCGCCAAGCCCGGTCGCGATCGGCCCCATCTCGGGGTTCACCCCTTCGGGCAGGCTTTCCTCGGCGGTACGTAGTCGCTCCGCCACCTGTTGGCGGGCAAAGTAGATGTCGGTGCCCTCATTGAACACCGCCGTCACCTGAGCAAAGCCGTTGCGGCTGAGCGAGCGGGTATATTCAAGGCCAGGAATGCCGGCGAGTGCGGTTTCGACGGTGAAGGCGACCTGTTTTTCGATCTGGTCGGGCGAGAGGGCAGGCGCGACGACGTTGATCTGCACTTGGTTGTTGGTGATGTCCGGAACGGCGTCGATCGGTAGCCGCTGAAGGGCGAAGATGCCTGCCAGCGCTGCCGCGACGGTGAGAAGGAGGACAAGCCATCGCTTTTCGACGGCGAAGGTGACGATGCGACCGATCATGGCTCAGTCCTCGTCCTTGGCTTCGCCCTTGCCGAGTTCGGCCTTGAGCGTGAAGCTGTTGGTGGACGCGATCCGCTCGTCGCCGGTGAGGCCGGAGGTGATCGTGACGTTGCCGGAGTTGGTGCGCCCGAGCGTCACCGGTGTCGCCTTGAAACCATTGGCGGTCCGCACGAACACGAACGGCTTGTCGCCGATCATCTGGACGGCCGCGGAAGGGACGGCGATGGAGCGGTCGCCGGTCGCTGGCAACAGGATGGAAGCGGTGACCGTCTCGCCGATGCGCCACTGCCCGCCGCTGTTGTCGATGGTGGCGATCACCGGCACCAACCGGGTCGTCTCGTCGAGGATCGGTGACACGAACGTCACGCGCGCTTCCTGGCGGCGACCCGCCGAGACAACCTCCACCCGCGTCCCCGGACGCACCCGGCCGGCATCTGCCGGGACAAGCGACGTCGTGATCGTCACCTTCGACAGGTTGGCGACCCGGAACAGCTCTGCCTCGGCCGCGATCTGCTGACCTAGTGTCGCGGACCGCGCGATGACCTGGCCGGCAATGGGCGAGCGAACGGCGATGCGATTGAGGGCACCGCCACCCCCGCCAGTTACGGAAAGCTGCTGCTGCGCAAGCCGGAGCGCGATGCTCGCCTCGGCCGCTGCCGTGCGTGCCGCAACAAGGTCTTGCTCGGGGGAGACACGTTCCGCGAACAGGCGCTGTTCGCGACGCAGATTAGATTGAGCAAGGCTCGAACGTGCGCGCGCTGCCTCTACCTCGGCTTTCAGCGACGCTGCCTCACGGCTCTCGATGATCGCCAGCGTATCGCCGCGGCCAACGGACTGGCCGAGATTTCTGGTCAACGACACCAGTCGCCCGCCGATCGCCGCGGATACGACCTGAACGCCCTGCGGGTCGCCTTCGATGGTGGCCGGAATTTCGATCGCACCGGCAACCCCGCCGATGGTGGGGCGCGTTACCTCGATGCCGGCATCAGCGATCTGCTGGGCGGAAAGCACGGCGGTGTTTGGATCGCCGGGCTTCTCGGCACCCTCTGCCTTCTCCGTCTCCGCCTTCTCTCCACCTTCGTCGGTCTTGGCAGGGCCTCCACATGCCGCGAGCATGGCGGCAAGGGTCAGCGGCGCGAACGCCAGGATGATCTTCTTCATCGATTGTCTTCCGTGACTGTGGGCGCGGGCGTCGTCAGCCGCTCAAGGCGCGCCTGTGCGTCGTGGTAGGCGGCAAGCGCGTCGATCGCGGCCGTCCTAGTGTCGGAAAGGGTGCGTTCGGCATCGAGAAGGTCGAGCTGCCCGAACTTGCCCTCGCGGTAGCCAATGCGCGCGATCCGAGCCGCTTCCTGTGCGGCCGCAAGCGCAGGACCGCTGGTGTTACGCGCCGTCGTGGCGGCGTTCGTCGCTTCCGCCTGTGCCTGGGCGATGGCCTGCTCCGCGTCGAGCAGTGCCACACGTCGCAGGGCGTCGGCCTGATCGCGCTGGGCTGTCGAGACATCCACGGCTGCACGGCCGCGGTTGAACACGGCAAGAGGGATGGAGACGCCGAAGACCGCCGCGACATCGTTCGTCTGTTCGAGACGGCGCGCACTGGCGCTGACTGTTACATCGGGAACCCGCTGGCTGCGGGCGAGGCGGACTTGCGCGTTCGCGGTCGACAGGTCCGCACGGGATGCTGCCGCTGTCAGGGTCGAGCCTGCTGCGACTGGGCGTGGCGGCCCTGCGCCCTCGACCCGATCGAACCAGCTTAGGTCGAGCGCGGTGACAGGCGTGCGCAGGAGGCGCGTCAGGTTACTGGATGCGACCTCCGCCGATCGGGCTGCACGTTCCGCGGCGCCCGCGGCCGCGATCCGGGCAACATCTGCTCGCTGCTCCTCAAGCGGTGACGCGCGTCCAGCGCGCACCCGAACCTGGGCGGCTCGCAACGCTTCAGCGGCGATGCCGACTTGCCCGCGCGCGATCACCAGCCGGCGCTCGGCTGCGCTGGCCTGGTTATAGGCCTGCGTCACCCGTAACCGTAGATCGGCACGGGCGATCTCTGCATCGAGCGCTGCCCGGCTGAGCTGGGCCGATGCAACCGCTACCCTGGCGCTACGCTTGCCACCCAGCTCCAGCGGCAAGGCCAGCCCTACCGTCGTCTCGGATGATCGAAGACCCTGGTAGATACCCGATCCCGCGACGTTCTCAGTTTCGGCGACTATCGATGGGTTTGGTCGAAGATTGGCGACCCGACGCTGCGCCTCGGCTGCGCGGATAGCGGCAGCGGCTGCTTCTTGCGCGGGGGACGTGGCTCCAGCCCGAGCCAGCGCGTCGTTAAGAGTAAGAACCGGCGCTGTGCCGGTAGGCGGGCTGGTCTGCGCATGTGCGGATGAGGCACATGCGCCTGCGGCCAAGACGGCCGCAATGATGCGATGCATTGATGTTGCTCCTGACAATACGAACCTGGGCGCGCGTCGCGCACCCGATCGCTGCGTCAGGCCTGCGGCGGTCGAAGTGCCTGTTCGCCGTCGTGAGATACAATGGCGGGGAAGGTTCGCACCCCGAACGTATTCTCAGTGATCCTTGTCGGAACGGTCATACGGCCGCTGAGCGGTGTCCCGACATCATGCCCGTGGCAGCTCGCATGGTGATGCGGATAGCCTTTGTCGGCATCTGCCGGCACCTGGTCGCCATCGCCGTCAACATGCGCAAACATCTCGCTGGAGGAAGCTTCTACTGATTCCGCGATCCCCGTCGCATGGGCCACACCAGACCAGCCGGTCAGCACCAGCATCAGGCAGGCAAGGAAGGGGAGCAGTGTGCGCATTCGTCGCCCCCTTATCATGCTGTGATCCGGCTGTAATCCTGTGCTTCAGGCGAGGCGAGTTCCCGGCTCGCGGCAGTGACAATCTGCACGCCCCCCGAAATGCCGAGCGCGGCCATGATGCCAGCGACAATTAGGTCGGGCCATGCCGTGCCGGTCCCGAACACGCCTGCGGCGGCAAAGACGACTGCGATGTTGCCGATCGCGTCGTTACGCGAGCAAATCCAGACCGAGCGCATGTTCGCGTCGCCGCTGCGAAAGCGGTAGAGCATGAGCGCGACCGCCCCGTTGGCGATCAGCGCGGCGATCCCGACGAAGCCCATGACATGCGCCTCGGGGACCGCACCGTGCCATATTCCCCAAATGGTGATGCCGAGAACGTACAGGCCTAGAAGCGCCAGCGTAGCGCCCTTGAGCAGCGCTGCTTTGGCGCGCCAGGCGAGCGCCATACCGGCGACACCAAGGCTGATCGCGTAGTTTGCGGCGTCGCCAAGGAAGTCGAGCGCATCGGCTTGCAACGCGCGTGAGCCGCCCATCAGCCCGGCCGCGATCTCGATCGCGAACATCGCAGCGTTGACGCCAAGCGCGATCCACAGGGCGCGGCGCCAGCGGGGATCGTTCGTCGTGCCTTTAGTGGAGGAGGCACAGCAACTGTTGCAGGCCATTGATGTCGCCCTTCGTGGAATCGATGCGACTACCTATATGGACCCTGTAGTGGCTACAGGGTCAAGGGCGATGAGCGATCTGACAATCGGCAAGCTGGCAAAGGCGACAGATACCAACGTCGAGACGGTACGGTATTACGAGAAGATTGGCCTTCTACCGGCACCGGCCCGATCGGCAGGCAATTACCGAAGCTATGACGAAAGCCATCTCCGGCGCCTGTCTTTCATCCGCCGCGCGCGTGATCTGGGCTTCTCGATCGATCAGGTGCGGGAGCTGATGGCGCTGGCCGATCGGCGTGACCAATCTTGCATGGCCGTCGACGTGATCGCCAACCAGCACCGCAACGCAATTACGCGCAAGATCGCCGATCTGACCGCGTTGGCGGGTGAGCTGGATACCCTAATCGACTCCTGTAGCCGCAACACGGTTGCCGACTGTCGGATCATTGAAGCCTTGGCCCCCCACGCGTGAGTTCATTCCCAAAAGGGAACGGCCATTGAGACGGCCAGGGCATTCCCAATAGGATGGTGTTTCGAGACAATCTGCTACCTACGTCGCCACCTAAGGCCGCTCGGGCTCAATCGTCGTACCGGCGGTTGCGGTATCTCGCTGACCCGATTGGATCGTGCTAGGTCGTGATATGGCTTTGTAATCAGACGGTGATCGCCGCGGGGGCTTTCGCACTGGCACGGGGAACCATGAGCGAAAGTAGCAGCACCTATTCCGGTGAACGGCGTCGTTTGGCGACCCTTACCGATTATGACGTTCTGGACGGAAAGGCCGAACAGGGTTTCGATGACATAACCCGTATTGCGGCACAGGTCGCCGGCACCCCGATCGCCTTCATAGCGCTGGTCGATGACCAGCGTGCATGGTTCAAGGCTCCGATCGGCTTGGACTTGGCCGACATCCCCCGTGAGTGGTCGATCAGCTCGCATGCCATCGAACAGGATGGCGTGTTCGAGATCCCCGATTTGAAGAACGATGATCGCTTTGCCAGCAATCCGCTTGTTATCGGAGAAGCCGGCTTTCGGTCCTATGCCGGTGCGCCGCTCCTTGCGTCCGATGGCGAAAAGCTCGGCGCACTCGCTGTCGTGGATCGTGAACCACGAGAGTTGAGCGTCGAACAAAGGCGGGCATTGGCGGGGTTATCGCGACAGGTGATGAACCTGCTGACCTCACGCAAGCAGCTGGCCGAGCGCCGCGAGGTTGACCAGCGCCACGGTTTCATTCTCGACAGCGCGGTGGATTACGCGATCGTGTCGATGAAACTCGACGGCACGGTGACGAGCTGGAACGAGGGCGCGGCCCGGATCATGGGCTGGACCGAGGAAGAGATGTGCGGTTCGCCATGCCATCGCTTCTTCACCCCGGAGGACTGCAGCGATGGCATTCCCGAGAAAGAAATGGGCGCCGCCCTGGCGCGGGGACGCGGCAAGGACGAGCGCTGGCACCTGCGCAAGAGCGGAGAACGCTTCTGGGCCAATGGTGAGATGATGCCGTTAACCGACGAGGCAGATCGTCCGATAGGGTTTATCAAGATACTGCGCGACCGCACCGAACAGCGTCTGGAATATGAACGGCTGAAGGCGATCGAGGAGCGCTTCAAGATAGCACTGGATGCAGCCGGCTTCGTTGGATCCTGGGACTGGGACATTCGGACCGATACGCTGCGCGCCGACACCAAGTTCTGCTCCTTCTACTCCGTCGATCCGAAACTCGGCGAAAGCGGGGTGCCCCTTTCGACCTTCGTCGCCGGCATCCATCCTGACGATCGTGACTGGGTTGGTGAGGCGATCCGCCGGTGTATTGAGGAGACCGGGGAGTTCGCTGAAGAGTATCGTGTTCTCCGCCACGATGGGGCGGTGCGTTGGGTCATGGCACAGGGGCGCTGCTCATACGACGATAGCGGCAAGGCGACCCACTTCCCCGGCGTCGCGATCGACACCACCGATCGCAAGCTGGCCGAGCTGGCGCTGGTGGAAAGCGAAACCCGGATGCGCCTGGCGCTTGAGGCGGGTGATCTGGGTACGTGGGAATCGACGCTTGAGCTAGGCAACCTGCAATGGGACGCTCGAACGCGTGAGTTGCTTGGTCATACACCGGATGAGCCGCTCGACTTTCATCACTCCTTTATTCGGCATGTCCACCCAGATGATCGGGAGTGGGTAAGCGCGGCGGTCGCCGAAGCGGTCACCACGGATGGCATACTCGACATCGAGTTCAGGACGATCGACGCAGCAAAGCGTCAACGCCATGTCCATGCCATCGGGGCGGTGGTCGTCGGCGTCGTCAAACGCTTTCTAGGCACGGTGCGGGACGTGACCGATCTACGGGCCGCCGAGGAACATCGTGCGCTGCTCAACAACGAACTTCAGCACCGCATCAAGAACACGCTGTCTATCGTCCAAGCGATCGTCAGCCAGTCGCTGCGCAACGCATCAACGCCGGCCGAAGCGCGCGACACCATTGGCAATCGCCTCCAGGTGCTGAGCGAAGCGCACGATCTGCTCACACGGACGAGCTGGTCCGCCGCTCCGATCGACACGATCATCGACGGTGCAATCCAGCTTCAGGGCGGTCGCTCCCGGCGTATTCGCGTATCCGGACCGGAGGTCCGGTTCAGTGCACGGGCAGCTCTTGCGCTGGCGATGGCGCTCCATGAACTCGGCACCAACGCGACTAAATATGGCGCCCTGTCCGTTTCGGAGGGCTATGTCGATTTGCGTTGGACCGTAGTTCAGGAGGCCGAACCGGCGTTCGAACTGGTATGGAAGGAGCATGGCGGACCTGTCGTTACGGAGCCGACGCGGGCCGGCTTTGGAACACGATTGATGCAGAGCCTTGGTCGCGATCTCGGCGGCAAGGTCGCCATCGATTATCAAGCCAGCGGCGTAAAATGGACGATGCGTTCATCTCTGGCAGCGATTTCCGAGGGTTAAGTTTTTCCATCCGGAACGTATCGTACTCGCGACCTGTTAGCTCATAATGAATAGCCCTCACCAATCGGCCGTCGTTCTCGTTGTCGATGATGAGGCGCTGATCCGCATGTATGCCGTCGATGTTTTCGAGGATGTCGGGTTTACGGTAATTGAAGCCGACAGCGGCGAAGACGCTCTGAGTGTGCTTGATGAGCACCCGGAAATTACCGTACTATTTACCGATATCCATATGCCCGGTCCATTTGACGGGTTGGTATTGGCTAGAATGGTTCACGAGCGTCGGCCTGATATTCAGCTGATTATTGCGTCCGGGAGGGGGCGGCCGCACAAGTCTGAGCTACCGGGTGACGGTACGTTCTTCACCAAGCCTTATGACGGTATGGCGATCGCCCGATTGATCGAAGCGACTGACCGGCTTTCGCACCATCAACATAAATCTAATGGGACCGTCTGAATTGCGCGATGCGCGCAAGTTGCCCGGTGGGTGAATGCGAACCTGAGCGAGCCATTCGCAACGACAGCTCACGCCGGTACCGCTTCCCGCAAACGAAGGTCGAGCGGGACGGCTCAGGCAACTCCCGCCTTCCTCAATTGCCCGGCGGGCTGGCCTTCCCGAAATCTGTTCCCGATTGCGTTTTCCCGAAACGGTCTGTTGAACATGGAGAAACGGGACTGCTGACGGTTGGCGGATCGGCCGGTTTCGGGATGCCGAGCCGATTCACAGAATGGCCGGAAATGGCTCGCTACCGGCCGGGCAGCCTAGCGGCCGCGAGGACCCAGTATCGGTCACTCGTGCCATTCTTCCCGTCTCCCACATGCAGCCATTCGTTCATCGCGATATGGGCGGACGCCGCCCATGCAGGTCGACCATAGTGGTGCTGCCAGGCGGCTCGCTTTCGCAAATAACTAAAATCCTTTCCGAACCCGCTGTCATGAGGACTACTCCCCGGCGGTCAAAGGCTTGATGGCGCGCGATAACCGGGCGGAAAGGCGAAACGACGTGCGGCCAGCGCGATGAGGAAGGCAATTAGAGCAAGCCCAGCGACAGCGGGCGGCAGTAGCCGTGTCCCACCGGTAGTGAGCAATGCCCCACCAAGTGCCCCGCCGGCCGCGATCGCGAGATTCCACGCCGTCGTCACCATAGCTTGCGCCAGATCTATACCATCACCAGCCGCATCCGCCGACGCCGTCTGCATCATGGCCCCGGCTCCCCCGAACCCAAGCCCCCAAATGACAGCAGCGACATAGACGACGAAACCCTGTTCGCCAGCGATGGTCAGGAGGATCGCGACCGTTGCGAACGACCCGATCGCGAGGAGTACTAACGCGCGCAGCATCCGGTCCACCAGTCGCCCGACCACCCAGATGCCCGCAAGCGAACTGACGCCAAATGCCAGGAGGATCAGATCGATCCGCACCCCCGCAGCCGTCGCGAACGGTGCGATATAGGTATAGAGGATGTTGTGCGCCGTCATCCATGCAAGGATGACGAGCAGGATCGGCACGACGCCCGGCGTGGCGATCACTCGGCGCAGCGAGGAACGATCGTCGCCCGACCGACCGGGCGCGTCGGGCACTTTGGCGATGATCCAGCCGATCAACGCGATGCTGAGCACCGAGAGGATCAGGAACGATCCGCGCCATCCGACCAGGCCGCCAAGGAAGGTCCCCAGGGGAACACCCAGCGAGAGCGCCAGCGGCACGCCGACCATCGCGACCGCCATCGCCGGACCGGTCTGGTCCGGACGCACGATGCTGCGCGCGTACCCCGCAAGGATTCCCCAGGCGAGCCCGGCTGCGCAGCCGGCGACGAACCGAGCGACCAATATGACCCCGACCGATCCGGCCCATGCCGTCAGGCTATTACCGATCACCAAGCAGAAGATCGTCGCCAGCAGGACGGCCCGCCGGGAAAGGCCTTGAGTCAGGCTCGTCAGCGGGATCGCGGCCAGCAGGGACCCAAAGGCATAGACCGCGACGAGTTGGCCCGCGATCGCCTCGGAAATCCGCAGACCGGACGCGATCTGCGGCAACAGGCCAGCGGGAAGCGTCTCGGTTACGATGCACAGGAAACCGCTGGCGGCGAGGCCTGAAAGCGCTGCGACAGGCAGATCGGCACGCGGGGCCGATCCTGTTTCGACGCGGCTCGGCAAGGGGGATGGCGGCATGATGGTCCTTCTTCAGCGGCTCCATGCCTGCCCCGCACCGATGCGATCCGGGCATGGCGATTTCTATGAATGGTTGCTATACAAATGTCGCCGAGCGGCGCAATTGGAATCTGTAATGACTATTAAAGAAAATAAGCGGTTGCGGGGACGGCCACGCGGGTTCGCGCTCGACGCTGCGGTCGAGGCCGGGCAGCATCTGTTCCACCAGCATGGTTACGAGAATGTCAGTGTAGCGACGCTGACCGAGGCGATCGGAATAACCCCGCCAAGTTTCTACGCGGCCTTTGGCAGCAAGACCGCCTTCTTCAAGGACGCGCTCAACCGTTATTCCGCGACCGTCGTGCCGTTGGATCGCTTCCTGATTCCGGGGGATGCGCCCCTGACCGCCCTTGCCGACATGCTACGCGCAGCGGCGCATGCTTATGCCGTGCATTCGCAGCGGCGTGGTTGCCTGATCCTCGAACATGCCAAGACCGTGACATCGGACTGGGGCAGCGCGGCTGCGCAGATCGCAGAGAACAACAGGAAGAAAGTGCAGGCGTTTCTCACAGCGTCGGGGATCGAGGAGCCTGAGCGTACCGCTGACTATGTTGCGATGACGATGCTTGGCCTTTCGGCCGCTGCTCGAGAGGGATGGGACGAAGCACGACTCGTCGCCGTCGCGGAGATGGCAGTTACAGTACTAAGTGAACCCCTTGTTTCCGTTAGGGGCGCGTAAGGAGAACAGATTAGCTTTCCGAAGCCGATATCGCGCTGCACGAGGCCGACGACGCATGTGGCGCGCCCGGTCTTCGCTTCTGTTCGGCCTAAGGTCGTGACAAGCTGTTACCGGTACGACGAGACCTCGACCAAATTGCCGTCCGGATCACGGACATAGACAGAGCAAATTGGCCCCCTTGCACCGCTCTTCGTCACCGGGCCGAGCTCAACCGCTACGTCGCATGCCCGGAAGTGCGCCGCGGCCGCGTCAGGCGCGAGGTCGGTCAAAAAGCACAGGTCCTGCCCACCGGGAGAGGGCAGCGTACCCGTGAACCATTCCTCCTGCGAAGCATCTATCGGGCGCAAGTTGATCTTGTTCTGACCGAACGTCACGCTGGTGCGTTGGCTGCCATCTTCCGACGTGGTGTCCACCCGTTTCATGCCGAGCACGCGCTCATACCAATCAGCTGATACGTCTACGTCTCCCACGTTGAAGACGATGTGGTCGATGGCTTTGATGGTCAGCATTTACGACTCCGCATATCTCGGACGCTGTTTGTCAACGCGCGCTATGCCGAAGTATATTCAAACCTACCCCCTTGGCCGGCGTAATCGGGTATCGATGGGCATGATGCAATTCCTCACGATGGGGGCTAGGCGGCCGAAATTCACTCTGAGGCTCAGCGATTGCTGTTCCCGAGCGACGGGCACCGGTTCAGGAGACCGTACTCGCCAGCCCACGGGCTCTGAGCCACCACTCGGCAACGATAAGATTGGGCACCCAGCAACCCCACGCAGCCACGCGGTAGGCCATCACAAAATCTGCGCCTGCTAAGCTTGCAAGTAGCAGGTACATTCTGAGCGTCGCCGCAGATAGCGCCAGGGCCGCACTGCGTGTCATCCACATATGGTGGTCGGCTAAGCGCCCCCCTATCGCTGCGACCAAGCCCAGCGCCGTCGTCGTCATCCAGCCGAGAGCAAGAGTGGTGAAGCCTGCTGCGCTGATTGCCCCGCCCAGCGCCGATGGCGCGATCCAAAGGGCGGCAGGCCCGGCCACGAACACCAGTCCGACATAGGCCCGACCTATCCGGCGATGGGCCCGCCAGTGCCGCGCCCGGAAACCTGGATGCAGTTGGAACGGCACCGCGATCAGCGTCAGCGCGGCTGGCACCGCATGCAGCGTCAGCACAACGGGGTTGATGGTGACGTTCGGCAGCGGTGCAGCGCCCGGCTTGCTGGGCAGGCCGTAGCGGAGCGAAATCAATCCAATGCCGATGGGCAAGACAGCGGCAAGGATCGCAAGTCGCGACCAGCCGCGCTTGCCGGAAGGATTATTGAAAGCGCGCAAGAGCATCGCCCGATCCCTTCGCAAAAGGGGCCCGTTTGGCAGGCGGGCATGGAGCGATGTTTTGGGTCATAATGGTGCATCCTGTGCGGTAGGTACCCAGCGGGCTGGTGGGGCACAGGTAAGCGCGTGATCCCAGACGAACCAGCTTGCAAAGTCCGCCAAATCGTCGCCATCGTCCAGGCATGACGATGGATCCCTTGTCGGACGTTCTGAGGCTGCTCAAGCCTGCAAGCTTCGGATTTCGTGGTCTCAACGCGGGCGGAAGCTGGCAATTGCAGTTCCCGGCCAGTGCGGGGATCAAGGCCTATGCGATCGAGTCCGGCACCTGCTGGATGCTGCTCGACGCGGGCGGCGACCCGGTAAGGCTTGGTCCGGGTGACGTTATGCTCCTGCCTGGCCGCTCAGCATTCAGGCTATATACGTCCGCTACGGCAGAGCCCATCGATGCCTTCCAGTTCTTCCCCAGTTTTCCCGTGGGAACGACGGGCACCATCAATGGGGGCGGCGATTGCTTTGGCATCGGTGGTTTCTTCGATTTCGAGGGCCGACATGTCGAGCTGCTACTCGACGTGTTACCAGCGGCCGTCCACATCCGATCGGGGGCAAGTCGGGCCACGCTCGGAGTGCTGATCGGACGGCTCATGCAGGAATTGAGAGAACCCCAACTTGGCAGCGCGTTGATTGCTGGGCATCTCGCCCAGACATTGCTGGTCGAAGCACTTCGCCTGCACCTGGCTGACCAGTCGGCACAAGCGCGGGGCTGGCTGGCAGCGCTGGATGACTTGCGCATGCGCGCTGCACTCTCCGCGATGCATGCCGATCCGGCGAGACCCTGGAGGCTTGCAGACCTCGCCAAAACTGCCGGCATGTCGCGGTCAAGCTTCGCGGCACGCTTCAAGGAAACGCTCGGCGAGACGCCGCTGGAATATCTAACCAGATGGCGCATGATGCTGGCCGCCGACCGGCTGGCGCAGGGGCAAATGACGCTTGCGGCGTTGGCACCAATGGTGGGTTACGAGTCGGAGAGCGCCTTTGGCGCGGCCTTCAAACGCGTGCTGGGCCAATCGCCACGTCAGTTCGTCAGGGCCATCACCGCCGAGGAGTGACTGGATCCGACGAGCCAGGGCACCTTCACCTGACCGCGTCGCAAGGCCAGCTGGCGGCTTCGCCTCACGAAGACCCAGTTGCGGTCATTAAAGGGCACTCTTCAGCGCCCCCTCATCTGCCAATCGTTCATATTGGATACGGTGCATTATCGAAAGTCGCGCTGGCCGGATAAACGTCGGGCATGGGTAGGAAGCGAAACGGTAGCCAATAGTGAGTGAGACCGGTGAGCAGAACTCAATCATCGCCAAGAGGGCCATCAGTGCATTTGGCAGCGCCAAAAGCCCCATATCAGGTGGCCGCTTCGGCAATCGTTCCACTCCATCACAACACATTGGCAGCATTATGTTGCATTCTAGGCAATCAGAGTTATTGAAAGCATTATCCCGACGAGCATGACGGGACCATTTCAAGTGTCCCGCACGCCCGCAAGTGACCCAAAGCCACTACACCCTGCCGCCAATAAAGTCGAGTTTACGGCATTTGCACATGCGTTTCCTATCCTCAACTACTGCTGCTTGATGATTTGCGCATTATATCCACCTTAGCGTGATACTCTTGTCTAGAGATTTTATAGATATTCATAATGATTGATATTCATATTGATTTATCGATTATATTATAGGCGACCAGCTTTCTTTTTATTCAAGACTCCGGCAGCCTCAAAGCAGAACGCCACACATTGGTCTCGAACGGCTCTATCAAGCCAACAGTCGGCTACACGCAAAACCTGACCTAGGTGCAGCATGCGACCAGCCGCACGCTGAGCCTGCGCCGGCGAACTATAAGATATTGCTGCCGCTGCCACCTCTCGAACCGGCTCCAATAGAGGATCGAGCTTAGCTCCAGGTAGCTTGGTAAGGTCAGCCAGATGAGTGACGAGATCGTCAAACCGCCCAGCCTTAATCAAGTAGTTTTTCAGCACGAACGCTGAAGTAGTGAAATGCCTCTCAAACATATAAGCTTGCTTAGTATTATCTGATGAGGTAAGAAGATAGCCTTTTGCATTTAAGCGAATTGCTTCCAATAGTCTGTTGAGAGATTTCTCTGGGTCAGAGTAGAAACCGCTTTGGGCAATATGGTACAGAGATGTGGCTCGCCGAGATAAAAACTCTAAACGCGTGCCGTCATCGTATTCTCGAGCGCTATCTACAAGCTTGTATATTAGTGAGGTATAGTGGTCCGCACCGTCAAGCTTCTGCTCGGCCAAAAACCAAGCGCGAACGTATTGAACGTCCGGACCATGCCGCATGGCAAAGCTATTTTGGAAGTACTCCCGCGCGTCCGCAATGTTAGGCGGCTCAACGTGAAGGGCTGCATAGCCGCAAGCAGCCATAAATCGCGGATCCTCCCGAATCAATGCATCACTTTTTGCCTGCATCAACGCCACCCACGCCAACTGTGCGGCTTGATGGTCGGACTCGTTTGTGGATTGCGCTAACAGTCGCTCCACCCTGCCTAGAAGACGGCGCAATTCAGGTGAGTCAGCGTAAATGTTTGTCACGAACTTGGAGACTCGCGTCTTTAAAGCAGAATAATTATTTAATTCTGTTGACGCCTCCAAAACAAAGGCTCGCGTTAGCTCGTTTAAGCGATAAAGGGACCGTTCACCCTCACGCTCAACTTGCAAAAACATTTCTTGAACCTCAGCCATTGCGTCTGGTACAATAGCTGCATTATCATACATTAAAGCGATAATATCTTCGTAAGATATTTTACCTTTGTAAAGCGCAAGCAGTGCAAGAAGTTCCCGACCTCTGGAGGCGGGCGAAATCGAGTCCCACTCTCGCCGGAACACGTAACCGCGGACATCATCACCACCGCCGCTCTTGAATAGCTCCAAGGCGCGTTCATAGCTATCAGTGCGCCGCCTAAGTGCAATTACAGACTCAATCACGAGTGGCCGACGCTCTGATATGGAACTCAATTCCTCGTCGCGACACTTTCCACTTGGTGGATCTACCCCAAATTGGGCGCTCGCCAAATTAACAAATTCCAAGTACTCGGCATCGTTTAAGCCTGGCACGTCTATGGAGTTCGACAGTGCTTGAGATGGCGCATTGCGGAGAGTGTATAATATACGCGATCTTTTGCGAGCTTTGTAAAGTGCTCCTATAAGAAACTCGAAGCCGGCCTCTAGACCCTTTGTAGTAAGCGTATCAATATCGTCTATGACAATAAAAGATGACGTGCGGTGAAAGAAGTTTGCAACCTCATTTTTGAGATCAATCATAGAAAGATCATCGAGATTATCAAAATCTGAGCCACCCTCGGTTAATATAGCTTCGTAAAGGGTGCGCTCGTCCTTGAAATCGGTATACACAACCCCCTTCTGTGCCTGAGTCCCAGGGTCTAACTCTCGCTCTTTTCCAGTCAAGAACATGACCTTCTCGAGCGGCTCTTCGCCTTCTATTAGAAAACCAGCTCCAGAATCGCGAAGAACTTTGGCAACTTGGAAGGCAATAGTGGACTTGCCAGAACCGCCTTTACCGTGAAGAAAATTTCTTGGCTGGTCTGATGTTTTGAGCCAATCAAACAACCGGTCGATGGTAGCGATGCGGCCTACGAATTGACGGATGGTGGCCGGACTGGGTGGCAGAGCGCCGTCAATTTCCTCTGGCTCATCGTTGTCGTCCCTTGCAGTGCGGCAATAGAGCTGCGCGACATGCCTAGGTTCTGCAGTGACGACCTGATGCCCCTGTCGTACCCAGATAGTACCACTGGGATAGAAACGGCTCTCGCCTTTGAAGCGGATTGGCAGCTGGCTTACATCAAGCGGCGGAATGAGCATGACGGCGAAATGCCCCATACTCGGCGATTCGTAATGCTTGAAATCGACTTTTAATTCGCTGCCAACGAGCTGCGCGAACGCCTGCGCAAATCTATCTATGTCAACGACGAGCCGCGCCCTTGCGCCTGTTCTAGCCTTGTCATCAACGCCGAACACCACCAAGCCGCCGTTGGTGTTGGCAAATGCGCAGATGAGGCGGCATAGGCCGTGAAAATAGGAATCCGAATAGGACGTCGGCCACCCCCCCTTAAAATCCCACAGCGGGCCCTCGCGTGAGAGGAAATGCCCGTCAGGCTCCGTCACGTATGGCAAGATAGCAGTCGTATCCGGGGGCAGGCGGCCACGGTCTATCACATCCTCGAGAAGTTCCGTCACAAGCACCTCAAATTTTTAAGCGGTGATCTTACTAGGCCAGCACGATGAAGCAAGGCCACGGCAGGGTGCGATCGTCGCAGCGAGCGTTTGACCTAAGTTTTCGATGGGCTGCGATACCCGATGTCGGCGGACCCAATTGTAGTCGTTCAGACCGTCAAGGCGGATCCCCAACTTATGCCATTCGTTCGGTTTTGTTGACTCATCCATTCTGTCGATCGATGCTGATGTCGGTCCGGCTTTGCCAGTAAGCAGTCTGACCTTCCTCACCGTCAAGCATGACAAGGCGACGATCAAAATGCATCGGCGGCTCTTCTTCGTTGGCGAGAAAGAAATATTCGCACTAGCCTCCGAACCGGAGTTGCTCGGCTCCCTTCTGATGTCGACAATAAGGGACAGCGCCGATAGGCGCGAGCGCGCAATCATCGAGGTCAAGGCCCTGCGACTACGTCGAGCCGCGTCTCGACGGTGTGCAGAAATAGCACTGCGGTGGGGGGGGGTGAACGGCGCACATCACCGGCGCGCCAGTCACCGCCTTGTCGGGGCCGCGCCGTCGCGCTAACCGCGCAATGCCGTTGACGTGGCCGCTAAACTTTGCCTGGCGCAACAGCCTGGAACGTGAAACACTATGATCATGGCCGCTTGGGGGAATGAAGTGTCGGTCGGCGATGGATCTCGGACAAGGACGGACGTCGGCGCGACCACGCGCCCTTCGTTCATCGACGTCTTCGCCGGCTGCGGTGGACTCAGCCTCGGCCTGAAGCGGGCCGGTTGGCGCGGCCTGTTTGCGATCGAGAAGGACCCTTTTGCGTTCGAGACGCTCTCAGCAAACTTTCCCGTCGGTGATGGGCCACTCTCTTATGACTGGCCAGAGGACATCGAGCACAAGGCCTGGAACATCTCGGAGCTGCTGGAGAGCAGGGCCGACGTGCTTGCCGGCCTCGCCGATTCCGTAGACCTGCTTGCGGGCGGACCGCCGTGTCAGGGCTTCTCGCACGCGGGTCGAAGGCGTCCAGAGGACCCGAGAAACCGACTCTTTGAAGCCTATCTAGAACTCGTCCGTGTCTTGCGTCCGAAGGTGGTACTCCTCGAGAATGTTCGCGGGTTTACCAGCGGCTTCGATCCGAATCGGTCGGAGGGAATCGGGAACTTCGCAGACACGCTGAAGGACCGGTTGGATCCCGACTACCTCACAGCTAGCGCAATCATTCGGGCAAGCGACTTCGGCGTGCCGCAGTCCAGAGCTCGGTTCTTCCTGGTCGGACTTCGCCGCGGAACCGGCGATCCCGAACGGGTCGCCCGCTTCTTTGAAGATCTGGCAGCTTCGCGCGACGCGTTTCTGACCGTTCGTAAGCTGCCGCGCCGGCCGACCACATGGGACGCCATCAGCGACCTCGAAGTGGGTCCGAACGGAACAATCCCGTGCCCTGATTGCAAGGGCTTTGAGGCGATCTCTTACTCAGGGCCTCGTAGCGAGTTTCAGATCGCGATGCGCGACGGACACGATGGACGTCCGGGCGACACGCGGCTCGCCCGGCATCGGTCCGACATTAGGGAACGCTTCGCCGCGATTATCAGGAGCGCGAACGAGGAGGGCCGCCTCAACGTCAGCATCTCACCGGAGACGCGCCGCTTACACGGATTGAAAAAGATGGCCATCCGGGTACTTGATCCGCTCGCTCCCGCACCCACGATCACTAGCCTGCCGGACGACCTGCTCCACTACTCGGAGCCACGTACTCTCACGGTGCGGGAAAACGCGCGCCTCCAGTCGTTTCCGGATTGGTTTGCGTTTAAAGGGAAGTACACAACCGGCGGTGAGCGGCGAGCCAAGGAAGTGCCGCGCTTCACCCAGGTCGCGAACGCCGTCCCGCCGCTGCTCGCCGAGCAGATCGGCCTAGGTCTTGCGCGCCTCCTCGGAGACGAATTCGGCCGCGTGCCGCTCGAGCGCTACGCAGATCTCGCCGAGCGCCTGCCGCTGGACGCGTAGCTTCCCTCGGAACGCAGCCATCCAGTCATCATCGATGACGACTGGTTCCGCGCCGCGTTTGGCGGACCGCAGGGTCACGGTTCCGTCATCCTTCACGTCCGCCTTGGCATGCGCCAGGGTATTACGCGCAGCGATGATGTCCCCTTCGAAGCTCTTGAAGGTCTGAAGTGCCCTATCCGGCTTTTCCTTAAGCACAGCGACCACCCTGTTGATCGCCTGATAGCGCTTGCCTGAGCCGAAGACCTCCGTGTTCGGCAGGATGGCCAGTACGTCTCCAGCCCGGACCATCTCGTCGAGTTTCTCCAGTCCCTTTCTGCCCCCCTCCAGCAACTTTTCAAGAGTCCGCTGTGCCTTCTCGGCGACGGCCGGATCTGGGCAAGAGAAAATCTTTTCCAGCACGCTTTCCATCATTGTGTCCATGTCCGCTACCTCTGCCATCGCGATCCCTCGCATATGATTCAGGTCGACGGCCTTGCCGATGACGGTGTCCGCAAGCCCGATGAGATTCTCGTCTAGGTCGTCGCGTGACGAGACGAACACGCCGGCCACGCTTTGCTTTGCTAACTCGTCGAACAGTCTCACGCCTGGGTCGGACGAATAGAAGATCATATCCGTGAAGCGCATGCGGGCTCGAAGCAGCTGAGCGGCCCTTGCACCGTCCACGTCCCGTCGACCCAAATTGTAGTCAACGGCGACCAGATTGAACTCCTTGCCGAACTGCTTCGCCAGCGCCTTAAGGTTCGCGGGTGAAAGTTCCGCGCCCGTGGCGACCTTAACCTCGAGGGTGAAGCCCCTCACATTTAAGTGATCAGCCAGACGAGCCACGGAATTGTTGATCGAGTCCGGATTGTCGTCGACGACAAGCAACTGGAAGACCAGCTTCATGACGGGAACCTGATCGTGAGGTGTGCTCCGTCAAGTTCGTCCGACAGCGGCTCGTCTGCGACCTCGATGGTTCCCCCGAGACCCTCGACCACCTGCCGGACGTGATAGAGGCCAAGACCGGAGCCGTCCGTTGTGGTGACCCCCTTCTCGAAGGCCTGCGTCGGCGGATCAAAAGCGTCCGGCCAGCCGTCACCGTCGTCGGCAACCTCAACCTCGAGCGTCGGCTTCGCTCCTTTCGTCGCCGTCAGGATGAAACCCACCGCAGTCGCTCCGGCCTTAGCCGCGTTAGAGACGAGGTTGTCGATAACGATGCCGACCTCGATCGGACGGAAGCGGCGGACAACCCGCTTCCCGTCTGCCTGAACAGCAACCCGTATGCCTCGGGGCGCCCAGAGGGTGGAGATCGTCTCGATGTAGTCGCGGATATAGACTGAAAGGTCGGCGTCACTTTCTGAGGACTGCTGCTTGTAGCCACCCTTCGTGGCAAAGCGCGCGGCCGTGAGGATCTGGCTGTTGCGAAAGGACACCTGCTCAAGGAAGCCGACCCAGTCGTCCTTTGTCGGAGCGGCGCCGTTCCTGAGGCGCCCCATCATGCGCTTGACGCCCTGCTGCACGTCAGACGCGTGAATGATGATCTGGTGATGGAGGTTGAGGATCGTGTCCTGGTCAAGCGACCCGGCCGCCACGAGGAAGGCGTTCCGCTCCTTCTCCTGTCCATATCGCAATGTCGCGGCCGCCGCGGCGTGCTCGGCCGCCGCCGCCCGGCTCTCCGCCCGCCGTTCGGCCTCGCGTGCCTCAGCCTCCGCCTCCTCCAGCGCTTTGATGCGCACGCGCGCCTGCGCGACCCGCTCCTGCAGCGCCTTGTCGCCAGTCCGATCGGCCAGCAACTCGAGCGCCTTGAGCGAGGTCTCGAACGACTGCGACTTCTCGTCGACGATCCGGACCAGATCCGGACTATAATCGAGCAGCTCGACCCCCTCGGCAGCTGCTAGCCGTGAGACGAGCTGCGAGACCAGCGCGCTGCTCTCGTCTCGCCTCATGCGCGAGGTGTCGTCCACCTCCTTGTCGAACGTATCCTTCCAAGAAATGTCGACGACGTAACGCTCCAAGCGGCGGACGCACTTGTCACGGATGCACGTGATGAGCTGGTCCACGTGTGGCGTCGCAATCAGACCGTGGCTCCGGCTGGTCGCCTCGTCGAAGCCCTCTATGCCTCGAACCTCCACCCGCCCGATGAGGTCGCGTCCTCCCAGGAACCGCCGCTGCCCCTGCTGCTTTCGCCTGTTTAGGCCGAAGAAGTCGTCGTCTTCCGCTCCGATCGGGAACACGCGGAAGCCGTTTCTAAAAACGAAGATCGACCCGAATTGGACTGAGGGAACCCCCATTCGATGCGCGAAGACAATCTTTGCGCTGTGGTTGAGGAAGAACACGTCCGCCGACAGGTCCGTCTCCCGCAGTAGCTCGTAGGGGTTGGGTTCCCTGATTCTGTAGACGAGGTCACCACGGTCTTCGAGCGTGGACTCAATCCATGCGCCGTCCTCGCTAACCTTGACGTGGATCACGGTGGTACGCTGCCGGAGCACCTCGATCATCGGGTTCTCGATCGGGCCGTTCACTAGCAGCCTGACGCTCTGGTCCTCACGTCTCTGACTGTTCCAGGCCTCGTCCACCTTGTCAGCAGCCATTTCCGCAGCGGCGACGATCTCGATGCGGAATGACTCTGGGCCGCCGGCGAACGGATCTATGAGCTTTGTGAGTTCCCTCTTTAGGCGCTGTAGCTTTTCGCGGCTCCAGGCAGCGCGGAGACGCTTGACCCTCAGGATCGTGCCTGTCGGCCCAGTCGGACGTTCGACAGCGACCGGAAATTGGTCAGCCGTGCCGAGATCCACCTTGACCTGGTTGAACTCCTTCTGCGCATCCACTTCATAGCGGCGCCAGTCCACGTCAAGAACCTGCACTGGACCATCCTCGGAACGGCTCACCAGCTGAAGTTCGGCACCTAGCCGATCGCACGAAAAGCGCCCGACGCCCTTGGCGCCGGCGTAGGGCCTCGTGCGATGCCCGATCTTGCCGCGATAGTCGTGGTCTTCGACCCCCTCCCTCTTCGCCGAATAGGCGACGAACAGCCACTTCTGGAGGATATCGTCCCGGCTCATTCCCTTCCCATCATCGGCGATGGTGATCTCCTCTGGGGTGAAGGTGATGACCACGGACTTGGCGTGAGCGTCGAACGAATTTTTGACGAGTTCGAAGACCGCAACGAAATCGTCTGTGATCAGGTCTTGGCCGATCAGGTCCTTCAGCCCGGTACTAATCCGGAACGTCTGCGGTTCGGCGTTCAACCCTTTATCCCCCATTGTGGATCGCGGCCGTGCTCGATCCTCCCGCGACCGTTGTACATCCATCTGCAGCAAGTTGGAAACCTGCCTACTTCCGTTTTCAGAATTCACGCGCGCGAGACTGCCGGATATTCCTGCGCAGCTGTCGGACAGGCCAAAAGTACAGCTCAATCGCATGGTCGGCGCAAGAGTGATAGGAATTGATCTGGAAACCTGGACGGATGCCAGTGTTAGGAACCATGTACGCACAATGCTGACTGGCTGGAAACTCAATCTGGACGACCGCGAATGGTTGTTGGCGACCTTCGAGCCGCTCTTCGCGGATGTCGTTGCCGATCACGTCACCCTATGCAGGGGCACCGGAAATGGGACACCGCTCCCGCTAGAAACTGCGGGTGAAATCATTGGCGAGACCGACGACGAAGCCGGTGTGCAGGCGCTTGTGGTGCGCATTGGTGGTACAACCGACCGAAGTGACGGTGGCACCTACCACATCACTTGGTCCATCGATCGCGCACGTGGCAGGCGCCCCGTCGATAGCAACACCGTGATCGCGGAGCGGGGCTGGCGGCCGCTGGCGGCACCAATTTCTATCCGCTTACGGCCAGCGAGATTCTGAGCAGATACAGCTCCATCTGGGTGGCTTTGGTATGCTTAATGAACAAGCCTAAGGTAACGCCGTTTCAGCAGTCAAAGCGGACAGGCCGCAAACCTGAAGAGTTTCGGATGCCGGCAGGCGTACGAAAGTCTTGGAAGCCCGAACCCGCGGGCCGCAAGCGGTGCGCTATGGGGTTTTCGGTTTCCGGCCTGCTGGGGTGCGCAGCAACACGGCATATGTGGACGCGCCCCTGAAGGTGGACCGTCCGGAATCGGGTGAGCAGGATGGGTTCACCGGCGGGGACAGCCCGGTAACAGTCGACGTGGCCAGCGCTCTGGCGGCGGTCGGCGCGGATGGCACCGTCTCCGCGAGCACCGGCGCTGCGGGGTATGTTGCTCTCGGGCCGTGCCGGGTCACGACGCCTGCATCCCGGATAGAAGAGCATGGGCCGGCGGAGCGCGGGGCTGGCATTGGCGCTCGAAGGTTTCGACGACGACCATACGCCCGCCGCAACACGGGCATGGCGGTCGGATGTCGTCCGGTTCGACCGGAGCATCGGGCGCGACAGGCTGCACAACCCCAAGCAGTTCGCGGGCACGTTCGAGATGCGCCTTGCGGGTGGCGCCGGCGAGCAGGCCGTAGTGGCGGATGCGGTGGAAGCCCTTGGGCAGGACGTGGAGCAGGAACCGACGGATGAACTCCTCGGCGGCCAGCGTCATGACCTGCTGTCGTTCAGCACCACCCCGGCGGTAATCCTTGTAGCGGAAGGTGACGCCGGTCTCGTCTAAGCGCAGCAGCCGACTGTTCGAGATCGCAACGCGGTGGGTGTAGCGCGACAGATAGGCGAGCACCGTCTCCGGTCCGGCAAACGGCGGCTTGGCGTAGACCACCCAGCGCTTCTTCCGGATCGGTGCCATGTGGCGCAGGAACGCCCGCCGGTCGGCGAGGTGCGCGAGGCTGCCATGGAAGGCGAGCCGCCCGGCGTCGTGCAGGGCCATCAGCCGGGTCAGGAACAGGCGGCGGAAGAGCTTTCCCAGCACGCGCACCGGCAGCAGAAACGCCGGGCGTGACGACACCCAGCGGCTGCCGTCCGGCGACAGCCCGCCACCCGGCACAATCATGTGGATGTGCGGATGATGGGTCATCGCCGAGCCCCACGTATGGAGCACCGCGGTGATGCCGATACGGGCACCCAGATGCTTCGGGTCCGCAGCGATGGTCGTCATCGTCCCGGACGCCGCCTGGAACAGCAGCCCATAGACCGCCGCCTTGTTCTGGAGCGCAATGTCGGCGACCTCGGCCGGCAGCGTGAAGACGACATGGAAATAGCCGACCGGCAGCAGGTCGGCTTCGCGCTCGGCAAGCCACGTCCGCGCGGCCGCGCCCTGGCATCGCGGGCAGTGCCGGTTGCGGCAGGAGTTATAGGCAACCCGCCAGTGCCCGCAGTCGGTACAGGCTTCGACGTGCCCGCCCATGACGGCGGTGCGGCAATGTTCGATGGCCGACATGACCTTGAGCTGGTCGAGGCTCAGATGCCCGGCGCGGGCAGCCCGGTACGCAGGACCTGCGGCACGGAAGATGTCGGCGACCTCGATGGAGGCGCGCATGCCCGCTCAGCCGCTCGACGCCCTTGCTTCTCTGGCGGTTGCCGCCAGCCGGTCGAATGGGCTGGTGACGTTGCGCAACACCCGGGTGGCGACCTGCGTGTAATAGGCGGTGGTCTCCAGCTTCGCGTGCCCCAGCAGCGTCTGGATGATGCGGACGTCGATACCATCCTCGAGAAGATGCGTGGCGAAGCAGTGCCGCAGCGTGTGCGGCCCAACCCGCTTGCCGATGCCCGCCGCCACGCTCGCCTCGACGACGATACGGTGCAACTGCCGGGTGCTGACTGGCTTGAGATAGTGCTGGCCGGGGAACAGCCAGCCATCGACGTGCAACACACCCTCCCGCCGACCGACCCGCCACCATTCCCGCAGCAACGCCAGCAGCCCGGCCGGGAGCATGGCGTTCCGGTACCGTCCGCCCTTGCCGCGCTCGACCCGGAGCAGCATGCGCTCGCTGTCGATGTCGCGGACCTTGAGCGCGGCGATCTCGGACGCGCGCAACCCCGCGCCATAGGCGACGGACAACGCCGCCTGATGCTTCAGGCACGTGGTCGCCGCGAGCAGCCGCGCCACCTCGTCCTGGCTCAGCACCACCGGCAGCTTGCGCACGTGCCGCATGCGGACCAGCTTGCGCGCCAGGTCCGGCCGGTCGAGCGTCTGCGTGAAGAAGAACCGCAGCGCCGACACGATGGCGTTCATGGTCGGTGCCGGCACGCCCAGGTCACATTGCTCGATCTGGAAGCGCCGGACATCCTCCGCCGTTGCCGTGTCCGGCGGGCGCCCGAGGAACGTGGCGAACCGGCCGACATCGCGGATGTAGTTACGCTGCGTCTCGTGACCGAAACGGCGCATATCCATCTCGTCGATGAGACGCTGGCGTAGCGGGCTGACGGCAACAACCGGGGCAATAATGGTCATGGCAGGGCTCCTTTCGTGGAACCCCGATGCTCTGCCTCTCGCCCGCAGGGCTCAACCGGCGCGCAACGCCCGTTGTATCACCTCAACCATGCCCCGCACGCCCCTCCCGCGCAGCGGGTTCGTGCATCCACCAGTTTTTCATCGATATGCCTGATGAAACGCCGGCCCTCGGGATTCCCATCAATCCGGCGAGTTACGGGATTTGGCCACTTGGTGGCTGTTTGGCTGCGCTTCAGGGTTGGTCACCAATTTGCCGTCTTCGCCAGTATTGACGTGTTCCGATCCAACGATCCTGGCTGCCATCCACTCAGGCACATGCCAGCTAACTGGAAGCGACCGAGCAATCGCTCCGGGTAGTATCGACCAGAGCAATATTGTCGCCATGGCCGTTGCTGCGCAGCTCCGGCGGAGCAGGCGAGACTGGCCCTTCACCGATTGGCCGCGTTCAACGATGCCATCGACCCTCCCGATCGATCGCGCGATGGTGTCGCGTGCTTCGTCAAGCTTGCGGGCATCTTCGGCCCTGGCACTTGCGGCCGCCTGCACGATCTCTTTGGTGAGTGCGACAGGCGTCAGCGCGACGGCGGGACTGCGCTCGATCCGCTGCAGGGCTTCCTGCGTCGTTTTCAGCTGCGCCATCATCGATCCAAGCGTCGGAGTGTAGTCCGGCATCCGTTCGCGAGCAGCGGTGAGGCCTTCTACGGCGCGGCGCAGCAGACTGATCTCGGCGCGGAGATCTTCGAAGGCGAGCGCGGTCTCGCCGGCGGATACGTCAGTGGGCTGGGTCATGACCGCAGCCTACCGGCCCAGCCCGCGGCCCCGCGAGAGGCCGAGCCAGTTCTGGAGATCATGGGACAATGAAGCCCCACCGGACGAACGGATTCCGAGTTCCTTGACACGGTTACGCAACAGCGACTCGAGCTGGGGGTCGCGCTCGAGGCTCTTGGCCATGCCGGTCATCGCCTCGCGAACCTCATCGCCGCGCCAGCGCTCGCCGTTCCGATCGAATGCCGCCGCGCGTCTTGCGTGTCTGGTCCAGTCCTCGACGAACCGGTCTGCGCTAAGAGCGCGCTGCTCACGCATCTTCTCGTCCAGCGCCAATGCGCGAGCAGCGCGCTGATCGCGCATCTCGGCTTCCATCATCATGGCGCGGACGACCTGCGTCGTTCTTCCCTTGGCGGCCTCTTCGATGAGCCCATGATCGCCATTGAAGACAGCGCGAATGTCGCGAACACCGTCGGGACGAACTGCCTTCAGCGCCGAGACCGCCGTATCGAGGGCGGCCTGCTGGTGGGGGAGCGGCTCGAAGCCCTGGCGACGGCTTCGCATGATGTCAGCAACCGCTCGGCCCACCTTCTCGACCGCGTGATCGAGCGGAGATCGGACGACCTCGTCGCGTGCGATCCGGGTGAGCCTGAGACCAGCAAACCGGTCGCGTGGCTTTGCCGCGGCAATCTCGGTCGATTTGTCTGCGGCCGGGTAATCGGACGCCATGTCCTTGCCCCGCTCGCGCGACAGCGTGGCGGCAAGTCGGTCATGGTCGGCAAAATCATCGCGGCCATAGTGGAGATCGACACCGTCGCGGTGCCGCGACAGCGCGACATAGGCGGCATGCCGGTCGAGCCCCGGCGTCGCCAGCACGTGCACCCGGTCGACAGTCACGCCCTGCGACTTGTGGATAGTGGCAGCATAGCCGTGATCGACAGCGGCATAGTCCTTGAGGTCGAAGGCGACGGCCGTGCCGTTGTCGAGCATCACCGCCATGCGGGTTGCAGTCACACTTTCGATCCGCCCCAGCGAGCCATTCTTGACGCCAAGGCTGCGCTCGTTGCGCCCGAACATCACTCGGTCTCCGGCGGCAAAGTGACGCTCGCCCTTCTCGACCTGCAGGGCGACATCGTCGCCAAGTTCCTCGCGCGCACGCAATCGGCTCCGCGCTGCCTGATTGAGCAGTGCTACCTCGTCATTGGTGTGGGTGAGGATGATGCGGCTGGCACCAGGCTCGGCTTGGCGCTGCCGATCCCAGCGGTCGATCAGATCGACGCGTGCCGCCTCGCGGGTCTCGGCGACATGGATCGCGTCATGCTGCTGGTATGCGCCAAGCGCTTCGCCGGTCCGCTCGGTAGCAAGCTGGCGCGTCGCCATACGCTGCCAATCCTCACGCTGGCGGCGAATGTCGGTGATCTCGATGCTGCCATGGCGCTCGGCGACGCTGCGGAACGCCGCTCCTGCTTCGATAGCCTGGAGCTGTTCGGGGTCGCCGACCAGCACGACCTTCGCGCCGCGCTTCTCGGCCTCGGCAATCACCCGCTCGAGCTGGCGCGTACCGATCATGCCGGCCTCGTCGATGACGAGGATCGACTTGTCGGTCAGGAGATCACGCCCCTGTCCCCATTGATGCTCGAGGCTGGCGATGGTGCGCGACGCGATGCCGGATCCACCTTCGAGGTTCTCGGCGGCGATGCCGGACAGCGCCAAGCCCTGGACCTGATACCCCGCACTCTCCCAGGCTTCACGCGCGACGCCGAGCATCGCCGACTTGCCGGTCCCGGCATAGCCGACGACGACACCCAGCCCCCGGCCGCTGGTGACGTGGTCAAAGGCGCTACGCTGTTCGCTTGAGAGGGTCAGCCCGCGTATCTCGGCGCGGACCAGCGCCAGCTTGCGATGCTGCTCGCTCAGCCCATGGCGACGGCTCGCCTCCAGCTTGACTGTGGCGCGCTGCAGCCGCCCCTCGGTGTCGAGCATGTCGCGGCTAGTGAGGCGCTCTTGCCCCCGTCCATCCTTGCCGAGCCTGACCAGTTCAGGTGAGGCGCGGACTGCCGCCATCACGTGGTCGAACTGCTCCTTTCCCTCGCTATGGCGATGGACGAACATCGCCAGCTCTCGGGTGGTGAAGGTAGCCTGGTTGCGGGTGATCGCATCCAGCGCGATCGCCGGGTTGGCGAGGATCCTCTCACCATTGGCGCGGGCAATGGCGTGGTGCTCGGTGAACCGCTCGCTGCTGAGCCCCTGCTCGACCATGCGCGAGGCGGCAGGGCCGATCTTGTGCTGGGGCTCGAGGTCGATGCCTTGCGCTTCCAGGCTGCGGTGATCGACGCGTGCGTCGATGTCGAGTTCGGCCAGCCTGGCATTCACGTGGCCTGCCCAGCGCTCGCGCCAGGCCTCGAGCAGATCAGTGCGGTTCCATTCGCGGTTCTTCTTGCCAAAGCCCTCTTCATTCACCTCACGAAGCGTGAGCATGACATGGGCATGGGGCTTGGGCTCACCGTCTGCACCGATGTCCCAATGCACGTTGAGATCGGCGACCATGCCGCGCGCGACGAACTCCCGTTCGACGAAGTCGCGCGCCAGCCGAATGCCTTCCAACTGGTCGAGCTCACGCGGGATGGCGAACTCGACTTCGCGGGCGAGCTGCGCGTCCTTCCTGACCTCGACTGCCTCGACCGCATTCCAAAGCGCCTCCCGGTCGCGCCACGCTTCGGGCGTGCCACCGGGCAGCAGCACTTCGGAATGGACGACTCCGGCCTTGTTCGAGAAGTCGTGGTGGCGATCGAGGCGCTGATCATGCAGCCGCGAGGCGGAGCGATAGGCGGCAGCCGCCAGCGCCGACGAGCCGTTGGCGCGGGAGATCATCTTGGCGGAGAAATGGTAGATCGCCATGGCGGCGAACCATTTACACCAAACAAGCGACGTCGGCACGACGTATAAGCGCGCCCTTCGAAGATTTCATCTGTCTCGGGATGCGGTTGTCCCAAGTCATCCCGGCGCATTGCAGCTTATTGAAAGCACCGATAACTGGACCATCCTACCCGCACAACGGAAGGATGATCCCATGCGCAAACCCCGAGACTATGACGCTGAGCTGAAAGCGCTTGACGACAAGGCTAGGCAGCTGAAGGCCCGCAAGCGCGAGCAGCTCGGCGAGCTGGTCATCGCGACCGGTGCCGACGCGCTGTCGATCGAGCAGCTGGCGGGCGCGTTGCTGCTGGCGGTGGCGGCAACTGACGAGCGCACGAAGGAGGCGCAGCACACGCGCGGTGCGGCGTTCTTTCGTGCAAAATCCGGCGCACGCCAAGGCGCTCGCCGTGACGACAGCGGCCCTGCGACGGACAGCGGTTCTCCGCGCCCGGCTCCAGCTGCGCCGGGCGCGGCATGACACGCGCGAGTGGCAGGTGAAGCGCCGTGAACGCACCCGCCAGTTGATCGAACTGGGCGGCCTTATCGCCAAGGCCGGCATCATCGAACTGACCGACGATGACCGCGCGCTGATTTATGGCGCGCTCATCGACGTGGCGAGCAGACTGCGCGGCGAAGACAGCGATCGTTACCGTCTGATTTGGACACGGCGCGGACGCCGCGCCTTTGTCGACGACGCGAGCGCAGGCTGACGGACGTCAGCCCTGCGCGAGCCGCTTTTCGCAGGTCTCTTTGACGATCTGCTGGAGCCGCTCGACACGCTCGGCGAGCCATTCCAGTTCGGCCGGCGTCACCTTGTAATGGGCTGAGTAGCGCGCGTTGACATAGGCTTGCCGCAGCAGCTCGAAACAGCGCTGCGCGAACTTCGTATCGCGTGGCCAGACGGCGATGAGCTCATGCACGAGCGGCTCGGCCTGGCTGCGCAGGAAATTCAGCTTGTGCGACTTCGGGCTGTACAGCGTCAGGGTCAGCAGCAGGCAGTGATACAGCTGTTCCGTCGTCTGGTGCAGGTCAAATGCGGCCTGCTTTAGATACCCTCGTTCGATCGCGGTTCGAGCCAAGTCCAGGCGCATCGCCGCGTTTGGAAACCACTGATCGAAGTGCTTGCGCGCTTCCGCCAACGCCGCTTTGGGATCGAGCGGCTGTGGCGTGACGAAGGGGTAGTCTTCGACCTCATATAAGGCGATGCCCTGCTCGATTGCGTCGATGAAGAAGGGGCGGCCTTGCGTCAGCTGGTTGTTCACGTCGGCAAGGCTGTGGACGATGAAGCTGACCGGCGCGCTGATGCGCTTCGAGATCGTCACCTCGCGAACGAACTGGTCGTCAGCCTTGGCCCAAAATTCGCCCGGCTCGGTCAGCCGCTCATCGCTGACGACGACGAGGATGTCATAGTCCGACTGGTAGCCGCCGATCGGATCGTCGACCCAGTCGCCGCGCGCATAGGAGCCGTACAGGATGACCTTGAGGATACGGCCCTGCCGCCGCCACTTCTGCGTCGACAGCGATGTCGCCTGTTCGAACTCGGCGAACAGCACTTCCACGATCCGGTCGAGATCGCGGCGCTTCTTGTCCGGCAGATGAGCAACGTCGTCGCGCATGATGCTATTCCTAGCGAACCGTTACGGATGCGTACATCCTTTGTACTCCTGGGATGCCCGCGCTCACCTCATGGCGGGGCATCATCCGCATCCATAAGGGCGATGAGGACGCGCCCGATAACGTGCTCAACGTCCCGCGCCGTGCAGCCATGGCGGCGCGCCGCTTCGTCGTAATCCAGCCCGTCGATCCGCACGCTGGCGAAGATTTGACGATCGCGAAGGGGCAGCGCGTTCCAGGCGCGAAACCGCGCCTGGAATTGCAGGTCCCGCGTCATGACGGCTGCCCCTCATGCCCCGCAAAGCCGAGCAGATAGTCCGCTGCCTTGCTGGCAGCGCTCGCGGCCCGGAAGATCGCCTTGTCATCGGGGCGCAGCACCTCAAGCCATGAGCCGATATAGTCAGCATGGCGCACCGTCGGCTTGATCGACAGCGACGCACACGCGAAAGCGCTGGCCATCTCGGCGACCAGCTCTTCCCGCGCATAATTGGCGCTGCCGAATGCGCCTGTCTGGTCGCGATCCAGACGCGTCGGGTGCCCGGTCCAATGCCCCAGTTCGTGGAGCGCGGTGCGATACCAGTTAATCGGCTCGTGGAAGGCCGCGACCGGCGGCACCGCGACATAGTCGGCGGCCGGATGGTAATAGGCTCGCTCGCCGCCGATCCGCACATCTGCGCCGCTGGCATCGATAAGGGCTGCAACCTCGGGCAGAACCTCGATCTCGGGCCGAACCTCGGGCGCTTGCGTCAACGTCTCGGGCAGGCCTTCGCACTGGTCGATGTTGAAGACAGTGAAGCGCTTGAGGAACGCGATGGTGCGCGCTTCTCGTTCGTTGTCGTCCGCGTGGTCGTTCGGGGTCTTCGGCGTGAAGCGGTCGGCGTAACAGACGGTGGTGCCGCGCTCGCCTTTGCGGACATTGCCGCCCGCCGCTTGCGCTTGCCGGTAGGTCAGCCAGCGTTGTGAGCTGTACCCGCCCTCGATGACCCTTGCCCACAGGATGAGCACGTTGATCCCGGAATAGCGCCGTCCGGTCACCCCGTTTGCCGGCATGGCGCAGGCACAGGCCGCGCTGTCCCATGGCTGCACCCAGGGCAGTCGCCCTTCCTCCAGTTCGGCAATTACACGGGCCGTCACCTCGGCATAGAGGGTCTGACGTTGGTCGATGGTCCTGGACATGGTCCTCACTCCTTCAAAACCACCGCAGCCCGGCCGGAATGGCGAGGGTGGGCGGCAGGAGCGGACCGACAGTCCCGCCGATACGAGGCGGGCTGCACCCAACGGGCCGAAACGTATGTGGAGGACCGGCGCAGCCGGTTGCAGCACGCCGCGGCGGGATTACAGGGCCGTGACGCCCACCCTCGCCAGACGCGCCCGGCGCGTCACGCCAGCGTGGGGGCACCCCGCGCTGTCCGCTGACGGTGCGGAGGCCGCACCGTCACCCGTCAGGGATCGCAACCCGCATGGGCCGAGACGGCACGGCTCGGCGCCGCGCCAGCGGCGTAGAGCCCGGTCCAGCGACATCGCAGGAGACGGCATCGCTCTACTGTCTGGATGTCCCTCGACAGACCAGCCGGGGCCTCAGCAAAGCCCTACTGCCAATCATGGAAAAGCAGGACCTTGGCGGCTCCCTTCCCAAGAACCGCGAGGCAATGCCATGTCCACCAACCCCGAACGCATCCTGCGCCTGAGGGCCGTCCTCGACCAAACCGGACTCTGCCGCTCGACCCTCTACCGCAAGATGGCGAACGGCACCTTTCCGAAGAACGTCCAGCTCAGCACCCGCTGCGTGGGCTGGCGCGCCTCGGCGATCAACGATTGGCTGTGCAATCCGATGTTCTACCACGTCGATGACTACCCCGCCGGATGAGCGCTATCGCGACCCATCGCGGCGTTCCAAATCGGTTTCGAAAGCTTCCTGGAAATTCGCCGCACCGAAACGCTTGGATTTCGAGGATGCGCTGTCGTCCCATATGGCGTGATGTGGGACAAAGCCGACATTCCAAAACAGCTCTTCGAACGGCAGCTTTTGCCAATTGTGGTCATTCCCTGCCCAAGGCAAGCTCGCCGACTCCCGCCGTTCATTCATTATGAGGATATGATCATCCGCTCGCGTTGCTGAGCCAAGGGCTTATCAAGGCCCGGGATGCGCGACATATCGGCCGAGGCGCCAGACGGCGCGGCCGGATGGGGCGCGCAGGACGCGAGCGCCGGCGCGAGCGCGCCGGGAAGCATTGCCCGCTTCATGCAGCACGCGGCAGGTGGAGCGTCACCACCAGCCCCGGCCTCGCATCGCCGATGGTCAAGGCGCCGCCATGCGCTCGCGCGATCGCCTCCACCAAATTGAGGCCCAGGCCATGTCCGGCCGCCGAGCGGGTGCGGTCGAGCCGGACGAAGCGTTCGACGATGCGTTCGCGATCACCCTCGGCGACGCCGGGGCCGTTGTCGATCACCGATACTGCGACCGCCGCCGCCCCTTCGGGCACCACGACGACCCGGATATGCGTACCCTGCGGCGTGTGCGCCTGGGCATTGTCGAGTAGGTTGATGAGGGCTTGGGACAGCAGTTCGCGGTCGCCGGCGATCGTCAGCCCGCCCTGGATATCGCAGGACAGGCTGCGCCCGCCGTCAGCGACGGCGGGCGCATAGCTGTCGCAGATATCCTCCGCCAGTAACCCGATTTCCAACCGAACGAAACTCTGCCGGATATCGCCGGCATCGACCTCGACGATGCGCAGGATGCCCCCGAACAGCGCGAGCAGCGAATCGCTCTGCGACAGCGCCTTGCGGATGGCGGCGCGCTGCGCATCCGCATCGCGGCTTTTCAGCGCCAGCTCCAGGTCGCCGCGCAGCCGGGCGAGCGGCGTGCGCAGGTCGTGCGCGACGTCGGCCGATACCTGGCGCAGGTTTTCGAGCAGGCGGCCAATCCGCTCCAGCATCCGGTTGAGGATGATCGCCAGCCGGTCGAACTCGTCGTCGCGTGGCGATACCGGCACGCGGCGGCGGACATCGCCCGCCATGATCGCCTCCGCCGTTGCAGTGACCTGTTCCAGCCGCCGGTGGAGATAGCCGCCCAGCACCAGCGCGGCCGCCGCGCCGATCAGCAGGACGAGAAGGAAGGCGCCGCCGAACAGGCTGAGGATGACGCCGTCCAGCTGCTCCACCGCCTGCGAGTCGATCCCGACCACTAGATGGGTGCCGTCCGGCAGCCGGGTCGTCAGGACCCGCGCTTTATCCTTACCCTCGACCGGATCATGGAAGGGCACATTGGCATAGCCAGGTGGCGGCAACGCCAGCTCGAAATCGCCCGCGATGCGGCGGCCGGCCCTGTCGAACAGCGCATAGCCGAAGGTGACGACGCCATTTTCGCCCCCCCGATGCGCCACCGCCTCCGCGAGTTCGTGTGCGCCCTCGTCCTGATATTGCCGGACCAGATCGGCGCTCGCCTCGGCCAAGGCGGTGTCCTGCTGCCGACGGAACGCGGCATCAGCAGCGAAATAAACGAGCACGCCCAATACGGCGATGGCGAGCGCGAACGCCGCCGAATGGGTCAGTGCGATCCGATAGGCCGCGCTACGCCGCCAATCAGGCATCGCTGCGCATCCGATACCCCTCGCCACGCAGCGTCTCGATCGGGTCATGGTCGAACCCCTCGTTCAGCTTGGACCGCATTCGGCTGAGATGGCTTTCAACGATGTTGGTCTGCGGGTCGAAATGGAACCCCCACACCTCTTCCAGCAGCATTTTGCGGGTCACGACCCGTCCGGCATGCCGCATCAGTTCCTCCAAGATGCGAAACTCGCGCGGTTGAAGGCGGATCGCGCGGGTCCCGCGCCGGACCTCGCGCCGCATCGCGTCGAGCACTACATCGCCGACCTGAAGCCGCGTCGGCACCTCCGCGATCGGCGGGCGGCGGAGCAGCGCGCTGACCCGCGCCGACAACTCAGGCAGTGCGAAGGGCTTGACCAGATAATCATCCGCCCCGGCGTCCAGTCCCGTCACGCGGTCGGCGATGCTGCCCAGCGCGGTCAGCAGGATGACCGGCACGCGGTTGCCCGCCGCCCGCCAATGGCGCACGATCTCCACGCCGTCGACGCTAGGAAGCAACCGGTCCAGGATCGCCAGATCGAAGGCTTCGACCAATCCCGCGTCGCGCGCCGCACCCCCGTCATCGAAACGCTCCACCACATGGCCGAGCGCGTTCAGGCCGCGCACGACCTGCGCGGCGGTATCGACATCGTCTTCGGCGAGCAGGATTCGCATCCGCCGGGTTTCCGCGACGGATCAGGCCGGGTCAACGCCCAGGACATGGAAGGTGCCGGGTACGGGGCGCAGCTTGGCGCCGCCGACCACAGGCAAGGTGCGTGCGACGGGAAGCCAGACCATGCCGGTCCGCGCATCCAGCGCACCGGTCCGGGCTCCCACCTCCGTCTGGATCGCGCGCTTATGCGTGACCGAGGGCCCCGCAGTCGACAACACGTCGAGCACCCCGTCCTTGCCCGCCGGAAGCAAGGCTAGCGACCGCCGGGCATCAATGATGACCGCGTCAGGCCCGCGCCCCACGGCCACGCGCTGGACCAGGCGGCGCGAGGGCACGTCGACGACCGCTGCAACCCCGTTGGCGCAGGCAGCGATCAGCCGGTGATGCGGCGTGTCCAGCCCCAGGCCACTCGGCTCCTCGCAACCGGGCAGCGCGATCGGTGCTTCAGCAACTCCGCGGGCCAGATCGACCACGTCCATTTCGTTTCGGTCCTCGTTGTTGATGAACAAGGTCCGCCCGACGACGGCCGGATATTCAAGCCCTGCCGCCACCTTGATCGTCCGCACGACCCGGTGTGTATCGGCGTCGATGTCGGAAATCACGCCGCTCTTGGCGTCCATGGTCAGCAGATGCCCATTGGCGGGATCGACGATCGCGGCATCGGGTTTTCGCCCGACACCGACGCTTGCGACCTGTTGCCCGGCACCGGGCTCGAAGAAGCGGACGCTGTCGTCATCGCCGCTCGTCACGGCGAGTTCACCGTTCGGGAGCGGCACGACAGCATGAGCGTGCGCGACCGGCCCAAGCGGCGCCAGGGCACGCCCGCTGGCTAGATCGACCACCGCGACCGTATCGCCATGAGCGACGTACAGACGGTCCGCCTTCTCATCCACGCGGGCATAATCCCATCCGCCATCGCCGGGCACGGCAATCGACCGGGGATCATCACCCGCAATGGTAGCGGCGGTGACGGGAAGTCCGCTTATGGCAACAGCCAGGATGGCGGCGCGAAGCGACGGGGAGATGGGCGGCAAGGACATGGATGGTCTCCTTCGCCGCTCCCTTGCGCGAACCCCGGCCCGCCGCGCCACCCCGTTCGCGCAACATTGGGAAGACACAATGTCGGGTCGCGACATCCGGCGGCTAAGGCACATCCGCGCCGACCCGGCGTGAGTGAATGGGACAAAACGATCGTGGGTGCGCCATCCCGGACAATGCCGCTGCTGGCCGTGATCCTGACGGCCTGCGCCCATTATAGCCCCGCGCCGTTGGCCGAGGCTCCCCTGCTTTCCGCCAGCCTGCCCGCGACTGCCGGACTTCCCGCCCGGCCGCTCGGCGTCGCCGATGTCGTCGCGCTCGCCGTGGCGCGAGATCCCGACCTGATCGCCGCCCGGACGAAAGCGGGCGTTGCGCAGGCCCAGCTTGTCGAGGCGGGCGTGCTGCCCAATCCATCGCTGACCGGGGCATTCCTGCCGCTGGTCGCCGGTGCCGGGACGGTCCCAGCATGGAATCTGGGGCTGGCGCAGGACGTCAAAGCGCTGCTCGTCTATAAGCGCAAGCGCCGCGCCGCACGCGACAGTGTCGGTCAGGTGCGCGCCGACCTGCTATGGCAGGAATGGCAGGTCGCGGGCGAGGCGCGCCAGCTGGCCGTCGACATCATCGCGCGCGAACAGACACGGCCGCTAATCGACGAGGCCGTGCGCATCCTCGGCCACCGCCAGCGGGTGACGCAGGCTGCACTGGCGGCGGGCAATGCCACGCTGGTGACCGCCGCACCGAGCGCGGTCGGCTTCCAGCAGGCACGCACCACGCTCCAGACGCTCGACCAGACGCAATTGCAGGACCGGCACAAGCTCAACGCGCTGCTCGGGCTTGCACCCGACGCGCCGCTCTCGCTCCGGACTGCGGTCGACCTCCCGCCCTTCGACCTCGCCGCGGCGCGGGCGGGCGTGACGACGCTGGCTGACCGGCGCCCCGACCTGCTCGCGCTCCGCTTCGGCTATGCGGCGCAGGACGAAGGGCTGCGCGCGGCGATCCTGTCGCAATTCCCCGACCTGATCCTCGGCGCCACCGGATCCAGCGACAGTTCCAAGGTCATCAACGTCGGTCCCAATGCGCAGGTCGGACTGCCGTTGTTCGATCGCAACCAGGGTAACATAGCGATTGCCCGCGCCACTCGGGCGCAGCTTCAGGCCGAATATGCCGCCCGCCTGACCAATGCGACCGGCGAGGTCGGCGCGCTGCTTGGCGAGATGGCCCAGTTGCAACGCCAGCTGAACCTGGTCGAACGCGACCTGCCCGCCGCGCGCCTCGCCGCCTCTCGCGCAGCCGCGGCCTTCGGCGCCGCCGCGCTGGACGAGCGCGCCTATGTCGACCTCATCACCAATCGCTTTACCAAGGAACAGGAAGTGGCGACCCTTCGGCTTGCATTGCTGGACCGTCAGGTGGCGGTGTCGACCCTGTTGGGGCTCGGCCTGCCCGGCGTAGAGACGCTGGGGTTCGCCGATCCTGGCACGCGAGGCGCCGCGCAATGATGAAGAACGGTTTGCTATCGCTCGTGGTGCTGGGCCTGTCGGCCTGCGGGTCACAAGCGTCCGATACCGAAGCGACCGCGTCCCCGACGACGCTCGTCACCACCGTACCCGCGCGTCACGGCTCGGCCACGCGGGCCATCCAAGCTTACGGCGAGGCGACCCCGGCCAGCAATGCCGTCGCCACGCTCAGCATGCCGCAACCGGGCCAGATCACGCAGGTTCCCGCCGTCGCGGGTGCCAGGGTCCGTGCGGGCGAGCCGATCCTCGTCTTCACGCTCGCCCCGGCGGCGCGCAGCAGCTACCAGCAGGCGCTGGATGCGGTGAAGGCGGCGGAATCGCAACGCGCCACCACCGCCCAGCTTCTGGCCCAGCAACTCGCCACCCGCGACCAGCTCGTCCAGGCGGACAAGGCGGTCTTCGACGCCCGCGCCGCTTTGGCGGCGCTGCGCAAGGACGGGGCTGGCGCGACGGTCACCGTGCTGCGCGCGCCCTTTGCCGGGGTCGTCGCGACGCTGCCCGTGGCGCTCGGCGATCGGACCCAGCCGGGCCAGGCGCTGGCGACGATCGCGCGTGCGGGCGGTCTGATCGTTACCGTCGGCGTCGATCCCGCCCGCCGCGCCGACCTTCGAACGGGCGCGCCCGTCACCCTCTCCCGCCTCGACGGCGGCGCGTCGGTCGCGGGCCGTGTCCAGCGGATCGACGCGGTGCTGAACCCCCGCACCCGCCAGATCGATGTCGACATCACCTATCCGGCGGGCGCTATCCTGTCCGGCGAGGCTATGAAGGTCGCCATCGCCACCGGCAGCGCCGATGGCTGGCAGGTCCCCCACCGCGCCGTCGTCATGGCCAGCGACGGCAGTGCACAGCTGTTCCAGATCGCGAACGGCAAGGCAAAGGCGGTGCCAGTCACCGTCACGGTCGGCGGCACGCCCGACGATCTCGTCACCGGCGCGCTCGATCCCCATGCGCCCGTGATCGTCGATGGTGCGTATCAGGTGGCGGACGGCGATAGCGTCCGGGTCGAGCGGGCGCGATGAGCTATCCGGCGTTCCTGCAGCGCCAGTCGCTGGCGATCATGGTCGTCGCGCTGGCGCTTTCGCTGGCGGGCGCGGTCGCCGCGCTGTCGCTGCCGATCGGGCTGTTTCCGCAAGTCTCCTTTCCACGCGTGGTCGTCGACATCGACGCCGGATCGCGGCCTGCCGACCAGACCGCGCTGATCGTCACCAAGCCGGTCGAACAGGCCCTGCGCGCCGTCCAGGGCGTGCGCAATGTCCGGTCGGAGACGACACGCGGCTCGGCGCAGATCTCGATCGACTTCGGCTGGGGCCGCGACATGGTCGCCAGCACCCTACTGGTCGAGGCGGCGATGTCGCGCGCGCTCGGCACCCTGCCGCCCGGCACGACCTATAATGTCCGGCGGATGGACCCGACGGTCTTTCCGATCATCTCCTATGCGCTCGAATCGCGCGCCAGTTCGCCGGTCCAGCTTCAGGACTTCGCCCGCTATCAGCTCGTGCCGCTGCTCAGCGGTATCCAGGGCCTGGCCCGCGTCGAGGTGCAGGGCGGCGACACCGCCGAGGTCGAGGTGCTGGCCGATCCCGCCCGGCTCGCCAGCCACGGCCTGGCGATGAGCGACGTGGCGACTGCGATCAGCAACGGCAACGTGCTGAGCGCTGTCGGGCGGGTGCAGGATCGCGGTCGCCTGTCGCTGGTCATCGCCGACCGCAGCCTGCCCGGGATCGCAGCGGTCGGCGATGTCGTCATCCGCACCGATGCGGCGGGCGTGGTGCATGTCCGCGATGTCGCCACCGTGCAGCAGGGCGTGGTGCCGCAATGGCTGCACGTCAGCGAGGACGGGCGCCCAGCCGTGCTGCTCAATATCTACGAACAGCCGGACGGCAACGCCGTGCGCATCGCGCAACAGGTCCAGGCGAAACTGGGCGCGACCCGCCTGCCGCCCGGTACACGGCTGGTCAGCTGGTACGACCAGAGTGAACTGGTGACGCAATCAGTCGCCAGCGTGCGCGATGCCGTGCTGATCGGCCTCGTCCTCGCCGCGCTGGTGCTGCTGCTGTTCTTGCGCAACTGGCGGATCACACTGGTCGCCGCGATCGTGGTGCCTGCGACGCTGGCGGCGACCGTGCTGGTGCTGACCGTGCTGGGCATGAGCTTCAACATCATGACTCTGGGCGGCATCGCCGCCGCCGTCGGCCTGCTGATCGACGACGTCATCGTCATGGTCGAACATATCGTCCGCCGCGCCGCCGCGCCGCCCAGCGACGGTACCCCGACCGGCCGCGAGGCCGTCCTGCCCGCCGCGCGCGAATTCCTGACGCCGCTGACCGGATCGAGCCTGGCGACGCTGATCGTCTTCCTGCCGCTTTCTTTCCTCAGCGGGGTGACGGGCGCATTTTCGAAGGCGCTGTCGATCACCATGGCGGCGGCGCTCGCCATCTCCTGGGCGATGACGGCGTTCGTGGTGCCGGTGCTGACCCGGCGGCTGGTCAACTTCGAGACGCTGCACGACCCGCAAGCGGCGGGTCAGGGGCGTCTGGGGCGCTGGCACGATCGGTCGCTGGACCGGCTGGTCGCCCGGCCCTGGTGGCTGGCGGTCATCGCGGTGCCGCTGCTGGCGATCGGTTATGTCGGCTATACCCATGTGCCGACCGGCTTCATGCCCAAGGTCGACGAGGGCGGGTTCGTAATGGACTATTACACGCCGCCCGGCACCTCGCTGATCGAGACCGAGCGGCGCATGGCGCAGGTCGATGCGCTGCTCCGCGCCGACCCGGACGTACTGACCTTCTCGCGCCGCCTCGGCACCGGGCTCGGCGGTGACCTGGGGCAGAGCTATCATGGCGACTATTTCGTCCGGCTGAAGGCCGATCACGCCCGACCGACCGAGGATGTCGCCGCCGCAATCGCCGATCAGGTCGCCGCGAAGGTGCCCGGCGTGCAGGTCGAGGTCGCGCAATTGATGGAGGACCTAATCGGCGACCTGACGGCGGTGCCGCAGCCGATCGAGATCAAACTGTTCTCCGCCGATCCCGGCATATTGACCGACCAGGCGCAGAAGGTCGCCGCGCTGATCCAGAAGGTCTCGGGCGTCGTCGAGGTGAAGGACGGTGTGCAACTGGCGGGCGATGCGATCGACCTGCATATCGATCCGATCCGTGCGGGGTTCGAGGGCGTCACCCCCGCCGATGTCCAGACGGCGGTCGATGCCGCATTGACCGGCACGGTCGCCACGTCGTTGGCGCTGCCGACCAAGGCGATGGACGTGCGCATCCGCCTGCCCGATGCCATGACGATCACCCGCGACGAGCTGGCACGCCTGCCGATCCGCAGCGGCGACGGCCATGTCTTCCCGCTGTCGCGTGTCGCAGATCTGCGCGTCGTCACCGGCCAGCCGCAGATCGCACGCGAAAATCTGGAACCGATGGTCGCGGTGACCGGGCGTATCCAGAGCCGCGGGCTCGGCGCGACCATCGCCGATATCACCCATGCGCTGGCCCGGCCCGGCGTGCTGGCCCCCGGCGTCCGCTACGAGCTGGGCGGGCTGTACCAGCAGCAGCAGATAGCCTTTGCCGGGCTTCTCAAGGTGTTTCTCGCCGCTTTGGTCGCCGAGTTCATCCTGTTGCTAGTCCTCTATCGCCGGCTTGGCGTGCCGCTGGTCATCATCGGCTGTTCGCTGCTGTCGACCACGGCGGTGTTCACCGCGCTGTGGATCACCGGGGTCGATCTCAACATCACCGCGCTGATGGGCATGACGATGATCCTGGGCATCGGCACCGAAATGGCGATCTTCTATGTCAGCGAATATGAGGAACTGGCGCACCGCCTGCCCCCGCGCGAGGCCGCGCGCGAGGCGAGCCGCAATCGCCTGCGCCCGATCACGATGACGACGCTTGCCGCGATCCTGACGCTCTTGCCACTGGCGCTGGCGCTCGGTCAGGGCGCAGGAATCCAGCAACCGCTGGCGATCGCGATCATCGCCGGACTGCTGCTGCAATATCCGCTGGTGCTGCTGGCCCTGCCGGTCCTGCTCGGCCTGCTGCCGCCGCGGGACGAGCGCGCTGTTCCGGCATGATCGTCGGCCTCGTCTTCTTCGCCGCCTTCCTGGCATTCGTCGTCAGCGCAGTGGCGGGCGGCGGGGCCGGGTTGGTCCTGGTGCCGCTGCTTCGCCTGATCGTGCCGGTGGCGTCGATCCCGGGCGCGCTGTCGATCGGAACGGCGGCCAGTTCGCTGTCGCGCATCTGGTTGTTCCGCACCCATATCCGATGGGACGTGGTCCGCCGTTTCCTGCCCACCGCCCTGCCCGCCGCCGCGTTCGGCGCCTGGTTGCTGACGCGCTTTCCGCCGGTCTATGTCGAGTTCCTGCTCGGTTGTTTCCTGCTGCTCAATCTGCCCAGCCTGTTTCGCCGCATACCGCCCGCCGGATCGGAACCGCCTTTAGCGCTCGACCGCCTGCCTTGGCTGGGCGCTGCGGCGGGACTGCTGTCGGGCTTTACCGGCGCGGTCGGCGTCGTGTTCAACCGCGCCTATTATCGCATCGGCCTGTCGAAAGACGAAATCGTCGCCACCCGCGCGATGAACGAGGTGCTGCTCCACCTGCTAAAGATTGCGCTCTACGCGGCGTTCGGGCTGTTGCCACGATCAGCTTGGGTCGCGGGAGCCCTGGTCGCTGCGGCGGCGGTGTTTGCGTCCTTCGCCTCCAAGCGGGTGCTCGCGCTGATGCACGAAAGCCTATTCCGTCGGATCGGGTTGCTGGCGATGGTGGCGTCGGGCGTCGCGATGTTCAGCCTGTCGTGGCAACAGATCCTGTCGATCCACCGGGCCTGGATCGCCTATGTCGCCCCCGGCGACGAGCCGGAACTCCAGCTCTATTGGGGCGGCACGCGCCGCGCCGCGATCGAGCGCGAAGGCAATGGCGCCTTGTCGGTCGAACACAGCATTTCGCTGGCAGACCTCCCTACCCCCGTCCGCGTCGCCCTGCCGACCGTGATCGGAAGCGGACACATAGTGCTGATTGAGCGGGTTCACGGAAACCCGGCCTATTATGAAATCTACTGGCGCCGGGACGGAAAGCTGTACCAGATCGAACTGACGGCAGACGGACGACCCACACGATAGCTATTGCGACTTCTTAGCATTAATGTATGAAGCCCCCCGAAGGGGATCATACATCATGAGGATCATCACCGGCAGCCTTGTGGCTGCGGGCCTGACGGTCGCGTCCATCACGCCCGTCCATGCGCGCGAGCGAAACGCACCGGCATCGGCTGGCGAAACCTCGGATCAGGACATCGTCGTCACCGGCCGCGCCTCGCCTGCGCCCAAGGCGGCCGACGACCGCTACAAGCCGACGCCCGACGCCTCGACGCTCCGCTCGTCGGCCGATCCACTGGACACGCCGCAGACGGTCAACATCGTCCCCGCCCAGGTCATCCGCGACCAGCGCCCCCGCTATTTGGACGACGTGCTGACCAATGTCAGTGGCATCACCCAGGGCAACGCGCTGGCGAACACGCAGGACACGGTTCTGAAGCGCGGCTTCGGCGGCAATCGCGACGGATCGGTGATGCACAACGGCATGCCGCTGGTCCAGGGGCGCGGGTTCAACGCCGCCTCGCAAAGCGTCGAAGTGCTGAAGGGCCCTGCCTCCCTGCTCTACGGCATCATGGACCCCGGCGGCGTCATCAACATCGTCTCGAAGAAGCCGCTGCTCGACCCGCATCTGACCGTCGCACTCACCGGCTCCAGCTATGCCAATGCCCGCGCCGGGCTGGAGGCGATGGCCGACCTGACCGGGCCGATCGCGGGCGACCTTGCCGGGCGGCTGGTGCTCGACCAGCAGAGCGAGGATTACTGGCGCAATTTCGGCGAGCGGCACGACACGCTGATCGCCCCGTCGATCGGGTGGTATGGCGGCGGGACGCAGGCGGTGCTGTGGTACGAATTTCGCCGTTTCGACATGCCCTTCGATCGCGGCACGACCCTCGATCCGCGCACGATGACGCCGCTGGCCGTCCCGCGCCGCGAGCGGCTCGACGATCGCAACAACCGGATGTTCGGGGTCAGCCACCTCGTCCAGCTCGCGATCGACCACCGGCTGGGCGGCACCTGGGCGGGGCATCTAGCGGCCAGCTTCAACAGCGAAAGCTATGACGCTGGGCAGTTGCGCGTGAACGGCATCAACGTGCAGCGCGGCACGCTGTCGCGCAGCAACGACGCGACGGTCGGTGCGCTCGGCACCGACGCCTATCTCCAGACCTATGTTGACGGCCGCTTCGACCTGTTCGGGGCGCGGCACGACGTCATCCTGGGCGCGGAGGGCGAGTATCGGCGCTATTACCGGCGCGACCTGATCCGCCAGACGGTGCGCGCGACCTTCAGCTATCTCAAGCCCGTCTATGGCCTGGAGCCCTTTCCGACCCGCGTCTCGCCCAGCGACAGCGACCAGACCGACCGGCTCTACAATTATTCGCTGTTCGGACAGGACTCGATGCATCTCGGCGACCGCTGGATCGTGTTGGTCGGTGGACGGCTGATCGGGTTCGACCAGCGTGCCGGGCGCGGGCGGCCGTTCGTCGCCAATACCGACCTGACCGGATGGGCGTTCGTGCTGCAGGCGGGGCTGGTCTGGCGCGCGGGGGACGTATTCTCGCTCTACGGCAGCTACACCCGCTCGCTCAAACCCACCTCGACCATCGCGCCGCTGGGCAGCGGCGTCACCATCACCTCCAGCTTCGCGCCCGAACGCAGCCGCTCGTTCGAGGTCGGCGCGAAGCTCGACATTCCCGATCGCGTGTCCGGCACGCTCGCGCTCTACGACATCGACAAGCGCAACGTGCTGGTGTCGCAGTTCAATTCGGCGACCAGGCTGAACGACTTTCGCACCTCGGGCCAGGCAATCTCGCGCGGGGTCGAGCTGGACCTGTCCGGGCAGGTCACGCGCACGTTCAGCCTGATCGGCAGCTATGCCTATACTCATGCCCGCACGACCAAGGACCCGGTCTTCGCGGGCAGGCAACTCGCCAATGTCGCGCCGCATACCGCGTCGCTGTCGGCCGCCTATGATGTCGGCGCGATCGCGGGCGAGGATCGGCTGCGGCTGGGTGCGGGCGGACGCTATGTCGGGCGGCGGCCGGGTGACAGCGCCAACAGCTTCTGGCTCGACGCCTATGTCGTGGCGGATGCCTTCGTTACCTATGACACGCAGCTTGCCGGGCGACGGGTGACGTTCCAGTTCAACCTGAAGAACGTCTTCGACAAGACCTACTACACCTCGGCGGTCAACCAGTACGGCGTCGCGATCGGCGACCCGCGCCGGGCGATCGGCACGATGAGCTTCGCCTTCTGATGCGGCGGCTCGGCCTTGCCCTGGGGGCGCTCTACGCCCTGATGACCGCAACCCCCGCGCTGGCGCGCGAACGGATCGCCATGCTGGTCGTCCAGCAAGACGGTCCGTCGATGTCCAGCGACCTGAAGGTCCGCGACCGGCTGGTCGCACACGGGTTCACCGTCCGCCTCGCCGACCAGTCGACGGACCCGGCGACAGCGCGCGACGTGGCGCTGGTCGTGATTTCGGCCACGGTATCCGCCAAGTCGGTCAAACCCGGCTGGCGAGGCCTGGCGGTGCCGCTCGTCACCTGGGAAAACGACCTGCTCGACGATCTCGCCATGACCGGCAAGCGCCGCGACAGCGACTTCGGCGAGGCGGAGAAGGAACGCTATCTCTGGATCGTCAACGCGCCGCAGCCGATGGCCGCCGGCCTGCCGGCGGGGATCGTCGACGTCTACGCCCGTCAGGCCCCGATGAGCTGGGGCAAACCGGGTCTGGGCGCCACGATCATCGCGACAATCTACGGCCAGCCGGAAAAGGTGGCAATCTTCGGCTATGAAACCGGCGCGACGATGGACTATGAAGCGCTCGCACCGGCCAGGCGCGTGATGCTGTTCATGGGCAACGACGGCTTTACCAAGCTCTCGGCGGACGGGCTAAAGCTGTTCGACGCCGCGATCGACTGGGCCATCGGATCGATGAAGGCGGGGAGTCGGCGTCGCTTAGGCTAAGGCCATCCCGTGTATTCCAAACTGGAATTGACATAGCCATTCAGTGCCAATCGCTCCGTGTCGCGGCGCGCATCTCCCGTGATGAGCAGCGAAAACGTATCTCAGCATGACGGCACTAACTGCAACCAACCTGACCCAGTCGTAGCGCACTGCCTAGGGTCAGGACCCATTGATGTGAACGTCGCGATCTGATTCAGGCTCCGCAAGGAGGCTGAGATGAGCGACCTGTTTTGGCTCACGGACGATCAAATGGAGCGGCTGCGGCCGTTCTTCCCCAAGAGCCACGGCAAGCCTCGGGTGGATGACCGGCGGGTGCTAAGCGGCATAGTGTTCGTCAACCGCAACGGGCTGCGCTGGCGAGATGCGCCCAGCGCCTATGGTCCCCATAAGACGCTGTACAACAGGTGGAAGCGTTGGGGCGAGCGTGGCGTATTCACGCGCATGATGAAGGGGCTAGCTGCAGGCGATGCTGAACCAAAGACCGTCATGATCGACGCGACATACCTGAAGGCGCACCGTACGGCATCGAGCCTGCGGGTTAAAAAGGGGATCTCGGCCGCCTGATCGGGTGCACCAAAGGCGGCATGAACACCAAGCTCCATGCCCTCGCCGATGCGAACGGCCGCCCCTTGAGCTTCTTCATGACCGCCGGTCAGGTCAGCGACTACACCGGCGCGGCAGCACTGCTGGATGACCTACCCAAGGCACAGTGGCTGCTTGGCGACCGCGGCTATGACGCGGACTGGTTCAGGGACGCTCTCCAAGCCAAGGGCATCCAGCCCTGCATCCCCGGTCGGCGATCACGCAACGAGCCCGTCAGATACGATCAGCGCCGCTACCGGCGTCGCAGCCGTATCGAGATCATGTTCGGGCGCCTGAAAGACTGGCGCCGCGTCGCCACCCGCTACGACCGCTGCCCTACCGCCTTCTTCTCCGCCATCGCCCTCGCAGCCACTGTCATCTTCTGGCTCTGATCAACAAGTCCTGACCTTAGGTCCGTCAGTAGACGCCGCCATGGGTTCTCACACCCCTTATCAGAGCATTAGTAACCTCGCATCTTGGTCCAAAGAAATTGGTACCTCCACTTAAACGAAACGCCGTGCCGCCCGTGCCACTTGGCCGCCTTCGGAATAGAATTGCATGCTCCATCTCCGTAATACCACCGCTTCTATACCATAAGACAGCGGTATCCTTGTTTCGATAGGCAACGATGAACTTCCTCGTTGGCATCTCGTTACTGTGGATCACGTCGGTGGATTGATACGGTTCATTCACTTCAGCGATGGTCAGTTTCTGCCGCTTTAGCTCGGCGGCAATTTCAGGGAGGTCGGAGAGTCGGCTAACCCTCTCCATTGGCACGGCAAACCGACAGGGTCTGATCGGGCGGTCACTGCCATATGCTGCGCTACCCATGGAGAACAGTGCGAGGAACGCGCACGACAGCCTGAATCGATTCATCTCGCTTCCAATGCATTCTGGGGTCGGATGTGACACGAGATGCATCACATCCGACCTAAAGTCTATTTGCAGCTAGCGTCACCGCGGCTGATAGAATAATCCTTCGAGTCTATGGAATCGGTGTTGAAATAACTCCCTTGCCCATAAACCGTTCTATTCGAGTAGTAAGACGACCCAAAAGACTCGTTCATCTCTTTGGCTATCTGATTTGCAGTTGCCATAGCTTTATCTTCAGACGAACCGTAAACAGCATGAGCCAGCTCGTGCGCCAGCGCCATGATTGGTTCGACAGATATTGACTGGCCATTCTGGGTAAAGGTGACGCCCGAAAATGGATCCCAGGCGAGCGTGTTGGTATCCGGGTAGTACCCGTCCTGATTACCCCCGTCTTTGGTATCGATGCGAATGATGTTGAAGATAACATTCTTCCCAGCGGCATCGGAAATTAGATTTCGAGCCGTATTGGAACCCTCGTCCAACTTATCCAAGGCATTGGAAAGGCCGTCATTCGCGGGCTGACACCAGGTTCTGCCCGTCCTCCTGACGGAGGGGGGCGAGGACCCACCCCCGCCCGTCACCGGCTCTGAGCCCGGCGGGGGTGGGGGCGGTGGGGGTGGAGGCGGTGGGGGGGAAGGAGGTGGAGGAGGAGGGGACGCAGTCACCACAATAGGCTTACCCATATGATTCTCCCATTGAGCCCCTTACGGCAGACGATGTGCGTGCGGCAAAGTTCGCTCTTGTAAAGATTTCGCATATGCTCCCCACTGTGACAATAGCCGGGCATTGAATACTCCGGCGGAACACCTGATTACAAATGATCCAAAACGGAGTGAAATTCAGATGAGAGAGAAATTTTCACGGTATTTGAAAGATATACTAGCTGATAGCTATATCTGCTACGGCCGCCCAGGGAAGATTGCTGATGGCGGGCGCCTGATCGTCGCGGGGGGCGGCATCGGCGCAAGGGATTTGCTTCAAGACATACCCGCGCTCTTGTCAGATTCTGATTATGTTATGGTGTGTCTTGCAGATCAGGTAACACAGAAAAGCATCTACGATTCATATCCTGAAGCCGTCGATCTTACGTGCTTGTATGCTGAGGGCAAGGACCGCCATGCGACTTACCTACAGATGGCGGAATTGATGATCGCGCCAGCCCGTAACGGGAAGAAGGTACTGGCGATTTTCTATGGACATCCCGGCCTCTTTGCGTCGGCTACGCATCGAGCAATTGCCATCGCGCGCAACGAGGGCATCTCGGCCCATATGCGGCCGGGGATATCAGCTCTAGATTACGCAATCGCTGATCTTGGGTTTGACCCGGCCTTTCCGGGCTTGGGGAGTTTTGAGGCAACTGATCTATTGATGCGCAATAGGCCGCTTGATCCAACAGTGCATAACGTGATTTGGCAGGTCGGCATGGTCGGTGAGGCTGGTTACAGGGCGTCCGGTTTCGACAACAAAGGTCTTGCGCAACTCAAACGCCATATGCTGCGATACTACCCGACGGACCACGTCGTGACAAATTACATTGGGTCGAGTTTCGCTGGGACGAGGCCGATCATGTTGCCTTTCGCGCTTGCCGATCTTGATACCCAAGAGGTCGCCGAGCAGATCATTGCGTACTCAACGCTGTACGTTCCTCCATCAATCGAACGTCCATACGACAGGAACGCATGCGTTGAGATGGGATGGGTCGCAGAAGGGCAGTCATTGCCGAGCGCCGACGCATACAAAACCGATTTAACCTATTCCGACGTCAATCAATCTCTCCTTGACGCATCGGGTGTAGAATTTCTGACGAGAACAACGAATCCATCCGATGAGAACCCCTTCTATCGGTTGGTTGACAAATTAAACGCTGACCCGTCGTTCAGCGATTGGTACGAAACGCACCCGGAGGAGGCCATTTGGAGCATGCGCCTGGACATTAGCGACGAGCATAAAGAGGTTATGGTATCTACCGATTTTCGCAGGATCGAAGACGCACTATTTCAATATGACGCCCACAAAAGCGAGGTCGGCAAACAACCTAATCGCTATTGAATAGTGACGATAGAGAGCAGGAATTAATGCTGTATCGATGGTCAGGCAGTCGATGGCAGCGCTTGGTGTATTGTTGGTTTAGTGACTTGAGATGAGCTATCAAAGCGTTCTCCGTTATCAATTCTGACCGAAATATTGGGCTGCGCATTTCCCCTACCGCCCCCCCCCGGACTTGGCATGACAGTGGCGTCTTGATTGTTCTCTGTATCAATGAGTTACCATGGAGCAGGGGTAGTGACCTAAGGTCTAAAGAGCGAGCGATGCAGGAGCCTCACGAGCCACGAACAATGCCGCACCCCGAATCGATAGTGAACCGCGCCGGGTTTGTCGGAGGCTCCAACTCCTGAGAGGAAGGGGCTATGACGAGCAAGACCACGAACAAGTTTTCGCCTGAGGTGCGCGCGCGCGCCGTGCGGATGGTGCTGGATCACGAGAAGGATCACCCGTCGCGCTGGGCAACGGTGGTGTCGATTGCAGCGAAGATTGGCTGTGCCGGCCAAACTCTGCACGAGTGGGTGAAGAAGGCCGAGGTCGATAGCGGCACGCGTGCCGGCGTGCCGAGCGATGTTGCCGACCGGATGAAGGCGTTGGAACGCGAGAACCGGGAGCTGCGCCAGGCCAACGAGATACTCAGGAAAGCGTCGGCGTATTTTGCGATGGCGGAGCTCGACCGCCGAGCGAGGTGATGGTGTCGTTCATCGACGCGCATCGTGAGGTGTACGGGGTCGAGCCGATCTGCCGGGTTCTGCCGATCGCCCCATCCACCTACCATGCGCATGCAGCCAGAAGGATTGAGCCGACCAGGAGGTCGGCTCGGGCTCGGCGTGATGATGCGCTCGGGCTGGAGGTGCGCCGCGTGTTCGAGGAGAACTTCCGCGTCTACGGCGTGCGCAAGGTCTGGCGCCAGCTGCGGCGGGAGGGGTTCGACATCGCCCGCTGCACCGTTGCCCGCCTGATGCGGACGATGGGCTTGGCCGGCGTGATCCGCGGCAAGCCGGTGCGCACCACTGTCAGCGACAGGACGGCGTCATGCCCGCTCGACCGGGTAAACCGGCAATTCCGTGCGCCGGCGCCGAACATGCTCTGGGTGTCGGACTTCACCTACGTCGCGACCTGGGCAGGCTTTGTCTACGTCGCCTTCGTCATTGACACCTATGCCCGCCGGATCGTCGGCTGGCGCGCCAGCCAGAGCGCGCATGCCGGCTTCGTCCTTGATGCGCTTGAGCAGGCACTGCACGACCGTCGGCCACTTCGGGGTGGCGGCCTCGTCCACCACTCCGACCGCGGCAGCCAGTATGTGTCCATCAAGTACACCGAGCGCCTCACCGAAGCGGGCATCGAGCCGTCGGTCGGAAGCGTCGGAGACAGCTACGACAACGCTTTGGCCGAGACCATCAACGGCCTCTACAAGGCCGAGGTGATCCACAAGCGCGGACCCTGGCGCAGCTTCGAGGCCGTCGAATACGCCACGCTGGAATGGGTCGACTGGTTCAACCATCGCCGGCTGCTAGAACCCATCGGCAACATCCCGCCTGCCGAAGCCGAAGAGCAATTCTATGCTGCCGCCAACATCATCGATATGGCAGCGTGACTCACATCCAATGGCCTCCGGCAAACCCGGCGCGGTTCAATAGCGCCCCGTCCGACAACCGACCACCAGCAGAGCGAGAAGGTGGCTCAACTGCGTTCGAAACCGCTTTAGCGAGGGCGCTCACCCCATTTGGCTAAGGAGATCAATCGCTCGTACACAGCGCTGTCTCGTCAACCTTCGGCCCATAGGCATCGATAGTCCGAGCATCCCAGTCTCCTCGCGGAGCCTGAATCAGATCGCGACGTTCACATCAATGGGTCCTGACCCTAGATGTGCGCATGACGAGCCGTATACCCAAACTCGGCTGGTCAGCTGCAAACGGTTTTGTTGACTGGAGCCGGATAACGGCAGCTTCCGGGATCCGCTGAGAGCAAGCGGAATGCTCGCATAACGTGGGCGTAGCTGTCCGCCACCATTGTCTGAACAAAGGGGCACTTCGCCACTTTAGCGCCCGAGAGCGGCCGTTCCCCTTGCCACCCGAGTTTCGACGCGCCGGTTCGCGGCCCAAGATTCGAAGGCCGTGCAGACGTTTGTCCATTCGGCATGCTCCGATCGCTTGCCTTGATCAGGGCGGACGGCCGCTATTATCGAGACCAGACGTGCGCCGGGACGAACGCGGACGGCCAACTTTGGTCGCAAACGGCCGCTCCACTTTCTTGATCGATAGCGCCGCGAGCGCCCCATAGCATGAGTAGGTCGTCGCGGCAGTTGACCGCGCCCGCTGCCGGCTTAGCGCAATCGGTCAGGAGCGGGCGGGTCGACGAGGGCCAGAACGGGCCGCTCTCCCCTAGAAGCGCTTGGCGCACCTCCCACGCTACAACTCCTTCCCCTATTCGAGGCCAAGCTCAGGCCTTAGACTCGTCGTCCCGGCTTTCCGCCGACGGAGGGGGCGTCTTTTTGCAGAACGCCACCCATTCACGCATGAGCAGCCGGCGTTTCTCGAGAAAGTCGGTCCGGCGATAGGCCGCCTCGACCTTGTTCGAGACTGTGTGGGCGAGCGCCGCCTCGGCGATTTCCCCTGAGTAGTCCGTCTGCTCTGCGACCCAGTCGCGGAATGCCGACCGGAACCCGTGCACCGTCACCGCGAGGTCCATGTCCCGCAGGATCTTGAGGAGCGTCATATCCGACAGCGGCTTCTTCACGTTCTGGCCCGGGAAGACCAAGTCGCTGGCGCCAACCTTGAACGTCTTGGCACGCTCGAACACCGCCACCGCTTCGGGTGCGAGAGGCACGACATGCACTCGCCCCATTTTCATCCGCTCGGCGGGGATCGTCCACAATGCAGCTTCGAGGTCGAGCTCCGACCAAGTCGCCCCCCGGATTTCGCCCGACCGCGTCGCCGTCAGGATAAGCGCTTCCAACGCAACGCGGCCTACCGATCCCCGCTCGCCCAGCTTCTCCAGGAAGTTCGGCACGCCTGCATAAGGCAGGGCCGCGAAATGGTTCTCCTTTTTGGGCTGACGAGGCAGCCCCTTGGAAAGCGACCGCATTGGCGCTTCGGTCGCGCGGAACCCCCGTGCGTATGACCAGTCGAGGACGGTGCCGATGCGTTGCCGTACACGGCGCGCCGTTTCCGGCTTCGTCAGCCAGATGGGTGCCAATACGTCCCGGATCAACGGACCTTCGATTTCGCTGACCAAGCGGTCGCCCATCTTGGGGAAGGCGTAGCTCTTCAGCGTCGATATCCACTGATCCTGATGCTTGCCATTCTTCCACGCCTCCTTGTGTTCCTCATGGACCATCTCGGCGGCCTTGCGGAACGTCGGAATCACCTGCCGCTCCTGCTTCCGCTCCGCGACAGGGTCGATGCCCTGTGCGATCTTCTGGCGTGTGAGGAACGCGGCCTCTCTGGCATCCTTGAGAGAAACCGCTTTGAGTGATCCCAGCCCGATATCCTGGCGTTTTCCCTTATTCTGAACGCGAAGGACCCAGCTGGCTGCCCCTTTGCCGTTGATTTCTAGAAACAGGCCGTCCCCGTCCGAATAGCGTCCGGTCTCGATCAGCGATCGAATCTTGAGCGCAGTGAGCTTTCCCATGCCACCTCACCTCAATTTTTCCCCACACTTTTCCCCACACTTCGCGTGGGATTGTGTCGGATCGAGTGAAACGCAGCGGCATCAGAAAACCGCTGATTTCCGGGGTTTTGTAGCAGATTTCAGGGTTTTTTGCCAGCCGCACAGGGGCATAAATGGCGGAGAGGGAGGGATTCGAACCCTCGGTACCGTTGCCGGTACGCCGCATTTCGAGTGCGGTGCATTCGACCACTCTGCCACCTCTCCGCGAGGACGATCCGGGCGGTAGGAAACCGCCGGGGCTGATCGATTGGAGGCGCGCTGTTAGATCAGCTTTTTGCGCATTGCAAGCGCCTAAACTTGTGCGGCGCGACAAAGACATTAAATCATGAGGCATGGACCTGACCGACACCCTCCCCCTCACCTCGCGCCTGGACGTGGAGGCCCCGATGATCGCAACCGCCCGGTTCGCGATCGGGGATGTCGTGCGGCACCGGATGTTCGACATTCGCGGCGTCATCTTCGACGTCGACCCCGTCTTCGCCAATAGCGACGAATGGTATGACGCGATTCCCGAACAGATTCGCCCGGCCAAGGACCAGCCCTTCTATCACCTGCTCGCCGAGAATGCCGAGTCGAGCTATGTCGCCTATGTCAGCCAGCAGAATCTGCTGCACGACGATAGCGACGAACCCATCGAGCATCCCGCCATCTCCGGCCTGTTCACCGGCTATGCCGATGGCCGTTATCTGTTGAAGCGCGAACACCGGCATTGATCGCAGGCGGCCGGGACATGTACCCCGACCGCCCCTGCGTGCCTCAGAAGTTTACCGAGGCCCGCGCATAGAGGAACCGACCGTTGAAGCCGAAGGGCGACAGGCTGGAATAGGGCAGGAAATAATTGTTCACCCCGTTCGTCCCGCCGACGGGCGTGCGGGTGGGATAGATGTCGAACAGATTGTCCGCCCCGATCGCCAGTTCCAGCGCCTCGATCGGCTTCACCCGAATCTCGGCATCGGTGATCCATTTGGGCGCCAGGGTGAAGTCGCCCACCCCCGCCCCCGGCGCGATCGCCAGATCGGTTGCACTTCCCGCCGAGAAGACGGTGCCGTAGCGATTGGTGCGGACCGTCGCGGAGACGCGGCCCAGTTCGTAATCGGCGCCCAGGTTGATCTTGCTGTTCGGCTGCCCCTTGGTCAGGCGATAGCTTTCCGCGCGACCGAAGACGAGCAGGCCCGGCAGTGAGGGGAGCGAAGCACGCCCGGTGATCGCCTGTTCGTTATAGTTGAACCCGGCGGTCAGGCTGACCCGGCCATAACCGAAATCGGGGACGCGATAGGTGGCGATCACGTCCACGCCCTGAGTCTTGGTATCGACGCCGTTGACGAAGAACCGCGCCGAGTTGACGCCCGCAAAGCCCTGCGCCCGCAGCAGCGCGTTGACCGCGGTGCCCTGCAGATTCTCGCTGAGCACGATGCGGTCGCGGATGCGAATCTGATAATAGTCCGCCGTCACGTTGAAGCCGGGAATCGGATCGAAGGTCAGGCCGCCGCCGAAATTGGTCGCCTTTTCGGGCTGGAGCGGCTTGGAACCCAGCGCGATCGCCAGCGGGCTCGACACCGGCACGGTCAGGATTTCCAGCAGCGTGCCCGCGACGTTGTTGGTCGACGAGGTGCTGAAATATTGCTGCGCCAGGCTGGGCGCGCGGAAGCCGGTCGAGATCGAGCCGCGCACCGCGACACCGGGGAAGAGCTGCAATCGCCCGGCCAGCTTGCCGTTCACCGTGTCGCCGAAATCCGAATAATGCTCGTACCGGCCCGCCGCCTGGACGGACAGGGCATCGTTCACCTCTGCATCCAGTTCGACATAACCGGCAAAGCTGTTGCGCGACACATCGATCGCGTTGGCCGGGCGGAAGCCGGGGAAGACCTGCGCCCCGCCAGGCGCACCGTTGGGCACGAACGGGCCGTTCTCATAGCTGGCCGGATTGCCCGCCTTGATGCTGAAATTCTCGCGCCGGACCTCGCCGCCCGCCGCGAAGCCCAGCGAATTCATGAAGCCCACGTCGAAGCGGTGACTGAGGTCGAAATTGCCGACGATCTGGCCGAAACGGATGCCGCCCGCATAGAAATTGCGCGGGCTGCCCGCCCCACCCAGCGAGGTATTGAAGCTGTTCTCGACCGAGTAATCGAGCGAGTTGGCGCCGTAAACGACCGACAGATCGGCGTTCCAGCCATCGGCGATCTCGCCCTTTACCCCGACCGCGCCGGAATAATCCTCAATCTCGGACCGGATGAACGGCAGGAAACCATTGGGGTAATAAGGCACGAAGGTCGTGGTCGAAGCCGACCAGTCGCGGTTGCGCGAGTCGTTGGGCCGCCGGAAGAAGCCCGCGCCCAACCCGTCGCGAATGCCGTAGGAGCCGAAGGTATAGAGGTCGAACTGCCCGGCGATCTGCGTGCCCGCATTCACGAACAGGTTCATGTCGCGCGTCTTGCCGTCGCCATAGGCGTGGTTGAAGCGGTTGGCGGTCAGCTCGCGCGCATCGCCCGCGAAATATTGGCGACGGGGATCAGCGGCGGCCCGCTGGGTGGGATCGCGGTCGCGGAACTGGCTGGAAAAGACGAAATAGCCGTCCGGCCCCATCGGCAGGCCGATCGACGAGGCCAGCGTCAGCGTATCGCCGTCATGGCGCACCCGGTCGTCCTGCGAGTAGTTGAGGCCCAATATGTCGTTGGCGCGGTTGGTGCCCCCCGACACCGCGATCACCGGATTGCCCGCCGCGTCGGTCTGGACGCCGAGCAGGTCCTTCACCCCGTCCATGCTGGTGCGATATTGGCCATAGGTGACCGAGCTGCGCACGCCCTTTCGCTTGGAGAGCTGGATATTGATAACGCCCGCGATCGCGTCGGAGCCATAGAGCGAGGAGGCGCCGTCGCGCAGGATCTCGATCCGGTCGATGGCGATGGGAATGATCTCGTTCAGGTCGACCGCGCCCGACCCGCGCCCGACCGATCCGTTCAGGTTGAGCAGTGCGGCCTGATGGCGGCGCTTGCCGTTGACCAGCACCAGCGTCTGGTCCGGTGCCAGCCCGCGCAGCGTCGCGGGACGCAGCGAGTCGGTGCCGTCGGTGATCGAAGGCTGCGGGAAGTTGAACGAGGGCACCAGCTGGTTCAGCAGCTTGTTGGTTTCGGTATAGCCCGCATTGGTCAGCTGTTCGCCGCCGATCACGTCGACCGGCACCGGGCTGTCGGCGATGGTGCGGCCGGGAATGCGGCTGCCGGTCACGACGATCGTATCCTGCGACTCAGGCGTTTCCTGCCCGGCGGCGGCCGGTGCGGCGTCCTGTGCGGCGGCGGGCAGCGCGAGACAGAGCCCCGACACGGAGGCGAGCAGTAGCGTGGCGTGAGATATCCGCATCAAATTCCCCATTTTTTGATACAGGGCGGTCATTTTGCCGCCCCCGAGCATCAGAATATGTCGACGACGGACACCCGCAATTCCCATTTCAATCGTTTCATAATTTTGTCATGCGGTTGTTGCTGCAGCGCAACATTGCCAGAATAGGACCAATCCGGCTGGATCGGCACGTTCGTCTTCGGAATGGCAAATCCGGGCGAAAGACAGATTCCCAGGTTGACAATCCGGCCACCTTTGCCTAGCTGGCCGTTCTTTCCCGACGGGCATTCCCGCGCGGGAGCCATGTATTTGGGAAGTGATAACAGCCATGTTCGCAGTCGTGCGCACGGGCGGCAAGCAGTATCGCGTCGCCGCCGGAGATAAGATCGTCGTCGAAAAGATCGAGGGCGAAGCCGGCGCGTCGGTGACGCTGGGTGACGTTCTGCTGGCGGGCGAAGGCTCGGAGCTGAAGGCCGTCGACGGCATCACCGTTGCCGCCGAGATCATCGCTCAGGCGAAGGCCGACAAGGTCATCGTCTTCAAGAAGCGCCGTCGCCACAACTATCGTCGTCGCAACGGCCATCGTCAGCAGCACACGATCCTGAAGATCGTGTCGGTCGGCGCCTGAATTTCAGCCGCGCCACCCCAACGAAATCCAGGAGTAGTTCGCAATGGCACATAAGAAAGCAGGCGGTTCGTCGCGTAACGGTCGTGATTCGGCCGGCCGTCGCCTTGGCGTGAAGAAGTTCGGTGGCCAGGAAGCCATCGCCGGCAACATCCTCGTGCGTCAGCGCGGGACGAAGTTCTATCCGGGTCGCAACGTGGGCATGGGCAAGGACCATACCCTGTTCGCGCTCGTCGATGGCCGCGTCGCGTTCCACGAGGGCAAGCTTGGCCGTAAATTCTGCTCGGTCGAACTGGCCGCAGCGGCCGAATAATCGGGCAACCGCGCCGGGTTGCCCACCAGGGTGACCCGGGTTCCGCGCAGGAACCAGCAAAAAAGGGAGACGGGTCACCCCGGCTCCCTTTTTTCATGCTCCCTCCACCGTTTGGGCTTCTGTCGCCGTCCCGTCATGGGTCTGTGGCAAGCGCCCGACGCGACGAGGAGTTGTCGAGTGATGTTCGCGCGGACCCCAAGATTGTTGTTACGGCCAGCCTGGCCGGAAGATGCCGCCGCCCTGACCAAGGCCATCGGCCATGAAGCCGTCGCCCGCATGGCGGCGCGCGTGCCCCATCCGTACACCCATGACGACGCCGAGCGCTGGCTGGCCCAGCCCTGCGGCCCGACCGAGCCGCGCTTCCTGATGACCGCGCTCGACCGGGGCGGGGCGCCCGAACTGATCGGGGGAATCGCGATCATCGCGGGCGATACGGGGCATGAACTGGGTTACTGGCTGACGCCCGACGCCTGGGGGCGCGGCTATGCGACCGAAGCGGGCCGCGCCGTCGTTGCGATGGCGCGCCACGCTTTGCCGATCACCCGACTGAACGCCTGGCATTTCGTCGACAACCCCGCCTCGGGCCACGTCCTGACCAAGCTGGGCTTCCGCCCGACCGGCCAGCGCATGGCCCGCGCCTCGGCCGGACGGGCGACGCTGTCGCCCAGCATCCATTATGCGCTGGACCTGGAGGAGGAGCGAAATCCCGCGATGCCGTTGGCGGCATGAGGGTCTTCCCGGGTCGCAGTCGGGATAGCGGCCTGCGATCCGGGATTCCGGGCGGGAGGGGCGTGGCCTTCGACGTCGCTCAGGCTGAACAGCTGTTTGTATAAGGCCCCATTCTTCCAACCTCCGTTCAGCCTGAGCGAAGTCGAAGGCCACGCGAAACACCACCGCCCCACGTCCACGCATCCGGTGCACCAAGGCCACGCCCCTCCCCCGATCGCCCCGGCGACAAAAGGCCGGGCTGGTCAGTCGGCGCGGTGAGCGGTAAAGGCGGCGCCATGCATTTTCTCGATCAGGCCAAGATTTTCGTCCGCTCCGGCGCGGGCGGCCCCGGCGCAGTGTCCTTCCGCCGTGAAAAGTTCATGGAATATGGCGGCCCCGACGGCGGCAACGGCGGCAAGGGCGGCGACATCATCTTCGAGGCGGTCGCGGGCCTGAACACCCTGATCGACTTCCGCTACACCCAGCATTTCCGCGCGCCCCGCGGATCGGGCGGGTCGGGGTCGAACCGCACCGGCGGCGGCGGCGAGGATCTGGTCATCAAGGTGCCGGTCGGCACCCAGGTCCTGTCCGACGACAAGGAAGAGGTGCTGCTCGACTTCACCAAGGTCGGCCAGCGCGAGGTGTTCCTGCGCGGCGGCGACGGCGGGCGCGGCAATGCCAGCTACAAGACCTCGACCAACCGCGCGCCGCGCCAACACGGCACCGGCTGGCCCAGCGAAGAGGCGTGGGTCTGGCTGCGTCTGAAGCTGCTCGCCGATGCGGGGCTGGTGGGCCTGCCCAATGCGGGCAAGTCGACCTTCATCAACGCGGTGACGAATGCGCAGGCCAAGGTCGGCGCCTATGCCTTCACCACCACCCGGCCGCAGCTGGGCGTGGTGCGCCACCACGACCGCGAGTTCGTGATCGCCGACATCCCCGGCCTGATCGAGGGCGCGGCGGACGGCGCCGGGATCGGCGACCGCTTCCTGGGCCATATCGAGCGATGCCGCGTGCTGCTGCACCTGGTCGACGCCAATGACGAGGACGTGGCCGAAAGCTATCGCATCGTCCGTGACGAGCTGGAGGCCTATGGCGCCGGGCTGATCGACAAGCCGCACATCATCGCGCTGAACAAGATCGACACGCTCGACGACGAGCTGATCGAGGCGCTGTCGGCCGAACTGGCCGAGGCGAGCGGCGCCGATGTGATCCCGCTGTCGGGCGCGGCGGGCATCGGCGTGGACTGGGTCCTCGACAAGCTGCTGGAGCAGATGGGTCCGGGGCCGGATGCGGTGCCGGAGAATGACGAGGGCGAGGACGAGATTACGTGGTCGCCGCTGGGATGATTCGTCAGGTGGCGGGCTCGCTGAGACTTCCTGCCCTCCCCCATCCCCTCCCACTTGCGGGAGGGGAGCGATACTTGGCGAGCTATTCGCTCTTTCTTCTCCCCTCCCGCAGGCGGGAGGGGCCGGGGGAGGGAAAAGCGCCTCGCAGAGACCGGCAATCTTGGCACTCCATTCCACAATGATCTTCCCCCCGCCCCCCTGCCAGCGGCTGATCGTCAAGGTCGGCTCCGCCCTGCTCGTGACGCCCGAGGGCGAAGTCCGTCGCGACTGGCTGACCGGACTGGTCGCCGACATCGCCGCACGCGTCCGCGAGGGGCAGCAGATCGCGATCGTCTCGTCGGGCGCGATCGCGCTCGGCGCGCGCCGACTGGACCTGTCCAAGGGCGGCCGCGCCAGCTTGGAGGATGCGCAGGCCGCCGCCGCGACTGGCCAGATCGCGCTCAGCCAGGCCTGGGCCGAACTGCTCCACGCGCAAGGACTAACCGCCGCGCAGATGCTGGTGACACTCGACGATCTGGAGGATCGCCGCCGCTACCTGAACGCCGCCGCGACGCTGAACCGGCTGCTGGGGTTGGGCGTGGTGCCGGTCATCAACGAGAATGACAGCGTCGCCACCGAGGAAATCCGCTTCGGCGACAATGACCGACTCGCCGCGCGGGTGGGGCAAGCGGCGGGCGCGAACGGCGTGCTGCTGCTGTCCGACGTGGACGGACTGTACGACAGCAACCCGCACACCAACCCGGACGCCCGCCATATCGAGCGGGTTGAGCGAATCGACTCGGTCAGCGGCATGGCCGATGGCGGCTCCGCCTCCGGCATGGGGTCGGGCGGCATGGTGTCGAAGATCGCCGCCGCGCGCATCGCGGTCAGCGCGGGCGCGCATCTCGCCATCGCCTCGGGGCGGATCGACCATCCGCTCTCCACCCCCGCCCGCCACACGATCTTCGTCGCCGAAAAGGGCGCCCCCGCCCGCAAGGCATGGCTGGCAGGCGGCCTGACTGCGCGCGGCGCGATTCACGTCGATGCGGGCGCGGCCAGGGCACTGGCAGAGGGCAACAGCCTGCTCGCGGCGGGCGCGACTGCCGTGCAGGGCCATTTCGCGCGCGGCGACCTCGTCACCATCGAGGGGCCGAACGGCACCATCGCGCGGGGGCTCAGCGAATATGACTCGACCGAGGCGCGCGCGCTGGTCGGCACCCGCTCGGACCAGCAGGCCGAGATACTGGGTCACGCCCCGCGCGCCGCGCTGATCCATCGCAACCATCTGGCCCTGCTATGATCGTCGCGGTGACGGGAGCGACCGGCTTCGTCGGTCGCGCGGTGGTGGACCGTGCCGCCGGTTCGGGCCTCACTTTGCGCGCCCTCACCCGGCGCGCCCAGCCGTCGCGCGCCGGGCTCACCTGGATCGCCGGCGCGCTGGACAAGCCGGAGAGCCTCGCCACGCTGGTCGAGGGGGCCGACGCCGTGCTCCATATCGCGGGCGTGGTGAATGCGCCCGACCGCGAAGGCTTCGTCGCGGGCAATATCGATGGCACGCGCGCCATGGTCGATGCGGCGAAGGCGGCGGGCATTCGGCGCTTCGTCCATGTCTCCTCGCTGTCGGCGCGCGAGCCCGAGTTGTCCGTCTATGGCTGGTCCAAGCGACAGGCCGAGGATGTGGTGGCGGACAGCGGCCTCGACTGGACGATCGTCCGGCCGAGCGGCATTTATGGCCCGCACGATACCGAGTGGCTGGACGTGTTCCGCACCGCCAAACTCGGCCTCGCCTTCATGCCTCCGCCTGGCAAGCTGTCGCTGATCGCGGTCGAGGATTTCGCGCGGTTGCTGACCACACTCGTCGCCACCGATGGTCCCCGCGCCGTGCTGGAGGTCGATGACGGACAGGTGCTGACCCATGCCGAACTGGCATCCGCCATGGGCGCGGCGGTCGGGCGGCGGGTGATGACGCTGCATCTGCCGAAAGGTTTGTTGAGCCTGGGTGCGAGGATCGACCGGAAACTGCGGGGCAACGGCGCCAAGCTGACCCCCGACCGGGTCGGCTATCTCTGCCACCCCGACTGGACCGCCGACCCTGCGCTTCGCCCCGACCCGGCGCTGTGGGAGCCCGCCATCCCGCTGGCCAAGGGGCTGGCCGATACGGCACGGTGGTATCGCGCCAACGGCTTGCTATAGCAGCGAACATACAGGTGGTCGAAAAGCCGCCGCATTTGGGTGCCACTGGGCGCCCGACTGAAAGGATCATCATGAGCGACCGCCAAGCCATTTTCGACACCGTCGCGGCCCAGATCGCGCCCTTCAACAAGAAGGGCGTCGCGCTGACCGAGGCGACGACCTTCCAGGGCGACCTGGAGTGGGACAGCTTGACCGTGATGGATTTCGTCGCCGCCATCGAGGACGAGTTCGAGATCATCATCACGATGAACATGCAGGCCGAGATCGAGAATGTCGGCCAGCTGGTCGACGCGGTCGAAAAGCTGAAGCAAGCCTGACCCTGAAGCGCCCGAGACGGACCCTCCCATGACCGAAGCCGCCGCCCAGCCCCATGCCCTGCCCGCAGATGCACAGGAGGTTGCCCCCGAGCGCGACCTGCTCTCCAAGTTCGACGGCCTGATCGCCGAGCGGCAGAAGCTGCTCGACTCAGGGGTCACCGATCCCTTCGCGATCGTGATGGAACAGGTGAAGTCGCCCACCGAGGCGGTGATCCGCGGCAAGGATACGATCCTGCTCGGCACCTATAATTATATGGGCATGACCTTCGACGCCGACGTCATCGCGGCGGGCAAGGAAGCGCTGGAGAAGTTCGGTTCGGGCACCAATGGCAGCCGGATGCTCAACGGCACCTTTCACGACCATATGGACGTCGAACAGGCGCTGCGGGAGTTCTACGGCACGACCGGCGCGATCGTCTTCTCGACCGGGTACATGGCCAATCTCGGCATCATCTCGACGCTGGCGGGCAAGGGCGAGTACGTCATTCTCGACGCCGACAGCCATGCGTCGATCTATGACGGCTGCCAGCAGGGCAATGCCGAGATCGTCCGCTTCCGCCACAACTCGGTCGAGGATCTCGACAAGCGGCTCGGCCGCCTGCCCAAGGAACCGGCCAAGCTGGTCGTGCTGGAGGGCGTCTATTCGATGCTGGGCGACATCGCCCCGCTGAAGGAGATGGTCGCCGTCGCCAAGAAGCATGGCGCGATGGTGCTGGTCGACGAAGCGCACTCGATGGGCTTTTTCGGCCCCAACGGACGCGGCGTGTACGAGGCGCAGGGGCTGGAAGGCCAGGTCGATTTCGTTGTCGGCACCTTCTCCAAGTCGGTCGGCACGGTCGGCGGCTTCGTCGTGTCCAACAATCCGAAGTTCGAGGCGGTTCGCCTGGCCTGCCGCCCGTATATCTTCACCGCCTCGCTGCCCCCCTCGGTCGTCGCGACCGCCGCGACCTCGATCCGCAAGCTGATGACGGCGCATGAAAAGCGCGAGCGGCTATGGTCGAACGCTCGCGCGCTTCATGGCGGACTGAAGGACATGGGCTTCCGCTTGGGCACCGAGAATTGCGACAGCGCGATCGTCGCGGTCATCCTGGAGGACCAGGAACAGGCGGTCATCATGTGGCAGGCGCTGCTCGACGGTGGGCTGTATGTGAACATGGCGCGTCCGCCCGCGACCCCGGCGGGCACCTATCTGCTGCGCTGCTCGATCTGCGCAGAGCATACGCCTGAGCAGATCCAGACGGTGCTGGGCATGTTCCGCGCCGCGGGTCAGGCAGTCGGCGTCATCGCCTGACCCCGTTTTCGGGTCGGCCCCCTTTCATCCTCCCCTGCTAGGGGAGGTGGCAGGCCGCAGGCCTGACGGAGGGGTGTCACCGCCTGATGGGAGCGGACCGCAGATGCCGACACCCCTCCACCATGCTCCGCATGGTCCCCCTCCCCCTCTGGGGGAGGAAGGGGTAAGCGGCCCCGTAAAAGCCGCACGGCTATATCCGGCCCGGCTTTGCAATATCCGACCGTCGAGGATAGCGTCGCGCCCGTGATGGATCAGGACGAGCTTGGCGGGGTCGGCCGGTGGCGGACCTTTGCGCTGATCGCGATGGCGGTGGCGGGCGCGGTGACGTTGGCCATGCTCGTCATCACGCTGGGCCACGCCAATCGCGAGCGCGACCGCGCGCTGGAGCGGCAGAGCCACAGCTATGACGTGATGATCGCCGCGCGCACGTTGGCGGGCACCATCGCCCGGTCGGAGGCGTCGTTGGGCCGCTACGTCATCTCGGGCGACCGCAAGCTGGGCCAGCTCTATCAGGACGAATGGACGACGGCGGGGGTTCAGCTCGACCGGCTCGACCGGATAATCGAGGACCAGCAGCAACAACGCCTGATCGACGAGCTCCGCCAGGCCTATGAAGCGCGCGGTCGCGAATTGTCGACGATCGCTTTGTCGACCACCTATCACCTCAACCGCCAAGCCTATGGCCTTTATTATCAGGCGCGTCAGGCCGAGGCGCTGCTCAAGATCAACGATCTGCTCGCCCGTCTGACCGATGGCGAGCGGGTGCTGCTGCAACAGCGATCCCAGGCTGCGCAGGAGACGGTCCAGCATTCCAACAAGATCGCGAGCGGCCTCGTCGTGTTCGGCATCGTGCTGGTGCTGGGCGGCATCGCGCTGGCATGGATCATCGTCGGCGCGGTGGGCGAGCGGGCCGAGGCCCATGCCGAAGCGCGCGCCGAACGCGCCCGAGCCGAGGAACTGGCCAGTGCGGTCGAGGTCGCGACCGAGGAGCTGAAGGTCCAGGAAGCCAAGCTGCGTCAGGCGCAGAAGATGGACGCGCTGGGCCAGCTGACCGGGGGCATCGCGCATGACTTTAACAACATGCTGGCGGTCGTACTGGGCGGGCTGGAACTCGCCCGCCGCACCCAGTCGCCCGACGACATGGCGCGCCATCTGGAGAGCGCGACCGAGGGAGCGCACCGCGCCGCCGCACTGACCCGCCGCCTGCTGATGTTCAGCCGCGAGGAAGCGCTGGCGCCTGAGATTCTGGTGCCGCGCCGTCTGGTCGAGGGTATGCGCGACCTGCTCGACCGGACGCTCGGCGACGGGGTGAAGGTGAAGGTCGAGGACTGGACGACCGGCTGGACGCTGTTCGGCGATCGAACCCAGATGGAGAATGCGATCCTCAATCTGGCGGTGAACGCCCGCGATGCGATGGACGGGCGCGGCCAGTTGACCATCCGCACCGCCGAAATGCGCATGGGGCCCCATGCCCTGCCCCGTGCCGAGGCGGGCGATTATGTGGTGCTGTCAGTCGCCGACACCGGCGACGGCATGACGCCCGAGGTGATCGAACGCGTGTTCGAGCCGTTCTTCACCACTAAGCCCGCGGGCAAGGGCACCGGGCTGGGTCTCAGCCAGATTTTCGGGCTGGTCGGCCAGATGGGCGGCGACGTGACCATCCAGAGCGCGCCGGGCAAGGGCACGACGGTCAGCCTCTATCTGCCCCGTCATGACGCACCCGCCCCCGCGATGCCGGTTGAGACCCCGCTGGCCGCGCCCGAAGTCGAGGCGGAAGCAGAGGGAGCGCTGCGCATCCTGCTGGTCGAGGACGATCCCCGCGTACTCGCCGCGACGATGAGCGCGCTTCAAGAGCTGGGCCATGATCCCATCCCCTGCAACGACTCGCGCGAGGCCGAAGGATTGCTGGCACGGCATCCGGGCATCGGGCTGATCGTGTCCGACGTGCTGATGCCGCACCTGACCGGTCCCGAGCTGATCGCGACGATCCGCCCGCGCCATCCCGATCTGGCGGTGCTGTTCGTCACCGGCTTCGCGGGCGACGCGCAGGCGACCGGGTTCGAGGGGCATGAGGTGCTGCGCAAACCCTTCACGCTGGCCGGGCTGGAGCGCGCGGTGGCGGCGGCGTTGAAGCGGGCGGAGGGGTTGGTCAGCGCGGCGGCTTGAGGGGTGCGGTACGTAGCCTTCGACTTCGCTCGGGCTGAACGGCTTTTGGTATCAAGCTCCATGTCCCTCACTCCGTTCAGCCTGAGCGAAGTCGAAGGCCAAGGGAATCCTTCGCAAACAAGGGGTGACGCGCCCTGCCCGCGCCCGTATAGCCATGGCCGTTTTATCGCGCGAGTGATGTCCCCCGCATGAAATCCATCGATCGCTACATGGCCCGGTTGATCGCGTTGCCGCTGTTCGCGACGCTGCTCATCTCGGCGATGCTGCTGGTGCTCGATCGCATCCGCCGCCTGTTCGAATTCGTCGCGACCGAAGGCGGGCCGATCAGCGTCGTGTGGCGGATGCTCGCCAACCTGCTGCCCGAATATCTGGGGCTGGGCATTCCGATCGGGCTGATGCTGGGCATCCTGCTCGCTTTCCGCCGCCTCGCCACCTCGTCCGAACTGGACGTGATGCGCGGCGTGGGCATGAGCTATACCCGGTTGCTGCGCGTGCCGTACATGTATGCGATCGTGCTGGCCGCGCTGAACCTGGCGATCGTCGGCTATATCCAGCCGGTCGCCCGCTATTATTACGAGGGCTTGCGCTACGAGCTGCGCACCGGCGCGCTGGGGGCGTCGATCAAGGTCGGCGAGTTCACCCATCTGGGCGACCGGATGACCCTGCGCATCGAGGAGAGCCGGGACAATGGCCGCGACCTGTCGGGCATCTTCGTCCATGCCAACACGTCGAAGGGCGACTGGATCGGCGTGACGGCGGAGCGCGGGCGCTTCCTGGCGACCGACGATCCCAACGTCATCATCTTCCGCCTGACCAACGGCACGCTGATCCACAACCGGCCCGAGTTCAAGGCGCCGCGCGTGCTGACCTTCTCCAGCCATGACCTGCCGATCGACTTGCCTAAGTTCGACAATTTCCGCCAGCGCGGCGGCCGCGACCTAGAGTTCACCCTGCCCGAGCTGGCCCGTCACGGTCAGGAGGCGCAGAGTGCCGAGGCACGCGCCGGCAGCCGATCCGAATTCCACTTCCGCGTGGTCGAGGTGGTGACGATGTTCCTGTTGCCGCTGCTCGCGGTGTCGCTGGGCATCCCGCCCAAGCGATCGACCTCGGCGCTGGGTGTGTTCCTGTCGATCGTGATGCTCGTCACCTATTTCAAGGTGAACCAATATGCCGCCGATATCGGCGCGCTGGGGCGAGTGAACCCCATCCTGGCGCTATGGGGGCCATTCGCGGTGTTCGCGGGGCTGGTCCTGTGGATGTATTATGTCACCGCCTATGTGCCCGGCGGGCAGCCGATCGGCGCGCTGGAGCGCGGGGTGGCCAAGCTGGCCAAGGCGATCGGGCGCTGGATACCCGGCCGCCGCCGTAAAAAGGCCTATACGGCATGAGCCTGTCCAACATTTTCCCGTCGAGGACGATCGCCATCTACATGGCGAAAATGTTCCTGATCCGCACCTTCGCGATCCTGTTCGCGGTGGCGCTGGTGCTCCAGACGCTCGACGTGCTGAGCGAATCCGGTGCGGTGCTGGCCGCGCCGGGCAACGGACAGGCGCAGGTGTGGCGATACGTGTCGCTGCGCGCGCCGCAGATCATCTCGTTCCTGCTGCCCTTCTCGGTGCTGCTCGGCACGATCCTGACCTTCTTCACGATGAACCAGAATTCCGAGGTCATCGCGCTGAAGGCGGCGGGCATGTCGGCGCATCAGGTGCTCGCCCCCCTGCTGATCGCCAGCGCGGGCGTGGCGGCGTTCAGCTTCGCGTTCAACGACCGCATCGTGCCGCGCGCCAGCGCGACGTTGTCGGCCTGGCAGAAGGTGCAATATGGCCCCCTGCCCATCGACAGCGGCGACCGGGCCAATGTCTGGGTGCGCGACGGCGACGACCTGATCTCGGTCGATCTGATCCAGGGCCGGGGCGCGAAGACCCAGCTGGGCGGCGTAACTCTCTACGACCGCGCGGGCGGCAGCCTCCAGGCGATCGTGCGGGCCCCGCGCGGCGTGCGCTCGGGCGATGGCTGGCAGATCGGCCCGGCGACCCGGTTCGAGGTGAAGTCGGGCAAGCTGACCAACTATCCCTCGCTGATCGTCGGGCGCGGCGTGTCGCCCGAGCAACTGACGCTGGCCAGCGTGAACGCCGACAACCTGTCCTTCGGCGCGCTGTCGAGCGCGATCACCGACCTGCAGGAAGCGGGACGGCCGACCAAGTCGCTGGAAGGTTCGCTTTGGCACAAGCTGTCCGCGCCGATGTCGGCCATGCTGATGCCCCTGCTCGGCGCGGTCGCGGCGTTCGGCATTGCGCGGTCGGGCAAGCTGTTCGTCCGAGCCGTGATCGGCATGGCGCTGGGCTTTGCCTATTTCGTGGCGGACAATTTCTCGATGGCGATGGGCGATCTGGGCGCCTACCCACCCTTCCTCGCGGCTTGGGCACCGATCCTGCTGTTCTTCCTGATCGGCGAAGCGGTACTGTTCCGGACGGAGGAGTGAGGGGGTAGGCTGGCGCCCCCCTTTACCTCCCTCCGTTCAGCCTGAGCGAAGTCGAAGGCCAAGGGAAAACGTCCACCAAGCTGCGATGATGGCCCGTGCACTTCGACTTCGCTCAGTGCGAACGGAGGTACGGAATTGCACGATAACCGACGGCCGGTGCCGGGGGATTACTTCCCCCGGCGGATCGTGCTCATCCCGATCTTCGCCACCAGCCCCGGCAGGCCCTTGTAGCTCGCCTTGTGATAGGGCGAATCCGGGGTCAGCGCCGCGCTGATCCGGCGGTGCGCCTCGCCCAGCGAATGATAGGGCAGCGACGGCAGCAGGTGGTGCAGCGCATGATAACGCAGTCCCACCGGCGCCCACAGGCCCGGCAACAGCGCGGGAGGCGGCACATTGACCGAGTCCAGATACTGCGCCGTCACCGTCATCTGCTCGCCCTCATTCTCCCATAGGTGGGCGACGAGCGTGCGGACCTGGTTCAGCACCGCCACCGCCGAGCCGATCGCAAAGCCGATCGCGAAACCGCGCACCGGGATCACGCCCGTCGCAACGAGCACGATCAGCGCGATCGCCCAGATCGAGGCCGCCGCATCGGTGCGGTTGAAGCGGACCAGCGCCTCCCCCTCGGGCATACGGCGGCGGAAATGCGGATTGATCGCCAGCGCCGAATAGCGCTCGACCACCACCTTGCGCAGGCCGGGAATGACCCAGGACAAAGGCGACAGGATCGCAAAGCGGATCAGCAGCCCCAGCGGGGCCAATGCCGACACCAGGATGAACACCGGCAGCGTCCAGGGCTTCATCAGCGCCAGCGGCAGATATTCGGGATCGTCCGCCGTGCCGTACCGCGTCTTGGCGTGGTGCAGGTTGTGCACCCCCTCATACATGAAGGCGGGCGTCAGCAGCGGCACACCGACCAGCGCGTTCCACCCTTCGCGGAAACGCGGCAGCGCCGAATGCTTCATATGGCTGACTTCGTGGATAAACAGCAGAGCGCGATAGAGCGCCAGCACCGCCACGACCGAGGCCACCACGATCACGCCCGTCGACGATGCGGTCACCGCCACGGCCAGCGCCGCATAGCCGACCAGCGCGCTGCCCACCATATCGCCCCAGTAAAGGCCGGGACGCGGCGCGATCAGGTCGCGGGTCAGCTCGGCGGCGGCGCGCAGCATCGCCTTGTCGTCCGCAATCGGGACACGCACGGAAGGGGCCGCTGCGACGGCATGCGCACTCCGTTCAAAAGAAAGCGTCGATTCCATAGCTCTATCCTTTGCCCCCACATAGTGGCGACACGGTGGCATTCCCACGGCCCGCCATGACGGAATCCTCACTCGCTATGATCGACGCGGGCGGTTAGGAACGATGGCAAAATCATTGCCGGACCGCATCCCATGACCGTTTCCATCCGCCCCATCTCTTCGAAGTCGGATCGCAAGATCTTCGTCGACTTCCCCTTTCGCCTTTACGCCGACGATCCCCACTGGGTTCCGCCGCTGAAGGGCGAGGCGCTGGGACTGATCACCCCGGAAAAGAATGGCTGGTACAGCCATGCCAAGGCGCAGCTGTTCCTGGCGGAAGAGAATGGCAAGGTCGTGGGCCGCATCTCGGCGCATCTCGACACGCTGGCGCTGGAGATGGAGCCGTCCAAGGGGTTCGGGCCGGGCGTCGGCTTCTGGGGCCTGATGGATGCGGTGAACCAGGACGTGTTCAAGGCGCTGCTCGCCGCCGCCGAGGGTTGGCTGCGCGACCAGGGCATGACCCGCGCGATCGGTCCCGTGTCGCAATCGGTCTGGGAAGAGCCGGGTCTGCTGGTCCAGGGCTTCGACCAGGACCCGACGATCATGATGGGCCATGCGCGCCCCGAATATCAGGGTTGGATCGAGGGTGCCGGTTACGGCGTCGTCAAGCAGCTCTTCACCTATGAGCTGGACATCACGCAGGAATTCCCGCCCATCGTCCAGCGGATCATCAAATCGGGCGAGAAGAACGAGCGCATTCGCGTGCGCGAGGTGAACAAGGCCAAGTTCGAGGAAGAGGCCGCGATCATCCTGAGCATCCTGAACGATGCCTGGTCGGATAACTGGGGCTTCATCCCCCTCACCCCGCCCGAGATCAAGGATGTCGGCGTCAAGCTGAAGCCGATCGTGTTCAACGACCTGATCCGCATCGCCGAGCTGGACGGCAAGCCGGTCGCGTTCATGATCACGCTCCCCGACCTGAACGAGGCGATCAAGCCGCTCAAGGGCAGCCTGCTTCCCTTCGGCTGGGCCAAGCTGCTGCTCTGGCTGCGCGCGCCAAAGGTGCGGACGATGCGCGTGCCGCTGATGGGCGTGGTCAAGGAGCTTCAGTCGTCGCGCATGGCCAGCCAGTTGGCCTTCATGATGATCGAATATATCCGCCAGGCCTCGGTCACCAAATATGGTGCGTCGCGTGGCGAGATCGGCTGGATCCTGGATGACAATCAGGGGATGCGCTCAATCGCCGAGACCATCAAGAGCGACGTCAACAAGACCTATAACGTCTATTCGCGCGATCTGGGCTGATTCGCGCCGGGTGGGGCCGTCCTGGAATGGCGGCCCCGTTTCCCGTGCTTCACTTGGTACGACCGATATAGTTGAGCGGGTCGACACCGCGCCACATCCATTGCTTGCGCGTCATGCAGACCTTGCCGCGCATGATATGGTCTTCCTCGACATTCAGAAAGCAATAGCGGGTCGGCTTTGCGGCGGCCGTGGGCGCGGTCGGCAACGCGGCGGCTTCGACCGCAGGAGCGGCTGGCTTGGCCACCTCGTCGCGCAGCGACGGAGCGGACGACGGCGTCGACAGGGCGACAGCGGCGGCGAGCAGGGCGAACATCATGATGGGTCTCCGCTTTTCGAGGCTTAGCGACGCGCGATGCGGCCGGTGGGAAGTTCGCCGTCCTTCGCGATCCACTCGTCGGCGGTGCGGCAGACCTTGACCGGAATACGCGAGCCGGTGATCTGACCGACGGCGCAATAGCGGGTCGCCTTGGACGGCTGGATATCCGTGGTCGCGACCGCGACGGTGTTCAGCGTGACGGTGTTCGGCTCGACGGGCTCACGGGCCGGAGCGGCGGACAGGGTCGATGCGATCAGCAATGTCAGCAACATGGTGGTAACTCCCTTTGTGCCGGATCACCCCGGCAGGTGAGTTACTGCATTAGTCATGCCATACACATAAGACGTGGAATTTCAGAGGCTTAGTGTTTTCTGTAATTGCGCACGATGCTAATGCGTGGTGAATTTCGCCACATTCACGGTAAAACTCGCCATCAGGCGGAAGGCCTGACCGACCGGGCATCGTCATTCGCGCCGCACAGTTTTCCACGCCACTCTTCGCCGAACCATGAGTCCCGATCGAATCGCGGCGTTTAAATGGCAAAGAATAAGGAAAATATATTCCACCCCAGCACCAGCATAGACCGATGCGTCCGGCAGATCACAGGGCACGTCCATTCACATAGAACAGTGCGTCCATCTTATTCCCTAACTGACATATGCGACATATTCATGCATGCGCGATGACATTTTCGTTGCGCTATTGCGAAATTCTCGCAGATGACACGCCATTTGTCGTGAAACTGTCACCGCCTGCTGCGAACAGGGGTCGCATCGTCGTTCAACGGGATGCCCCTTCGATGGCAACGCAGATGAGTACCGCCAGCGTCACCAAGGCCTATGATCGCTGGTCGCCTGTCTATGACCTGGTCTTCGGCCCCGTCTTCAAGAAAGGCCGCTCCGCCGCCATCGTCGCCGCCGAGCGGATCGGTGGCCGGATCATCGAAGTGGGGGTCGGCACCGGCATCTCGCTTCCCCAATATTCGCGGGCCAACCGCATCGTCGGCGTCGACCTGTCCGAGCCGATGCTCGACAAGGCGCGCGAGCGGGTTCGCAGCGGCCAGCTGACCCATGTCGAGCAGATCGCCTACGGCGATGCCGAGGCGCTGCAATTCGCCGACAACAGCTTCGACGTGGTGGTCGCGCAATATGTCATCACCGCCGTCCCCAACCCGGAGCGGGCGCTGGACGAGTTCGCGCGCATCTGCCGCCCCGGTGGCGAGATCGTCATCACGACGCGGGTGGGCGCGGGCGACGGGCTTCGTGGACGGATCGAAAAGACGCTGATGCCGATCACCAGTCGCTTAGGGTTTCGCACCGACTTTCCGTTCGAACGCTATACCGACTGGGCGGCGACGCGCGGCGACGTGGAACTGGTCGAAAGCCGCCCCCTGCCCCCGCTCGGCCATTTCTCGCTGGTCCGCTTCGCCAAGCGCCAGCCCTCCCTCCAAGGACAAGTCCAATGACGGGTTTCCGCGCGCAGCTCGCCGAACAGCGGTGGGACGATCATCGCTTCTATCATCACAGCCTGGTCAATCAGAGCCTGCACTTCGTCAGCGCCTGTACCTTCCTGACCGCCTATGTGCTGCTGTTCATCGATCCGGCGGTCGCCAGCCTGCTCGCCTGGGGCGTGGCGATGACCAGCCGCCAGGCCGGGCATTTCTTCTTCGAGCCCAAGGGCTATGACCATGTGAACAAGGCGACGCATGAGCATAAGGAAGAGATCAAGGTCGGCTATAATCTGGCGCGCAAATATGTGCTGATGGGCATCTGGGGCGCGATCCCGGTCGTGCTGCTGGTCCAGCCGACGCTGTTCGGCACGCTGGAATATCCGGACGGCTTCATGGGCTATCTGCGCCATGTCGGCATCGGCTGGCTCGGCCTGGGCGTCAGCGCGATCTTCGTGCGGGTGATGCAGCTCTGGGCGAAGCGCGATCTGGAGACCGGGCTGGTCTGGGCGACCAAGATCGTCACCGACCCCTTCAACGACTTCAAGATGTACAAGAGCGCACCCCGCCGCCTGATGAAGGGCGAGCGGATGGATCATCACGATGTCGATGATTTCGAGGATTTGAAGGCGGCGTAAATTTCGCTTTGCGACGGAGAAGGGCGGCGGTCCGGCAAGGACCGCCGCCCATTTTTATATTCCACCCTCTCGTCTGGCCGCTCCCCTCCCGCAAGCGGGAGGGGATGGGGGAGGGAAAGCCACAGGCGACAAGCTCGGTGAGACACCATGCCCTCCCCCCGGCCCCCTCCCGCCTGCGGGAGGGGGAGAAGTAAAGGCTGGCGGGGATCTAAGCACCCCGCCCCAACCGCACCGCCAGCGACTCCTTCAAGATCCGCCGCCGGATCGCCTTGTTCGCCGCCTTCAGCTCCTGCGGTGTCTCGGGCGAGGTCCACCACCAGCCATCGTCACGCATCTGTTGTCCCGCTGCAACGAAGCGGTCGCAAATATCGGCGAACAGGGCGTCGTCGATGTCGAGGCTGAAGATCAGCCGCCCGGTTCCGACCCAGCTCAATGCCAGACCTTCCGCCCGGAGATAATATTGCAGCATCCAGTTATAGGGCGAGGCGACCGAATAGAGGATGGTCCAGATCGTCTGGACATGCGCGACCGACAGGGGCAGCCCCGCCGCCGCCATCCGCGTATTGAACATCGCGGCGCGGGCATTCCATCGCTCGTCCAGCCCGTCATACAGCGCGGCGATCTCGGGCGTTTCCAGCCGTCGCAGAAAGGCGTTCATCGCCCCCATCACCATGGGGTGCGAGTTGAACGTGCCGCGCGCGAAGCAGATGTCGACGGGGCGATCCTCCCGCCACCGCTTCATCAGATGCGCCGGGCCGCACAGCACCCCGACCGGCAGGCCCCCGCCCAGCGTCTTGCCATAGGTGATGAGGTCGGGCTTCACCCCGAAATACTCCGGCATCCCGCCCTTCGCCAGGCGGAAGCCCATGAACACCTCGTCGAAGATCAGGACGATGCCGTTCGCACGGCATGTCTCGGCCAGCCGGTGCAGCCAGTCGCGATAGGCGGCCAGGTCCGCCCCCGCCTTGCGCCCGCCATCGACCAGCTGCCCGTCCGAAGGGGCCGAGCCATTGGGGTGCATCGCCTGGAGCGGGTTGACCAGCACGCAGGCAATGTCCTTGCGCGTCGCCAACACCTTCAACGTGCGCTCGGACATGTCGGCCAGCGTCAGCGTCCGGTCGGCGGGCACCGGGTTGCCGATGCCCGGCTGCACATCGCCCCACCAGCCATGATAGGCGCCCGCGAACCGTACCAGACGCGGCCGCTTGGTATGATAGCGGGCGAGCCGCACCGCCTGCATCACCGCCTCGGTGCCCGACATGTGGAAGGACACCTCGTCCATCCCCGTCAGGGTCGTCAGGCGGCGGACATTGTCGGCGACGACCGGGTGGAACAAGCCGAGCACCCCGCCCAGTTCCCCGACCATCTCGGCCCCCTCGGCCATGGTCCGTTTGTAGAAGTCGTTACCGAACAGGTTGACGCCGTAGGAGCCGGTCAGGTCGATCAGCCGGTTGCCGTCCAGATCGACCAGGATCGGCCCTTCCGAGCGCTGATAGAAGGCGCCGGTCGCCAGCGTCGTGCGCACCTTCTCGCGAAACTGGAACGGTACCCGGTACGCGCCGGTGAATTGCAGGTCGGACAGGCCGCTTCGTGTATCGCGGGTCAGCGCCAGCGTCTGCGCGTAACGCTCGGCGAACAGCGCGCCCAGGCGCTCGAACCCGGCGCGCCGCTGGTCGGCAATCGCGTCCGGCGCATCGTCGACGCGGAAGAAGCGATCCTCGCCATAGCTGTAGAACGGGATCTGCCCGGCAATCCGCTTGGCCATGCGGACATGGCCGCCCAGCCCCGGATGCTTGGCGCGCGACAGGGTCAGCCGCCGATGCCCCTTCGTCAGGGCAACGGCACCGGCGGAAGCGGCCAGCAGGCCAGTGAGAATCGGGTTCATGCGGCCTTTGACCGCGTACCCATGACGGAGGCATGACAATGCGTGGACCCATCATGCGGTTCTTCCTGAACGAGGACATCAATTTCCTCGTCACCAACCGCCTGCCGCGCCGTTTCGCGACGAAAGCGGTCGGCCGACTCGCCCGGATCGAGCATCCGTTGATCGCCAAGCCCAGCTTGGCGCTTTGGAAATTCTTCGCGGGCGTCGACCTTTCCGATGCGCGCACGACCCGGTTCCGATCGCTGCGCGACGGTTTCGTCCGGCCCTTGCGCGACGGCGCGCGGGCGTTCGACAGCGATCCCGAAACCATCGCCTCCCCGTGCGACGCGCTGGTCGGTGCGCATGGCCGGATCGAGGACGACCGACTCTATCAGGTGAAGGGCTTTCCCTATCGCCTGGGCGATCTGATCCCCGACCCCGAGCTGGTCGAGCGGTTCCGCGACGGCTCCTTCCTGACGCTGCGGCTGACGGCGGGCATGTATCATCGCTTCCATGCGCCGACCGACATCGTGGTCGAGGGCGTGACCTATTTGTCGGGCGACTGCTGGAACGTGAATCCGATCGCGTTGAAGCGGGTCGAACGCCTGTTCTGCCGCAACGAACGCGCGGTGATCGAGGCGCGGACGCTGATGTCCGGCCTGCCGCTGCTGATCGTGCCTGTCGCCGCGATCCTGGTCGCGAGCATCCGGCTACATTGCTTGGATACCGTCGAGAGCCTGCGCGACCATGGCCCCGGCCGCACCGCCTGTTCCGCCCGGATCGGCAAGGGCGAGGAGATGGGCTGGTTCGAGCATGGTTCGACCATCATCCTGTTCCTGCCCAAGGGGATGCGACTGGCCGAGACGCTGGTGGAGGGAGAGGCGATTCGGGCCGGAACGGTGGTCGGGCGGCTGTGACGAACAGGCTTTGCCGCCCCCCCCTGTGAAGGGGGATCAGAATTCCGACCAGTCGCCGTCGTCGACCACGACCGCTGCGGCGGCACTCGATGCGCGGGCGACGCGCGGAGCGGCGGCGATGCGCGGGGTCGCCTGGGCTACGCGGGCCTGGAGCTGGTGGACCGGCGAATGATGGACCGGCGCGGGTGTCCGTGCGGGCATTCCGCCGTCGATCAGACGGAAGCGGCCGACCTCTCGAGTCATGTTGCCGGTTTCTTCGGACAGGCTGCGCGCAGCGGCGGTGGCCTGTTCGACCATCGCGGCATTCTGTTGGGTCACGCCGTCCATCTCGGCGACGGCGGTGTTCACCTGCTGCAAGCCGGTCGCCTGCTGCGCAGCGGCCGAGGCGATGTCGGAGACGAGCGCATTGATCTCGCCGATCCGGCCGGTGATGCGGGTCAGCGCATTGCCCGCCTGCGCGACCAGTTGAACCCCGGCGTCGACCTGCTGGGTCGAGGCGGTGATCCGCTCCTTCACGTCCTTGGCGGCGTCGGCCGAACGCTGCGCCAGCGCGCGCACTTCGCTGGCGACGACCGCAAAGCCCTTGCCCGCATCCCCGGCCCGCGCCGCCTCGACACCGGCGTTGAGGGCCAGCAAATTGGTCTGGAAGGCGATGCCGTCGATCACCGCGATGATCTCGCTGATCTCATGCGACGAGCGTTCGATGCCGTGCATCGCCTCGACCGCTTTCCGCACCACGTCCGTGGACTGATCGGCATCGGTACGGGTTTCGGTGACCGCCTGATTGGCGCGCTTGGCGTTTTCCGCCGTTTCGCGCACCGTCTCCGTGATCTCGTGCATCGCAGCGGCGGTTTCCTCAAGGCTGGCCGCCTGCTGCTCGGTGCGGTGCGACAGGTCGTCCGACGCCTCGCGAATGTCGGCGGCGCCGTTGGTGATCCCCTGCGCGCTGGCGTTCACGGCGGTCAGCGTGGCGGACACCGAGTCCATCGCGTTGTTGAAATCCTGTTTCAGCTTTGCGAACGGCCCGGTCAGGTCCGCGTCGATCCGCTTGGTCAGGTCGCCCTGCGCCAGCGCGTCGAGGCCGCTGCCGACGCTGCTGACGATCAGGCTGGTCTGTTCGGCCTTGGCGCGCTCCGCCCCGACGAGCTGGTCACGGAAAGCGACCATCGCCTCCGCCAGTTGGCCGACTTCGTCACGACGCGGCTCGACCTCCAGCGTCGTGTTCAGGTCGCCCGTCGCCAGCCGCCGCATCGCGACGGTCATCGCCGCCAACGGATTGGCGATACCGCGGATCAGCGTCATCAGCAGATAGCCGGTCAGGGCCAGCACCAGCAGCGAGATCGCAATCGATGCATTGCGCGACCAGATATAGGTTTGCGTCGCCTCGTTCATTTCCTTGTCCATCAGGGCGACCTGAAGGTCGGTCATGATGGCCGCGTCCTTGTTCGCGGTATCGAAGATAGCCTTGCTCGCCCGGAAGTTCGCCAGCGCTTCCTCATTCAAATTCCGACTGCCGAGATCGATCGTCTTGCGCGACATTTGCTCGTACGTCCCCCAATGTTCGCGGAACGTGCGGAACTGGGCGATCGAATTGGGCGCAGACAAAGTGCGGTCCAGAAAAGCTTCGCTTTTGGCGATCGCCTCGGACCGTTCCTTCAGGTCACGAACTGCGGAGGCAATCTGGTCGGTCTCGGTGAAGAGAATGACCGATGCCTCATAGACGCGATAATCTGATGTCGCGGTGTTGATCAGCGAGATGGCAACCAGCTTGTCGCGGCGAACGCGCCCAAGATTTTCGGCTACGCTGTTCAGATGCTGCTGGCTCATGATGGACAGCACCATCGTGACGACCAGGGCGGTGGCCAGAATGCCGAACGCCACGAACAACTTGTTGCTGATCTTCAGATTCTTCATCATCGAACACCCCGAGAATATGGGGGTTATGACGTCGACCTCTTAAGATCACGTTTCGTGCCATGACTGTCGTTTGACTTGTCGAAAAGCCGTTTCGCAATCGTTATGATTACCCATCTTCGATCCGGGTGGCGACGGCATACTGCATGGTGACCCCGACTGGATTCGAACCAGTGGCCCTCAGATTAGGAATCTGATGCTCTATCCTGCTGAGCTACGGGGCCCCATGCAGGCCGGGTGATACAGGCGGGGCGCGGCGTGGTCCAGAGCGGTTTGACGGGCGCGATGGCCGGTCTAGTTCGCCAGCTTGGGCGGCACCACGGGCAAGGGCAAGGGGGCGACCGGCACCCCCTCTTCGATCAGCGCCTTGGCCTCGGCCAGACTGGCCTGACCGTGGATCTGCGTCACGGGCGCCTCGCCCTCATGCATGGCGCGCGCCTTTTCTGCGAAGGCGCCGCCGACCCAGGTGGAAGTCTCCAGCATCTTCGCCTGCGCCTGGGCGAGATGTTCGAGCGCGGCCTTCATCGCCTGCGGACTGGGCGAGTCGGGTTTGCTGTTGCCCTTGGCGGCGATCTGCGGCGCCATGACCGCCTTCTCGATGCTGCGATCGCCGCAGAGCGGGCATTCGACCAGCGCCTTGTCGCGCTGTTCGGCATAGGCGGCCGAGGAGGCGAACCAGGCCTCGAATACATGGCCGCCCGCACAGCGCAGATCGAAGACGATCATGCCTGCACCACTGGCGGAATGGCGCGGCGATGGCGGATGGCGGGCAAACGTTCGCGCACCGACTCGACCTGCGCCGGATCGATCTCGGCAAAGCCCAGCCCCGCCGCCTCGCCCATGTCGAGCAGCACCTCGCCCCAGGGGCCGACGACCAGCGAATGGCCATAGGTGGCACGGCCGTCCTGATGCTCGCCGGTCTGGGCGGCGGCGACCAGATGCACCCCCGCCTCGATCGCGCGGGCGCGGAGCAGCACATGCCAGTGCGCCGCGCCCGTCGGCCGGGTAAAGGCGGCGGGCACCGACAGGATCGTCGCCCCCGCCTCGGTCAGCGCGGCGAACAGCGCCGGGAAACGCAGGTCGTAACAGATGGCGAGGCCTAGGCGACCGACTGGCGTATCGACCACCACGGCCTGCTCGCCCGGCGCATAGGATGCCGATTCGCGCCAGCTTTCGCCGCTGGGCAGGTCGACGTCGAACAGGTGCATCTTGTCATAACGGGCGCGGATATCGCCACGGTCGTCGATGACATAGCCGCGATTGGCCAACCGGCCATCCGCTTCCCGCACCGCCAGCGAGCCGAGATGGACCCACAGACCATGCGCCGCCGCCGCCGTGCGAACGCGGGCAAGCACCGGGTCTTCGCCTTCGGACACCAGATGCGCCGCCGCCCGCGCACGATCGCGGTCGATCAGCCCGGACATCTCCGGCGTGAACAGCATTGCCGCGCCCTTCGCCGCCGCCTCGGCGATGGCGCGCTCCAGAATCCCGGCATTGGCGGCGGGATCGATCCCCGCCGTCATCTGCAACACCCCGATTCGGGTCATGCCGCCAGAAGCGGGTCGAGCCCTCCGCGCTTGTCCAGCGCCGCCAGATCGTCCGAGCCGCCGATATGCTGTCCGTCGATAAAGACCTGCGGCACGGTGGTGCGACCGTTCGCGCGCTGGATCATCTCGGCACGCTGGGGGCCGCCCATGCTGATGTCATATTCCTGGGGCTCGACGCCCTTGGAGGCGAGCAGCGCCTTGGCCCGCGTGCAATAGGGGCAGAACGCCTTGGTGTAGATTTCGACCTTTGCCATGCCCTTCAGGTGTGTCGCGGGACGCCGCTTGTCAATCGTCCGCCCCGTCGATGACCCGCGCCCAGCACAGGATCGCCACCGATGCCGCCCCCGCCGCCAGCAACACCCGGACGCACGCCCCGGCCGTCGCACCGGTGGTATAGACATCGTCGACCAGCACGACATGCCGCCCCTTTACCGCCGCCGGGTCGGTGACGCGAAACGCCGCCGTCACCGCCGCGCGCCGCTGTCTGGGGGACAGTCCGCGCAACAGCGGCGTCGCGCGTACCCGCTGGAGGACCTGCCGCGCCATCGGCACGCCGCTGCGCCGGGACACGCTCTCGCCGATCAGCACCGCTTGGTTAAAGCCGCGCCGCCACAAGCGCCAACGGTGAAGCGGAACGGGGACCAGCAGGTCCGCCCCCGGCGGTATCCGCCGCGCCATCGGCCCCGCCATCGTCTCGGCCACACCGATCCGCCCGCCATGTTTCAGCCGGATCGGCAGCTCGCGCGCGATGGGGCCGTAGGCGACGGCGGCATACACCCCCGCGTGGCGCGGCGGATTGGCCAGACATGCCCCGCATCGCCCCGACAGCCCGCCCAGCGGCATTCCGCAACCCGTACAGCCGAGCGTGTCTAGGAACCGCAACTGTCCCCAGCACGGCCCACAGAAACGATGATCTGCCTCGACCGGCTCGGCGCAACCCGGACAGCGCGGCGGCAAGGCCCAGTGGGCCAGCGCGAGCAAGGGGGCGGCGAGCACGGCGCGGCCCCGCTCCATCGCAAATCCGGTCTGTTTCGATCCCGCCCCCATCGGCTTTGCCTTGTCCCCGATCGCGCGAGCGCGCACAAGCGCGCGGGTGAGCATGTCCACCATCTTCGACCGTCGCGCCCGCCGCCTGCGCCGCGACCGTGCCCAGCCCGATTTCGCCGAGCATGATTTCCTGCGTGCCGCGATGCTCGACGGGCTGGCCGAGCGGCTGGATGCTGTCACCCGCCCGTTCCACGACATATTGGACCTGGGCTGTTTCGACGGCGGCTTCCTGCCCCCGCCGGGTGCGCGGGTGGCGCGGCTGGACCCCGGCTTCGCCTTTGCCCGCGCCGCGCAGGGCGTTCAGGGCGACGAGGACCGCCTGCCCTTCGCCGATCGCAGCTTCGATCTAGTGGTCAGCGCGGGCGTGCTCGACCAGATCGACGACCTGCCCGGCGCGCTGACGCTGATCCGCCGGGTGCTGCGCCCCGACGGGCTGTTCCTGGGCGCGTTCGTCGGCGGCGGATCGCTGCCCCGCCTGCGCGCCGCGCTGCGTGTCGCCGAAGCGGAGCGGCCGGTCGCGCGGCTCCATCCGCAAGTTGACGTACGCTCGGCCGGCGACCTGCTGATGCGCGCGGGCTTTACCCTGCCGGTCGCGGATATCGAGACGCTGGCGGTCCGCTACCGCGATTTCGGTCGGCTGCTGGGCGATCTGCGCGGCATGGGGGCGAGCAACCTGCTGGCCGAGCGGCGTCCGATCGGGCGGGACGCACTGGCGGCGGCGGCGGCGGCCTTTGCCGAGATGGCCGATCCCGATGGCCGCGTGCCCGAACAATTCAACCTGGTCTTCCTGACCGGCTGGGCGCCCGATCCGTCGCAGCCGGTGCCCGCCAAGCGCGGCAGCGCCACCGCGTCGCTGGCCGAGGCGCTGAAGCCGAAGCCCGAGGCGGGCGAATAATCAGCCGATGATCGCGCCGCGATCCCCCGCCAGGATACGGCCCATCGCCTCGAACAACTGATCCATCGCGACCGGCTTCACGATCACATCGTCGGCCCCCGCGCTCAGGCAGCGTTCGCGCAGGTCAACGCCGCTGTCGGCGGTGACCACAATGATCGGCACCTCGGCCTTGTCATCGCCGCGGGCGCGGATGTGGCGGATGGCGGTGATGCCGTCCATGCCCGGCATCCGCAGGTCGATCAGGATCATGTGATACTGGTCGCGGTCGATCATCTCCAGGCCGAGTTCGGCATTCTCCGCCTCCGCCATGGTCGCCCCCGCGACATCCAGCATGTCACGCACGACGCGGCGGTTCATCCGGTCGTCCTCGATGAACAGGACGTTCATTGCCGTCCCTTTCGCCCATCGGGCCGGATGGCACATGTGATCGCGGTCATTCTGGAGCCCTAACGATCATGCCGCTTGCGTTACAAGTGGCCGGGCGGCGGTTTGCGGTGAGGCGTCGAACATCTTCCGCATCACCTCGGTCCCCGTAATCGGCTTGGCGATAACGTCGATTAATCCTTCAGCAATAAAATCGTTCCCTTCCAGGGGCTCAGCCTGGGGCCAAAGCAGGTGGACAGGCATGGGACGGTCGCTCGCGCTGACGATGCGGCCCAACGCGGCGGTGCTGCCTTCCTCCCGGATCGCGCTGTCGTCGATCAGCATCTGCGTCACCCCGCCATCGCTCAGTCGCGATGCCGCCTCCCCGGCATCGGCGGCGAAGGCGACCTGCGCATAAGGCGCGCACAATTTGGTCCACATCGCGCGACGGATCGGGTTGCGGTCGAGGATCAGGACCAGCGGACGCTCCGGCGCGGAGGCCGGCGCCACCTCGGTCAGCGGCAGGTCGAGCGTGAAGCACGATCCCCGGCCCGGCTCGCTTTCCACCGTCACGTCGCCGCCCATCGCGCGGGCCAGACGCCGACAAATGGCGAGGCCCAGCCCGGTGCCGCCGAACTGGCGCGTCGTGCTGGCATCCGCCTGGCGAAACGCCTCGAATATCTCCTCAAGCTTGTGCGGCGGGATGCCGATGCCGCTGTCAGTGACGCTGATCGATACGCCCCGTTCGTGGCGGCGCGCGGCCAGCCGGACCTGTCCGACGCTGGTGAACTTCAGGGCGTTGGACAGCAGGTTGAACACGATCTGCCGGATGCGCGCCGGGTCGCCCATCACGGTCGCAGGGCAATCGGCCAGATCGAGGGTAAAGCCGATCGCCTTGGCCACCGCCTGCCCCTCGAACAGGCGGGACGCATCGCGGATCGTCGTCGCCAGATCGAAAGGCGCCTGTTCGAGCGTCAGCCGGCCTTGTTCGATCTTGGCGACGTCGAGCAGATCGTCGACCAGCGCACGCATGGTCAGCCCTGCGCCGTGCATCACCTCCACCCGCTCGCGCTGGTCGCTCGCCAGCGCCGCGTCCGCCAGCATCACCTGGGTCATGCCCAATATGCCGTTCAGCGGGGTGCGGATCTCATGGCTGGTCGTCGCCAGGAACTCGGTCTTGACCGCCAGCGCCTTTTCCAGCTCGTCATTGGTCACGGCCAGTTCGCTATGCGCGGCGCGGATGCGATTGCGGCTGCGGCCGAGCGTCACCAGCCAGATGCCGAGCAGCGCCAGGACCACGACGATCGCCGCGACCGAGCCGATCAGGATGAAACGTTCGGTGCGCAACTGCGCGCGCTCGAAGGCGATATTGCGTTGCAGATCGGCGGCCTTCATCCGGGCGATGCGCAGTTCCTGATTGGCGAAGTCGAACCGCGCGCCCATCAGCGCCAATCCGGTCGAGGTCGCCAGACGCGTCGCTTCGTCGTCGATCCGTTTCAGCGCCTCCAAATGTCGCAGCGCGTCGGCCGTCCGCCCGGCCGCCGCGTAGATGCGATATGCGCTGCGATGCGCGTCACGCTGAAGGACGGTCGTGTTCGCCAGATCGACCCCGGCAAAGCTGCGGTCGATCAGCTGCGCCGCCTCGGCCAGTCGCCCGCGCTGGAAAGCGGCCTGGGCGGCGATGCTCTGCAGCGCGCGGACATCGTCGGCCGTGGCGTGCGGATCGCTGCGCGTGGCGGTGGCGATCATCGCCTCGGCCTCGCCGATCCGACCCATCTGCAACGCGGCTCGCGCCATGTTCCGCCCGATGACCGCCTGAAGCGCCGGGCTTTTCATCCGGCGCGCCAGCCGCATCGCCTCGCGCAGCTGGATCAGTGCATCGCCGGGGCGCGACAACTCACCCAGCGTCAACGAGCGGTTGTTGAGGATCGCCAGACGAAGGCTGTCGTCCCCCCGATAGGCGCCACTCGCCTGTTCAAGATAGTGAAGCGCGGAGGTGAAGTCCTTCGCATCGTTATACAGGTCGGCGATCTGGACGAGCGCCTTGGCCTGACCACGCGTATCGTTCAGCCGCTGGAACGCCCGATAGGCCGATTGATAGGCATTGAGCGCCTCGGCGATCCCGCCATCGGCTCGGGCCAGACCGCCCTGCGTCAGAAGAATATTGCCCATCAGGTCGGAATGCGGGTCCAGCCCGCGCGCCGCCTGCATCGCGGCGGCGATTGCGGCCTTGGCGTCCTCACTCCGCCCGAGCCGCACCGCGCTCTCGCCGCGCAGCCAATCGGCGGTCGCCAGCGCCAGGGTGCGCCGCCGCTCGTCGCCGATGGCCAGCGCGGCGCGGCGGGCCTTGTCCGCGCTCTGCATCGCACGCGCCGGATCGCGGAGCATTTCCGCCTTGGCCGCATTTAGCGCCTGGTCGAGGGTGGGCTGAGGCGGGGCTGAAACGGTCTGGCCGCGAACTTCACCCGCCGCGACCAGCAATGCGGCAATGACCAGCGCGATCCTAACCGCGCGCACGGGTCACCAGCCGGGCCAGCGGCGTCGGCCGGGCCAGTGCCGTCACGCTCTGATGCGCCTGTTCGTCGAGGAAATGGATCAGCGCCTCCAACCCGATCGGCCGGCTGATAAGATAGCCCTGGATCATGTCGCACCCCATGACGCTGAGCAGCGCCAAGGTTGCGGGCGTCTCCACCCCCTCGGCGACCACTTCCATTTCCAGCGCATGGGCCAGGTCGATCGTCGAACGCACGATCAGCGGGTCGCGATTGCTGCTGGTCAGCTGGGTGATGAACAGCTTGTCGATCTTCAGCTCGCAGGCGGGAAGCTGCTTCAGATAGGAGAGCGAGGAAAGCCCCGCGCCATAATCGTCGATCGCCACCGCGATGCCCATGTCGACGAATGCCTGGAGGTTGGTCATCGCGCAGTCGGGATCGCGGATGACCGAGGTTTCGGTGATCTCGAAGCCGATGCACGCGCTGCTGTCGCTGACCAGTGCGCAAGCTTCGCGCACGAAATGCGGATCGCCCAGCAACATGCCCGAGATGTTGATGAAGACGCGAAGCGGATGCCCCGCCTCGGCCAGGCGGCGCTGGTCGGCGATGACCTGTCGCAGGATCCAGAGCGTGAGCGGGCCGATGATTCGCGATTCCTCAGCCACGGGGATGAACTCGACCGGGCTGATGAGGCCGTAGCTGGGATGCCGCCAGCGTAGCAGCGCCTCGACGCTCGCCACACGCTGTTGCCGGACATGCACCTTCGGCTGATATTCGACGAATAGGCCGTCGCGCGCGATCGCGCAGGTCAGCTCATGGCCCAGCGCGATCCGGTCGAGCCGCCCGGTCGGGACCGCCATCTCGCGCACGATCAGCCGTCCCTCCACCTGCGCATCGGCCAGCGCCTGTTCGGCCTCCTCCAGCAGGCGGATGTCGTCGTCATGCGGCACGGCGGCGACGGCGGCGCCCAGCACGGGTTCGATGCGGCACTCGCCGCCGTCCAGCGCGAAGGGGTGGCCGAGCACTTCGGACAGGGTCAGCAGATGGGCGTCGAGCGACTCGCGGGTCGCGGCGCGGACCATCACCTCGACCTGCGCGGGCGCGGTCGGGCGGGCGACGGCGTCGGGTATGCATTGCGCCACGCGGTCGGCGACCGCCTCGATCAACGCACCACTCGACGCGCGACCCAGCTGGCGACGCAGCAGCGTGAAATTGCCGATGCCGATGAGCACCAGCGATTGCCACTGGGGATCGGCCGCAGCGGTGGGCGTGACGGATGGGGCCGTGACGGAGGCGGACGCGCCGGGCGCGGTGGAGGAAGCACCTTTCTTCACGCCCGCAAAACTAGGGTCAGGGATTAAACAAGGTGTTAACCGCCTTTGCCGCGCCAAACCAATCGCTTGGCAACTCGCCGCTTCCCCATTGCGTAATGGTTAACGTCGAATTAACCATATTCACGCACTCAAAAGGGTGCTTTCGAGGGAGAAAACCCATGCTGAAGTTCATTCTGGCGCTGATCTACGGCGAGTCGATCCGCCCCTGGTAATCCATGTTAAGTCATGGGGCGGCCCAAATGGGCCTAAAGGTCGGCGCCGCCCCGTGATTTCTGGTTAACCCAAGTAAAAATCGCGTCCGTTAGCGGATGAGATCATCGGCCAGCCGCAACATGAAGGCGGCACCCCGCTCCATTTGCTGAACCTCAATATATTCGTCCGGCTGATGGGCTTGGGCGATCGAGCCGGGACCGCAAATGACGGTCGAGAACCCCGCCCCCTGAAACTGCCCCGCCTCGGCGGCATAGGGGACCGCCCGCGCCGGGCCGTTGTCGCCCGCCCAGCGCCGCGCCAGCCGCTCCGCCACGCCATCCGCCTCTGGCGCGAAGGAGGGCGTGCGCGACCGCCGCTCGACCTGCACCCCGGCTTCGGGGAAGCGGGCGCGAAGCTCCGCATCCGCCGCCTCGCACGCCGCGAAGAAGGGCGCGAGGATTGCTTCCGGCTCCTGCCCCGGCAGGGTGCGCAGATCGAAGGCGAAGCGGCATTCGCGCGCCAGGATATTGACCGCCGTGCCGCCATTCATCTGGCCGATGGTCAGCGTGGCGTGATGCGGGCAGAAGGGACCGTGCGGATCGCCCTCCCCCGCCAGCCGCTCGGCCAGATCCGCCAGCCGCTGCATCAGCCGCACCGCGACCATATTGGCCGAGGCGCCCAGATGGATCAGGCTGGAATGCGCCTCATGCCCCGTCACCGTGACGTTCCAGGTGGCGATGCCCTTATGCCCGCTGACCACCACCATCTCGGTCGGCTCGCCCACCACCACCGCGGCGGGTGACGGCAGTTCGCGCGCGATCTCGGCGATCATCGAGGGGGCGCCGAGGCATCCCACTTCCTCGTCATAGGAAATCGCCAGATGCAGCGGCCGCGTCATGGCCCCACGCGCGACATAAGGGGCCAGGGCCAGCGACAGCGCCAGAAACCCCTTCATGTCGCAGGTCCCCCGCCCCAGCAGCCGGTCCCCGCGCCGGGTCAGCCGCCAGGGGTCGCTGGTCCAAGGCTGGCCGTCGACCGGCACCACGTCGCTGTGTCCCGACAGGACGACGCCGCCCGACTCCATCGGGCCGACCGTGGCATAGAGATTGGCCTTGCTGCCATCGGCATTGAACACCCGCCGCCCGGTGACGCCGATCCCGCCCAGATGGCGCTCGACATAGGCGATCAGTTCCAGGTTCGACTCGCGCGACGTGGTGTCGATCGCGATCAGGTCGGCCAGGATGGCGGTGGCGTCGGCGGCAAGATGCTCGGGGGTCATGCGGGCATCCTGCCGGATGTTTCATTTTGATGAAACCCTGATGCGCTCTACGGCCCTCACCCTTCCCACCCGCTTGCAGCGGGCGGGCCCCTTCCCTCTCCCAATGGGAGAGGGAGGGAGGGGCGAAGCCCCGGAAGGGTGAGGGTGGCGGCTCCCGTCAGAAATCCCGCGAGTAGCGCAGGCTCGCCGCCGATCCACCGAACGAGCCAGTCTGGGTCAACAGGCTGAGCGTGCGGGTCAGCGCGATCTGCAACTGGGTGGCGGTGAAGCCGCGCGCGTCGGTGACGATCTCCACATAGATATTGTCGGTGATGTACTTGCCCGCCGCCAGGCTGGTGCCCCGGCCGGTCGCCTCGTCGGCGCCCAGCACGCGCAGCCGGTCGAACCCGGTCGCCGAGCGCAGCTTGCCCAGCGGGTTCAGCCCGCCGCCGCCCGACCCACGCAGCGAATTGAGCGCGGCGGCCAGCTGGATCGCCTCGGTCGCGGACAGGTTCTCGGGGTTGGTCCCGAACAGCAACCGGCTGAGCACCTCGTCCTGCGGCAGGGTCGGCGTCGAGGTGAAGCTGATCTGCGGACGCTGGCCGGTGCCGGTGACGTTGATGACCGCGGTGATGCCGTCCGTCGTCGTCGTCGCCTGGATATTGATGTCCGGATCGGTCAGCGCGCCGCCACGGAAGCGGATCGTGCCGCGATTCACCTCGAACCGTTTACCCGCAAAGCTGTAGGTGCCGCGTACCAGGTCAAGCCCGCCATTGATCGTCGGCGCCGCGCTGGTGCCGCCGATGCGCAGGTCCATCTCCCATTCGGACTCCAGCCCCATGCCGGAGACGAACAGCTGGTTGTCCGCGCGCACCCGCAAGTCGAGGCGGAACAGCCCCGGCGGTGCGGCGGGCGCGGGCCGGTCGGTCGGGCGCGGGGTGCGGATTTCGCTGCGACGGCGCACGCCGGTCAGCTCGGGCACCTCGGCCTGGCCTTGGCGGATGATCTGGTAGCGCGCATTGGGCACGGTCAGGTTGCCCTGGATCAGGCCGCCGTCGCGGTTGTGAGTCAGGCGAATCGTGCCGCTGGTCGTCGCGGCCAGTGCATCGCTGTCGGCCAGCCGCGCATTGTTCAGCTGCGCGCGCAGGTCGATGGGATAGCCGCTGTCCGCCGCAAGGCCGATCGTCCCTTGCGCCTGGATCGTCCCCTCGCCCGCCTTGGCCTGCAAGCGGGTGATTTCCAGCCGGTCGTTGTTGAAGCGGCCCGCCAGCTGCATGTTGGTCAGGCGGGTGCCGTACGCCTCATTGTCATAGGTCAGGTTGTCGGCGCGGATCAGCCCGTTGAGCTGCGGCGAGGACACGCGTCCGCCGAAATCGGCGGCGACCGCGATCGGGCCGCTCAACTGCTGGTTGGGAAGCGCCGCAAAGGAGAAGAGCACCGCCGACGGGCCGTTATAGCGGACGCCCCCCGAGAGCGGCGCCTGCATGAGCCGGTTGACCCAGCCGCCATTGCCCGGCGGCAGCGGACGCAGGTTCGCGACCATGCGGCCGACCACCGTCTGCCCGCGCCGGATCAACGCGCGCGCCTCACCGCCATCGGGAACCAGACGCCCCGCGAACACGATGTCCACCGACTCCGACACTGCGGCGAGACCGGTGCGCCGGAAATTGGCGACGGTCAGCCGCGCCTCGGCGGCGGGGAAGCTGGCGTCGCGTGCCTGCGCGAAGTCCAGCGCGCCGCTCGCCTCGCCCGAAATGCCCAGATTGGGGACGAAGGCGTCGAGGATCGACAGTTGCAGCTTGTCCAGCCGCGTCTGCACCTTCAGGCCATTGCCATAGGACCCGGCGACCAGCACCGACCCGCGCCCGAAATCGATCCGGGTCGGCGTCACCTGCCACTCGCCCTTCACATTCTGGATGCGCGCGGGGTTGGCGGTGCGGAAATTGATGCCGTTCGCCTGCCCCTTGGCTGCGACCAGATAATTGTTCGGCGCGAGTTGCGCATTCAGCGCGATGTTGAATGGGATGCTCGACGATCCGGTCAGCACCGCCTGCGCCGTGCCGCGCCGGCCGGTATAGTTCACCTTGACGCGCGAGGACTGGATGACGACCTCGCCATAGCGGGTGTCGGCCAGTTGCGCGTCGGCGACGATCTGCGGCGCGCCCGGCAGCATGACCACGCTGGCGTTGACGATGGCACGACCGATGGTGAAGTCGACCGCCCCCGGCACGCGCGCATTATAGGCGCGCGCGGCGATATCCGCCCGCTGGTTGCCGCCCTGTTCCGCCAGCTGGACGCGGCCGTTGATCCCCTGCCCGGCGAATTGCAGCGCGCCCGCAAACGGCCCCGCCGCCGTCTGGACCACGCGACCCGTCGCGTTGATCCCGGCAAAGACCAGGCTGCGCACGTCGATCGCCAGCTGCCGCCCGGTGCTGACCAGCACATTGGCGGTGAAGGGACCGTAATTGGTGTCGCCGCTGGCGTTGACGGCATAGGCACCGTTCTGCCCCACGACCCGCGCCTGGAGGTTGGCGAGGCCGACGCCGACGCCCGGCTTGGCCGCGCGTAGCACGATCACCGGATTGGTCTGCGATCCCGTCACCCGCGCGGTGATCGGGCCGTACTGGTTGGAATAGGCATCCGCCTCGACCGCCAGCGCGCCATTGGCCGGGTTGAACCGCCCGCTGCCCCGCGTCACGCGGAACTGTGGCGCGGCCAGCCGCAGGCCGCTGAACGTCACGATGCCTTGCGGGCTGTATTCCACATCGGCGCGGATGGTCGCGTTGCCGCCCAGGAAGTTGCGCGCGCCCTCGTTGAAGATTTGCGAGGTGCGGGCGACCACCCGGCCCTTCATCCCGAAGCCGCCCGGCGTCGCCACCAGATTGGCGTCGGTGGTCAGGTTGATGATGCCGATGCTCTCGACCCGGTAATTGTTCACCCGGCCCTTCAGCGCGCCGGTGTAGCGGCCGGTCTTCATGTTCGCGACGACCACGGCGGTCGCGTCGATATTGTCCGACCGGATGCGCAGATTATCCGACAGGATATTGGGCATGGCGACCGCGAAGTCGCCCTGGATCGCGACATTGTTGGTCAGGCCACCCACCGCCGCGTTCAGACCCGCTATCCGCCGTGCCTTGGCCTTGACCGGCACCAGGATGCGGTCGGCATTCACCTTGGCCAGACCCTCGGCATAGAGATTCTCGACCGAGGTTTCGCCAAAGCCCAAAGCGGCGGCGCGGATTTTGTAATCCACGGTCGGCATCGCGAAGGCACCGTCCAGCACCACGCGCGCCAGCACGTCGCGGCCGCGCAGGTTCGGCGCGATGGCGCCCGGCGTCAGCAGCTTGGCATCGACCGCGAAATTGCCGAACCGGCTGTTCGCCAGATCGAGCAGGCCGCCCGCATCGACCATCAGCGCCGAGGAGCGCAGCTTCATCCGCGTATCGGCGCGGCGTTCGTCGAGCGTGGTGTCGATCGCGACCTGAAGCGCCGGTGCGGTCAGCCGCTCGACCGGCCCTTCCAGATACAGGCCGGGCCGGGTCACGCCCCGCACCTCGACATGGCCGTCGCGCGCGGTGGCGTTCAGATTGGCGAGTTCGCCCCCGCCCAGCGTCGCAACCGCGCGACCGTTCCAGGCCTTCCACCCGCCGCGCCCGTCGACCGACAGGGTCAGCGGCGCCTTCAGCCCCGCCATGGTGGCGACGACGCCGCCGGTCGGCGCGGTCAGCTTGACGTCAATCGCCAGCCGGTCGGCATCGGGCACCGCATCCAGCACCAGCCGCAGCCGGTCGCCGCCCGCCACACCCTGTCCGCGCAGCGCGTCGGCGCTGGCCGTCACCTGCGCCCGGCGGTCGGCGATATGCACCTTGCCGTCGATCGCCAGCACATGACGCTGGCCCGTGACCGGCGCACCGATCACGAAACGCTTCAGCGTCAGCCGGTTCACATCGATGTCGAGATCGGGGAGCAACGGCGCATTGGGATCGCTCGGCGTCGGCTTCAGCGCGGGCTTGCGCGCCAGCGTCACCAGGTCGGCGTTCAGCGAGCGGACGTCGATATGGTTCTTCGTATAGGCAAAGGGCCGCCAGTCGACGTCGAGGCGCGGGCTGGACAGGAACACGCCCTTGGGATCGCTGACCCGCAGGTCGACCAGCCGCATCTGGCCATAGAGCGAACCCTCGATCCGCCCGACCTTGATGTTCAGGCCCGAGGCGGTGGTATAGCCGCCGAGCTGGTCCGCGACGAAGCGGCGACCCGGATCGGTGTTGATGCCCAGCAGGATCGCCCCGACCAGCAGGATCAGCCCCAGGATCGCGATGCCGATCCATTTCAGCACCCGCTGCCACAGCGGGCGACGGACGATGACGGTTTCGGTTGCAGGCTCAGGCGCCAAGGTCTGCTCGTCCGCCATCAGAAGGCCTGCCCGATCGAGATATACAGGGCGACCTTGCCGTCGCCCGGACGCGGGTTCAGCGGCGTCGCCACGTCGACGCGCAGCGGCCCGAAATTGGTGTAGAAGCGCCCGCCGATGCCCGCGCCGAAGCGCAGGTCCTTGCCCGTCGGCAGCGTGCTTTCATAACTGTTGCCCGCATCGATAAAGGGCACGATGCCGAAATTGCCGAAGCGATAGCGCGCCTCCAGCGCGAACTCGTTCAGGCTGCGTCCGCCGACCGGATTGCCCTGCGGATCGAGCGGCCCGAGCCGCTGGAAGCCATAGCCGCGCACCGATCCGCCGCCGCCGCCATAATAGCGCCGCGACGGCGCCAGATCGTCACGGTCGATGCCGAAGATCGCCCCCGCCCGCGCGCGGCCGGCGATCACCAGACTATCGTTGAAGGGGTAGTAGAAGGTCCCCTCGACCATGGTACGGGCATAGGGCCGCACCGCGCCGCGCACCGAGGTTTCGGGGCTGAGGTTCAGTTTAAGGCGATAGCCGCGTGTCGGGTTGAGCAGGTCGTTCGACTGGTCGAACACCACCTGCCCCGGAATCGCCGCGATGCCATAGGTTGCGCGCCGCCGGTCGCCGCGCGCGAAATCATAGACGCTCTCGTTCGTGCCGGTGAGCTCGCCGCCAAAGGCGTAGGTGAACTTCTTCTGCCAGATCGGCGTCGAGTCATAGCTCCAGCGGAAGGCGACGGTGCCGATGAACGCGTCGAAGGCGTCGTAATTCTGATGGCTGGCCGAGGCGATGACCTGGAACGTCCGGTCGCGTCGCCCGGCATTGGAACGGCGGAAGGTGCCGCTCAGGCCCTGTTCCTGCGTGCCCGCGATGACCGAGGCGATCAGCGCACCTTCGGGCTTGAAGGCGTTGCGGTTGGTGAAGCTGCCCTGCAAGCGCACGCCTTGCCCGGTCGAATAGCCGCCCTCACCCGACAGAGTGCGCGCAGGCCCCTTGGTCTGGGTGACTTGCAGGTCGATCTGTTCGGTGCCGTCCGGGTTCATGCGTCCGGTCCGCTTCGGTTCGACCGCGATGCCGTTGAACAGCCCGGTCGCGACCAGTGCGTTGCGCAGGTCGTCGGTCAACCGCGAGTCGTAAAGCTGCCCCTCATCGAAGCGCGGGAAGACGTTCAGATGGTCGAGATCGAAAACTGGATCACCCGCCGTGGTGAGCTTGCCGAAGGCCGAGCGCGGGCCGGTGTCGACCGGCAGGGTATAGGCACCGACCGGCTCCGGTCCCTGATCCTCCAGCAATATGTCGCGCTGCCCCACCTTGACGAAGGGATAGCCGCGCTGGGGCAGGACCAGGCTGACATTGGCCTCCGCCCCCTCGATCCGCGCCGCCTCGATCGGGTCGCCGACCTTGAGCGGCAGGTTGCTGCGAATCAGGTCGGTCGGCACGGTCGGCTGCGCATTCACCGTGATCGAGGACAGGCGATAGAGCCGCCCCGGCGTCGCGGTCAGCACGACCTTCAGCCGCCCCGCTTCGCCATCGGCGGCGGTTTCGCGTTGCAGGGTCGAGACGGCGGTGGCGTCATAATAGCCCAGCGACTTCATCAGCCGGATCGCCAGCTGCTCGTCCTCGCGCGCCCGCGCCGAGACCTGGGTCGCGTTCGCCGCCTTGCCCTTGCCCTCGCGCAGCGCCGACAGCCCCTTGAACTCGTCGTCCAGCTTCAGCTCGGCGAGCCCGCGCACCTCCATGTCATAACGGATATCGGGCGCGCGCTGGCTCTTGGTATCGGCGACCGTATCGAGCGGGGTCGAATTGAAGCTGCTGAGCGGGGTCAGCGGCTGGGCCAGCTGCGGGTCTTCCGGTGCGATCGCCCCGATCGTCTCGCCCGTCGCCAGCGGCTGACCGGTCTGGGCAGCGGGCAGCGGCGGCGCGGTCTGGGGAACCGGGATGGTCTGCGTTTGGGGCTGATCCTTCGCCATGGACGACATGGGCTCCAGCGGCGCGTTGATGTCCCCGCTCAGCGGCGGCAGCGCGGCGTTGAACTGCGCATCGGGGACGATCGGGGCGTTGCCCTGCGGATCGGTGGCGCCATCGCGCTGATCTTGCGGCAGGCTGGGCCCTTGCGCGGGCGCGGTGCCGGGCTTGGACAGTTGTGCGGATACGGGAGAGGAAAAGAGGGTGGGAGCTATGAGCGCGAACGCAAGCCAGGTATGTCTGCCGATCCGTTCCGCCACGCCGTCAAAAGCCCCTTTCCGACAGGGCCTTCCGTTATTCGGAACGATCCCCCACCGTGCCATAACGCCGACAGAAGCGGTGAGGTTCCCTCAGACGTTCACCGAGCAGCGGGCGCACACCCGACAAGGCCGCCGACGGGCACAACGATTTCATCCTGATTTCCACGCGTTAGGCGGATGCTGGCATCGGAGACGATCGCCCCGTCCTGCAACGTCTCGCGTTGGGTGATCGTCATGTCGAGCGTCGCGGCGACACCCGCCCCGACATAGCGGGTGGTGCTGGCCAGCCCCAGCGCACTTCCGCCCTCGGCTTGGGCGGCGGCCAGATCGGTCGGCTTGCCGTCCAGCATGATGCGCAGCCGACCCGGGTCGACCATCGCGACGAAGCGCTGGTCCTGCACCGCCCAGAGATAGGCCGCACAGCCCCGCTCGGGCAAAGCCTGTTTGGGCAGCGCGCCCAGCACCGGGGGCGCGGGCACGGTCGGGGTCGCCTGTGCCAAAGCGAGGATCGACAGAAGCATCATGACGCCATTCCTATCACCAACACCCAGGCCGGGTAAGCCGCCAGCGCTAGCAACACACCGAGCGGCACCATGTCCTGCCCGCTCGCGCGCCGCCCCAGCAGATGCCGCACCGCGACGAAGCCCAGCCCGATGACGCACGCCGCCAGCAACACGCCCGGCAGCATCCGCCAGCCCAGCCACAGCCCGATCGCGCCCAACAGCTTGGGGTCGCCGCCGCCCATCCCCTCACGCCCGCGCCACCGGCGATAACCCTCGGCAATCGCCCAGAGCGCGCCGAAGCCGACCAGCCCGCCGACGATCCGCTCCGCCAGCGACGGCGCGTGGCCGAGCACCCCGGTCAGCAATCCCGCCCCCGCCAGCCATACGGTCAACCGATCGGGCAGCCAGAAGGCCAGCGCATCGAGCGCGCCCAGCGCCAACAGCGACCAGCCGAACAACGCCCCCGTCCAGCCATCCGGCCCGGCGACCCAGCCCGCCGTGACGCCGATCAGCGCGCCGATGGTTTCGATGCGCCAATGCACCGGATCGATCGGCTGGCGGCACCGTGCACAGCGGCCCCGCAGCGCGACGAAGCTCAGGACCGGCACCAGCTCCCACGCGCGCAACGGGCTGCCACAATGATCGCAGGCCGATCGCCCCGTCAGCACCGATCGATCGTCCAGCCAGCGCAGCACCAGCGCCGCGACGAACGACCCGATGATCGCCCCCGCCCCGCCATAGATCGCGGCCCACAAAGCCGATGCCGCCCCGAACGTCATGGACCGCCCCCTAACCCCTTTGCTTGCCCCGGGCAAAAGGCGTAAGGCCCGCGCCAAATAACGACATCAAAACAGACCCAATCGGAGAGTATGCCATGACGGATCCCATCGTCATCCTGTCCTATGCCCGCACGCCCATGGGCTCGTTCCAGGGCAGCCTGTCGGGCCTGTCCGCGACTCAGCTGGGCGCCGCCGCCGTCAAGGGCGCGGTCGAGCGGGCGGGTGTCGACCCCGCTCTGGTCGAGCGTATCCATATGGGCTGCGTCCTCCCGGCCGGGCTGGGCCAGGCGCCCGCGCGCCAGGCGGCGATCTTTGCGGGCCTCGGCGAACATGTCGAGGCGACGACGGTCAACAAGATGTGCGGGTCGGGCATGCAGGCCGCGATCATGGCGGCCGAGGCGCTGGCGGCGGGATCAGCCGACATGATCGTCGCGGGCGGCATGGAGAGCATGACCAACGCCCCCTATCTCAGCCACAAGCATCGCGGCGGCGCGCGGATCGGGCATGACACGCTGTACGACCACATGTTCCTCGACGGGCTGGAGGACGCCTATGAGCGCGGTCGCCTGATGGGCCATTTCGCCGAGGAAGCCGCGCAGGAATATCAGTTTACGCGGGGCGCACAGGACGATTTCGCCATCGCCTCGCTGGAACGCGCCAAGGCGGCGCAAGGATCGGGCGCGTTCGATCGTGAGATCGTGGCGGTCACGGTCAAGACGCGCAAGGGCGAGGAGCAGATCACGCTCGACGAACAGCCCGCCAAGGGCGATCCCGCGAAGATCCCGACGCTCAAGCCCGCTTTCTCGAAGGACGGGACGATCACGGCGGCCAACGCCTCATCCATCTCGGACGGCGCGGCGGCGCTGGTGATGACGCGCTTGAGCGTCGCCGAGCGGCTGGGCCTGACCCCGATCGCGCGGGTCGTGGCGCAGGCGGGGCACGCCCATGCGCCCGCCCGCTTCACCACCGCGCCGGTCTTTGCGATGCGCAAAGCCCTGGAGCGCGCGGGCTGGTCGACCGACGACGCCGACCTCTACGAGGTCAACGAAGCGTTCGCGGCGGTGGCGATGATCGCGATGCGGGACATGGATTTGTCGCACGACCGGCTGAACGTCCATGGTGGCGCCTGCGCGCTGGGCCACCCGATCGGTGCCAGTGGGGCACGGGTGCTGGCGACCCTGCTGTCGGCGCTGGAGACGAAGGGCGCGAAGCGCGGCGTCGCGTCGCTCTGCATCGGCGGCGGCGAAGCCACCGCGATGGCGGTGGAGTTGATTTAAGTTTCTTCTTCGCCCCTCCCGCAGGCGAGAGGGCATCCTTCTTCTTACTCCCCTCCCGTAAACGGGAGGGGTTGGAGGAGGGTATGGAGTCTCACCGAGACCATCGCCCGCGGCCTACCCTCCCCCATCCCCTCCCGCCTGCGGGAGGGGCGTGTCTGGCGGCGAACGAAGGAATCCTCACAACTGCCACGGCGCGACGCGCAGCCCTCAAAGCCAAGTAGTGCCACGACGCTTCTCCCCTCCCGCTTGCGGGAGGGGCGTGTCTGGCGGCGAACGAAGGAATCCTTACAACTGCCACGGCGCGACGCGCAGCCCTCAAAGCCGGTTAGTGCCGCCACGCTTCTCCCCTCCCGCAGGCGGGAGGGGTCGGGGGAGGGCATGGAGTCTCACCGAGCCCATCGCCTGCGGCCGTCCCTCCCCCATCCCCTCCCGCCTGCGGGAGGGGCGTGCCAAGTGGCTTACGGTAGAACCTCACCCGGCTCGACACCCCAGATCGAACCCACGGGCACGAATCCCGCCTGCCCCTTCACATCGAACCGGCACCAGCCGCCATTGCACTCGCTGACCCGCCCGACCACGCCGGGCGCCGCGCGCCACAGCGTCTTGGCCCCCTCATCCGGGGCCGAGCGCATCGGCAGCGGGTCGGTGCCACGCACGATGGCGGTGCGGGTGTTGCGCAGCAGGACGGCGAGCATCCAGCCCTCCGTGCCGTCCGGGTCCTGCACCTTGCGCCATTCCTTGAACACCGCAACGACCTTCACCGGCAGGTCGGCACGGCGATAATTCCAGCTGGCGGGATAGTTGCGCCCTGGGCCGGTCCGCATCCGCGCCACCGAAGCGCCGATCGACCCATAATAGGGCACCGCGCGTTTTTCGGTCGCCGCCTGCGCCGCCGGAGCCAATGGCCCCACCGCCAGCGTGCCGCTCGCCAGCGTCGCCGCCAAAATAGCCAGTCCGGCCATGGACCTGCGCATCATATGTCCCTTTACCTGCCCGCCCGCGCGATGCTCTACGCCGAGCCGGGGGGCCGCTTCAACCATGTTCGGGCGCGCGATCGCCGGTTGACGGACCCGCGGGCTTGCCGCAATCCGATGGCCATGGTCGATCCACGCCGCTGCCTGAACCCCAGGGTGGTCGTCACCCGCGAACTGCCCGATCCCGTGATGGAGCGGATGGCCGCGCTGTTCGAGACGCGGCTTAACCGATCGGACGAAAAGCTGAGCCGGGAACAGCTCGCCGCCGCCATGGCCGACTGCGACGTGCTCGTGCCGACCGTCACCGACGCGATCGACGCCGACCTGATCGCGAATGCCGGTCCCCGGCTGAAGCTGATCGCCAATTTCGGCGCGGGCGTGAACCATATCGACCTGAAGGCAGCGCGCACGCGCGGCATCATCGTCACCAACACGCCGGGCGTCCTGACCGAGGATACCGCCGACATGACGATGGCGCTGATCCTGTCGGTGCCGCGCCGCCTGGCCGAGGGCGAGAAGCTGGTCCGCTCGGGCGCGTGGAAGGGGTGGAGTCCCGGCGGGATGCTGGGGCACCGGATCGGCGGCAAGGGCTTAGGCTTCGTCGGCATGGGGCGGATCGGCCAGGCGGTGGCGCGGCGGGCGCGCGCCTTCGGCCTGTCGATCCACTATCACAACCGCCGCCGCCTGCCCGCCAGTATCGAGGCGGAACTGGGTGCGACCTGGTATGGCGATCTCGACGCGATGCTGGGCACGGTCGACATCGTGTCGATCCACACACCGCTCAACGCCGACAGCCACGACCTGATCGACCGCCGCCGCATCGCGCTGATGCGTGCCCACGTCTATCTCATCAACGCCAGTCGCGGCGGGATCGTCGACGAGGACGCGCTGGTCGAGGCGCTGGAGCATGGACGACTCGCGGGCGCAGGGCTGGACGTGTGGCGGCACGAACCCGAGATCGACCCGCGCCTGCTGGCCCTCCCCAATGTCGTGCTGACCCCGCATATGGGCTCGGCCACGCTGGAGGGCCGCGTCGCCTCGGGCGAAAAGGTCATCGCCAATATCCGCAGCTGGGCCGACGGCCACCGCCCACCGGATCAGGTGCTAGAGGGATGGCTTTAGCTCGGCCGATCGGGTGTATCCCTCCATCAGCGGAACTCGTATTCAAATCGATGCGGCTGGCCACGACTGCATATACATTCTCCGCTTGCGAAGAACGGCCTTCCCGATACTAGTTGCCAGAGCATTTCTTGTTCAGACGTGCTCACTGGGGGGACATATGAAGAAACTGGCGCTGGCGACGTTGCCCTTTTTGCTTACGGTAAGTGCCTGTGGCGGGGCCGATAACTCGAGTGACACTGGGGCCGTAACGGTTACGCCCGCGCCATCGCCTACGCCGTCCCCGACACCCAGCCCGACTCCAACGCCAACACCGACGCCGACCCCCACGCCGACCCCCACCTCATCAATCCTGCCGCTAGCGTCACCGATACCGGCCGACGGAAATTGGTCGACCTTCCAGGGCAATCCTGGTCATACGGGTTATGTCGCCGCCACTTTCTCGACCGCACAGTTTGCCGATTCCTGGACGATCAACACTTCCAAAACACCGAGTGATGTCGCTGCGATAACAGGGAAGATATTCTTCAACGTCGTCAAATCGGATGGCCATATTTACACACAGGCAATAGCGACATCCAACGCCGCTTTATTGTGGGGCTTCGACCTTGGTGGCGAAAATGTCTATCCTAACACAATTCCCTATGGTCCGGCCTACGCCAATGGGCGGGTCGCATCGGCACCCCCCAACGGCACCTCTTCCGCCGCGCCTTTACAGGTCATCAATGCGACAAACGGCGCTTATTTGAGCACAGCGAAGTATGATGCTCAATTCAGCAGTGGCAGCGTGCCGACCATGGTGGATGATGAGATTTATTTCGCATCCGGCTATTATGGCAATGTCGTATTCGGAGCAAATGCTGCAAGCGGCAACAGGATGTGGCGGACGGAAGATAGAACGCAATATGGCGGTTACGTCATGGATGGGCAGAGTGTTGCCGTCGATCAACGCTATGTATATTTCTACAGAGTAGGAACCCTGTCTGTTCTGGACCGATCCGGTACGCCGTTAAAATCCATCCAGAACCCGTTTTTCACAAAAAGCTTTCTAAGCTATTCGGGGAGCTATGTCGGCGGTCCGATGCTGGACGGGATGGGGCGAATATTTGTTTTTACCGACAACTACGATCCCAGCAAATCTCTTCCTATCGCCGCCTTTGGACTTAACGAAGACAAACCGTTGTGGCGATCAAGCTATAGTTACACTGGGCAACCAGCACTGCGTGGCGGCATCATTTATGCGGCTCGTTCCGCGAGCACAATAATTGATATGATTGACACCGCGACCGGAGCGGTATCAAAATCCATCGATGTCGGTGGCTCGGACAATCTGACGAGCAACGTCGTAGTATCTGACAGCCATCTATTTGTAGCGAGCGCCAATACGACTTTCGCAATCGACCTTGGCAACAGCAACTTTCCAGTTGTGTGGAAAACATCTTATGGCGGCAATCTGGCGCTGACGCCGGATGGCTATATCATCATTTCCACCAAGACCGGCCTGCACGCTGCAAAGTTGAAATAGATCTATTTTGCAACGGATGGGGTTGGGGGCGGGTCCGCCACCACCCCATCACGACTTGGCGCGTGACGACATCACGCTTCAGGATATCGTCAGCCGCTGACGCAGCTACTCGACGCCCTGAACGACGAAGGTGAACCATGCGCTCTCCGCATGATCGTAGAGCTGGATGACCTGATCCTCGATCCGGCAGGTGAAGTGGCCGGAGCTGCTGCGGTCGAACCCCTTGGTCTCGCCATCGGCGATTTCCATATGGATCGCCGCGCCGGTCCCGGTTTCGCGCAGTTCGGGAAGCGTGCCGCCGAACTTCACGTTCCGGTCGCCGTCCAGGCCTTGCAGATGCTCGCCACGCGCCTCGGCCGCGATCCGCAAATGCCGGTCCGTCGACTGGTCATAGAGGCCGGCGACCTTCTTGCCGGTCACGAGAGCGTGGGACGAGGCGGCGACGATGGCGCGGATGTCTGGCTGCATGGGCGTCCGCCTGACACAGGCCCTGTCCCGGATCAACCGTCTGTCCATCCCATCGGAGCGGGATGATCGGTTCTTGCTTCATATCAAAATGTTGCGGCGCGGAACCCTGTCCGGCATCGCCGCATTCCCCTCCTGTCATTCAAACAGGAGCTACCCCCATGAAAAAGCTGGCAATTGCCTTCACCCTTGCCGCGACCACCCTGTCGATCTCGGCCTGTTCGACGCTGAAGGGCGCCGCCATCGGTGGTGCGGGCGGCGCAGGCGTCGCGGCGGCGACGGGCGGCAGCGTCCAGAAGGGGGCGGCGGTCGGCGGCACGGCGGGCGCGGTGGTCGGCACCGTCGCCGACTGAACGAAAAAGGGCCTCTTCCGACTATCGAGAGAGGCCCTTTTCATTACACGGATCGGTGAGGATCAGTCGCCGGTCAGGATGCGGTCGACCAGTTGCTTCACCGTCGGCACGAACCCGTTCGAATAGAAGGGATCGCGCTTGAAGTTATAGGCTGCGTGCCCGGCGAACATCAGATTCTGCTCGACATCGCCGCCATGCGCGATCTCCTGCAGCGTTTTCTGGATGCAGAAGCTGCGCGGGTCGGCCAGACGGCCGGTCGAGTTGGTCTCGCTGTCCGCCCAGCTGGAAAACAGGCACTGCGACAGGCAGCCCATGCAGTCGGCCTGATCCTTGCGGATTTCCTTGGCTTCCTCAAGCGACACGAAGACGAGCGTGTTGTCCGGCGTCTTCAGCGCCATGGTGAAGCCCGCGCCGAACCACTCGCGCGCGCGCAGCAGGTCGCCCTTGGTCACCCAGAAATTCTTGCCTTTCACCCCCACGTCGAGCTGGAAGACATGGTCACCCGCTTCCTGCGTCGAAAAGGCGATCTGGCGCTCCGAACGCGCCTCCAGGCTGCGCAGGAACGGATTGCGTACCGCGCTGGAATAGAAGCCGGTCGGCGAGAAGCGGTGGAGAAGGACATCGCCCTCCTCGATCGTCATCAGCCGCTGCTTCCACTCTTCGGGGATCGGGCTTTCCTGCGTCAGCAAAGGCCGCGTACCGAACTGGAAGGCGATCTTGCCCAGCTCGGGATTGTCGATCCAGTTGTTCCAGTCGCGAAGATACCAGACGCCGCCCGCCATCACGATCGGCACCTCGTCCGAAATCCCGCCCTCGCGCATCGTGTCGCGCAGCGCTTTCACGCGCGGATAGGGGTCTTGGGGCTGCAAGGGGTCTTCGGCGTTGGACAGACCGTTATGGCCACCGGCGAGCCAGGGATCTTCATAGACCACCGCCGCCAGCCATTCCGACGCCTTGGAATAGGCCCGCTTCCACAGCGCGCGGAAGGCGCGGCCCGAGGAGACGATCGGCAGATAGCTGACCTGGTGATGCGCCGCGATCTCGGACAGCTTGTAGGGCATACCCGCACCGCAGGTGACGCCCGCGACCAAACCCTTGGTGCGCGCCAGCACGCCTTCCAGCACCCGCTGCGCGCCGCCCATTTCCCACAGCACGTTGATGTTGATCGCGCCCTTGCCACCGGCAATGTCCCAGGCGCGCTTCACCTGCTGGACCGCGCCCTCGATAGCGTATTCGATCAGTTCCTCATGCCGCTCGCGCCGGGTCAACGCCCGGTAGATCTGGGGAATGATCTTGCCCTCGGCGTCGTAGCTGTCCGCGTTCACCGCCGACACGGTGCCGACGCCGCCCGCCGCCGCCCAGGCACCGGCAGAAGCGTGATTGGTCGCAGCGACGCCCTTCCCGCCTTCGATCAGCGGCCAAACCTCGCGGCCGTTGTACAGGATGGGGCTCAAGCCTTTGAACACGTCTTCACCTTACTGGTCCGAAAGGGTTTCATATAGCGTGTTAGGTTCGCTTAGCGAGGGGAATTAACGGCACGGTCACGTACCGGCCCCCGTACCGACCTCAGCCCAGCGCGCCCGGCTGCCCCAACACGCCTTCGTAAAGCGCCTTGTAACGCGCGATCATCTGGCTCTGGTCGAACTCGGCCCGCACGCGCGCCTGGTTGGCCGCCCCCGCCTCGGCACGCAGCTCGGGATGGTTGACGAGCGCCTGGATCACGTCGCGCAGCCGCACCTCGTTGGGGGCGTCGGCGATGAACTGGCGGTTCGGCTCGGACACCATCGACGCCACATCGCCGACGGGCAGCGAGGCGATGGGCAGTCCCGCCGCCATCCCTTCCAGCACCGAGATCGGCGCCTGTTCGGACAACGAGGACAGCGCGACGATGTCGAAATGCCGGATGAAGTTATACGGGCGCGGCAGGAAGCCCGGCATCACGAGCCTGTCGGCGATGCCCATGGCGGCGGCGGCCTGCATGATGTTCGCCCGCTCCGGCCCCTCGCCCACGATCACCAGCCGGAAGCGGTTGGGAATGCCGCCCATCGCGCGGACCAGCATCGGCAGGTTCTTGACGGTGCGCAGGCCTGCCAGTGCGCCGACGACGATCTCCTTGGGCTGGCGGACGAAGCCGGGAATGCCCTTGGGATCGGGATCGCGGGCATAGAGCATGGTGTCGATGCCGTTGGGGATACGGTGCACCCGCGCGGCAGGCTGTTTCCAGGTCTGGAGCGCGATCGCCTCCAGGATATGGCTGGGCACCGCCAGCGCGTCCGCCGCCGACAGGGCAATGCGGCGATAGATGTTGCGCTCGATCTTGAGGCCGCGCGCCTCGTCGGCGTTGAAGCCGTCCTCGTGATGGACCAGCGGCGGCGCGCCCTTGGAATACACCCGGCGCGCCATCACCCCGTCGATCGCGCCCCAATTATAGGTCAGCACCAAGTCGAAGCGGCGCATATAACCCGCAATCGCCTCGTACCGCTTGACCGAGGGCTTGCCGGTCAGCGGCGGCGCATCCTGCGCGATCTCATAGCGGATGCCCTTGGCGATCGAATCGCGCGCGCCCAGTTCGTCGGGCATGGCGGAGACGATGCTGTGCTTCGCGGCATCGCCGAATGCGTTCATCAACGCGACCGCGCGCGCCTCCTTGCCGCCCAGCGAGAAGGAGGAATGAAGGTGCAGGATGTTCAGCGGACGGGCCATGCGCGCGGATTTAGCGGGCGGGAACGGCGATGAAAACCGCCAGCGCCATTTTCCTCCCCTGCAAGGGGAGGTGGCAGGCCAAAGGCCTGACGGAGGGGTGTCACGGTTTGCGAAGTCAGACCAAAATCACCACCGGGGATACCCCTCCGTCACGCTTCGCGCGACACCTCCCCTTGCAGGGGAGGAGGAGAATCGGCCTACCCCGCCACCGTGTCGAGCAAGCGGCCGAGCCCCGCCAGCGCCTCGGTCTCGGTCAGCAGCGGCGTGTGGCCGACGCCGGGCACCGTCACCAGTTCGGACGGCGACAGCCGGGCGACCATCCGCTCGGCGACGCTGGCGCTCAGGATATCCGACCGTTCGCCGCGCACTACCAGCGTCGGCACGCCGTTGAGCGCGTCCAGCGCGGCCCACATGTCCGGCCCACCCTCGGTATTGGGGACCCGGAACGGCTCGGCGATCTTCAGGTCATAGTCGAGCACGATCCTCCCCGCACTGGTCAGCCGGTGCGTGCGCTTGGCCATGGCGAGCCAGTCCTCGATCCCCCAGCCGGGATAGACGTCCTCGTTATTCTCCTGGACGCAGCGCGCGGCGTGCAGCCAGGTGGGGAAGCTCTGCCCCTTGCCGACATAGCCTCGGATGCGCGCTAGGCCCGCCGCCTCGATCTCCGGCCCGATATCGTTCAGCACCGCCCCCGCCAGCCGCCCGCGCGCGGTGGCAGCCAGCACCATCGTCACGATCCCACCCAGCGAGGTGCCGACCGCAACGAAGCGGCTGATGCCGAACTCGTCCAGCATCGCCTCGACGTCCTGCACATAGGTCAGAGGCACATAGGTCATCGGATCCTTGGCATAGGCACTCTCGCCCCGCCCTCGGAAGCTGACCGCGATGACGCGGGCTCGGCCGTCCAGCGCCTCGGCCAGCCCCTCGAAATCGCGGGCATTGCGAGTCAGGCCCGGCAGGCAGATGACCGGGGGCAGCGTATCATCCCCCGGATAATCCCGTGCATGGAGCCGCAGGCCGTCCTTCGACCACCAATATCGATTCTCATGAGGGATCATGCTTGAAGGTCCTCCGGTGCCGCCTCCATATCGCGGCATGCCCGTATCCCCGCAAGCCTATCGCCCTTCGACCGCCCTGACCGAGATCGCCGATTTCATCGCCGATCCCGTCGCGCCCGCCGATTTCCCGCAGACGATCATCCGCTTCCGCAACGACCGGGCGGCGGCGGAGATCGGGTTGGAGACGCTGACCGATGCTGAATGGACCGCGCATCTCGGCCGGTTCCAGCCCTTGCCCGACACGCTGCCGGGGCCCTTCGCGATGCGCTATCACGGGCATCAGTTCCGCCATTACAATTCAGACCTGGGCGACGGGCGCGGCTTCACCTTCGCGCAGATGACAGCCCGCGATGGCCGGTTGCTCGAACTCGGCACCAAGGGGTCGGGCCAGACGCCGTACAGCCGTTCCGGCGACGGTCGCCTGACGCTGAAGGGCGGGGTCCGCGAAATCCTGGCGACCGAAATGCTGGAGGCGCTGAACGTCCCCACCTCGCGCACCCTGTCGATCATCGAGACGGGCGAGGCGCTGCACCGGGGCGACGAACCGTCCCCCACCCGCTCGGCGGTGATGGTGCGGATGAGCCACGGCCATATCCGCATCGGCAGTTTCCAACGCCTCGCCTTCGAGCGCGACGAAGCGGGCATGAAGCGGCTCGTGTCTTACGTGCTTCGCCATTTCTACAGCGAGGATTCGGACGATCCGGTCCGGCTGCTGACGCTGGTGGCGCAGCGGACGGCGACGCTGGCGGCGCGCTATATGGCCGCCGGGTTCGTCCACGGCGTGCTCAATTCGGACAATATCAACGTCACCGGCGAAAGCTTCGACTATGGCCCATGGCGGTTCGCGCCGACCTGGGACCCCGAGTTCACCGCCGCCTATTTCGACCATTCGGGCCTCTACGCGCTTGCTCGCCAGCCCGAGGCGATCCAGTGGGACGTGATGCAGTTCGCCTCCAGCCTGCGCCTGATCGCCGAGAGCGATCCGCTGATCGCCGCGCTGGAGGGCTTCGCCACGACCTATCAGCAGGAGATCGTCACCGCGCTCCTGTGGCGGCTGGGGCTGACCCCGCGCGGCGGCACCGAAGACCGGGCGCTCGTTCAGACCTTCGAGCGTGCGCTGCGCGAGAGCCAGGCAAGCCTCGACCGCACCTATTTCGACCTGTTCGGCGGACAGGTGCCCGACCATTATGACGAGACGTGGAACGGCTTGCGCGACCTGATCGAGCCCTACGCGCCGCGTCGCCCCCGTGATGGCGCCTATTGGCAGGGCACGCCGGAATCGATGCTGATCGACGAGGTCGAGGCGATCTGGGCGCCGATCGCCGAGCGTGACGACTGGACCATGCTGCATGACAAGGTCGCGCGGGTGCGCGCCATGGGCCGGGCGCTTGCCGACCCGGTTACGGCGGCCTAGCCTTCCGCCATGACCCAGTTTCTGCCGACCTACGAACCCGCCACCGGCGCCCTGATCGCTGAGCTTCTCATCGGTGATGCCGATCGGGAGGTCGCCGCCGCGCGTGCGGCATGGCCCGCTTGGGCGAGGACACCGCTGGCCGAGCGGATCGATACGCTTCGCCGCTTCGCCGAGATCGTGCGCAGCCGCGCCGACGCTTTTGCCGACCTGATCGCACGCGAGACGGGCAAGCCGCTATGGGAGGCCAAGACCGAGGTCGACACCGTCATCGCCAAGGTCGCCATCTCGATCACCGCGCAGGCCGAGCGTGCTGGCGAGCGCTTCACCGACCAGCCCGGCGGCGGACGCATGGCGCTGCGCCACCGGCCGCATGGCGTGCTGGCGGTGCTGGGGCCGTATAATTTCCCCGCGCACCTGCCCAACGGCCATATCGTGCCAGCCCTGCTGGCGGGCAATGCGGTGGTGTTCAAGCCATCGGAGAAGACACCCGCGACGGGCGCGTTCCTGGTCGAATGCTATCATGCCGCGGGGGTGCCCGAGGGGGTCGTCCGGCTGCTGATCGGCGGACCGGATCAGGGCCGCGCGCTGGCCGGGCATGACGCGATCGACGGGCTGCTCTTCACCGGCTCGGCGCGCACCGGGCTGGCGCTCAACCGCCAGTTCGCCGAGCGGCCGGAGAAGATCCTGGCGCTGGAGATGGGCGGCAACAACCCGATCATCGTCTGGGACGATCCCGACCTCGACGCCGCCGCCGCGCTGATCGTCCAGTCGGCCTATACCACCGCCGGGCAACGCTGCACCGCCGGGCGACGGCTGATCGTCGAGGACCGGCTGTTCGATCCGCTGATGGCGGCGCTGACCCGCCTCACCGACCGGCTGATCGTCGGCGCGCCGCATGACGAACCAGCGCCGTTCATGGGGCCGGTGATCGACCATGACGCGGCCGAAATGCTTGAAGTGGCTTTCGCCACACTCGTCGGCATGGGCGCGACGGTCCTCCGTCCGCTGGAGCGCATCGCGCAAGGCCTGCCGCTGCTGACGCCCGCGATCCTCGACGTCAGCGCGGTTGTCGACCGTCCCGATGATGAGCTGTTCGGCCCGGTCCTGCAAGTCTCCCGCGCTTCCGACTTCGCGGACGCGATCTCGCAGGCCAACGCCACCCGCTACGGCTTGTCGGCCTCGCTGATCTCGCCGTCGGCCAAGCGCTACGAACAATTCTGGAGCGGCATCCGCGCCGGGATCGTCAACTGGAACCGCCCGACCAACGGCGCGGCGTCGAGCGCGCCGTTCGGCGGCATCGGCTGGTCGGGCAACCACCGCCCCAGCGCCTATTACGCCGCCGATTACTGCGCCTATCCGGTCGCCAGTGCCGAGAACGAAAGCGCCGCCGCCACCATTGCGATCGGCCTGCGCGGATAAGAAAACGGCCCGGAACCGAGGTTCCGGGCCATGCCGTCGTTTAGAAGCGGGCAGAAATGCCGACCCGCAGCGTGCGTCCCCGTACCGTATAATAGGTCGGGAAGGTGTTGAAATACTGGCCGATGGCATATTGGGTATCGTAACCGATCAGCGGCGGGTCCTTGTCGAACAGGTTCTGAACGTTGAACCGCACGTCGATCCCCTTCACGAGCGTCACGTTGGTGTTGAAGTCGAAGTAGCTGTAGCCCGGAATACGATTGGCCAGCGGATAGGTCTGGCCCGGCGCTGCCGCCAGAACCGTATTGGTCGACAGCTTCGAATTGTTCGTCGGGCCGGTATAACGCCAGGTGAAGCCAAGTCCGCCCTTGATCCACGGCAACTGCCAGTTGACGCCAGCGACGTGGCGCCAGCGCGGCATCGGATCGCCGCAGGCAAAGCCAAAATAACCCAGGCACGACCAGGGCGTATTGCCCGGCGCGAACTGGCGCTCGTACTTGGTGGTCAGGGTCCCGTTGAAGTTTAGCCCGAAGGTACCGATATTATCCTTCATGCCGAACCGCTTGGGATCGAGCGCGTAATTGGTGCTGAAATCTATGCCCCGTGTCGCGGTATAGCCCGAATTGTTATAGCGGGCGTCGGCGATCAGAAGCTGCCCCGTCTGGGGATCGCGCTTGTAGAATTGGCAGAAGAACTGCACCTTGTTGTCATAGCATTGGTTGAACGCCATGCCGATGCGGGTCCATTCGAACGCGCCCTGGATGTTGATATCGTACCAGTCGGCCGAGGCCGTCAGCCCTGGGATGACGCGCGGCTGGAACACCACACCCAGCGTCTTGCTGCGCGATCGTTCCGGCTGGAGGTCAGAATTGCCGCCGTTGACCAAGGTCGTCGGGCAGAAGCCGTTGGAATCGCAGCCGGTATAACTGGTCAGCGCATCATATTGCGCCCGCGTCATACCGATCGAGCACTGATCGAACGTATAGCGCTTTGCGCCCTTGCCATCGCTCGACGCACGCGGCGGCGCGCACAGATCGAGCATCGGCGTGTTGGGATAGCGGTTCTCGCCCTCCAGGCGCTGGAGCACGCCCACCCGGACCGCACGGTTGTAGCTGCCCCGGAAGCGCAGGCCATCCACCGGCGCCCAACTCGCCTCCGCCTTCCAGCTGTGGATCAGATTCTGATAAACGTCGTAATCGGAAATCCGATATCCGCCGTTGACGCTGAGTTCCTTGACGAAGGGCTTGTCCTCGACCAGCGGAATGTCGATTTCACCGCCCAGTTCCTTCACGCTGGTTCGCCCATCGAAGGTCGTGAAGTTCGACCATGAGCCGAAGCCCTGCGACTGGTTGCGATATTTGCGGTATTCTCCGGTGATCGCAAAGCCGACGCCGTTGGTCGCGAACGGGCTCTTGATCCCGTAGTCCTCTAGCGTGCCGGACACGATCGCGTTGATAACCTCCAGATCGTTCTGCTGGCGACGGCTGCCCGTGCCGCTCACCCAGTTATAGACCGCGTCGCTGATCGAGGTGTTGGACGAAAAGGCGTCGATCGGCTGGCAATCGGGGTCCGTGCCGTTAATCTTGGACAAGCAGGTCGGCACGCCGTTCACGTTGCGAACCTGAAGCCCGCGCGCCAGGCGATCGGCCTGATCCGGCATCCATTGATGATCGGCCGACCCGTTCATGATGTTGCGGGTCTGCTGATAGCTGAGTTCGAACCGGATCTTGTCGACGATCATCCCCGACAGATTTAGCGAACCGCGCCAATCGCTGGTCGTGTTGCGAAAGTTCACCATCATGCCGGGACGGAACAGCGACAGCGCAATAGGATTGCTGAGCGCGGTGCTGCCCGCCGCTGCGCCACAAATTTCCTGGGCCTGCGACGCGCTAAGGAACGGATTGTCGCAATTGACCGGTGCGGCGGGTGTCCACAGCCCGCCATCGACCGAATTGGCGCCCGTCTCCACGATACGGCTGTACAGGAAGCTGCCATTCAGCCGCATCCCCAGCGGCAATTCCGCCGTCAGGAAACCACCGCTGTTGACCGTTTCACTCCGCCGCTGGATCGAGTCGATGCGCTGGATACGCACCTCGTCCGCCGTGTCATAGGGACGAAAGCTACGCGAACCGTCGCGCGCATTGGTCCGATCCTGACCATTGATGCTGAAATAATTATAGGGATTGTAGGTCGTGCCGTCGCAGGCCCATTTCGTGTTGCCCGCATCCCGATTGTTGGGATCGAACATCAGAAGCGGGCAGTTGACGGTATCGATATTGCGGAACTGGATCGGGTCGGCCTTTTTGTACGTCGCGAAGGCGCTGATGTTCAGCCGGTCGCCCAGCAAATTCTGCCCCGCCGCCACCGACGCGAAATAATTGCCGCCGCCCAGATAGGACCCGCGCGGATAGGTATAGCCCGCATCCTGCGCGACCTTCGCGAGCAGCGGACTATTGTTATTGTGGTTGAAGCCGCTGACCTCGCCGTCGAAGGCGATGCCGTTGAACTTGCGCTTCACGATGAAGTTGACGACGCCCGCGATCGCGTCCGAGCCGTACACCGCCGACGCGCCGCCGGTCATGATGTCGATCCGCTCGATCAGCGCGCCGGGGATGATGTTGACGTCATTGTCCATCCGCTGCCCGTTGAGCAGCGTCAGCGTGCGGCCCGCACCTAGATTGCGCAAGCCCACCGGCGCGGAGCCGGACGTCCAGCTCTGGCCCTGCAGACCCAGCATCGGCGTGACCTGCGGCAACTGCGCCAGCGCGTCCTCGATGCGCGCCAGCCCCCGCTCCTTCAGATAGGTCGAGTCGATGGTCGTGATCGGCGCGTTGCTGGTCATGTTCGGACGCACGATGCGCGTGCCGGTGACGATCACGTCGCCGGGATCGGACTTTTCCTGCTTGGCGTCGATCTTGTCTGTCGATGCCGCCACGCCGGTCACGGCAGGAACGTCGTCCTGTGCTGGATCGGCTGCCCCGCCCGGCGCCACCTGTGCCGACGCAACGCCCGCCCACATGAACGCAATCAAAGATGCACTAAAGCCATATATCCGATTCGATGATTTCAACATCGCCTCGATTCCCCCTTCTTTTTATCTCCCACGCCATTCAATCATAACTCCGATAAATACACAATATCTTATACTATATGCAGCGCAGCATGGCGAAGCTGATCTACCGTCGACCCAAGCATCACTCGGTTGTCGATCCCGGCCCGGGGGATCATCTGTGGAGCATGGCTACCCTTCTCGACCCCACCGCGCGCGGCCGCGTGATCCTGGTTGGTGCAGGCCCCGGCGATCCGGGCCTGCTGACCGTCCGCGCGGTCGAGGCGCTGAAGACCGCCGACGTCCTGGTCCATGACGGGTTGATCGACCCCCGCGTCCTCGACCTCGCGCCGCCAGAGGCGCAACGCATCTCGGTCGCCAAGCGGCGGGCGCGGCACACTTTGTCGCAGGAGGCGATCAACGCGCTGATCGTCGCGCATGTGAAGACCGGCGCGATCGTCGTGCGGCTAAAGGGCGGCGACCCCTTCATCTTCGGCCGCGGCGGCGAAGAGGTGGAGGCGGTGCGCGCCGCCGGGCTCCCCGTCGAGGTGATCCCCGGCGTGTCGGCAGCACTCGGCTGCGCGGCAGAGGCGATGCTGCCGCTCACCCACCGCGATCATAGTTCGGCCGTCTCGTTCGTCGCGGGCCAGTGCAAGGGGCTGACCGATCAGGACTGGTCGGGACTGGCGGGCCAGGGGCGCACGCTCGTCATCTATATGGGCGTGGCGACCGCGAACGGTATCGCCGACAAGCTGATGGCCGACGGCGTCGCCCCCGACATGCCGGTCGCCGTGCTGGAACGCGGCACGCTGGAGGGCCACCGCGCGATCCGCACTTTGCTCGCCGATCTGGGACCGATGGTCGAGCGGGAGCGGGTGCAAAGCCCGGCGATTATCGTCGTCGGCGAAGTCGTGACCCTGTCGGATGCCGAAGACAAGCTCGCGCGTTGGGCCCGCGTGGCGGAAGGAATGAGCGCATGAAGCTGTTGACGGGCAATGACTTGGGTACCGGCGATGTCGTCTGGTGGACGGGGCGCGACTGGTCGCGTCATATCGAGGACGCGGTCGATGTCGGCGGACAGGGCGAGGCGATCCTTCGCGCCGAGGAAGGCGCGCGCCGGGTCAACGTGCCCTATCTGATCGATGCCGAGGCGACCGAACAAGGCCCCCGCCCCGCCCATATCAAGGACCGTATCCGCGCGCTCGGCCCCACGGTGCGCCCCGACCTGACGCTGAAGCCCGCCGATGCGGATGCCGGCGCCTGGGTCATCTGAGAGAACCGCCATGTATCGCTATGACGAATATGACCAGAGCATCGTCGATGCCCGTGTCGAGGAATTTCGCGACCAGGTGGAGCGCCGCCTGTCGGGCGCGCTGACCGAGGACCAGTTCAAGCCGCTGCGGCTGATGAACGGCCTCTATCTTCAGCTCCACGCCTATATGCTGCGCGTCGCGGTGCCCTATGGCACGCTGGACAGCCGCCAGATGCGGATGCTGGGCCATATCGCACGCAAGTACGATCGCGGTTACGGCCATTTCACCACGCGCCAGAACATCCAGTATAACTGGATCAAGCTGGCCGATGCGCCCGACATCCTGGCCGAGCTGGCGACGGTGCAGATGCACGCCATCCAGACCTCGGGCAATTGCATCCGCAACATCTCGTCGGATCAGTTCGCCGGAGCCGCCGCCGACGAGGTCGCCGATCCGCGCCCCTGGGCCGAGCTGCTGCGGCAATGGTCGACCTTCCACCCCGAGTTCACCTACCTGCCGCGCAAGTTCAAGATCGCGGTGATCGCAGCGGACGAGGATCGCGCGGCGATGCGGCTGCACGATATTGGTATCCAGCTGCTGGAGCGGGACGGGGTGCTGGGTGCGAAGATCTTCGTCGGCGGCGGCATGGGTCGCACCCCGATGATCGCGCATGAGGTGAAGGACTTTATCACTGCCGACCATCTGATGAGCTATCTGGAGGCATGCCTGCGCGTTTATAACCGCTATGGCCGCCGCGATAATATCTACAAGGCGCGGATCAAGATCCTGCTCCACGAGATCGGCGTCGACGCGTATCGCGAGCAGGTCGAGGCGGAGTTCGCCGCGATCCGCGACCTCGGCATCGACCCGCCGCTCGCCGAGCTGGAACGGATCACCGCCATGTTCGCGGGACCCGACTTCGCCAGCGATGCGCCGGACACGGTCGACCGCTCCGACCCCGACTTCGCGGTCTGGCTCGACCAGAATGTCGCGGCGCACAAGCAGCGGGGCCATGCCATCGTCACGATCAGCCTGAAGCCGATCGGCGGCATCCCCGGCGACGCCTCGGCCGACCAGATCGACCTGATGGCGGACCTCGCCGAGCGTTACGGCCATGACGAGCTGCGCGTCACCCACGCCCAGAACATCGTCCTGCCGCACGTCCGCAAGGCCGACCTGTACGCCATCTGGACCGCGCTTCGCGACGCCGGGCTGGCCGAAGCGAACCTGGACCTGATCTCGGACATCATCGCCTGCCCGGGCCTGGATTATTGCAGCCTGGCCAATGCGCGCTCCATCCCGCTGGCGCAGAAGATCGGCGAGCGCTTCGCCGGGCGGCAGCGCGAGCTGGGCGAGCTGAAGCTGAAGATTTCGGGCTGCATCAACGCCTGCGGCCATCATCATGCCGGGCATATCGGCATTTTGGGGGTCGATAAGAAGGGCACCGAGAATTACCAGCTGCTGCTCGGCGGATCGGGCGCGGAGGATGTGTCGCTCGGCAAGATCACCGGCCCCGGCTTCGACGAGGACGGCGTGGTCGACGCGATCGAGCGCGTGACCGACCGTTATGTCGAACTCCGCGAGGGCGGCGAACGCTTCCTCGACACCTATCGCCGCGTCGGCATGCAGCCGTTCAAGGAAGCGATCTATGGTTGATCCCATCACCGTGAACACGAATGCGGGCGAGACGCTGCTGCGTTTTCGCGACGACGTGGTGCATGACGAACCGGCGGTGACGCTGGATGCGTTCCTGGGCCAGACCAACGCCACCGCGGTCCGCCTGGAGGCGGGTGACGACGCGCGCGAACTGCTCGACCATCTCGGCCAGATCGCGCTGGTCGAGATCAGCTTCCCGACCTTTCGCGACGGGCGTGGCTATTCGGCGGCGCGTATCCTGCGTGAGGCTGGGTTCGAAGGCGAGCTGCGCGCGGCGGGCGACGTGCTGGTCGACCAGATTCCGCATATGCGCCGCTGCGGCTTCGACAGCTTCGCGCCCGAAAAGCCGGTCGACGCCGCGACGCTTGCCAAGCTGCTCGCACTCTATCCGCAGCCCTATCAAAAGGCCGCCGATGCGCGCGTGCCAGTGTGGAAACTGCGCCATGGCTGAGCGTGCGCTCGACCGGATAGACGTGCGGCCGACCTATACGGACGAGGATGCGGCCTCATATGATGCGCGCTTCGCTAGCGTGCCCGCGCCGGACATGCTGCGCACCCTGCTGGTCGGAGAGCTGCACGGGCAGATCGCGGTGGTTTCGTCCTTCGGCACCGAGTCTGCGGTACTGCTGCACATGGTCGCACAGGCCGATCCGGCGACCCCGGTAGTGTTCACTGATACGCTGAAGATGTTTCCCGAGACGTTGGCCTATCGCGACACGCTGGTCGAGCGGCTGGGCCTGCTCGACGTTCGTGTGATCCGCCCCGCCCCCGCATTGCTGGCGGCAAAGGACCCGGACGGCATCCGCCACGGATACGACCCCGATGGCTGCTGCGACCTGCGCAAGGTCGAGCCGCTCGCGCGTGGTCTCGCGCCGTTCGAGGCATGGATTTCGGGCCGCAAGGGCTTCCAGGCGGGCACCCGCCGCGCCCTGCCCCGCTTCGAGGTCGAGGATGGTCGGTTGAAGCTCAACCCGCTGGCGGACTGGGACAAGGCGGCGCTGGACGACTATTTTGCGGCCCATAACCTGCCCCGTCATCCGCTGGAGGCCGAAGGCTATCTGTCGATCGGATGTGCGCCCTGCACCAGCAAGGTGAAACCCGGCGAAGACCCCCGTTCCGGCCGCTGGCGTGGCTTCGACAAGGTGGAATGCGGGATACACCGGCCGGTCGAAGCTGTTCGACCGAGCTAAACTCCCGCACCACCCCGGCGAAGGCCGGGGTCCAGTTGCGATGCGCTCGGTAGCGCGCGAGACGTCGCGTGGGAGACATAAGCGAGCGACGGGACAGGCCTCCCCCGCATCGTCTTGCGCGCCTTCACTTGGTGGCATCTGGACCCCGGCCTCCGCCGGGGTCGTGAGAGGAAAATGACAAGGGTCTTCCCCCCGTTCGCACTGAGCGAAGTCGAAGTACGCGCCCCGACTTCGCCATTTGGCAGAGGTTATCCCGTGGCCTTCGACTTCGGCGCGAAGCGCCGAAGTTTATCCTGAGCGGCTGGCTTGCCAGCCAGCCGAAGGGCTCAGGCTGAACGGAGGTGGAGTTTAGTACCCTGCGAAGTCCGTAAACCGCGTGATCGTCGGGTCGAACTTCATCACCACCTTGCCGGTCGCGCCGTGACGCTGCTTGGCGACGATCAACTCCGCCAGGCCGTACACCCGCTCCACCTCGGTCGCCCACTTCGCATGGTCCTCGAAGACCTTGCCGTCATCGCCTTCCATCGGGCGCTTAGGCTCGCGCTGCATCATGTAATAGTCTTCGCGGAAGACGAACCAGACCATGTCGGCGTCCTGCTCGATCGAGCCGGACTCGCGAAGGTCGGACAGCATCGGGCGCTTGTCCTCGCGCTGTTCGACCGCACGGGACAGCTGCGACAGCGCCAGCACCGGCACGTTCATGTCCTTGGCCAGCGTCTTCAGCCCGCGCGAAATCTCGGAGATTTCCTGCACGCGGTTGCCCTCGGACGACTTGCCCGAGCCGGTCAGCAGCTGGAGATAGTCGACCACGACCAGACCCAGTTCGTTGTTCAGCCGCCGCTGCAAACGCCGGACGCGAGTGTGCAGCGCCGAGATGGTCAGGCCGCCGGTATCGTCGATGAACAGCGGCAACTGCTCCAGTTCGGCGGCGGCGGCGGCAAGTTGGGCGAACTCGTTGCGGCTAATCTTGCCCATGCGCAGCGCTTCGGAGCTGATCCCCGACTGCTCGGCCAGGATACGTGTCGCCAGCTGGTCGGCCGACATTTCGAGGCTGAAGAAGGCGACCTTGGCGCCGACCGACTCCGACGGCGGAATGCCGTCCTGCATGTCGCGCATCCAGCGGCGCGCGGCGTTGAACGCGATGTTGGTCGCCAGCGAGGTCTTGCCCATGCCCGGACGGCCCGCCAGGATCATCAAGTCGGAACGATGCATACCGCCGATCTTGGCATTGACCGAGTCGAGACCCGTGGTGATGCCCGAGACATGGCCGCCCGAATTGAGCGCCCGCTCGGCATTCTTGACCGCCATAGTGGTGGCCTGGGAGAAGCTCTTCACCGCATTCTCGGAGCCGCCGTCCGCTGCCACCTTGAACAGCTCGTTCTCGGCCAGCTCGATCTGGGCGCGCGGGTTCACCTCTTCAGACGTGTCCATCGCGCGGTCGACCAGCGTCCGCCCCACCGTCACCAGCGCGCGCAGCATCGCCAAGTCATAGATCTGCGTCGCGAACTGCCGCGCGCCGATCAGGCCCGCGCCCGATCCGGTCAGCTGCGCCAGATAGGACGGGCCGCCCAGCGCCTTCATCCCCTCATCCGCCTCGAACATCGGGCGCAGGGTGACGGGGGTCGCCAGCATGTCGGTGGCGCGCAGATTCTTGATCGCGGAGAACACGCGGCCATGGACCGGCTCGAAGAAATGCTCCGGGTCCAGCCGGTCGACCAGATCGTCGGCCAGCCGGTTGTCGATCATCATCGCGCCGAGCAGCGCGGCCTCCGCCTCGATATTGCGGGGAAGTTGCTGCGGCTCGGTGGCGGCAGCGGGGTTCTGAAATGCGAGGGTGGCCATTTCTCCGGCGTTAGCGCGAAGCGGCTCGGTATGAAAACGCATTGCGTCGATCAGCGGGGGATTTGCGGCGCACGCGCTTCGCGACTATCCCCGTTCGCATGGCCGATCCCCGGATCATATCCATCGAACTCGACGAGCGCAGCCTGGGCTGGCGCTCGGCCGATGTCGAGCAGGAACGGCGGATCGCGATCTTCGACCTGATCGAGGAAAATTATTTCGCGCCGCAGCGGCCCCAGGCGGACGGCTATGCCGGGCCATACCGGATCAAGCTGGAGTCGGAAGAAGGCCGTCTCGGCATCCATATGCACCGCGAGGACGGCACGCATATCGAGACGTTGGTGCTGGCGCTCGGCCGGTTCCGGCGGCCGATCAAGGACTATTTCGCGATCTGCGACAGCTATTACCAGGCGATCCGCGCGTCCACGCCGCAACAGATCGAGACCATCGATATGGCCCGGCGGGGCATCCACAACGACGCGGCCCAGATGCTGAAGGAGCGGCTGACCGGCAAGATTGAGGTCGACTTCGATACCGCACGCCGCCTCTTCACACTGCTCTGCGTCCTGCATATCCGCAACTGATGGCGATTCTCTGGAAAATCGGTGCCGGGCTGCTGGCGCTCGGCGCGATCAGCGCGGGCGGGCGGCACTGGGTGACGCATTGGCAACCCGCGACCGAACATTACGCGTTGCAGGGCATCGACCTGCCCGAGAACCCGCCCGCCGTCGAATGGCGCACGCTGCGCGCGAACGGTGCCGACTTCGCCTATCTGGTCGCCACTTCGGGCACCGACCGGCGCGACCCGTCGTTCGAGGGCAATTGGGACGCCCTGCCCGAGGCGGGGATGCGGCGCGGCGCGGTCCATATCTATTCGCTGTGCCAGCCCGCCGCAGCGCAGGCGGATGCCTTCAACATCTTCGTGCCGCGCGTCGGCGATGCCCTGCCTACCGCCATCGACCTGTCCTTTCACGACGACTGCACCGCCCGGCCCGAACGCGCGCAACTCGTCGCCGATGTGACCCGCTTCGTGTCGATGGTCGAGACGCATACCCGTAAGCCGGTGATGCTGCGCGTGTCCAAGGCCTTCGACCGCGAATATACCATTACCGCCGCGATCGACCGTCCGGTCTGGGCGATCGGCAATCTGTTAAAGCCCGATTATGCCGCGCGCCCGTGGCGCATGTGGCGTGCCAGCGATTTCCGCCGGGTCGAGGGGGTGGAAGGCCCCGTAAATTGGGACGTCGTCACGCCATGAATGCCACCGATCCGCACGCCTTGATCGCCGCCGCCCGCGACGCCGCGCGCAACGCCCATGCGCCGTACAGCCGCTTCGCGGTCGGCGCCGCGCTCCTGATGGCGGACGGCTCGGTCATCACCGGCGCGAATTTCGAGAATGCGAGCTACGGCCTGTCGCTCTGCGCCGAGACGGTCGCGATCGCGACAGCGTCGGCGGCGGGGCGGCTGCGCGAGATCGTGGCGATCGGCGTGATCGGCGGTGCGATGGACGCGGACGGCGTGCCCACCGGCGCCACGCCGGTCAGCCCCTGCGGCCGCTGTCGCCAGGTCATCAACGAAGCCGCACAGATGGGCGGCCGCGACCTGCCCGTCCATTGCGGCGCGGCAGAGGGCGATGCGGTGCGGACCTATCGTTTGTCGGAACTGCTCCCCGACGCGTTCGGCCCGGCGGATCTGGGGATCGGCTGAATTCGCCCGGAGGCGCGGATATTTTGTTCGCGCAGAGGCGCAGAGAGCGCAGATAAGAAGTTTAGAGCCGTCCGTACTGGCCATCGCCAACGACCTTGCACGTTCTCTCTGCGTCCTCCGCGCCTCCGCGCGAACATCCTTCTTCTTCGCGGCGTCGCGGCTTCGCGTGAACAACCGCCTTCAGGCCTCCGGCTCTTCGCCCCGCGCCCGCATCGCCGCACCGGCGGCCTGCATGAATTGCCACACATCGGCGGAGAAGCCGGGATCGGCCTGCCCATCCCACTCCGCCCGATTCTCGTGCAACCGCGTCGCGCCCGCCCACATTTCCGGCGACGCCACCGCACGGAACGGCGCCAGCAAGGCGAACCACTCGCGCACGAACCCCCGCGCGGCTTCCGAATTCGGGTCCATCGGCAGCGTCGCCGCGATTCGCTGGCCCAGATCGGCCCAGCGCGCCTGATAGGCATTCTGATCGAAATCGGGTCCGAGCGCCTCCATCCGCCCCGCCCAATGCGCCTGTTCGTCCGGGGTAAAGTGGCGGTCGACCACCGATTTCCACTGCGTCGTCGTCATGGCATTCCCTTTTCGTATCAGCGAGCACAGCGTCGCGACGTCGATGCGCTCGCCGGCATCGATGCGGGACTGAATGGACTGGAGCAGCGTTGCCGTTTCCGCGAGCACGGCACGGTGCGCCTCGACCACCGCCAGCTGCGCGGCGATCATCGGCGCCAGCCGGGCATCCGGCCGGTCGAGCATCCGCCCGATCGCCGCCAGCGTGAAGCCCGCGCGCTTGAGGGCGACGATGGCGTGCAGCCGCTCCAGCTCGCCCGCGCCGAAGATGCGCCGCCCGCCCTCGCTGCGCAGCGGCCGGATCAGGCCGCGTGCCTCATAGAAGCGTAGCGACCTGCTGCTCAGCCCCGTCATGCGGGCGATCTCAGTAATGTCGAGCATGGTAGTCATGAGCGTGACCGTACCGCTTGACGCTGCGTCAACCGCAAGCCCCTTTTTGCGGTTGGCGCTTGCCCTGCCCGCGCGATCCGGCGATGAGCGGCGCGTATCAAGGGGAATGAAGATGTCGATCCTGTCCGACCGTTGGATTCGCGAAGCCGCGCAGACCCAAGGCATGATCGAACCGTTCGTCGAGAGCCAGCGCCGCGACGGCTGCATCAGCTATGGCCTGTCGTCCTATGGCTATGATGCGCGGGTGGCGAACGAATTCAAGATCTTCACCAATGTCGACAGTGCGGTGGTCGACCCCAAGGACTTCGCGTCGAACAGTTTTGTCGACCGCAAGACCGATGTCTGCATCATCCCGCCCAACAGCTTCGCGCTGGCCCGGACGGTTGAATATTTCCGGGTGCCGCGCGACGTGCTGGTCATCTGCCTGGGCAAGTCGACCTATGCGCGGTGCGGGATCATCGTGAACGTCACGCCGCTGGAGCCGGGCTGGGAGGGGCATGTGACGCTGGAATTTTCCAACACCACCCCGCTGCCCGCCAAGATCTACGCCAATGAGGGCGCCTGCCAGTTCCTGTTCCTGAAGGGCAACGAGCCCTGCGAGACCAGCTATGCCGACCGGGCGGGCAAATATATGGGTCAGCGCGGGGTGACGCTGCCTCGGTTGTAAGGGGGTTAGCCGCCTGCAAGCGGCCCAGCGTTGGCGCCATCGCGGCTAAAGAGGATATGGTTGTCGGTATTCAGAGCGAACCGCCCCTCGTTCCTCCCCTGCGCGGATGACGGAGCAGGGTTCTCGGGTTGCGGTCGTTAACCAACCTCTTCCAGCAGGACACCCCTCCGTCAGGCCTTCGGCCTGCCACCTCCCCTTCCAGGGGAGGAATGGAGTGAGTGCTGTTCGGTCTCGCCTGGCTGCCCGGCGGACCGGGCATGTCCAGACGCATCGGCGCCCGGACTTGCCCGAATGGATTTATCGCGCGGCGATCGTCTGCGGCAGGTGGCGCAAGCCGGTACGGGCGACGGTATGCGACGACAGGATCGCACCCGACGGCATGTCCATCGCAATCGCCTTTTCCTTCAGCACCGCATCATACAGCGCGCGCGCATCGGCGGTGCGGCCGGTCTTGGAATAGACGGCAGCGAGGTTCAGCATCAGTTCCGGGCTGTTCGGATCGGTGCGACGTTCCTCGAGCAAGGTCCGCTCGGCGGCAAGAAAATTGCCCGCCGCGATTTCCTGAAACCCCGTGCGCTGCGGCCAAGAATCCTGGGCCATGGCCGGGGCTGCCACGCCCGCCGCCGCCACAAGCAACACCGATACCACTCCACGCATAGCCCATCTCCTATGTTTCATTTTTGTGACTTAAGAGTGTCACTTTTGTGAAACGTGTGCAAGCGGGGAAAGGTGCGGAGTTTTGGACGGCGTTTGGCCCTTTGCGGCCCATGACTAGCGGTGGGTTATGAGCCGGACGCCGCTTGATAATTTACGGGTGCTCGTCGCCCTCACAGGCTGATCCCAGGATTGGCGGCACCGGGCATTTGCTTCGCATGGTTCGGCAGTGATGTGCGCGTCCCGAGTAGGAGAGGGTCGCCTCTTCCCGCTCTCTCAGCTTACTTAGGGCGAGCGTTTAGCGTGGTCTTCGACTTTGCTCAGACTGAACGGATGGCGGATCCAGCCCTTGCCCCCCACCACTTATCCGCCAACCCTTGACCCCGTTCACCTTGAGCGAAGTCGAAGGCCAAGGGATACCCCCCTCCCAAAACGAAAAGGGCGGCCTCCGAAGAGACCGCCCCATTTCATCATCGACCTGATCGAAAGGGATCAGAAGTCGTTGCGATACTGCTCGTTGCCGATGAAGCCGAGCTTCGTCACCGCCGAACGCTTGATGACGGCCAGGGTCTCGTCGACCTTGGCGTACTTCGCGTCGGGGGCTGGCTGGAAGTGCAGTTCGGGTTCCGGGTTCATCGCGGCTGTCTGGTCCAGGAACTGGCGCAGCGTCACCTCGTCGACCGGGGCACCGTTCCAGGTGACCGTGCCTGCAGCGTCGATACCGATCTTGTTCTTCTCGGTATTCACGACCGGCGTGTTGGTCTTCGAGTTGACCGGCAGGTCGACCTTCACCGCGTGAGTCTGGATCGGGATGGTGATGATGAACATGATGAGGAGCACGAGCATGACGTCGATCAACGGCGTCGTGTTCATGTCCATCATCGGCTCGCCATCATCGGATCCGGCGCTCATTGCCATGGCGTGCTAACTCCTATTGTGTCCGCCCGGCCGATCAGGCGCGGGGGTTGCCGCCGGGGGGCGGCTCGGAGATGAAGCCGACCCGCGCGAAACCGGCCTGCTGCATCGTGTAGATGGTGCCGCCGATGCACCGGTACGGCGTATTCACGTCGCCACGGATATGCGCTTCGGGCAGCGAGTCGGGCGTGATGTTCGGCCCGAGCCGCTCGACTTCGGCCTTCAGCTTTTCGACCGCGCGGGTGCGCAGTTCGTCCGAGCTGACCGGCGTCAGGTTCCAGTACACCTTGCACTGGCCATTCTCGCTGGTCACCGAGAGCGACACGTTTTCCGGCTTCGTCGTGGTCGGATCGAAGCGGACGTTCGGCAGCTTCAGCGGAACGGTCTGAATCACGACCGGAACCGCGATCAGGAAGATGATGAGGAGCACCAGCATGACGTCCACGAGGGGCGTCGTGTTGATCTCCGACATCGGTTTCTCGGCGGAGTCACCGCCAACGCTCATCGCCATGAGAGAGCTATCCTATCCATGCATTCTTGCGCCGCCCCGAAATGGGCGGCGGGGGGTGGCGGGGCGACCGTCCGGAGACGGCCGCCCCGCCCCCTTAAGCTCAGGCGCGGGTCTGAACGCCACCGGCCTGACCGGCCGTGGTGGTGCCGGCCGGAGCCTTGACGGCAGCGGGCTTCGCCGCACCGGCAACCGCCGGACGAACCGCACCGTTCGAGGCCAGGAAGCCCAGCACGTCGTTCGAGAACGACGACAGGTCTTCCGCGATGCCCTTGTTACGACGCTGCAGCCAGTTGAAGGCGAGCACCGCCGGAACGGCGACGACGAGACCCAGAGCGGTCATGATGAGCGCTTCACCGACCGGACCGGCGACGGCGTCGATCGAGGCCTGGCCCGACGAGCCGATCTTGATGAGCGCGCGATAGATGCCGATAACCGTACCGAACAGACCGATAAACGGCGCGGTCGCACCGACGGTCGCCAGGAAGGCGAGACCGCCGCCCAGCTTCGAGTTGATCGCGGCTTCCGAACGCGCCAGCGAGCCGTGCAGCCAGTCATGCGCTTCGACCGGATCGGTCAGCTTCGAGTGCTGGTCCTGCGCGGCCAGACCGTCGTCGACGATCTGCTTGTAGGCCGAGTTCTTCTCGAGCTTGGCCGAGCCCTCGCGCAGCGAGTTCGACGACCAGAAGCCCTGACGGACGCGCTTGGACTGGTTGATGATCTTCTGCTGCTCGAACAGCTTCGAGAACAGGATGTAGAACGACACGATCGACATCAAGCAGAGGATGGTGAACACCGACTGCGAGATGAGGCCGCCTTCCTTGAGAGCCTGGCCGAGACCGTAGGGGTTTTCGGCACCGGCCGCGGCGCCGCCCGCGGCGAGGATGGTGGTGAGCATGGTTGGTAGGTCCTCTGACTAAAGCGTTGAATTTTTAAGTTCGGCCTAAAAAGCCGTTATTCCTGCGGCAGCTGCCAGCGTACCGGGAGCGTGTAGGACGACACGATCGGGTTCCCGCCCTGGTCAAGCGCGGGCGAGAAGCGCACGCGCGCCTTCGCGATCCGGCACGTCGTATCGTCGAGCGCACGATTGTTGCTGCTCGTCGTGACGACGCAATCGGTCACGCGTCCGTCGGTACCGACCGTCAGCTTGGCAACCACGCGACCTTCCGCGCCTTCGCGCTGGGCCGAGGGCGGATAAGCGTCCGGACCGAAGAACTGGCCCGGATTGCCCTTCAGGCCGGCCGCCTTCGAGACCGCAGGCGGAGCCGGCGGGGCAGGTGGCGACGGCGGCGCAGGCGGGGCCGGCGGTGCGGTCGGCTGGCTAAGCGGAATGACGCTCGTCGTCGAGATCGTCGGCGCCTGGGTCGGCACGTTGACGATCGGCGGCGGCGTCACGACCGTCGTCGGCGGCGGCGGAACATTGGGCTGTTCCGGCGGCGGCGGGGGCGGCGGTTCTTCCGGCGGGGGTGGGGGCGGCGGCTCTTGCACGTCGAACGTGTTGAGCTTCTCGGTCGCCTTCTTCACGTACTGGTAAGCCAGCCCCGTGACGAAGGCATAGCCCAGGGCAGCATGGATGAGCACGACGATAACGATCGCGACCACCTTGCCCCCGGACATCTTCTGGTCAGTATAGGCCATTCAGCAACGAAACTCCTCAGTCTGCCAGTTTCGCCTCGCCGTAGCGTGGGGACGTGGGAAACTCCTGCCATGCTCTTTCGGCATGCGGCAGAGCCTTGGACCCTATCGTGACGGCTGGCGCGGTGCAATCAGTTTGTCGGACGTAATAAACGTACAACCTGCGCATGACGAAATTATTTCTGTACCGTTAATGTGCAAAGGAGTAGCGCGAAGCTATGAATCCCCTGTCCCACGCCATTCGCGCTGGCGCTTTGACGCTGACGATTCCCCTGTTCGCCGCCCCCCTGCCCGCCCAGATGGCGACCGCGCCATCGGCCCGGCCGGGTGATTCGATGGTAGCGCAAACAGGACCAGGCTATGCCGACCTCGCCGATATGGTGCTGTCGGCACCGGTGATCGCCGATGTGACCATCCGCTCGGCCACCGCGATCAAGGGCGCCGAGGCCGCCGGAGTCGCCCCCGGCCATCAGCGCTTTTATATCGAAGCCGATGTCGGCGCACTGATCCGCGGCGCGGGCGGCCTGCCCGCGCGGGTCGGCTATCTGTTCGATACCGCGACCGATGCGCGGGGCCGCGCCCCGAAGCTCAAGAAGATGCGGGTGCTGATCTATGCCCGCCGAGTGCCGAACGCCGCCGATCAGCTCCAGCTGGTCGCGCCCGACGCGCAGCTGCCCTGGACGCCTGATACCGAACAGCGCAGCCGGACCATCGCGCGCGATGCGCTATCACCGGATGCGCCGCCGGTCATCACCGGGGTCGGCAACGCCTTCTACGTGCCCGGCAGCCTGCCCGGCGAAGGCGAGACGCAGATTTTCCTGACCACGGCCAACAACCGCCCCGTATCGCTATCGGTGTTGCGTCGACCGGGCGAGGAGCGGCGTTATGCCGTGGCGCTGAGCGAGATCGTCGACGAGTCCGCCGCCCCCCCGGCGCGCGACACGTTGCTCTGGTACCGCCTGGCCTGCGCGCTGCCGGAGTCGCTGCCCGATCGCAGCACCGCGTCGCTGGGACCGGAAAATGCTGAGGCCGCGCGCGAGGATTATCGCTTCGTGCTGCAAAAGCTCGGCCCCTGCGGGCGCGAGCGTCAGATGCCGACGGCCAACGACTGACCCGTGACGGCGTGCGCGGCGGCGAGATAGGCGACCGCCGCCGCGACCGCTTCTTCCATCGCGCCCTCGGCCGGGATCACCGCATTGATCCGCGCGCCCGGAGCCGCCGCAATGGCGAGCGGAGCGATCGCCGCCTCGACCATCGCCTGCGCCACGGCATCGCGGCCGGGCCGGATCACGAGCACCAGATCCTCGTCCGGATACCCCGCCACCACGGCCGCGATATCGGCGTCGGGGGCCAGATCGACTCGCCGCGCCGTCATCCCGTTCAGCGCCGATGGCGGACCAGCGTGATGCCGATCGCCTCGCCCTCTTCGGCGATGGCCAGCTTCACGATCTTCACCTGCACCCGTCGCACGCGCGCATCCTGAAGGAACAGCGTGTCGCAGATATGGTCGGCAACCCCCTCGATCAGCGTGAAATGCACGCCTTCGGGCAGCTGGGTCGCGGCATGTTTCAGGTCGAGATAATTTTTGGACTCGGTCAGCGGGCTGTCGGGCGTATAGCGCGCCGGACAGTCGAGATCGACGGTCAGCGAGATGCGCAGCGGCTGCGGCAGGTGCGTTTCCTCGGAATAGATGCCGGTCAGCACCTGGACTTCGAGGTCGTGGACTTCGAGCTGGAGACGGTCTTCCATCCCTGCGCCTGTAGCAGAGCGCGCGGCGAAGGAAAGCTTGCATCCCCCCGCCGTCGCGCTAAGGGCGCGCGTCCCCTTCCCCGCCACCGGACTTCGCCTCCCCCTTGACCATGCCGCCCGTGATGACCGCTCTTGTCCCGCTCGACGCGGTCGCACCCGATGCGGTCGAGGCGCTGCTGGACCGCGCCTTTCCGCCCGGACGCCAGGCGCGCACCGCCTATAAGGTGCGCGGCAGCGTACGGCCGATCGCGTCGCTGTGCTTTGCGGCGGTCGAGGAGGAGCGGCTGATCGGGTCGATCCAGTGCTGGCCCGTCGCGCTGACCGACGATGACGGCCAGGCGCATCCGATGGTCATGGTCGGCCCGGTCGCGGTCGAGCCGGAGCATCAGCAGGGCGGCATCGGGCGCGAACTGCTCCGCCACATGCTGGACGCCGCCGCCGCGTTAGGACTGGACCGGGCGATGATGCTGATCGGCGACCCGGAATATTATGGCCGCTTCTTCGCTTTCTCCGCCGAGCGGACCGGCGAGTGGCGATTGCCCGGCCCGGTCGAGCGGCGCCGACTGCTCGCGCGCGGACCGGACGTGCCCGCGCTCGCCGGGATGCTCGGCCCCGATACGGGCCGGGGCTGAAGCATGCGGGTCTTTACCTGCCCGCCCCGCATCCCTACCTCGTTCGCATCATGCCGATGGCACCGCCCCCCGATCTGTCCGCGCTGAGCCTGGCCGAAATCGTCCAGGCGATGGAGGCGCAGAAGCTGCCCCCCGTCTCGCAATGGCACCCCAGCCATTGCGGTGACAGCGAGATGCGGATCGCGCGCGACGGCACTTGGTACCATCAGGGTAGCCCGATTACCCGGCCCGCCATGGTTCGGCTGTTCTCCACCATCTTGCGGCGCGAGCCGGATGGCCGCCATGTGCTGGTCACGCCGGTCGAAAAGCTCGACATCGCGGTCGAGGATGCGCCCTTCGTCGCCACCGCGCTGAAGGCTGAGGGGGAAGGGGCGAGCGGCCGTCTGGTGTTCCAGCTCAACACCGGCGATCTGGTCGCGGCGGGGCCGGACCATGGCCTGCGCTTCGTCGAGGGCGAGGACGGCCCCCGGCCCTATCTGCACGTCCGGGACGGGCTGGAAGCGCTGATCGCCCGGCCGGTCTATTACGAGCTGGCCGAACGCGCGCTGGAGGGCGAGGGCGAGGCGCCCGGCGTGTGGAGTGACGGCATCTTCTTTCCCCTGACGTCCCCCTCCGCCGCATGACGCTGGCCGAAAGGCTGGCGGCGGCGATGGCGCGGATACCGGCGACCGACCTGCTGACCGGCGACGGCGTCGAGCCGCACGAGATCACGGCCATTCCGACCGCCGCCGCCGTGCTGGTGCCCGTGACCGACCGGGCCGACCCCGGCGTGCTGCTGACCCAGCGGACGGAGACGCTGCGCAACCATGCCGGGCAGATCGCTTTTCCGGGCGGCCGCGCCGACCCCGGCGACGCCGATCTGGTCGCGACCGCGCTGCGCGAGGCGGAGGAAGAGATCGGGCTGCCCCCCGCCACGGTCACGGTCGTCGGGCTGGCCGACCGCTATCGCACCGTCACCGGGTTCGAGGTGACGCCGATCGTCGGCGTCATCCCGCCCGACCTGACGCTCACCCCCGCCGAGGCGGAAGTGGCGGACCTGTTCGAGGTGCCGTTGTCCTTCCTTCTGAATCCTGCCCATCACCACCGGGTCAGCGCGCCGTGGCGCGGGCGGACCCGCCATTTCTACGAGATATTATGGAACGACCGGCGCATCTGGGGCGCGACTGCGGCGATGATCGTAAACCTGTCGCGGCGGCTGCAATGGGCGGCATGACGACCGGAACCGCACCCTGGGCCGATCGCCCCGAGCTGATCGCGTTGGCCGAGCGACTGGAGGCGCGCTTCGTCGGCGGGGCGGTGCGCGACATGCTGCTGGGCTTGGCGGTGGCGGATATCGATCTGGCGACGCCGCTCTCGCCCGAAACCGTCATCGACCGGGTGCGCGACAGCGGGTTCAAGCCGGTGCCGACCGGCATCGCGCATGGCACGATCACCGCCGTCCTGCCCGACGGCCCGGTCGAGGTCACGACGCTACGCCGCGACGTATCGACCGACGGCCGCCATGCCGTGGTCGCCTTCACCGATGACTGGCGCGAGGATGCCGCGCGGCGCGACTTCACGATGAACGCGCTCTATGCCGATCCCGCAACCGGCGGATTGTTCGACTATTTCGGCGGGCTGGACGACTTGAAAGCCGGGCGCGTGCGCTTCATCGGCGACCCGTTGCAGCGGATCGCGGAGGATCATTTGCGCATCCTGCGCTTCTTCCGCTTCCATGCGCGCTTCGGCCATGCCGTCGACGAGGCCGGACTCGCCGCCTGTGCCGTGCGCGCCAACGACCTGATGGCCCTGTCCCGCGAGCGGATCGCGGCGGAGTTGCTGAAACTGCTGGTCGCCGCCCGTGCGGTACCGGTCGTGGCGCTGATGGTCGAGCATGGCATCTTCCGCGCGGTCATTCCCGAAATCGAGACGGACGGCGTGGAGCGGCTGGCCCGTCTCGCCGAGCGCGAAGAGACGGCCGGAATTGCCCCCGACGCGATCCGGCGACTTGCCGCGCTTCTGCCTCGGCAAGCGGCAGAGCCTGTCGGCGCGCGGTTGAAACTGTCCAATACGGACCGCAAGCGCCTGATCGCCGCGACGGCCGGGCCGGGTGACGAAGGGCCACGCGCGCTTGCCTATCGCGTGGGCGTGCCGGGTGCGGTCGACCGTCTGTTGCTGGCAGGCGAGTCGGTCGAGGCGATTCGCGACTGGACGCCGCCTGCCCTGCCGCTGACCGGCGGTGCGCTGGTCGAACGCGGGATCGGCAAGGGACCGGAGGTGGCGCGGCTGCTCCGTCGGATCGAGACTCAGTGGATTGCGGAAGATTTTCCCGACGCCGAGCGGGTCGGGCATATAGCCGACGAGGCGGTCGCTCAGACCTGATCGGCGATGAGCGCCCAAGCGGCTTCGGGATCGAGCGGGCGGGCGTAATAATAGCCCTGGCCATGGCTGCACCCCAAAGCGGCCAGCGTCTGGCCCAGCTCGACCGCCTCGATCCCCTCGGCGGTGGTCTTCATGCCCAACGCCTGCGCCAGCCCCAGAATGGCGCGGACGATCGCGATCTTGTCGCGGTCGGCCAGCATCCCCGAGACGAAGCTGCGGTCGATTTTCAATATGTCGATCGGCAGCTTCTGAAGATAGGCGAGGCTGGAATAGCCGGTACCGAAATCGTCCATCGCGATGGTCGGGCCGAGCTTCTTGAGCGCGTTCATGATCGCGCTGACCCGGTCGGGGTCGCCGACGATCGCGCTTTCGGTGAGTTCCAGGATCAGCCGCTCGCCTGCCACGCCAGCCCGCGCCAGCGCCGACTCGATCAGCGCGGGTATGTCGTCGCGCTGCAACTGGATGGCCGAGACGTTGACCGACATGCGCACGCCGCAATTGCCACCCGCCCGCCGGTCCCACTCCGCCAGCTCGAGCAGCGCCTTGTTCGCGGCCCAGCGGCCCAGCGGCACGATCAGCCCCGATTCCTCGGCGACAGGAATGAAATCGACCGGGGAATGGTCGCGCCCCTCGGCATCGCGCCACCGGGCCAACGCCTCGAACGCGATGGTTCGGCCCGAACCCAGGTCGCAGATCGGTTGATAGGCAAGATGCAGATCTTCCTGCTCGATCGCGCGGCGCAGCGCGGTTTCCATCGCGAATTGCGCGCGGGCGATGGTGAAGGCCTGGGGGTGATAGACTTCGGTCCGCCCCGCCGCCTTGGCGTGCTTGACCGCGAACTGGGCGTGACGGATCAGCTCCTCGGCATCGCCATCCGGCCCTTCGTTGAAGGCGATGCCGACCGATGCCTCGACATTGACCTCATAGTCGGTCAGCCGGAACGGCGCGCGCAAGGCCCGATCGATCCGGTCGGCAAGGATATGGGCCTCCTCCTCGCTGCCGTCGATCATCATCAATATGCCAAATTCGTTGCCGCCGATCCGTCCGATCGAGTCGCGCGAGCGCAAGGCGCCCTTCAGGCGACGCGCCACGGTAATGAGCAACTCGTCGCCGACCAGTGACCCCATACAGGCGTTCAACCGACCGAATCGATTGAGGTCGATCACCAGCACCGCGTGGCGCTGGCCATTGGCCATCATCGACTCGATCAGGTCGCCGAAACCCTGGCGATTGGGCAGCCCGGTCAGGCTGTCGGTCGTCATCTCGCGACGCAGGCTGCGTTCGGTGTGGTGCTGCGCGGTATGGTCGACCAGCATCAGGACGCAACCATCGCCATGCCCCTCGGCCGCTCGGGTCAACGTTGCCTGGAAATAGCGGCAGTCGATGACATCGCCGACCGCCAGCGGAAACTCGATCGACGCCTGATCCGATGCCAGAAACGCGTCGATCCGGGTGGCGACTTCGTCTAGCAAACCCGCCTGGGTCCGCGAGTCGTTGAGGGCGGCGCGGCGATAGGCGTCGTTGGTGGCGACCACCACTGGTGCGCCGTGCTCGATGAGGATTTCCGCCGCCGGAATAGCCATGATCCTGATCGCGCACGACGTCAGCGACCCGAAATTCCGGTCCGAAGAGCGTTGCGTCGGATGAGCCATCGTTGCCATCAGTCACCCGCGTAGCCCGCGAATGTTAAGAGCCTCTAAAACTCAACGAAAAATCTAGTTAACGAAGCATTGCGAGGCCAGCGGGGATTCATCGTCAGACCGGTGCGATTCCACGGTTTCCTGCAAGCGGAACGGCTTTGCCGATCGCCCTCACCCTCGCCGGAAATAGTCCACGACGCCTAATCGAAGCGGTTGTCGCGCGGGAAGCCGGTCGGCGGCATCCGCCCCGCTGCGCCCCGCGCGGTGCGCCACGCCGACAGATCGGACTCGGTACGGACCCGCCCGGTATCGCCGCCCATCGGCCAGCTCAGCCCATCCTTGAAGACGAAGGTCGTCGCATCCGAAAGTCCGCCGTCGCGATAGCGCTGGAGCTGGACGCCGGTGCCGCGCGACAGCTCTACGAACTCCGTCAGCGGGAAGACCAGCAGCTTCCGGTTGTCGCCAATCGCCGCGACATAATCATGCTCCGCCCCCACCGGCCGCACGACCTTCAGCATGGACCCGGCACGCGGGGTCAGCACGGTCTTGCCCTTGCGCGTCTCGGCGATGGTGTCGGCGACCGGCACGATGAAGCCGCGTCCGTCCGACGCCGCGACCAGCAGCTTAGCCGCGCGGCTCGCAGGAAGGAAACCGGCGATGCCGATCGATCCGTCGAGGTCGATCATCGCGCGCACCGGCTCGCCGAAGCCCCGCCCGCCGGGTAGCTTGTCCGCCGCCAGCGTGAAGAACCGCCCGTTCGCCGCCGCCAGCAGCAGTTTGTCGGTGGTCTGCGCATGAAAGGCGAAGGCCGGACCGTCGCCTTCCTTGAACTTGGCGGTGTCGGCCGAGGCGAGGTCGACATGCCCCTTCATCGCGCGGATCCAGCCGCGCTGCGACAGGATGACGGTGATCGGCTCGCGCTCGATCATCGCCTCCAGCGGAATATCGCGGGTCGGCGCGGCTTCCTCGATCAGCGTGCGGCGCGCGCCCAGCGCAGTCTCGGGGCCATAGCGGTCGCGGATCTTGCCCAGATCCTTCTTCATCCGCGTCCGCTGACGCTGTTCGGAGCCGAGCAGCAGCGTCAGCTGCTCGCGCTCCTTGTCCAGCTTGTCGCGCTCGCCGCGAATCTCGAATTCCTCGAGCCGCCGAAGCGAACGCAGCCGCATGTTCAGGATTGCCTCGGCCTGTCGGTCGGTCAGGCGGAATTCCTCGATCATCACCGCCTTGGGCTCGTCCTCCGTACGGATGATCTCGATCACCCGGTCGAGGTTGAGATAGGCGACCAGATAGCCGTCGAGCAGTTCGATCCGGTCGGCGATCTTGCTTAAGCGGTGTTCGGAGCGACGCCGCAGCACGACGAACTGATGCTCGACCCAGGCGGCCAGCGCCTCGCGCAAGCTCATAACGCGCGGGGTGCGGTCCTTGTCCAGCACGTTGAGGTTCAGGCTGACCCGCGTCTCCAGGTCGGAGAAGCGGAACAACCCGTCCATCAGCACCTGAGGATCGACGGTACGCGCGCGCGGTTCGAGAACGATCCGCACCTGCGCATCCGATTCGTCGCGCACATCGGCCAGGATCGGCAGCTTCTTGTCGTTGATCAGCGTGGCGATCTGTTCGATCAGCTTGCCCTTGGCGACGCCATAGGGGATTTCGCTGATAACGATCTGCCAGCCGCCGCCCTTCTCGCGCTCGATCTCCCAGCGCGCGCGGACGCGAAAGCCACCCCGACCGGTCGTATAGCTTTCGCGCAAGATGGCGGGCGCATCGACAACCATGCCGCCGGTCGGGAAGTCCGGTCCCTTGACCAGCGCCAGGATCGCATCGTCGTCCGCGTCGGGCTGATCGACCAGCAGGATCGCAGCCTCCAGCAATTCGGCGGCATTGTGTGGCGGGATGCTGGTCGCCATGCCGACCGCGATGCCACTGGCGCCGTTCGCCAGCAGGTTGGGGAACAGGCCGGGGAAAAGTTCGGGTTCCTGCTCCTCGCCATTATAGGTCGGGCGGTAGGCGACGGCGTCCTCGTCCAGCCCGTCCATCAGGTCGATCGCGACCTGGGTCAGCCGGGCCTCGGTGTAACGGTACGCAGCAGCGTTATCGCCGTCGATATTGCCGAAATTGCCCTGCCCGTCGACCAACGGGTAACGCAGCGCGAAATCCTGAGCCAGGCGGACCATCGCGTCATAGACCGACTGGTCGCCATGCGGATGGTATTTACCGATGACGTCGCCGACGACGCGCGCGCACTTCTTGTACCCCGAGGCCGGATCGAGCTTCAGCAGCCGCATCGCCCAGAGAAGACGCCGGTGAACGGGCTTAAGGCCGTCGCGCACATCGGGCAACGAGCGCGCGGTGATCGTCGACAGCGCATAGACCAGATACCGCTCCGACAGCGCGCTGTCGAAGGGTGCGTCCAGAATGCCGACGGGAGGATTGTCGCGGAGATCGATCGCCATGGAAGCCCAGCTTCTAGCAAGCCATGACCCAAGGAGCAATCGGGAGGATCAAATCGGGAACATTCTTGCGATCAGCACCTGAGCCGATCCGATTGCGGCCGAACGAATGGCACCGCCCAAAGGCCCCTGCGGGCCAGTCGCTTGTTTTCCGGTTGTTATTCCCCACTGCTTTGTAACGTAATATTTCTACTTACAACACATTGTTGAAATCGATTCGCAATATCTTTATTTCTTCCCCGGACCTCGTCAGCAGGTCGTTTCCATGGGGGAATCATGCTCATCAACGTCTCGACCTCGCGGTCGCGGCGATGGCACATTGGTGCCTTGTCGCTGTGCACGTCCTTCTCAACCCTGATTTTTGCCGCGCCCGTGGCGGCGCAGAGCACCGCGCCGACCGGCGGGGAAAAGACCGGCGACAGCGACATCGTCGTCACCGCGACCGGCTATAGCCAGAGGCAGGAGGACGCCCCGGCGTCGATCACCATCATCGACGGCAACGACCTGCGCCGCCGCTCGATTCAGAGCCTGGCCGACGCGGTGCGCGACGTCGAGGGCGTGACGGTGAACGGCAGTGCCAACGAAACCGACATCCAGATTCGCGGCATGCCCGGCGACTATACGCTGGTGATGGTCGATGGCCGCCGCCAGAGCGGCCGCGAGTCCCGCGTCAACGGCAATCGTGGTTACGAGCAGAGCTTCACCCCGCCCGCCGCCGCGATCGAGCGGGTCGAGGTGGTGCGCGGGCCCATGTCGTCGCTCTATGGCTCGGACGCGATCGGCGGCGTCATCAACATCATCACCCGCCGCCCGACCCCACAATGGAGCGGCAGCCTGTCCTACGACCTCTCGATCCGCCCCTCGGGCGACCAGGGCAATGCCGGGAACGCGCAAGCCTTTGTCAGCGGCCCGGTCGTGCCTGGCCTGCTGGGCGTACAGGCCTGGGGCAGCTATCTGGCGCGCGGCGCGGACGACAATGTGATCGTCACCAACGGCTTTACTCGCGCGCGCCAGCGCAGCGCCACCGGCCGCCTGGTCCTGACCCCCGCCACCGGGCATGAGGTGATCCTGGAAGGCGGCCTGTCGCGGCTTCGCAATGGCGAGGGTGTCAGCCCCAACTGGGCGACGCGCCAGCAGGACAATGACCGCGATTACTGGTCGCTGATGCACAATGGCCGCTGGGGCAGGCTGTCGTCGCTGCTGTCCTATCTGGATGAGAAGACCAGCCGCGAGGGGCTGGCAACTCCGAACCAAACCGATGTATTCGGGCGTCGCCCCGAGGTGCGCAACCGCGTACTCGACGGCAAGCTGGTGATGCCCTTCGCCCGCACCACCACGACCATCGGCGCACAGTGGCTGAAAACGGGGCTGCGCGACTGGAACCAGGCCAATGCCGGCCAGCCGAACGCGCGCGAGTATGAACGCTATTCGGTGGTGCAGAAGGCGATCTTCGCCGAGAATGAATGGCGGGTCCTGCCGGGCTTCACCCTGACCGGCGGCATCCGGCTGGACGACCATCAATTCTATGGTCGCCACCTGAATCCGCGCGCCTATGCCGTGTGGCATATGGACGATCATTGGACCCTGAAGGGCGGCGTCGCACGCGGCTTCAAGGCGCCCGAGCTGCGCGCCGTCATCCCGGACTATGCGGTGATCCGGCGCAACCGCTTCGTCCAGTTCGGCAATCCGGCGCTGCGCCCCGAAAGCAGCGTGAATTACGAGGCGACGCTGACCTGGTCGAACCGGGCGGGCATCGCCGCCAACGCCACCATTTTCTACAACGACTTCCGCGATGCGCTGTCGACCATCACCACCACGCGCCGGTGGCAGGGCTTGCAGATCATGGAACGGGTCAATCTGAACCGCGCCTCGATCCTGGGCGTCGAGGTTGCGGGGCGCTGGCGGATCGACCCGACGCTGTCGATTCGCGGCAACCTGACCTATCTCGATTCGCAGCAGAAGAGCGGTCCCAATATCGGCGCGCCGCTGGCTCTGACCCCGCGCTTCAAGGGCAATGCCCGGCTGGACTGGGATGCCACGCCCGACACGCGGATATGGACCGCGTTCAACTATTACGGGAAGGAATATGAGGCGACCGTAACCGGCTCGCCCGCCCCGCCCTATGCGACCGCCGACCTGCTGGCGACGCAGCGGCTGACGCGCGGCCTGACCCTGAAGGGCGGTGTCTATAACGTCGCGGACACGCGACTGGACGATCCGACCTATGGCACGGTGAATTACGGACGGACGCTGTTCGTCGGACTCCTCGCCGATTTCTGAGGCGCCCCCCTTATTCCCTCGCCCCTCGCAGAGGGGAGAGGGTTGCGCAGACTTGGTCTTTGCGAAAGCAAAGGCCTAGTCGGAGCTGGGTGAGGGGTGGCGCTCGAAGAGCGCGCGAGCCTTCAGGCTCGCTCGACCCCTCACCCCAGCTGCGCTAGCCAGCACGCTGGCAAGCTTCGCTACCCCTCTCCCCTGTCCAGGGGAGAGGGAAAGGCGGCCTTAGGCCTGGTTCGCCTGGGCCTGGGTCACATCCTGCTGGAAGTGGTCGCCTGCGGCCACCGTGCAGTTCTGGAAGGCGACGGGGGTGAAGGTTTCGACCCCGGCGACATCCTCGTCGGTCTTCAGCTTGCCATGCGGCCCACGGACCGGCTGGAAGGCGACGACTTCGGGACGGAAGGTGGCGAGCACGTCCGCGGTATCGCGGCAGGCGACGGTGCGCTCGGCATTACCGTTCTTCACCACCGCGATGGCTTCCATGCCATTGGCGAGCGGCACATGCGCCTGCTCCCAGATCTGAGCACGCGGCGCCATATGCACCGGCCGCGCGACGGCAGCACCGGCCGTCAGCATCAGGGCTCCACCAACAACACCGATCATCAGCTTGTTCATGACTACCTCCTTTGCAAGCATAGCCAAAACCCCTGATCTATCCGATCGGTTTCCGTTACTTTCCACCTTACATTTCTTTAATCTCTCTTCCAAAAACTGTTCATCATGGATCACGGATTACGACGACGTCATCCTTGACCAGGCGGGGCGAAACGGGATGACCGGACGGTGCCCCGCTCCATTGCGCCGCCGCGTTCCATCCATTATAGGCCGCGCCATCCCGCCTCGGGCCTCAGCATGGGGGCGCCGGGGCTGTACTCATTTCAGGGGACCGCCGCATGGCTCGCCGCCGCCAAATCTACGAAGGCAAGGCCAAGATCCTGTACGAGGGCCCCGAGCCCGGCACGCTGATCCAGTATTTCAAGGACGACGCCACCGCGTTCAATGCCCAGAAGAAGGGCACGATCAACGGCAAGGGCGTGCTGAACAACCGTATCTCCGAGCATGTCTTCACCATGCTCGACCATATCGGCGTTCCGACCCACTTCATCCGCCGCCTGAACATGCGCGAGCAGCTGATCCGCCAGGTCGAGATCGTGCCGATCGAGGTCGTGGTGCGCAACGTCGCGGCGGGCTCGCTGTCCAAGCGTCTGGGCATCGAAGAGGGCGTGAAGCTGCCCCGCACGATCATCGAATATTATTACAAGGACGATGCGCTGGGCGACCCGATGGTCACCGACGAGCATATCGCCTGCTTCGGCTGGGCCAGCCAGGAAGAAATGCACGACATCGCCGACCTGGCGATCCGCGTGAACGACTTCCTGTCGGGCATGTTCGCCGCGATCGGCATCCGCCTGGTCGACTTCAAGCTGGAATTCGGCCGCATCTGGGACAACGACTTCGGTCGCATCATCCTGGCCGACGAAATCAGCCCCGATGGCTGCCGCCTGTGGGACATGACCACCAACGAGAAGCTGGACAAGGACCGTTTCCGCCGGGATCTCGGCGGCGAGGTCGAGGCCTATCAGGAAGTGGCGCGCCGTCTGGGCCTGCTGCCCGAGGGGGGCGACACCGCCGTTCTCGATCTGGAAGAACACCGCAAGAGCCGGGGCAAGTAATGAAGCTGAAGATTTTCGTCACCCTGAAGCCCGGCGTGCTCGACCCGCAGGGCAAGGCGATCCATCATGCGCTGGAAAGCCTGGGCTTTGCGGGCGTCGACGACGTGCGCGCGGGCAAGCTGATCGAGCTGGAAGTCGCCGACGCGACCACCGACGCGCAGATCGACGAGATGTGCCGCCAGCTGCTCGCCAACACCGTGATCGAGAATTACCGGGTGGAGCGCGCCTGATGAAGACCGCCGTGATCGTCTTTCCGGGCTCGAACTGCGACCGCGACCTCGCCGTCGCGCTGGAGGCGGTGACGGGCGTCAAGCCGGCCATGGTCTGGCACGGCGACAGCGAACTGCCCGAGGGGCTGGGGCTGATCGGCGTGCCGGGCGGCTTCTCGTACGGCGACTATCTCCGCTGCGGCGCGATCGCGGCCCGTTCGCCGATCATGCGCGCGGTGGTGGAGTCGGCGAACAAGGGCACGCCGGTCTTCGGCGTGTGCAACGGCTTCCAGGTGCTGGCCGAAACCGGCCTGCTGCCGGGCGCGCTGATGCGCAACCGCTCGCTCAACTTCGTGTGCCGCGACGTGAATCTGGAGGTCGCGAACACCGACAGCGCCTTCACCCGCCTGTACGAACAGGGCGAGACGATCCGTATCCCGGTCGCGCATCATGACGGCAACTACTTCGCCGACACCGATACGCTCGACCGCCTGGAAGGCGAAGGTCGCGTGGCCTTCCGCTATGCCGAGGACGTCAACGGCTCGGCCCGCAACATCGCGGGCGTGCTGAACGAGAAGCGCAACGTGCTGGGCATGATGCCCCATCCCGAACGCCGCATCGAAGCCGCGCACGGCGGCGACCATGGCCGCCGCCTGTTCGAGGGGCTGCTGGAGATGGTGGGGGCATAATTCCTACCTCCGTTCAGCCTGAGCGAAGCCGAAGGCCACGGGATGACATTTGAAAAGGGGAAGCGAGGCAACTCGCTTCCCCTTTTCATTTGGATTCACGCGAAGCCGCGACGGCGCGAAGAAGGCTGGTTCACGCGGAGGCACGGAGGACGCGAAGGTATCTCGCGTTTGGAGGCGCCCTCCCGCCTACTATGGCTTGTATAGAAGCATACAGCCGACGCTGCGTACGACCTCTTTGCGCCCACCGCGCTTCCGCGCGACCAAATCCTCTTTAAAACTCTTTGCGTCATCGCGGCTTCGCGCGAACCGAAACCCCGCTCAAACCCGCGCCCTAAACGGCGTGAAGTCCGTGCCCTCGTCGAACACATCTACCCCCTCGGCGCGTTTCAGCCAGCCGACGATCAGATAGGTCACCGGCGTCAGCAGCACTTCCCAGCCCACCTTCAGCGCCCATTGCGTGAACAGCACCACGACCACCAGATACGGCGTCCAGCCAACCGCGCCCCAAAAAGCCAGCGGATAGAAGATCAGACTGTCCACCCCTTGCCCCACAAGCGTCGAGCCGATCGTCCGTGACCAGAGGTGCCGCCCGCCGGTCCACAGCTTCATCCGCGCCATCACATAGGCGTTGACGAACTCGCCCGCCCAGAAGGCGCAGACGCTGGCCAGCACGATGCGCGGCACCTGGCCGAAGATCACCTCATAAGCGGCCTGATTGGTCCAGCTCGGTGCCGGGGGCAGCGCCACGACGACATAGCTCATGAACGCCATGAACAGCACCGCCGCCGTCCCCGCCCAGATCACCCGCCTGGCGCGCGCATAGCCATAGACCTCGGTCAGCACGTCGCCGATGACGTAGCTGAGGGGAAAGAACAGAATCCCCGCCCCGAACGGCCACTCGCCAACGAACGGCAGGGTGATGACCGCCACCTTGCCCGCGCCGATGACGTTGGACAACAGCAGGATGGTGACGAACGCCGCCATGACGAAGTCGAACCAGCGGAAAGCCCCGTGTCCCACGTCCCGGTTCGCCACCACCCGTTCCACGTCCATGCCGATCCCTTTCACCAAGCGGACCGACATTTATCGCCATTCCCAACCCAGGCAAACCACGCTAGGGACACCGCCATCCGCGCGTCCGTAGCTCAGTTGGATAGAGCAAGGAGCTTCTACCTCCTCGGTCGGGGGTTCGAATCCCTCCGGGCGCGCCAATCACCACACAGCATCGCCCTCACCACCGCGTACGCAGCGTCAGGCCATAGGTTCGCGGTTCCGCCAGGTACGAACCGAACAGCGCGTTGGCGGTGGCATAATTCGGTGCGCCGAACCGCTGGACCTGCGACAGGCTACCCGAACCCTGGAACGGCATGTTGAACGCGACCTGCTGGTAATTGGTGTTGAGGATGTTCTGGCCCCAGAATTCCAGTGCCCAGCGCTGGTCCTTGCCGTGCAGGCCGATGCGCGCGTTCATCAGGAAGAAGCCGTCCTGCTTCTTCTCGGCGAACAGGTCCGAGCCGGTGTTGTAATCGCTGGTCAGGCGGCCATCGACATAGAAGAGCGCGGTCATGCCCGTGCCCGCGATCGACGGCGTCCAGCTGGCCGAGGAGGTCACGACATGGCGCGGGGCATTCGACATCATGCTGCCGGGCAGCAGGAACAGCGCGTTGCTGAGCGGCTCGCCCGCATCGCTGCCGACCAGGTTCCGGGCATAATTGGTGTGGGCATAGGTATAGCCCATATGGACGGTGACGTCGGGCACGGGATACATGCCCGCTTCCAGCTCGATCCCTTGCGTCACCACGCCCGCCTTCACCTTGCCGGTGCATCGACCGGTCGTCGGGGAGTCGTCGCGATCCGCGCCGTTCAGGTCGCTGCCGCACGCGCTGATATTCTGGACGATATAGCCGGTGCCGTTGAACGTGTTCAGCTGGAAGTTCTTGAATTCCGAGCGGAAGGCGGCGGCGTTGAGGGTGAAGTTGGGCGAGGTGAACTTCACCCCCAGCTCATAGGCGTTCACCGTTTCGGGGTCGAAGCGCAGATTGGTCACCGACGCCGCCGTTGGCGTCCCGTACACATTGGGGGTCAGGTCCGAGCGTTCGAGATTATAGCCGCCCGCCTTGTAGCCGCGCGCATAGGAACCATAGATCAGCGTGCTGTCCACCGGCTTCCACGAGACGACGGCGGTGCCGGTAACCTGCCCCTCGCCGATCGAGTCGGACAGCGGCAGCCCGGTGAGCGCGGACGTGGAATTGCCGTTGCAGCTGAGCGTCAGGATGCCCCCGGCTAGATTGGCCAGGGTCGGATTGCCGCTGAGCAGGAATGGACGAAGCGCGGCCTGCTGCAGCGGGCAGGCGGTGTTGTTGTTCTCGAAATTCGCACGAAGTTTCTTGCGCTCGTTGGTGTAGCGCAGGCCGCCGGTCACGCTCAGCGTGTCGGTCAGGCGATAGATATTGTGCGTGAAGAACGCGAAGTTGGTGCTGGTCTGGTCATAGAGATCGCGCAGCGAACCGACATTGTTGATCGTGCTCAACCGGTCGATCGCCCCGACCAGCGTCGGCCCCAGCGCGCCGGTCAGGACGGCGCGACCCGCGCCGCTCAGGCAGCCCGGATTGGCAGGATTCTGCAATGCCGCGGTCGGATTGATCGTCGCCACGACCCGGCACGCGGCGAAGGCGCCATATTGCGAGCCGAAGATCAGATTGTCCGACACCTGAAGGTCTTCATGCGCGAAATAGCCGCCGACCAGCCAGTCGAGCCGGTTGTTCAGGATCGACCCGCTGAGACGCGTTTCCTGCGTGAAGGTCTTGAACTGGCGGTAAGCGCGGCCGTTGTTCGGGCGATCGATGATGTCGACATTGCTGTAATCGACATCGCCCGCCCCGCCCGCCTTGTACTCGCGATAGGCGGAGATGGAGATCAGCTGGACCTTGCCGATATCCCAGCCGACGCGCGCCGAGACGCCATAATCCTCGGTCACGTTGGAATAGGCATGGCCCGGCGTCTGCGCGATCCGGCGATTATAGGGATCGCTCTGGCTGGGCAGGACGCCGCCCAGGCTGCGCAGGATGTTGACGATGCGGTTCTGCGGATTGATCGCCGCATCGCCGGCGACGCCCGGCGTCGGATCGACCTTTTCGCGCGTGTCGATATAGACCGCGCCGCAGCACTTCTCGTCGCGGTGCGTATAGTCGCCGATCAGGCGGACCGAGAAATCGTCCGTCGGCTTCCAGAACAGCTGGCCGCGCACGAATAGGCGGTTGCGGTCGTTGTAATCGGTCTTGTTGACGACGTCGTACAGAAAACCGTCGCGCTTGTTGTAGACACCGTCCACCCGGAAGGCGAGCGTGTCGCCGATCACCGGACCGGTGACGGCACCTGCGACGCGTACGGCATTGTAATTGCCGTAGCTGACCTCGCCATAACCGCCATATTTGAACGCGGGATAGGGCGTGTAGATGCTGATCGCGCCCGCCGAGGAGTTGCGCCCCGACAGCGTGCCCTGCGGCCCGCGCAGCACCTCGATACGCTCCACCTCGCCCAAGTCGTTGAGGCCCGAGCCGGTCCGGCTGCGATAGACGCCGTCGATGAACACCGCGACCGAGCTTTCCAGCCCCGGATTGTCGCCCACCGTGCCGATGCCGCGGATACGCGCGGTGGCGTTCGCCTCCGAGCCGGTCGAGCTGACCAGCAGCGACGGCGCCAACTGGGTCATCTGGCGGATGTCGGTCGCCCCCGAATTCTGCAACGCGACCCGGCCATAGGCGCTGACCGCGATCGGCACGCTCGACAGGCGCTGCGAACGGCGGGTGGCGGTGACGACGATGTCGCCGCTGTTGGACGGCGCGGCCTTGGGCTTTTTCCCGTCCGCCTTGTCCTTCGAGGCCGGTGCCACGGAGCGAAGCCCCTGCGCCGATGCCGTTCCCGTGACGGTCCCCGACACCGTCAATGCCGCCGTCGATGCCAGCAGCCAACCCCAACGTCGCATATCCCACTCCCCTGAGCCCTGAATCTCGTTGGGAAAGCAGATAGACGAATAATCATACCGGCCGGTTAAGCCCCCGGACCGAAGCCGGATGCCCGATCGGACCCGCCGGCCGGTCCGGCCACTTGATCTGGATCGCCAATTCGCCATTCCGGCGCGCCGGTGCTAACCTATTGATATGATGAAAAGTGAGATCAACCCGCGCGTCTTCTGGGGCGCCTCCGGGATCATCGCGCTGCTGCTCGTGACGACGCTGGCCATGCCGGGCACCGCCGACGCCGCGTTCAAGACGGCGCAATCCTGGGCGATCGATACGTTCGGCTGGTTCTATATCTCGGCGGTCGCGGTGTTCCTGGTCGTGGTGCTGGCGCTGGGCTTCGGCCCGGCGGGCAAGCTGAAGCTGGGGCCGGACGATGCCGAGCCGGACTTTCCCTATCTGTCGTGGCTGGCGATGCTGTTCGCGGCGGGCATGGGCATCGGCCTGATGTATTTCGCGGTCGCCGAGCCGATCCAGCATTATATCTCGCCGCCCGAAGCGCCCAGCGGCACCATCCTGGCCGCGCGCGAGGCGATGGCGATCACCTTCCACCATTATGGCGTCCATGCCTGGGCGATCTATGCGCTGGTCGGCATGAGCCTCGCCTATTTCACCTATCGCAAGGACATGCCGCTGACCCTGCGGTCAGGGCTGTCGCCGATCCTGGGCAAGCGGATCGACGGCCCGCTGGGCGATGCGATCGACATCTTCGCGGTGTGCGGCACCGTGTTCGGCGTCTCCACCTCGCTGGGCTTCGGCGTGTCGCAGATGACGGCGGGGCTGAATTACGAATATGGCCTGCCCGACACGCTGACCGTCAAGATTGCGGTCATCGTGCTGGTGATGGGCGCGGCCACGCTGTCTGTGCTGAGCGGTGCGGACCGGGGTATTCGCCGCCTGTCCGAGCTGAACCTCGTGCTCGCCGTCCTGTTGATGCTGTTTGTGATGGCGGTCGGGCCGACCCTGTTCCTGCTGCGCGCGCTAGTGCAGAATTTCGGCCTGTATCTCGATCATTTCGTGAAGCGCACCTTCACCCTCTATGCCTATGAGCCGCGCGCCTGGATGGCGGACTGGACGCTGTTCTATTGGGCGTGGTGGATCGCCTGGTCGCCGTTCGTCGGCATGTTCATCGCGCGCATCTCGCGCGGGCGGACCATCCGCGAGTTTGTGATCGGCGTGCTGTTCGTGCCGACCGCCTTCACCTTTTTGTGGATGACGGTGTTCGGCAACACCGCGATCTCGCTGGATCTCGGCGGCGCGCATGGCGGGATCGCCGACGCGGTGCAGGCCAACTTGTCGACCGCGCTGTTCAAGTTCCTGGAATATCTGCCCGCCGCCAGCGTCACCTCGACACTGGCCATCGTCCTGGTCGGTTTCTTCTTCGTGACCTCGGCCGATTCCGGCGCGCTGGTCATCGACACCCTCGCCTCGGGTGGCACCGAGGAGACGCCGCGCTGGCAGCGTATGTATTGGTGCGTGCTGCTGGGCGTCACCGCGACGCTGTTGCTGGTCGCGGGCGGATTGGGCGCGTTGCAGTCGGCGACGCTGCTCGCCGCCCTCCCCTTCTGCTTCATCATGTTGTTGCTGGCGGTCGGGCTGGTGCGCCAGACCAATGCCGATTTGGCGGGCGTGACGCTGCCCGGTGACGGCCCCGCGATCAGCGAGCGGATCAAGCGGCTGATCGTGCCCGCGCGCCGCGCCGACATTCTCGCCCAACTCAAGGCGCAAGGCGAACCCGCGCTGCAATCGGTGCTGGAGGCGCTGGAGGCGGAAGGCTGGACCGCCAGCCGGTTGGACAGCGAGGACGACAAGGTCGAGCTGACCATCACCGCCCGCGATGGCCGCCCCTTCGTCTATCGCCTGTCGCCCCGCTCGCGCCCCCTGCCCGCCTATACCGCGCTGGAGGCGCCCGAGCGTCGCCGAAGTCTCGCCTGGATGCTCGCGGCACAGACCAATGGCGAAACGGGTTTCCGCGACCTGACCGGCTTTACCGTCGGGCAGATCGCGAACGATGTGCTGACCCAGCTGGAGCGCTGGCGGCTGGCCGAGGCGCCTCGCAAGGAGGGCTGATACGGCGCAATGACGGACCGGGCGACTTTCGGGGTGCCCCCTGATCGTCCCCCGGCCCATGGCGGGCGCTGCATATAAAGGTTCGTATTTATAATGATTTGGTTGGAAGCCCTGTTTCTGGGGCTGTTGCAGGGTATCACCGAGTTCCTGCCGGTATCGTCGAGCGCGCATCTGCGGATCGCGGGCGCCCTGCTCCCTTCCGGCAACGATCCCGGCGCGGCCTTCACCGCCATCACCCAGATCGGCACCGAAGCGGCGGTGCTGCTCTATTTCCGCAAGGATATCTGGCGCATCGCCATGGCTTGGCTGGGCTCGGTGATCCGCCGTCCCGCCACCCTGTCGCCCGACGCGCGCATGGGCTGGCTGGTGATCCTCGGCACTCTGCCGATCGCGATCCTCGGCCTGGCGTTCAAGCATCAGATCGAGGGCGGACTGCGCGACCTGCGCATCACCGCGACGATGCTGATCGTCTTCGCGCTGGTATTGGGCGCGGCCGACCGGCTGGGCGCGAAGCGCAAGCCACTGGGGCGGCTGGGGTGGCGTGTCGGCCTGGTACTGGGCTTTGCGCAGGCGATGGCGCTGATCCCCGGCGTGTCGCGATCGGGCGGCACGATCAGCGCGGGGTTGCTGCTCGGCTATACGCGCGAGGCGGCGGCGCGTTATTCCTTCCTGCTCGCGATCCCGGCGGTGCTAGCCTCGGGGCTGTTCGAGCTGGCCGACAGCTGGGGGCGGTTCGGGACGTTCGGACCGGGGCCGACGCTGCTCGCCACCCTCGTCGCCTTCGTCAGTGGTTACGGCGTCATCATGGTGTTCCTGAAGCTGGTGTCGACGCGCGGCTATCTGCCCTTCGTCGTCTATCGTATCGCGGCAGGCGCGGCGGTCTTCACGATGCTCGCCATGAACATCATTCCGGCGCGTTAGGCCGAGCCACCACCCCGTCGCGGCCGTTCAGCAGGCCGCTCAGGACTTGCCCTGTCGTGTCAGCGCCTTACACACCCCGGCGCATGGACACGCTTTCCCTGTTCGGCCTGCTCGCCGTTTCCTTCACCCTAGTCTGCTATGCGATGGAATCGGGGTCGCATTGGTGGACGCTGGGCTTCTGCCTGGGATGCGTTGCGGGATCGGCCTATGGCTTTCTTCAGGGGGCATGGCCGTTCGGGGTGGTGGAGATCGTCTGGGCGATCGTATCGGCTCGCCGCTGGTTGACGCTCAAGCGCCTTCAATCGAGCAAGTTTGTGGAACCGATCGCTTGACAGGGTGTTGCGCGGCGCCTAACTGACCGTCCTTCCAACACCCCCGGTTGAACGACGCGCGAGTTGCGTGCGTCGCCATTCCGCGTGGCGGAACCATCGCGTTGAGATGGAGCATGTGCGGCCATGCCATGCTCCGTGGAGCTAGGAGAACAAGTTTCATGGCACGTATTGCGGGTGTCAACCTCCCGACCAACAAGCGCGTATTGATCGCGCTGACCTATATCCACGGCATCGGTCCGGCCAAGGCGAAGCAGATCGCCGACAAGCTGGACATCGCCGCCGATCGTCGCGTCCAGGACCTGTCGGATCAGGAAATCCTCCAGATCCGCGAAACCATCGACGCCGATCACACGGTGGAAGGCGATCTTCGTCGCGAAACCGCGATGAACATCAAGCGCCTGATGGACCTGGCCTGCTATCGCGGCCTGCGTCACCGCAAGGGCCTGCCGGTCCGCGGCCAGCGCACGCACACCAATGCGCGCACCCGCAAGGGCAAGGCGAAGCCGATCGCAGGCAAGAAGAAGTAATTCGCCCAGGCAAATTACTCCGCCGGAGGCAGGCTTGTGGCTGACCGCCCGCCGCTCTCCGTACCAGGATACTAGGTCAGGACTTTCATCCAATGGCACGTGAACCGCAGCGCATTCGCCGTCGCGAGCGCAAGAACATCACCGCCGGCGTCGCCCATGTGAACGCCAGCTTCAACAACACCATGATCACCATCACCGATGCGCAGGGCAACGCCATTTCGTGGTCGTCGGCCGGCATGATGGGCTTCAAGGGCTCGCGCAAGTCGACCCCGTATGCGGCGCAGGTCGCAGCGGAAGACGCGGGCAAGAAGGCCGCCGAGCACGGCGTCCGCACCCTGGAAGTCGAAGTGAAGGGTCCGGGTTCGGGCCGCGAGTCGGCGCTGCGCGCGCTGCAGGCGGTCGGTTTCCAGATCTCCTCGATCCGCGACGTCACCTCGATCCCGCACAACGGCGTGCGGCCTTCCAAGCGTCGCCGCGTCTGATGCTTCCCATGGCCGGCTGACGAGTCGGCCATGCCTCTCTCCATGGCTGGAACCGTCCCCGTTCCGGCCCACAACTCAGGGGAACCACGTGTCTGTCAACGCAAAGAACTGGCAGGAACTGAAGAAGCCCAACGCGCTCGAGAAAAAGGGCGGCGATGGCAAGCGGAAGGCGACGTTCGTCGCCGAACCGCTGGAGCGTGGCTTCGGCCTGACGCTGGGCAACGCGCTTCGCCGCGTGCTCCTGTCGTCGCTCCAGGGCGCGGCGGTCACCTCGATCAAGATCGAGAACGTGCTGCACGAGTTCTCGTCGCTCGCCGGTGTGCGTGAAGACGTCACCGACATCGTGCTGAACGTCAAGCAGCTCGCGATCCGCATGCAGGGCGAAGGCCCCAAGCGGCTCCAGCTGTCGGCGACCGGTCCCGCCACCGTCAAGGCCGGCGACATCGCCGTGTCGGGCGACATCGAGGTCATGAACAAGGACCTGGTGATCTGCCATCTCGACGAAGGCGCGACGTTCAACATGGAACTGACCGCCGACATCGGTAAGGGCTATGTCCCCGCCGCGTCGAACCGTCCGGCCGATGCGCCGATCGGTCTGATCCCGGTCGATGCGCTTTACTCGCCGGTCCGTCAGGTGTCGTACAAGGTCGATCCGACCCGCGTCGGCCAGGACCTCGACTATGACAAGCTGACGCTCTCGGTCGAGACCGACGGCACCGTCACTCCGGAAGACGCCGTGGCCTATGCCGCGCGCATCCTCCAGGACCAGCTGGCGCTGTTCGTGCACTTCGACGATTCGGCGCTCACCCGCGCGGCCCCCGTGGGCCAGGCGGCGATCCCCGCCGCCGGTGGCGAGCCGCAGAGCGACGCGCAGCAGATCAACCGTTACCTTCTCAAGAAGGTCGACGAGCTGGAACTGTCGGTGCGTTCGGCGAACTGCCTCAAGAACGACAACATCATCTATATCGGCGATCTGGTCGGCAAGACCGAAGCCGAGATGCTGCGCACCCCGAATTTCGGCCGCAAGTCGCTGAACGAAATCAAGGAAGTGCTGTCGTCCATGGGTCTGCGCCTGGGCATGGAAATCCCCGGCTGGCCGCCCGAGAATATCGAGGAAATGGCCAAGAAGCTGGAACAGGAGATCATGGGCTGATTTCGCACCGGCGCAAGCAATTGCGCCGGAGACGAAAACAGCTCGGCCGGCGGGTCGCCTTCGGGCGACCCGTTCGACGTCAGGATCGCGGCTTCGCCGTGATCCGGTCCCGGCCGCTCCAGCAGCTTTGCTGACCCGCTCCCCGGTGAAAACCGGAGGGCCACAAGACAGGCGAAGGTGACGGCCTCAACAGTCACCAGCTCTGGGGTACCGTGACACGGCCCCTTAACGAACGAAGGAACTACCATGCGTCATCGCGTCGGCGGCCGTAAGCTGCAGCGTACCTCGGCTCATCGTATTGCGCTTTTCCGCAACATGTCGGCCGCGCTCATCAAGCATGAGCAGATCACCACCACCGTCGCCAAGGCGAAGGAACTGCGTCCCTATGTCGAAAAGCTGGTGACGCTGGCCAAGAAGGGCGGCCTGTCGAACCGTCGTCTGGCCCATGCCCGTCTGCTCGACGACGCGCAGCTGGTGAAGCTGTTCGACGTTCTGGCGTCGCGCTATGCCGACCGCAACGGTGGTTACACCCGCATCATCAAGGCAGGCATCCGTGCGTCGGACGCCTCGCCGATGGCGATCATCGAGTTCGTCGACCGCGACGTCTCGGCGAAGGGCCAGGATTCGGGTCCGGTGATGAACGAGGAAGATTTCGACGAAGCCGCGTAAATTCGCGCAGCCTCGAAGACCTTCGAGGAAGGGCCGTCCCAGCAATGGGGCGGCCCTTTTTGTATTTTCACCCGGCTCGCACCTAGCGCACCCCCTCCCGCAGGCGGGAGGGGGCCGGGGGGAGGGCAGGGTGTCTCACCGAGTGAATGGCTCCTGGCTTGCCCTCCCCCATCCCCTCCCGCTTGCGGGAGGGGCGTGCCAAGAATTGCAGTTTGGCCTTCTACGGCATCTCCATGACGGCCATCCACTCTACGGAAACACGTCCGCCCCGGTAGCTTTTCGCAAAAGACATCGCTATCGGACCGCCATGGAGCACCCGGACAGCATCCTCATCGTCGATTTCGGCAGCCAGGTCACCCAGCTCATCGCGCGCCGCGTGCGCGAGGCGGGGGTCTATAGCGAGATCGTGCCCTTCCAATCCGCCGCCGAGGCGTTCGCGCGGATCAACCCCGCCGCGGTCATCCTGTCGGGTGGCCCCGCCTCGGTCGTCGACGAGAACAGCCCGCGCATCCCGCAGGCGATCCTCGACAGCGGCCTGCCGATGCTGGGCATCTGTTACGGCCAGCAGGCGCTGACCGAGCAGCTGGGCGGCAAGGTCGAGAAGGGCGACAGCGGCGAATTCGGCGAGGCGTTCATCACCGTCGAGGGCGAATGCACGCTGTTCGACGGCCTGTGGACGACGGGCGAGCGGCATCAGGTGTGGATGAGCCATGGCGACAAGGTCACGGCCCTCGCCCCCGGTTTTCGTGTCGTCGCGACCAGCCCCGGCGCGCCCTACGCGATCATCGCCAATGACGAGCGCCGCATCTATGCGATGCAGTTCCACCCGGAAGTCGTTCACACGCCCGACGGCGCCAAGCTGATTGCCAATTTCGTCCGCCATGTCGCCGGGCTTTCCGGCGACTGGACCATGGCCGAATTCCGCGCCGCCAAGATCGCCGAGATCCGCGAGCAGGTGGGCACGGGCAAGGTCATTTGCGGCCTGTCGGGCGGCGTCGACTCGTCGGTGGCGGCGCTCCTGATCCATGAGGCGATCGGCGACCAGCTGACCTGCGTGTTCGTCGACGGCGGCATCCTGCGCCAGGGCGAGGCCGAGCAGGTCGTCAGCCTGTTCCGCGGCCACTACAATATCCCGCTCGTCCATGTGGACGCGCAGGACCTGTTCATGGACGGCCTGGCGGGCGTCACCGACCCCGAGGCCAAGCGCAAGTTCATCGGCAAGACCTTTATCGACGTCTTCGAGGCCGAGGCCAAGAAGATCGGCGGGGCCGAGTTCCTGGCCCAGGGCACGCTCTACCCGGACGTGATCGAGAGCGTCAGCTTCACCGGCGGTCCGTCGGTGACGATCAAGAGCCACCACAATGTCGGCGGCCTGCCCGAACGCATGAACATGAAGCTGGTCGAGCCGCTTCGCGAGCTGTTCAAGGACGAGGTCCGCGTGCTTGGCCGCGAGCTGGGCCTGCCGGACGTGTTCGTCGGCCGCCATCCCTTCCCCGGACCCGGCCTGGCGATCCGTATCCCCGGCGAGGTGACGCGCGAGCGCTGCGACATCCTGCGCAAGGCGGACGCCATCTATCTCGAGGAAATCCGCAAGGCGGGTCTGTACGACGCGATCTGGCAGGCCTTCGCGGTGCTGCTGCCGGTGCGCTCGGTCGGCGTGATGGGTGATGGCCGCACCTACGACTCGGTGCTAGCGCTGCGGGCGGTGACCTCGGTCGACGGGATGACCGCGCAGGCCTTCGACTTCCCCGGCGACTTCCTGCCGCGCGTGACGACCCGGATCATCAACGAGGTGAAGGGCATCAACCGCGTCGTGTACGATTACACCAGCAAGCCGCCCGGCACGATCGAGTGGGAATAACCAAGACTCGCGGCCCCGCGGGGCGGGGCCGCGGCTTGGTTATTCGGTGGCACAAGCCACCGCTAACGGGCACAGTGTTTTCTCCTCCCCTGTAAGGGGAGGTGGCAGGCCGCAGGCGTGACGGAGGGATGTCACCAGCGGCGAGGGTGGACTGTCCCCATAAGCCGGGACACCCGTCCACCATCCTATGGATGGTCCCCCTCCCCTTGCAGGGGAGGAATAGGATGAATGTCGATCGGTCCCAGGGAATAGGCCTGGCAGGTTTCCTCTCCCGCCGGAGAAAGCCTGGCCTTAGGGAATCACCAGCCGCGCGATCAGGCCCGGCTGGTTGTCGCCCAGCTCGAACCGTCCGCCATGGAGCCGCGCGACCGCTTCGATCAGCGCCATGCCCAGCCCCGCCCCCGGTGTGGTGCGCGCCGTGTCCAGCCGCCCGAAGCGCTTCAGCGCCTGCGCCCGGTCCGCCTCGGCGATGCCGGGGCCGTGATCCTCGACCTGGAAGACGATACCTTCCACACCCTCGCGCAGCCGCAACGTCACCTGCCCGCCCGATGCGCCGTGCTTCAACGCATTGTCGATCAGGTTGGACAGCGCCTGGCTCATCAATTCGCGGTGCAGCGGCAGCGGCGCGGGACGTGCTTCCACCTCGATGAGGAAGCGCAATCCGGCATCCTCCGCGACGGGCGCATAGAGTTCGCCGATCTCCTCGACCAGTTCCACCGGCGAGGCCAGTGTGAAGCGGTCGCGAGTCACCGACTCGGATCGGCTGATCTCGATCACCATGGTCAGCATCCGCATGATGAGGTCGGTTTCGACCAGCAACCCGCCCAGCGCCGCCTCGCGCTGCGCCGGATCGGCGATCAGCACCGCCTGCTCGGTCTTGGTGCGCAGGCGCGCCAGCGGCGAGCGCAGATCGTGCGCCAGGCTGTCGGTGACGACGCGCAGCTCGGCCATCAACTGCTCGATCTTGCCAAGCATGGCGTTCAGCCGCTCGGCCAGCCGATCGAAGGCATCGCCCTCGTCATTCCCCGACCGGACCAGCGACACCCGGCGGGAAAGGTCCCCCTCGCCCGCCGCGTCGATCACCGCGACGATGGTGTTGAGCCGCCCCGCGACGTAGCGCGCCAGCACCAGTCCGGTGCCCGCCCCCAGCATCAGCGACAGGAACACCGCCAGCGCCAGCGCCCGTTCGATCGCGACCTGCTGCGCCTCGATCAGGTCGAGCGGACGCCCGACCAACAGCCAGTCCTTGCCGATCGGGTGCAACGTATAGCCCGCCTCGCGCGAGTCCCAGACGCCTTCGCGCCCGAGCACCGCGATACGGAACGGCGTATCGGCCAGCGGCACCGCCAGATGGCGCGGCGCATAGCCCGCGATCCGGTGCCCCTGCGGATCGAAGATGGCGAGCACCAGCGATACGTCGCCCGGCTCGCGCGCCTCCTTGATCGCATCGGCCAGCGCGGGCAGCGCCCCCGTCCGCCAGACGGCGCGCAGGGCATCGGCCTGCTCGACGATCTCGCGGTGCAGGGCCGCGACCGCATCGGCGCTGGTCTGTTTCCAGATGAAGCCGACCAGCGCCAGATTGGATACCAGCGCGAGGATGATCGACAGCAGCGCGATCCGCGCCGAGATCGTCAGCCGGGGCTTCACCCTTCGACGGCCAGCCTGTAGCCCGCGCCGCGCACGGTATGCAGGATCGGGCTGCCGAACCCTTCCTCCAGCTTGCGGCGCAGACGGCCGATATGGACGTCGACCACATTCGAGCCTGGGTCGAAATGATAGTTCCAGATCTTTTCCAGCATCATCGTGCGGGTGACGACCTGGCCCGCATGACGCGCCAGGAATTCCAGAAGGTTGAACTCACGCGCGCCGACCGGGATGATCTTGCCCGCGCGCGTCACGGTGCGCGCCAGCAGGTCGATCTCCAGATCGCCGACGCTCAGCTTGGTGCGGGTCGGCTCGGACGCGGCGCGATCGGAACGGCGGACCAGCGCCTCGATCCGGGCCGACAGCTCGGCGAAGGAGAAGGGCTTGCACAGATAATCGTCCGCGCCCGCCTTCAGCCCGTCGACGCGGTCGTCGACCGTGGCGAGCGCGGAGAGCACCAGCACCGGCGTCGAGATGCCCGCCGCGCGGATCGCGCTGACCATCGCAAGCCCGTCCAGGCGCGGCAGCATCCGGTCGGCGATGATGAGGTCGAAGATGCCCTCGCTCGCCAAGAACAGGCCGTCGCGGCCGTCCCCGCATTGCTCGACGGCATAACCCGCCTCGGCCAGCCCCTTGGCCACATAGGCGGCGGTCGAGGCGTCATCTTCGACGATCAGGATTTTGCGGCTCATCGGCTCGTCTGCTCCGTCTTTGGGCGACATTCAACATTGCGGCGTCGTGTCGGGGTCGCTCGATCCCGGCTCACCACTGCTGCCGCCAAGGAAAGGCCGGCGGGAAGCGCTCTTCCCGCCGGCCTCGACGGCACCCCCGGGAGTGTCGGGCGCCGAGCTCTTCGAACTCCGTGGGATGCAGGGCTACAGCGCAGGGGGATACCTCGGGGTGACCATAATGTGACAAATGCGTCATCCACCCCATCCCCGGTTCGGCCGGTCGTGTTCTGTATTTTTGAACAAACAAAAAGCCGAATATTTTCTTATGCTTCCGTGCATTTTTAAGGTTTTGAAAACTCTTTTCGCTATGGTCCTTATATGATGATGGAAGCTCCCCTTGCCATCCCCGCACCGCTTGACGAGGAGCGCCGCCTCGCGACGCTTCAGGCGCATGCGTTGCTCGACAGCGAGCCGGAGGCGGAGTTCGACGCGCTGGTCTCGCTGGCCGCCGAGATGCTTGGTTGTCCGGTCGCGGCGCTGACGCTTGCGGACCGTGACCGTTTCTGGGTCAAATCGGCGATCGGCGCGCTGCCCCGGCAGATGCCGCGCGAGGTCGCCTTTTGCGACTATACCATCCAGTCGAGCGACGTGACCGTCGTGCCCGACCTGAGCCGCGACCCGCGTTTCGCGGTCAATCCCTTCGTCATGAGCGATCCGGGGACACGTTTCTATGCCGGGATGCCGATCCGGGTGCCCGATCTGGACGGATCGCCCCAGGCGATCGGTTCGCTCTGCGTCATGGACGCCTCGCCGCGTTCGCTCAGCCCGGCGGGGGAACAGACTCTGCGCCATCTGGCGCGACTGACCGAGTCGCTGATCGCCGCGCGCGCGGTCGCCCGGCGTGCCACCGCCATGGCCGAACTCAGCGAGCGGCAGGCCGCCGATCTGCGCGCCAAGGACCGCACCGTCCGTCAGGTCGAACGGCTGGCGCTGATCGGATCATGGCACGCCGTTCTGGGGACCGGACAGGTCGACTGGTCGGACGGCGTATATCGCATCCATGAATTGCCGCCGGGCCAGAGCTTCACCGTCGAACAGGGACTGTCCTATTATACGCCCGAGGCACGGACCGTCCTGCGTGCAACGATCGAGCATACGGTACGCACTGGCGATCCCTTCGACATCGAACTGGATTTCGTCACCGCCCTGGGTCGCAAGCGGCGCGTACGCGTCATGGGCGAACGCGAGATGCTGGACGGTGCGCCGCAAGGTCTGGTGGGCATGTTCCAGGACGTGACCGAGCGGCACGCGCTGGAAACCCAGCTGCGCCGCAATGCCGACACCGACGCGCTGACCCTACTCGCCAACCGCGCCGCCTTCGATCGGACGCTGGAGGCGGCGATCGCGGAGTCCTCCGCCAGCGGCGAGCCGCTGGCACTGGTCCTGATCGATCTGGACGGCTTCAAGCTCATCAACGATACGCTGGGCCATCCGGCGGGGGACGAGGTACTGCGCATCGTCGGCCAGCGGCTGCGCTCGGACTGGCTGGACGGCAGCTTCGTCGCACGGTTGGGCGGAGACGAGTTCGGACTGATCGTCCGCGACACGACACTGCTCGCCGATACCGAAGCCCTGCGCGCGCGGATCGAGACGTTGCTGACCATCACCATTACGATCGACGGCTTGACCATGAGCTGCGCCGGAACCGTCGCCGTGACGCTGCGCCCCGAGGATTGCCGGACCAATCGCGATTTCATGCACCATGCCGACAGCCGCCTCTACGGCGCCAAACGCGACCGGGTGGGCGAACGTCGACGCGGCGACCGGCGGCGGGCGGGTTGAGGGATAGCGTTCGGCCGTCATCCGGCATTCAGTCGAGCCGTCCTATCGTGTGATCTCCGACACAAGGGAGATCGTGATCGTGAAGAAGACCGCTTTTCTTGCCCTCGGTTTCGCTGTTGCCGCCATGCCCGTCGGCGCTGCAACCATCGCCAACCCCGCCTCCGCCTTCTGTGCGACGATGGGCGGCCGATCCGTTTCGGCTACGCTGGCCAATGGCGGAGCAATCGGCCTGTGCTATTTGCCGGGCAAGAAGATCGTCGAGGAATGGACGCTGTTCCGCATGTTCAACGGCAAGAAGCCCGCACCCCGGAACAATCCTTTCCGCTGACGCATCCGCGCGCACGGGCACCGGCCCTTCCCTCCGGGCCACACCGCCCCATATAGCGGGTCCATGTCTTCGCGCGTCCGCGTCCTTGTCCTGAACTCCGCGCTCGGCCCCCTCGACTATCGTGTGCCGCACGGGCTGACGGTTGAGCCGGGGTCGATCGTCGTCGCACCGCTCGGGCCCCGCCAGCTGCTGGGTGTGGTGTGGGAGCCGGAGCGGATGCCCTCCGACGCCGAGGTCGGCGACAATCGCCTGCGCCCGCTGCTGGGCGTAGCCGATGCGCCGCCTTTGCCCGATGCGCTGCGGCGGCTGATCGAATGGACGGCGGACTATTATCTGGCGCCGCCCGCCGCGGTGGTGCGGATGGCGCTGTCCTCCACCTCGGCGCTGGAGGGCGCGCGGACCGTTACCGAATACCGCGTCACCGGCCATGTCCCCGACCGCCTGACCCCGCAGCGGGCGCAGGCGCTGGAGCGGATCGGCGACCGCCAGGGTATGATCCGCGAGTTGGCGACGATGGCCGATGTCTCCGACGCGGTGATCCGGGGGTTGGTGAAGAACGGCGCGATCGAAGGCGTCGAAGTCGATATCGACAGCCCCTTCCCCCTGCCCGATCCCGACCATCACCGCCCTGTCCTGTCCGAGGACCAGCGCGCGGCGGCGGACATTTTGGTCGCGGGCGTGACCGCGCACAGTTTCCAGCCGGTACTGCTCGACGGCGTGACCGGATCGGGCAAGACCGAGGTCTATTTCGAGGCGGTGGCGCAAGCCGTCGCAGAGGGTCGGCAGGTGCTGGTGCTGCTCCCCGAAATCGCACTGACCGAGCCGTTCCTCAAGCGTTTCCACGACCGCTTCGGCTGCGAGCCGGTGGCTTGGCATTCGGGCCTCCGCTCATCGCAGCGACGCCGCGCCTGGCGGGCTATCGCCAGCGGCCAGGGACTGGTGACGGTCGGCGCGCGCTCGGCCTTGTTCCTGCCCTATCGCAATCTGGGCCTGATCGTCGTCGACGAAGCGCATGAGACCAGCTTCAAGCAGGAAGACGGCGTCCATTATCACGCGCGCGATGTCGCCGTGATGCGCGGCAAGTTCGAGCCGTGCCCGGTCATCCTGGCGTCGGCCACCCCCGCCATCGAAACACGGCAACAGGTCGCGTTGGGCCGTTATACCGAGGTCAAGCTGCCCGGCCGCTTCGGCCCGGCGCAGATGCCGACGATCGAGGCGATCGACCTGATCCAGGACCCGCCCGAGCGCGGCCGCTGGATCGCGCCCAAGCTGGTCGCCGCGATGAAGGAGGTGCTGGAGAAGCGCGAACAGTCGCTGCTCTATCTCAACCGGCGCGGCTATGCCCCGCTGACGCTCTGCCGGACCTGCGGGCACCGCTTCCAGTGCCCCAATTGCACCGCCTGGATGGTCGAGCACCGGCTGGTCCGGCGGCTGGCCTGTCATCATTGCGGCCATGTCCTGCCCACGCCCCGCGCCTGCCCCGAATGCGATGGCGAGGACTCGCTGGTCGCCTGCGGCCCCGGTGTCGAGCGGATCGCGGACGAGGCGACGGCCCTGTTTCCCGAAGCGAAGATCGCCGTCGTCACCTCCGACACCATCTGGTCCCCCGCCAAGGCCGCCGAGTTCGTCGGGCGGATGGAGGCCGGCGACATCGACATCGTCGTCGGCACCCAGCTGATCACCAAGGGCTATCACTTCCCCAACCTGACCCTGGTCGGGGTGATCGACGCCGATCTGGGTCTGGAAGGCGGCGACCTTCGCGCGGCGGAGCGGACCTTCCAGCAGATCCGGCAGGTGTCGGGACGCGCGGGACGCGGGGCCAAGCCGGGCCATGTGTTCATCCAGACCCACAGTCCCAAGGCGCAGGTGATGCAGGCGCTGGTCACGGGCGATGCCGAGGCCTTCTACACCGCCGAAACCGAGGCGCGCCGCGATGCCGATGCGCCGCCCTTCGGCCGCTATGCCGCGATCATCGTGTCGTCGGAGGATCAGGGCGCGGCACAGTCGGCCGCGACCATGATCGCGCGCGCGGCGCCAAAGGTGGACGGGATGCACGTCTTCGGCCCGGCGCCCGCGCCGCTGGCGATGCTGCGCGGGCGGCATCGGTTCCGGTTGCTGGTCCATGCCCGGCGGGCGCTGGCGGTGCAGGATGTGATCCGTGAGTGGCTGGGCGGGCTGGACTGGTCCGCCAAGGTGCGGGTCGCGGTGGATGTGGACCCGTATAGTTTTCTCTGACCAGAGGGCGCGCGCAGAGGCGCGGGGGACGCGGAGTTGTCGGGCGGCTTGGTGGCCTCCCCTTCACCGCCCTCCGTTCAGCCTGAGCGTAGTCGAAGGCCACGCTCAGACGTTCGCCACAAAGGCATTTTAACGGGTTCAGATAAAGCCCGAGACAGCCCGAATCCCTTGGCCTTCGACTTCGCTCAGGCTGAACGGGGCGATGGGTTCCCCGGGCACCACGCAGGTGCGCAAAAAGACCTCACCGCGCCGCGCGGGTCGGCGCATGGAAATCGGCCGGTTTCCTTGCAATCCACCGCAGGAACCGCACCATCTCCGGATGCGCGCGCAGCACCGCAAAGTCGGCATAGCCCCGCGCCAGTTCCGCATTGGAAAAGGTCGCATGGATGGTCCGGTGACAGATGGGATGCACCGGCACCGTCTGTCGCCCGCCTTCGCTCTTGGGAACGGGGTGGTGCCATTCCACCTTCACCCCCAGCGGCCGTTCGCACAGCGCGCAGGCCAGCGCTGCGGTCCGCTCGACCCGTTCGGCGGCGGCCACCAGCCCCGCCTTTCGCTTTACCCGCCCGACCATGCGCCTGATATGGGAAGCATCAGCCCATAAAAAACGGGGTCCGGCATCGCTGCCGAACCCCGTTCCTTTACGCCAACTGGATCCGAGAGGGATCAGAAGTGTGCGACAACACCCGCCATCGGACGGAAGGAGTGCGCGTTGTCGAAGGTCGAAACTTCCATACGCAGACGCAGACCCGAGTTGCCGGTCAGACCGCCCAGACCGATGTCCTTCGGGCCGACTTCGGCGCCGACGCCGTACACGGTCGCGTGATAGTCCTGCTTCAGGTCGCCAGCGACGCCCGGAGCGAAGTTGTGGAAGTTGTTCCAGCGGTAGCCGACCTTGCCGTAGAACAGGCCGCTCTCACCGGCGCGGAAGCCCGCGCGGCCATAGGCACCATACTGCCAGTCGATGTCACCCGACACGCCCTTGGCGACCGCGCCCTCGGCACCGACGAACACGGGGCCCAGCGGCACGTTGAAGCCGACGATGCCCTCAACCAGCGCGCCGTCCAGGTTGTAGCCCTTGGGCTGCGCGGGGATGCCGGCGACCGACTGGCGATCGAACTGCTCCCAACCACCCATGATCGCGACGTACGGCTCGATACCGAAGGCGCGGGTGCCGTCGGGAGCAGTCGCGGTGTCGGCCGGGGCCGGAGCCGCGGTCGTCGTGTCGGTGGTGTTCATGTCCTGAGCCATGGCAGGCACGGCAACGAACGCGGCCGCCGCAGCGGCGACGAGGGAAAGCTTACGCATGTGAGATACCCTTCTCTTATTCTATGTGGGGCGGCGGATCCAACCGCTCAGCCCAGGCCCGCTTAACCGGCTAGACGCCCATGGGTTGCACGGCATTTCAGATTTTTGATCGCCTTGTCGGAACCTGTAACACCAAAGACACAGTTCCTGTCACCAAGATGAACCAAATGGGGGCGGAATGCGGCATTGGCGGATTTCCGCCACTTTCCGGCCGCTTTTCCGCCCGCTGGTTTCATCGCGTGGCGGTGCAGCGTACGGAATCACCCGTGGGGCGTGTCAAAACAACCTCACCCCCCTTGCCACGCAGGTCATGCCCGAAGCCGCTATAGTGGATGCCGGACGCGACCCGCTGCCCCTCCAGCCGCATCTCCAGGTCGTCGCCGAAGCGCACCAGTGCGCTGTCGTCGCGATTGTCGAAGCGCACCCAGAAGCTGCTGCCGTTCTCGCACCGGAAGGTGGTGGAGACCATCGGCGGGAGCGCCGAGCGCTGGGCAGCGCGCGGATCGGGCATGGTCGAACAGCCGACCAGCACGATGCCGCCCGCCGCCAGCGCGACGGGAAGCCGGTTCATGGCCGCAGCGCGGTGTCGTCGGCGTCGTCGATCTCGTCGTCGGCCACCGTATCGTCCTCGAAATCCTCCTGGAGATCGTCCTCATCGATATCCTCGGCATTCATGTCGACCGAGGCATCGCTGGTCCCGACCTCTTCGGAGTCCATGTCGAGTTCGTCGATCGGCTCGTCCTCGACGCTGTCGTCGCCCAGATCGGGTTCGATATCGGTCAGCAGGACGCCGTCGCTGGGGCCGTCACGCGTCACCTCCAGGATTTCGGCGCGCTGGCTCTCGTCATAGCCTTCCTCGTCCCAGCCATCGTCGCCGGGTCCCTGGCTGGGAACCTGATGTCCGCCCATCACTGCCTCCTCTTGAACTCTGTGGAGGGGGAACACGGGGGCGGGCCGGGCGGTTCCCCGGCACCCTTCACGCGGGACGGAACATCCGCCCGCGCTCAGTCGCAAAGACGAAGGCGAAGGCGGCGCATCCTGCGATCAGGAAACCCAAGGTCAGCGGTTGGGTCGTCCCGTCATAGGCCTGGCCGATGCCTGCCCCAATCACCGATCCGATGGTGACGCTGGTAAAGCCCTGCACGCTCGACGCGGTGCCGGCGATCCGCCCCATATTCTCCATCGCCATCGACGAGAAGTTGGACGTCGCCAGACCGAAGCACGCCATGGTGATCGCCTGCAGCACCGCGAAGACGATCAGCGATTCACCGCCGAAATGCGCGATGGCCAGATGGATCGCCGACACGACGATCAGGATCGTGACCGAGCTGTGGCTGATGAGCCGCGTGCCCAGCCGCATGACGATCCGCGAGTTGAGCAGGTTCGCCGCCGCCATCGTGACCGAGGTGGTGGCAAAGATCAGCGCGAGCAGCTTTTCGCGCCCGAAGGTCTGCGCCATGATCGGCTGCACCGAGTTCAGATAGCCGTAGAGCGCCGCCATCAGCGCGGTCGCCGCCAGCGTATAGCCCAGCGACAGCCGGTCGCCGAGCGTCTCGCGCCAGCCCCCGACAATGCGCGTCAACGAGATGGGCAGCTGCGCCTCCACCGCCAGCGTCTCGGGCATCCGGAGCGAAAACCAGGCCAGGACCAGCGTGGCGAGGCCCGCGATCGTCCAGAAGATCAGCCGCCAATTGCCGAACAGCAGCACCAGCTCGCCGAAAGCGGGCGCCAGGATCGGTACGATCATGAACACCATGAAGGCGATCGACATGACCTGCGCCATCGCGCGCCCGTGATAGCAGTCGCGGACCAGCGCCACCGTCGCCACCCGCGTCGCCGCGATCGCCGCCCCCGCACAGACCCTCGCGACCAGCAAAAGGGTAAAGCTGCCCGCCACCGCCGCCGCGCCATTGGCGATGATGTAGATGATGAGCGCGACGATCAGCACCCGCCGCCGCCCATAGCGATCCGCCAGCGGCCCATGCACCAGCTGCGCCACGCCGAAGCCGATCAGGAAGGTGGTAACGACGAACGGCCGCGCCGCGGGCGACGCGCCCAGCGACTCCCCGATGGCAGGCAGCGCGGGCAGCATCGAATCGATGCCCAGCGCGGTCAACGCCATCAGCGCCGCGATCAGCAGGACGAACTCGACAAAGCCGATGGGCGCGCCGGGAGGCTCGGCGGTGACGGGCGTCACCGGATCAGCGGAACGGGATTCGGACATGATGGCTGTCTCTTAGGGTGGATGGACGGAGAGGGAAACCGCAAAACCGGCATCGGTAACGCGGTAATGGCCGCGCGGCTCCGTCCGATACCATGCCCGGCCCATGCCGATCGCAGTGGCTCAGGCTCTGCGAACGGTGTTGCGGCCTGCCTTTTTCGCCGCATAAAGCGCGCTATCGGCACGGCGCGACAGTTGCTCCACCGTGTCGTCGGACTGCCCCGCGGCAAGACCCAGGCTGATCGAGACCATCACCTGGACCTGCTCGCCCGTGTCGACAGGAGTCTGCCGAAGAGCCGCCTGGACACGGGCACAGAACGCCTCACCCGATCGCGTCTGGTCGGTCCGCACCAGCATCAGGAATTCATCGCCGCCCAGTCGACCGATCAGGTCGCCGGGCTGGGCCTGCGCGCGAAGGGTCGTCGCCAGATGACACAGGACGCGATCGCCGAAACCGTGCCCCCAGCGATCGTTGATGTCCTTGAACCGATCGACATCGATCGCGACGCAACAGCTCTGCCCCAGTTCCGCCGGGCTCCACTCCGCCGCGGCCAGCGCAAAGCCACGGCGATTGAGCACGCCGGTCAACGGATCGGTCGCCGCCTGATCCTTGGCCTCCCGTTCGCGCCGCGCCAATTCGGCCGCCAGCCGTCGCTGCTCCGCCAGCCCCGCCGCGACCGGCAGGCAGGTCAGCAGGACGACCGCGAGAAAGATCTGCAACATATGGGCATGGTGCAGGGCATCGGCCTGGATCATGACGACCGGGCCATGTCCCCGTGCCGTTGCGAAGGCCCCCATCACGGCGATGATGATCACCGCCAGATTGGTCCCGAGCGGCCCGATGCGGAACGTCACCAGCATGACTGGCGCATAGAGGAGGAACAGCGCAGGCAAGGCAGCGACGAAGAATACCGCATAGGTGGTCAGCGCGACGCTCAGCAGGATCGCCGCCGATACGGCACGTTCCCGCCAGCTCCATTGCGCGATCGTATCGGCCAGCTCGCCTGAAAATACCGCGAACACCATCGGCGTGAAGATCAGGAGGCCGAGGCTGTCGCTCAGCAGCCAGACCGTGAAGGCTTCGGTAAAAGGCTCAGCGAACAGGGCTACGGCGGTCGACGCGCCCAGCAGACCGCTGACCAACGGAGAGATGAGCCCGGCCGCAATCAGGAAACGCAACAGACCCTGGGGCGACCGCAGCGCATCGAAACGCCGTCCGCCCGCCCGGACCAGCATCGCTGCCAGTCCGATTTCGACCCCGTTCGCCATGCTGTACAGCAGCGCGCCCGCCATCGTCCCGCGGGTCAGCCAGTTGGCGGCGACATTGGCGACCAGTCCCGCGCTCAGCACCAACCCCCAGCGCGGGCGGCCGTCCAGCAGCAGCATGGCGAGCAGGACGGCATTGGCGGGCCAGACCGTTGCAATGGTCCGTCCGTCACTCGTCAGATGGATGGTCGAGGCGGCGAACAGGAAATACAGCAGCGCGGCCAGCAGCCAGACCATGCTGGCATTCATACTGATCGGTGTGGACGGGGCCTTCATGTCTGTCACCGCAGCGACTGGAATCGGGTGGTTATCGGTTTCTAAGATCTTCATTCCACCCTCCCCGGCCATGGTGAGGCACATCATTATGCCGCAGTGAGGGACGGCGTGCGAGGCCTTATTGCAGTCTGCGCGCGCTGGTGTCCGACACCGCATCCGGCGTCGCGCGTTCAGCACGAGGACAGCTTGCGCGACGAACAATCACGATCACGCTGCGCAAGACATGCAGAATGCAGAAGGAGTTTGCCGTCATGACCATCCAGCACCGTACCGGGCTGCGCAAGACCGGCCTGTCCCTGTCCTCTTCCGTGACCCTCCCGCTGCTGGCGGCGCTCGCCCTGTCGGCCTGCGATCGGCCGAACCAGGGTACGTCGATCACGGTGAACGGCTCGGATGGCGAAACGCTGGCGTCGGTCGATGGCAAGTCGGGGGAGGTGAAGCTGGCGCTGCCCGGCTTTTCCGGCGCGTTCAAGCTGCCCAAGGTGTCGATGGAGGCCGATAATTTCGAGCTGAACGGCGTGCATCTCTATCCCGGCTCGACGATCCGCAACGTCGATGTCGGCAATGGCCGCGACAAGGCGTTCACCATGACCTTCGACAGTCCAGCCGATCCAGCGACGGTGCGCGACTGGTTCCGCGACAAGATGGGCGAAGCCGACTTCACCCTGACCGATCAGGGCGGCGCGCTGGTCGGCAAGACGGCGGAGGAGAAATCCTTCCGCCTCGACCTTCGCCCCTCGGGCGGTGACCGATCGACGGGGACGATCACGCTCGGAGGATAATGGAGGGGGCGGATGACGCACCCTGTTCGGGAATGACGGGCGCGTTATATAGGTGCCAGCCTATTCGATTTTCTGGACATATCGCCATGACCGACACCCGCTCCGCCGAGGTTCCGACGCTCAGCCTCGCCGACCAGGACCATGACCCCGAGGGCTTTGCCGCCGCCTTGGGCGAATCGTTCGAGCGGTTCGGTTTCGCCATCGTCGCCGATCATGGCGTGCCCGCCGAACTGATCGACCGCGCCTGGGCGCAGACCAAGGCGCTGTTCGACCTGCCTGAGGAGGAGAAGCGCGGCTATCACGTCCCCGGCGGCGGCGGCGCGCGCGGCTATACCCCGTTCAAGACCGAGATCGCCAAGGATGCCAAGGTCGTCGACCTGAAGGAATTCTGGCATGTCGGCCGCGAACTCCCCGAGGGGCACCCCTATGCGGACCGGATGCCCGCCAATATCTGGCCCGACCGTCCGGAAGGGTTCCGCGCTGATTTCGTCGAACTGTTCTCGGCCTTCGATCGCGCCGGCGACCGGCTGCTCTCCGCCATCGCGCGACATCTGGAGCTGGAGCCGAACTGGTTTGATTCCGCCGTGAAGGACGGCAATTCGGTCCTGCGCCTGCTCCACTATCCGCCGATCCCCGCCGATGCCGAGGGTGTGCGGGCGGGCGCGCATGAGGACATCAACCTCATCACGCTGCTGCTCGGGGCCGAGGAAGCGGGCCTCGAACTGCTCGACCGCGATTCGGGCGAGTGGCTGGCGATCCGTCCGCCCGAGGGCGCGATGGTGGTCAATGTCGGCGATATGCTGCAGCGGCTGACCAACCATGTCCTGCCCTCGACCACGCACCGCGTCGTCAATCCGCCGGTCGAACGGCGCGGCTTCTCGCGCTATTCGATGCCGTTCTTCCTGCACCCGGCGCCGGACTTCCTGATCAAGACGCTGCCCGGCACGATCAGCGAAGGGCATCCGGATCGCTATCCGGAACCGATCACGGCGCATGACTATCTGTTCGAGCGGCTGGTCGAGATCGGGTTGATCAAGAAGTGATAGTGCGGGCTCGGTGAGACACCGCCCTCCCCCATCCCCTCCCGCCTGCGGGAGGGGAGTTGCTAAAATTCAGCGGCTCGTTCTAGCCGCTCCCCTCCCGCAGGCGGGAGGGGTTGGGGGAGGGTAAGGTGCCTCGCAGAGACCTTACCCCAACAATCACCCCAGAATATGCATCAACAACGGCTGCCCGACCAAACTCTGGCTCCCGCGCAACCGCTCCAGCGCCTGCGCCACCGCGCGCTCCGGCCCCTCATGCGTCACGATCGCGATCATCACCCCGCCATCGGCGGCCTCGCCGCGCTGAATCAGGCTTTCGATCGACACCCCCGCATCGCGCATCGCGGCGGCGATTTCGGCCAGCACGCCAACCTTGTCCTGCACCGTGAAGCGCAGATAAGCGCGCCCGCGCCGCTCGCCGCTATCGGCCTTCACCGCCGCCGTCAGCTCATGCGCGGGCATGGCGAAGGACGCGCCATATTCGCCGCGTGCGATGTCGATCAGGTCGGCGACCACCGCGCTGGCGGTCGGGCCGTCGCCCGCGCCCGCGCCTTGGAACAGCAACCGGCCGACGAAATTGCCCTCGGCGACGACCGCATTGGTCGAGCCGGTGACATGCGCCAGCGGATGGTCGAGCGGCACCAGATGCGGATGCACGCGCTGGAACAGGCCGTTCGCCCCCTCCTCCGCCACGCCGACCAGGCGGACACGGTAGCCGAGCGACGCGGCCTGCGCGATATCGGCGGCCAGCACATGGCGCACGCCGCCGATCGCGACGTCATCGAACGCTGGCTGGGTGCCGAAGGCGATGGCGGCCAAGATCGACAGCTTGTGCGCGGCGTCCACCCCGTCGATGTCGAAGCTGGGGTCCGCTTCGGCATAGCCCAGCGCTTGGGCCTCGGCCAAAACCTCGGCGAAGTCGCGGCCTTCGGCTTCCATCTTCGACAGGATGAAATTGCAGGTGCCGTTGAGGATGCCGTAAACCCGCGCGATGGCGTTCGCTGCCGCGCCCTCGCGAAGCCCCTTGATGACCGGGATACCGCCTGCGACCGCCGCCTCGAACTTCAGCGCGGCATTGGATTCCTCCGCCTTCTGCGCCAGTTCCAGCCCGTGATGCGCCAGCATCGCCTTGTTCGCCGTGACGAAGCCGCGCCCCGCCCCCAGCGCGGTGCGCGCCAGGGTCAGCGCGGGGCCGTCCGAACCGCCGATCAGCTCGACCACCACATCGGCATCCGGGTGCGAGGCGAGCGCGGCGGTATCGTCCACCCATTCGAAGCGCGACAGGTCGACGCCCCGGTCCTTGGTCCGATCGCGCGCGGAGACGGCGACGATTTCGATGGGACGACCGGCGCGCCGGGTAATCAGGTCACGGTTCGCATCGAGCAGGCGAATGACGCCGCCCCCCACCGTGCCCAGTCCCGCCAAAGCCACTCGCAAAGCATCGCCCATCGTCCAAATCCTGTATCCGGAGCGTTTGTTGAGTGCAGGCGGGTAGCGGATAGAAATGGTCGCTGTCGAGCCGGTCAGCGACCTTTTATTGCTCGAATGGGGCAATGCCGCTAAAGGCCGTTCATGATTTCCCCCGATTTCGTGGTCATCGACGTCGAAACCGCCTGTTCGCGGACCAGCAGCATCTGCCAGATCGGCATCGTCGGCTATGCCGCGGGCGTCGAAGTGCTGGCCTATGAGACACTGGTCGATCCCTGCGACGAGTTCAGCGCCTTCAATATCGACATCCACGGCATCACCGCCGAGCATGTGCTGGGCAAACCGACCTTCGCCGCGCTGCATTCCGAACTGGCCGGGCATCTGGGCGGGCGGGTGACGGTGGCGCATTCGGGCTTCGATAAGGGCGCGCTGGGCCGGGCGTGCGAACGCGATGCCCTGCCCCCCATCGCCGCGCGCTGGCTCGACAGCGTGACCATTGCCCGGCGGGCTTGGCCGGAATTGCCCAATCACAAGCTCAACACACTGGCGGCGTTCCTGGAACTGGAGCACCGCCATCACGACGCGCTCAGCGATGCGCGCGCGGCGGGTCAGGTCGTGCTGCGCGCAATGGCGGCGACGGGCATGACGCTGGCCGACTGGTTCCTGCCGCCGCCCTCCGCACGCTCCCGGCGGCAGGTCCGGCGCTGACAGGCTTCAGAAACCTCGACAACACCAGCCAGACCACCCCGGCGAAGGCCGGGGTCCAGTGGGGCCAGCCGAGGTAAACGCCCCTGTTTCTCTCGCAACTGGACCCCGGCCTTCGCCGGGATGGTGCTTGAGGCGTTAGAGCTGACGACGGAGCCTTTACGGCTCCAGATGCCCCCGAGGCCCCGCCCCGTCGAGCGCGATGGGCACGCGATGGCTCTTGTCGCGCAGCTTGTCGACCAGCTTGCTGATCCCGATCCGTGTCTCGTTGGCGAGCAGCAAGACCGGCGTGACGACATCGATGCCGACCTGACATCCGCCCTGCCGCGCCACACAGGGGCTGCCCGCGGCCGCCAACGCGCCCGCCCCGGTCAGTTCGGGATTGGACATCAGCGGCTTGGCGGGCGGCGCATCCGGGTCCGGCGGCAACCGATCATTGCCCAGGCGCCGTCCACAGACGATGATGTCCGCCTCGGTCCCGGCCGAAGGCGGACAGGGGTCGGCCGTCAGGATCGAGAAGCGCTCGGTCCCCGGCGGCGGTACGGCAGGGGCGGTCTGCAAGGCGATCAGCAGCAGCGGGATCATCGGCGCTTCCCTTCCATCACGGTGCGGGCTTGCGCAGGGTAGGCTTGCCGCCGCTGCCGCGCGCGTTGGTGTCCATCGTCAACCCCGCCATGCCGCCACCGACCTGAAAGGGCGACAGCTCCTTGAGCGGCGTGGTCCGCGCGAGGAGCCGGGTGCGTTCCTCCGCCACCCCCTCATGCCGGGGATCACCGGGTTCGGGCGGCACCTCGAAGGGGATGCGGAAGCGGTCGGCGTTGCGACGGCCGCAGACGGTGATGTCGGTGGCGTTGGGATCATGGACGCAGCGCGTCTCGACGCTGGTCAACCGGCGGGTCTTCGCCACGATCGTCTCCACGGAGGGTGGCGGGGCGTCCTCGCCCTGTGCCGACAGTCCCGCCATCACCATGACCAGCATCGTCGCAATCATGACGCTCTCCCGGCATCGTCCGCTCCCCGCCTGAAAGCTGGAGCCCGCCGGATCATGCCCCTTTTCCGGGCCGACCGCCAGCGTCATGACGGCGGCGTATCGTCTACGGCTCCAGATGCCCCTGAGGCTCCGGTCCGTCGAGCGCGATCGGCACCCTCTTGCTCTTGTCCCGCGACTTGTCGAACAATTTGCTGATGCCGATCCGCGCCTCGTTGGCGAGCATCAGCGCGGGGGCGACCAGATTGACCTGCGAGGCACACCCCCATTGCGTGGCGGCGCAGGGCGTGGCCTCCGCGCGCAGGGCACCGATGCCGGTCAGTTCAGGATTGGACGGTACCGGGCCGGAGGAGGGCTCGCCCCGCAATTCGGGCGCGCGGTCGGTTCCCGGACGACGGCCACAGACCACGACGTCCTGCTTCGCATCCGTCGACACCGGGCAATCGGGCAGCAGGATCGAGACGCGGTCATGCTCAGGCGACGGGGCAGCGGGCACCGCCTGCAGGGCAATCAGCAACAGGGGCAGCATCGGCGATCCTCCTCGGTTGGCGATCCTACTGCCCGTTGCGCCCGCTAATCAATCGCGGTGCGGAACAGGGTGCGCGGCTTGCTGGTGCAGTATTTGTCGCCGACCACCGCGCAATAGGTGCCGTCATTGGCGAAGGCTCGGGCCTTGGAGTCGATCGGCACCGCATGGCTGGGCGCGAGGCGATAGGGCGAAGGACGCTTGCCGCCATGACAGGTGGACAGGGTGCAAGTCGGCGTCAGGCGCGGCAGGGACATCTTGTGCTCCCCCTCCGCGATAGGAGCGGCCCATAACAGCAGCAGCGGCACCATCGTCTCTCTCCCCTTTTATATGTCGCTCTTCGCCCTTTTGTTTTTTCAGTCCTACCCGACCGGTGGCACGCCGAGGCGCGGAATCTCGATCGCGGGGCAGCGGTTCATCACCACCTTCAGCCCGGCGGCCTCGGCGCGCGCGGCCGCGGCTTCGTTGACGACGCCCAGCTGCATCCACACGGCCTTGGCCCCGATCGCGATCGCCTCGTCCACCACGTCGCCCGCCGCCTCGGACCGGCGGAAGATGTCGACGATGTCGATGGGATCGCCCAGCTGGCCCAGCTCACGGAAGACGAATTCGCCGTGGACATGCTCGCCGGTGATCTGCGGATTGACCGGGATCACGCGGTAGCCGTGATCCTGCAACCGCTTCATCACGCCATAGGATGGACGGTCGGGCCGGTCCGACGCGCCGACCAGCGCGATGGTGCGCGCCTTGGCCAGCAGGTCGCGAATATCCTCATCGGCGGTCAACGGCATCGGCTATCCCCTGTTCGCCACCGACCACCGGACTATCGTTCGGAAAAGCGGCGGGTTATCGCGCCTCAACGCCCCGCCATGCCGCCGGTTTCAGCGTGCGTTTGAAAACTCGCTGAAGGCGAGTTTTGGGGCGGCACCGGCACGCTCCCCCACCCGACCTCCCACAGAGTATCCTTGATGGGAGGTCGGGTGGGGGAGCGGGCCGGTGCGGCAAAACGTGCCAAAGCACGTTTTCAAACAGACCCCTGACCGTCCAGCCAGTTCGCGACCTGCACGGCCAGCGGGGCGAAGACCGTATCGTCCTCGCTCGCCGCCGGGGGCTGGCCCGCGTCGGAGGCGGTGCGAATCGCGATGGTCAGCGGCACCCGGCCCAGGAACGGGATGCCCAGCTCGGTCGCCGCCGCCTCCGCCCCGCCCGATCCGAACGGGTCCGAAATGCCGCCGCAATGCGGACAGCAATAGCCCGCCATATTCTCGACCAGGCCGATGATCGGCACCCCCGCCTTGGTAAACAGGTCGATCGCCCGCCGCGCGTCGATCAGCGCCAGATCCTGCGGCGTCGAGACGATCACCGCCCCCGCCGGGCGATGCTTCTGCACCATGGTCAGCTGCACGTCGCCGGTGCCGGGCGGCAGGTCGAGGACGAGAAGCTCGGTCGCACCCCAGTCGCCGTCGACCAGCTGGCTGAGCGCGCCCGCCGCCATCGGCCCGCGCCATGCGATCGCCTTGTCCGGCTCGACCAGCTGGCCCATCGACAGCAGCGACACGCCGTGAGGCGTCGGTACGGGTTGCAGCTTGCCGTCCTGCGCGACGGGCTTCACGCCTTCGGCGGCCATCAGGCGGGGCTGGGAAGGGCCATAGATATCGGCATCGACAAGACCCGTCTTGCGGCCAGCCCGCGCCAGCGCGATGGCGAGATTGGCCGACAGGGTGGACTTGCCCACCCCGCCCTTGCCGCTGGCGACCGCGATGATGCGACGCTCCCGCTTCTCGGCGGTCAGGACGACGCGGACATCCTCGGCGCCCGACTGGATCGCAGCGGCCTTCACCTCTTCCTCCAGCGCCTGGCGGCCCGCGCCATCCAGCCCGGTGGTGTCGAGCACGACCCCCGCCCGCGCGCCCTCCATCCGCACATTCGCGCGCTTGCCCGCCACCGCGGCGACCGCCGCCTTTACCGTCTCGATGATGCTCATGGCGGCCAGATAGGACGCGATGCGCGGCTTGGCACTGTTTTTGTCGGCGAACCGTTCCTATAACGATGACTATGAGAAAGCTGACGGGCCGGTTTCAACGCCCCCCCATCCTAGCCGCCAACACGCCAAAAGGCCCCTGGGGCGGGTCTGGCGAGGATCCCGACAACGGTCCCCGCAACCCTTGGGCGGTTCCGCCGGGCGGCCGCAAGGCACCGGGCAAGCCCACCGCGCTGGATGAATTCATCCGCAAGGCGCGCGGCTCGGGCGGCGGCGGCCCCGGTGAGGGTCCGGGCGGATCGGGCGGCGGCTTCGGCGGTCTTCCCGGCGCGCCGGGCGGGCGTACGCTCTGGGCGATCGGTGCCGCGATCCTGATCGTCATCTGGCTGCTGTACACCTCGATCCATCCGATCGGGCCGCAGCAGCGCGGCGTCGTCACCTATTTCGGTCGCTATACCGGCATCCTGGAGCCGGGCATCCAGATCACCGCCCCCTCCCCCATCGCCAGCGTCCGCGTGCTGGACGTGCAGAAGATCCGTACCGAGAATTTCCCGGAAGGGTCGGGCGAGAATCTGGTCCTGACCAATGACCAGAACATCATCGACCTGACCTATTCGGTCCGCTGGGACATCGCCAATCCGCGCGACTACGCCTTCCGTCTGGCGCAGCCCCAGACGACGGTGCGCGCAGCCGCCGAGAGCGCGATGCGCGCGGTGATCGCCGACACCTCGCTCGACCAGGCGCTGGGTTCGGGGCGTACCGGCATCGAACAGCGCGTGCAGGAGATGACCCAGTCGATCCTGAACGAATATCGCGCGGGCGTGCGGATTCAGGGCGTGGCGATCAAGCAGGCCGCCCCGCCGCAGCAGATCGTCGACGACTTCAACAAGGTGACGGTGGCGCAGCAGCGCGCGGTCGCCGACGTGAACCAGGCGCGCTCCTATGCGCAGCAGGTCGTGGCCCGTGCGCAGGGCGAGGCGGCGCAGTTCGACAAGGTGTACGAACAATATCACCTGGCCCCCGAAGTGACCCGCCGCCGCATGTATTACGAGACCATGGAGGCCGTGCTGGCCAAGTCGGACAAGACCATCGTCGAGACGCCGGGCGTCGTGCCCTATCTGCCGCTGTCCAAGGGGCAGGCCAGGCCGCTGCCGCCCGAGATCACCGCGACGGCACCGGCGACGCCGCCTGCCGCCGGTGCCGCGCAGGGAGGTGGCCAGTGAACGGCCTGAACGCACGCAACCCGATCGTGCTGGGCGTCGCCTTGCTGATCGCGGTCATCATCGCCGCCTCGACCTTCTCGATCGTGCCTGAGACCAAGCAGGCGGTGATCTATCGGTTCGAGCAACCGCGCCGGGTGGTCAACGGCTATCGGCCGGGCGAACAGCTGGGCGATAGCGGCGCTGGGCTGATCGCGCGCATTCCCTTCGTCGACCGGATCGTCTGGGTCGACAAGCGCGTGCTCGACCTCGACCTGGAAAAGACCCAGGTGCTGTCGACCGACCAGCTGCGCATGAACGTCGACGCCTTTGCCCGCTTCCGCGTGATCGATCCACGTCGGATGCTGGCGACGGCGGGCAGCGTGGACGGCGTCATCAACCAGCTTCGCCCGATCTTCGGCTCGGCGCTGCGCAACGAACTGGGCAAGCGGCGTTCGTCCGAACTGCTCAGCCCCGAGCGCGGTCAGGTGATGGACGCGATCCAGGTCCGGCTCGACCGGATCGCGCGCCAGTACGGCGTCCAGATCGTCGACGTCCGCATCAAGGAAGCCGAACTGCCCGAGGGCACGCCGCTCGACAGCGCGCTCGCCCGGATGCGGACCGCCCGCCAGCAGGAGGCGATCACCATCGCCGCGCAAGGCCAGAAGCAGGCGCAGATCGTTCGCGCCGATGCCGATGCCCAGGCCGCGCAAATCTATGCCCAGGCGTTCGGCAAGGACCCGGGCTTCTATGATTTCTACCGCGCCATGCAGTCCTATCGCCATACCTTCGGCGCGGACGGCAACAATCAGGAACGAGGGACGACCCAGATCATTCTGTCGCCCGAGAACAGCTATCTGAAGGAATTCACCGCGCCGGGCCGATAGGTGGAGATTCCACCTTTCCGCTCGTTCATATTCAAGCGTCGTTCAGCCAAACCGTGGCAAATAGGTCACGGTCAAACTGAATTTTCTTTGAGAGGACCCTAGCCCAGTGCGCTACGCCTACGCCATTACCAGTGCGCTCCTCCTCGGTGGTGCGACCGCGACCCTGGCCCTTCAGCCCGGAACCGCCCAGGTCGCGCAGAACGAACCCGGCGCGATCCAGGCGGTCGCCCCGCGTGCCGGCGCGCCGATGAGCTTTGCCGACATGGTCGCCAAGCTCCAGCCCGCCGTCGTCAACATCTCGACCAAGCAGTCGATCACCACCAAACAGCCTGCCAATCCGTTCGCCGGTACGCCGTTCGAGGGCTTTTTCGGCCAGTTCGGCGGTCAGGCCGGGCCGCAGCCGCAAAAGCGTGAGGGCATGTCGCTGGGCTCGGGCTTCCTGATCTCGCCCGACGGCTATATCGTCACCAACAACCACGTCATCGCGCCGGGCGCGGCGGGCGCGTCGGTCGATTCGATCACCGTGACGCTGAACGACCGCAAGGAATATACCGCCAAGGTCGTCGGCCGCGACGAGACCTCCGACCTCGCGGTCCTGAAGATCGACGGCAAGAACCTGCCCTTCGTCCGCTTCGGCGACTCGTCGCGCGCGCGGCCGGGTGACTGGGTGCTGGCGATCGGCCAGCCCTTCGGCCTGTCGAGCACCGTGACCGCCGGCATCGTCTCGGCCGTGCACCGCGTCACCGGCCAGGGTGGTGCGAATGACCGCTTCATCCAGACCGACGCCGCGATCAACCAGGGCAACTCGGGCGGCCCGATGTTCGACATGAATGGCAACGTCATCGGCATCAACAGCCAGATCTATTCGCAGTCGGGCGGCAATATCGGCATCGGCTTCGCCATCCCGGCCGAAGACGCCAAGCCGATCATCGACCGCCTGATGAAGGGCCAGAAGATTGAGCGCGGCTATCTGGGCGTGCAGATCGGCGGCCCGGTCACCGACGATGTCGCCGCCTCGCTGGGCGTGCCCAAGGGGCAGGGCGAGATCATCGCCAAGGTCGAGCCCAACGGCCCCGCCGCCAAGGCCGGCCTGAAGGCGTTCGACGTCGTGACCAAGGTCAACGGCCAGTCGGTCACGCCCGAGCAGACCCTGTCCTATCTGATCGCGAACGTGCCGCCGGGCGGCCGCGTCAATCTGGAAGTGCTGCGCGGCGGCAAGCCGGTGTCGCTGACCGCGACCGCCGCGACCCGGCCATCGAACGAGGAACTGCGCTCGACCATGGGCGATGGCTCCGACGCCTTCCCCGACGAGGACGACGATGCCCAGACCACACCGACGCCCGGTGGCGGCTTGGGTCTGGCGGTGCAGCCGCTGACTCCGGCGATCGCGCGCGCGATCAACGTCGATCCGTCGACGCAGGGTGTGGTCGTCGCGGCGGTCGATCCGTCGAGCGATGCGGCGTCCAAGCTGAAGCGTGGCGATGTCGTCACCGCCGTCAATGGCACGCCGATCCGCAGCGCCGCCGACCTTCAGCAGGTCGTAGCCGCCGCCAAGTCCGCGGGCCGTCCGCAGGTGCTGGCGCAGATCACCCGCGGCAAGATCGCCGGTGCGCTGATCCCGCTGCGGATCAAGTAACCCGTCCTCCTTTACGGGCCGAGACAAAAAGGCCGTCGCATCCCAAGGATGCGGCGGCCTTTTGCTATTCCCGTCCCCGTTCACGGCGATACAATGCGCGCCATGGACGGCATCTTCATCGGCATGGGTGGCGGCAAGCCACAGGCGATCGACCTCAAGCGCGCGAACAGGCACGGCCTGATCGCGGGTGCGACCGGCACGGGCAAGACGGTGACGCTGCAAACCATGGTCGAGGGATTTTCCCGCGCGGGCGTGCCCAGCTTCGTCGCCGACGTGAAGGGCGACCTGTCGGGGCTGGGCCTTGCCGGATCGGCGATGGGCAAAACGCATGCCGCCTTCACCGCGCGCGCCGCCGAGCTGGGCATGACCGACTGGGCCTATGAGGCCGCGCCGGTACAGTTCTGGGACCTTTTCGGCACCCAGGGGCATCCCGTTCGCGCCACCGTGTCGGAGATGGGGCCGCTGCTGCTCGCGCGGATGATGGGCCTGAACGAGACGCAGGAGGGCGTGCTGACCATCGCCTTCCACGTTGCGGACAAGGAAGGCTTGCTCCTCCTCGACCTGGACGACCTCCAGGCGATGCTCGCCGAATGCGCGGCACGGGCGGACGAGCTGACCACCACCTATGGCAATGTCTCCAAACAGTCGGTCGGTGCGATCCAGCGCGCGCTGCTCCAGTTGCGAACGCAAGGGGGCGAGCATTTCTTCGGCGAACCGGCGCTGGAGCTGTCCGACCTGATCGCGGTCGATGACTCGGGACGCGGCGTAGTCAATATTCTCGCCGCCGATCAGTTGATGGCCAGCCCCAAGCTCTACGCCACTTTCCTACTGTGGCTGCTGTCCGAACTGTTCGAGCAGCTTCCCGAGATCGGCGACCCCGACAAGCCCAAGCTGGTTTTCTTCTTCGACGAGGCGCATCTGCTGTTCGACGAGGCTGCGCCCGCGCTGGTCGACACGATCGAGCGCGTCGTGCGGCTGATCCGGTCCAAGGGCGTCGGCGTCTATTTCATCACCCAGAACCCGATCGACGTGCCCGACAAGATCGCCGGACAGCTGGGCAACCGCGTACAGCACGCGCTGCGCGCCTTCACGCCGCGCGATCAGGCGGCGGTGCGCTCGGCAGCGGAAACGTTCCGCGCCAATCCCGGCGTCGATGTCACCACCGCCATCACCGAGTTGAAGGTCGGCGAGGCGCTGGTCTCGCTGCTCCAGCCCGACGGTTCGCCCTCGCCCGTCGAGCGTACCCTGATCGCCCCGCCGCGCAGCCGGGTCGGCCCCGCAACGCCCGACGAGCGCAAGATACTGGTCGAAACCGACGCGGTCGGTGCGAAATACGATCAGGCAGTCGACCGCGAATCGGCCGAGGAACTGCTCGCCGCCAAGACCCAGGAAGCCGCCGCTGCCGCCGCCGAAGCCAAGGCGGCGACCGAGGCCGACAAGCAGGCGGCGCAACAGGCGAAGGCGGATGCGAAGGCAGCCAAGGACGCCGAACGCGCCCGCATCGCCGAACAGCGGGCGGCGGCCAACTCCCCCTGGGCCAAGATGGCGAGCAGCGCGGCGCGCTCGGCCAGTTCCTCGATCGGGCGACAGGTGGCCAACGAGATCGGCAAGCAGGTGTTCGGCGGCGGCTCGCGGCGGCGGTCGACCAATGCGGGCGGCGGGATCGTCGGCGCGGTGGTACGCGGGGTCTTGGGAAATTTGTTCCGGGGGTAGCCTTCTCCATGGCCAATGCCGCCAATCCCAACCTCCGTTCCGCCTGAGCGAAGTCGAAGGCCACGGGAATCCATTCACCCCAAGCCCCACCCCGGCGAAGGCCGGGGGCCAGATCCGATAAAGCTCGTGGTGCGCGAACCGTTGCGGGGGAGGCGAAGATGTCGCGCCTTCGATGGCCCATGCAAGTGGACCCCGGCCTTCGCCGGGGCGGGGCCTTTGGCGGTGGAATCGCGTAGCCTTCGACTTCGCCCAGGCTGAACGGCGGTTGGGGAGGAATATTTCTCCTTCCGCTCCCGCCGGACCAAGCCGAAGCTCCCTCACACACGAAACGCTAGGCGAGCGCCGCGCCTTCTGCCACATCTGCGCGCATGAGCCGTACTCCCACTGCCGCCCGCCCCGTTGCCGAACTGACCCTTCGCGGCATCGCGTTGGGCGGGATCATCACCCTGTTGTTCACCGCCGCGAACGTCTATCTCGGCCTCAAGGTCGGGCTGACCTTCGCCACCTCGATCCCGGCGGCGGTCATATCGATGGCCATCCTGCGTTATCTGCCGAACAGCTCGGTGCTGGAGAACAATATCGTCCAGACGGTCGCCTCGGCGGCGGGGACGCTGGCGGCGATCATCTTCGTGCTACCGGGCCTCGTCATGATCGGCTGGTGGCAGGGTTTTCCCTATTGGCTGACCGCCGGAATTACGGCCACGGGCGGCATTCTCGGCGTCATGTTCTCGGTGCCATTGCGCCGCGCCCTCGTCGTCGACACCGACCTGCCCTATCCGGAGGGCCGCGCCGCCGCCGAAGTGCTGAAGGTCGGCGCAGGCAGTCGCGAGGGCGAGGCGGAGAGCGCGACTGGCCTGCGGCTGATCGTCGTCAACGCCGTCGCCTCGGCCGCGTTCGCGATCCTGACCCAGACCAAGCTGGCGGTGGCTGAGGCAAGCGTCTGGTTCCGCACCGGCGCGGGCGCGACCGGGATTTCGGGTGGGCTGTCCTTCGCGCTGATTGGGGTGGGGCATCTGGTCGGCCTGTCGGTCGGCGTCGCGATGCTGGCGGGGATCGCGATCGGATGGTGGGTGGCACTGCCCATTCTGACCGCCATGGCCCCCTCGACCGGACCGGTCGCCGATTGGGCGGGCGGCATCTTCAGCCGCGACGTGCGTTTCCTGGGCGCGGGCGTGATCGGGGTGGCGGCGATCTGGACATTGTTGAAGATCATCGGGCCGGTCGTCGGCGGCATCCGCTCCTCGCTAGCTGCTTCCTCGGCACGGCGCGACGGCGCAGTGCTGGCGATCGGCGAGCGCGACCTGCCGATCGGCATCGTCGCGGCCGTGGCACTGGCGACTTTGGTCCCGATTGCGGGCCTCCTATGGTCGGTGATCGCGGGCGGGCCGCTCGCCGCGTCGGGCTTCGCGCTGATCGGCGGCGCGCTGCTATTCATCCTGCTCATCGGCCTCGTGATCGCCGCCGTCTGCGGGTATATGGCGGGTCTGATCGGGGCCTCGAACAGCCCGGTGTCGGGCATAGGCATCCTTTCGGTCCTGGCCGCAGCGCTGCTCCTCGTCGGCCTGTTCGGGCGCGGCACATCCCCCGAGACCACGCAGGCGCTGGTCGCCTATGCGCTGATCGTCACCGGCGTCGTGTTCGGCGTCGCGACCATCTCCAACGACAATCTCCAGGACCTGAAGACCGGCGAGCTGGTCGGTGCGACGCCGTGGAAGCAGCAGGTGGCGCTGGTCATCGGCGTCGTCTTCGGCAGCCTGGTGATCCCGCCCGTTCTCGACCTGCTCAACGCGACGCTGGGCTTTGCGGGCACACCGGGGGCTGGCCCCAACGCGCTGTCCGCACCGCAGGCCGCGCTGATCTCGGCGCTGGCCAAGGGCGTGCTGGGCGGTGATCTCAACTGGGGCATGATCGGGATCGGCGCACTGGTCGGCGTCGGGGTGATCGTGATGGATGAGGTGCTGGGCAAGCTCGGCTGGTTGCGCCTGCCGCCGCTGGGCGTGGGGCTGGGCATCTACCTGCCCATGTCGGCCACGCTGCCGGTCGTGGTCGGCGCCACCATCGGCCATGCCTATGACCGCTGGGCCAAGCGCAGCGCGAACCCCGAAGCCGCCGAGCGGTTAGGCGTGTTGGCCGCGACCGGTCTGATCGTCGGCGAGAGCCTGTGGGGCGTCGGCTTTGCGGGGATCGTCTATCTGACCAATTCCGACGCGCCGCTGGCACTGGTCGGAGAGGGTTTTGCCACTCCGGCGCTGGTCGGGGGGACGATCCTGTTCCTCGGAATCGTGGCGGCGCTGTATCGCTACACGCGCCGTCAGGTCGTCAGCCTGCCGCCAGCGGCGCGCTGATCCTACGGGAGCCGACTATCATTCCTCCCCTGCAAGGGGAGGTGGCAGGCCGAAGGTCTGACGGAGGAGTGTCCCGCTATCGAGAGGGGGACACCCCTCCACCATGCTTCGCATGGTCCCCCTCCCCTTACAGGGGAGGAATAAAGAGGGTCGATGGCGCGGTATCCCTACCAACGCCCCCGGTCATCACATCGCGGCAAGAAGCTCGCTGATCTTCACGAACGCAAAGCCGATCGAGCTGTCCGCGATGCCGTAAGGCAGGAACAGCGAGTCGCCGTGCCGGATCGCGCCGCAGGAATAGACGACGTTGGGCACATAGCCCTCGCGGTCCTGATCCTTGGCGGCCAGGATCGGCTGCTTCGTCCGGCCGAGCACCTTGGACGGATCGTTCTTGTCGAGCAGCGCCGCGCCGATCGAATATTTGCGCATCGCGCCGACGCCGTGAGTCAGCAGCAGCCAACCCTCGTCCGTCTCGATGGGCGGACCGCAATTGCCGATCTGCACCAGCTCCCACGGATAGACGGGGGTCAGGATCTTTTCGCCCTCGTCCCAGTGTGTCAGCGAGTCGGACTTGAGCAGGAACAGGTTTTCGCCGTCCTGCCGCCCGATCATCATATATTGGCCAGCGACCTTGCGCGGGAATAGCGCCATGCCCTTGTTGCGCGCCGCCGCGCCTGTCATCGGCACCAGATCGAACGCGCGGAAGTCGCGGGTGCGCATCAGTTCGGACTGGATGCCCGAGCCGTCATAGGCGGTGTAGGTGCCGATCCACTCGACTGCGCCGTCGTCATGCGTGAACTGGACGATCCGCATGTCCTCCAGCCCCTTGGACTGGGCCTGAGTGATCGGGAAGATGACGGTGCCCGACAGCGTCGAGTCGCGGTGGCGATGCACCGTGATCGGGCCACTCGGCACGTCTTCCTCACCCCAGCCATGCACGTCGGTCGCGGTCGCGAAGGGCGGCTCGGGCGCGAGGCGAAGCTGGTTCTGATCGTTGATGATGCCTTCGCGGAAGGCGACCGAGGAGATATGCCCCTCACCCACCGAGCGCATCGACATCAGGATGCGCTGCGACCCCGGCTGGATGCCGGTCTGGTCGAAATGCGGCACTGCCGACGGGTTCATCAGCGCGGCGGCGGCATAGCTGTATTCGTGGCAGAAATAGGCGCCGATCAGCTGGCGCTTCTCATCGCCGATCTTCGACCCGTCGAGCTTCAGCAGATCCTCGATCTGGTCGTAGCGGGTCATGAAGACGCGCCGCGTCTGCCAGTGCCGCGCCTCGAAATCCTTCAGCACGGTTTCCAGCTGGTCGCGGGCTTCCTGCGGCGACATGGCCAGAACCTCGCCCACCAGCCGCTCGGTGCGGCTGGGCGGTGCACCGTTGCCGCCGCCCCAGGCAATATGGAACGGCCGCACGACGACGCGCGAAGGATCGGCATGAAGCCGCAGCCGGTGGTTGAACAAATCCATCGCGCTACCGTCTCGCCACTTTACCCAAAACGCTCATCACATCCCCCAAACATGACAGCATGTCAGGCAATGTGACGTTCGGCTCCTGCCATGGATGACGCGGAATGGCAAAGCCTGGCTATCGCGCAATTGGCGAGTTGAAGTGCCAGAATCGACTCGGCACCCTGGTTGCGGTTGAGGCCGGTCGGCATCAGCCCGTCGAAACAGCCGCCGTCCTGCGCCGTCGCCAGCGGCAGGTCGAGGTCGTTGGCGCCCAGGAACCAGCCATAGGCCCGCTCGCCCTCGGCGATCCAGCGCGGGTCGCGGGTGGCGGCATAAGCCGACTGGCACGCCTCGACCGTCGCCTGCGCCTCCAGCGGCTGCTGGTCGAACTGCAACGGCTCGGCATAGGGACGGCCGAAGCTCTCGCTGCCGACCGCGCGGAAACGGCCCTCGGGCGAGGTCTGCTTCCCAACGATCCATTCCAGCGTCGAAATGCCGCAATCGATCAGCTCCTGCCGACCCAGCGACCGCCCCGCCTCGATCAGGGCCTGCGGCACGCGGGCATTGTCATAGGCGAGCACGATCTCGAACCATTGCCACTCGGGCCGCCGTGCTTCTTCCAGCAGGGCGAGATGCAGCGGGGGCAGCTTTTCCAGAATGGCGCGCGCCAGTTGGTGCCCCGGCCGTGCCTCCAGCATCGCCGCCGCGCCCAGCATCGCAAAGGCCTGCGCGCGCAGCGATCCCAGGTCGAGCGCCAGCGAGGCGGTGGCGTCGAACCACATCTGCGCCCAATCGCGATGCTTGGCCATCTGCGCGTCGCGCGCGGTCACGCCCAGCGCCCAGAGGGTCCGGCCATTGGAATCCTCCGACCCGACATCCTCGCACCAGCTGCGGTCGAAACGCATGAAGTTGCGATAGCGCCGCGCTTCCGGGTTCCAGGCATATTGCAGGAACGAGGCGTAAATGGTCGTCCACTTATCGCGCGTGACGGGATCGATGTCCGGCGCCTGCGTCATGAAGATCAGCGCACGGGCATTATCGTCGATACAATAGCCATGGCGACGATCGGGGATCGAGTAGATGGCATGCTGCAACATGCCGGTCGAGTCGCTCATTCGCTCGACGGCGGCGATGTCGGCCTGGAGCGGCTTGATGCTGGTCTGATGCGAACCGGCGATCCGGCGGGGACGCGCGGTGATCGCCGCCGCCATCTGCTCCACCGCCGCCTCGGCCAGACGCGGCCAGATCATGGTGCGGCCCCGCGCATAGGCCCGCTGCGACAGGCGATTGCGCGCCGCTTCGTCGGACAGCAGCCGGTCGATCTCGCGGGCAAAGGCGCTTGCGTCGCAGAAGTCGACCAGGACGCCGTGATCGTCGCCCAGAATCTCGACCGCATGGACATAAGGCGTGGAGATCACCGCCTTGCCGACGCCCACCGCATAGGACAGCGTGCCGCTCGTGATCTGGGCGGGGTTGGTATAGGGCGTCGCATAGATATCGGCCGCCTGGAGATATTCGATCAGCTCGTCATGCTCGACGAACGCGTCGACAAAGGCGACATTGTCGGCGACGCCGCGCGCCTCGGCTAGCGCCTTCAGCCGGTCGCGATAGGCCTCACCCTCATGCGCGATCAGGTTCGGATGCGTCGCGCCCAGCACGACATAGAGAAGTTCGGGGTGATGCGCGGCGACGGCGGGCAGCGCCTCGATGATCGTCTCGATCCCCTTGTTCGGGGCGAGCAGGCCGAAGGTGAAGACCACCTTGCGTCCTTCCCATCCAAAACGCGCCTTGAGCGAATCGGGGTTGATGAGGTCGCGGTCCGGCACGCCATGCGGAATCATCGCAATCTGGCGCGGATCGGCGCCATAGACGCGCTGGAGAATGTCGCGCCCCTTGTCGGCCATGACGATGATCCGGGCGCAGCGGCGCAGCAGCCCTTCCATCACGCGGCGCTCGTCGGCCGAGGGCTTTTCGAGGACGGTGTGCAGCGTCGCGATCACGGGCAGCGTGGTACGGTCGAGCAGCGCCAGCAGATGCTCGCCCGCGGCCCCGCCATAGATGCCATATTCGTGCTGAACCCAGATGGCCTGCGCGCCGCTCGCCTCGATCCGGCGCGCCATGTCGATATAGGCGCCGCGCTCATGCTGCGGGATGGCGGCGGTCACCGCCGGGGGATAGGCATAGCGGCCGGGATGGTCGTCCATCGCATAGACATCGACCGCCAGTTCGGGGAACCGGTTGCGCAGCGCGGAATAGACGTCGGTGGTGAAGGTCGCGAGTCCGCATTGACGTGGCAGGAAATTGCCGATCAGCGCCAGTCGTTCGATCACGGTTCCGTTCGCATCCACCATATCGCATGTCCTTGCAGGCGCGAGGGAAGCGGCAGTTCCGCAATTCCCCTCGCGATACGGTTAACCCGCAAGGCGCGACGAAGGTTGCAAAGCGTATTACATATTTGCTGCACCGCAAACGCTTGCCGCGCCCAGATGACGCTACGGCAGGCTCGATTGCACGGGTCAGTTATTCCTCCCTTGCAAGGATTCCGCGGCGAAAGTCGGCACGTCGCCTGATAACATGTACCACCCCGGCGAAGGCCGCGGTCCGGTTGGGCAGCAATCGGAGGAACTTACAATCGTCCCGCAACTGGATCCCGGCTTTCGCCGGGATGGTGGATAGGGAGTTCGTAGAGGACTCCTGTCCGGAGAGAACGGCCAAGCTGCGGACCTGACGGAGGGGCGTCACGGTCGGCGAGGATCGACGACCCAACCACGAGGAACCCCCTCGACCATGCAGCATGGTCTTATGCAGAAGGGGCGAGGAAACGCTTAGCGTTGTGCGCCCGACTTCACAGGCACCTGCCCCGCCGCATCGCTGACGGCCTTGCTATCCGCCGCCGGTTTGCCAGCGGGCTTGAATCCTGCCTCGTACGAGATGCTGGCCTTCTGACGCTGGTCCTTCAGCGTCTTGCCGAGCGCATCGGCGATCGCCTTGCGCCGCAGGATCTCCGCCGCCAGCCCGCGTGCCGGTTCGCCGGTCGTCGGCGCCGCCATGCGCTGGATGATCGCGTTGGCGGTATAGCCGTCCTTATAGGGCAGCAGGATGGGATCGCCGAACGCCTGCTTGGCGACCTGCGCCGCGACGGCCGGGTCGAGATAGGCCGAGTCGATCAGGACATGATCGCGGGTAAAGGGCGTGGCATTGCGGGTCAGCTCGTCGGCCAGCGCGTCCAGCGTGGTGAACCGGCCGAGCGCCAGCAGCGCGTCGGTGGTGGCGGGCTTGGCGAAGCGGATCTGGTCGACATAGAATTTCTGCCGCTGCGCGAATTCATAAGGGCGCGCGGCGATATAGGCATCGACCGCCTGGACATTGGGCACCGGCACGGTGTTGGCCAGCTTCTGCGCCAGCATCTGGATGAGCAGCTTCTGCTCCTCCCGTTCGCGCTGGGCGGCGAATTCGGGAGTCTTGTCGAGGCCCATCTTCTGCGCCGCCTGCGCCAGCAGGGTGCGGTCGACGATCTGGGGCAATACCGCCTTGCGATAGGCGAGACGATCGACGCCCGACGGCGCGTCGGCCAGTTCGGCGTCCAGCGCCTGCGTGGTGATCGCCTGTCCGTCGACCTTGGCGGCGACCTGCCCCTCGGGCTTGGACTGGCATCCCGACAAGGCCAGCACGGCGAGGGGGACAGCGCTCCAGGACAGATTCTTCACGCGAAACACTCCATGACCAGAAACCGCGTCTGCCCGGCAGGCAGATGGCGGCTCAACCAATCATGCGTTCCTGCGGCCAAAGCGGTTGCGATATTCTTATCCCGATGTCGATCGGCCTAAAAAATCGATGATCCCAACGAAAAACCGGCCGCCCATAAGGCGACCGGTCTTTCGTATCAGGCAAGGCGCGCGAGAAGCGCCCCCAGCCCAAAAGGTCAGGCGATGGCAGCGGCCGGTGCACCCTGACGGCGGCGCACGGCATAACCCGCCAGCGCCAGGCCCAGCAGCATCATCGCCCAGGTCGCCGGCTCGGGCACCGACACCGGCTTCGACGCCGCGCCATAGGCATTGCCGTTGGTATAGGCCGCGGTCCAGGTCGCATTACCGGTGGTCGGGTCGATCGTGTAGATCGCATTGTCCTTCACGCCGAACAGCGTATCGGCCGTCGAAGCCAGGCCATAAATGCCCGCCGCCCCACCGATCAGCTGGCTCGCCCCGGTCAGCGGATTGACCATCGCCAGCCCCGCGTCGCTGGCGAGATAGAGCTGCCCCTTGAAGAAGGCCAGATCGCCCGACGATTGCTGACCCGTGGCGCCGATCAGGCTGGCCTGACCCGTGCTGGTGTTCAGCTTGTAGAGATTGTTGTCGCCCGACCCGTACAAAATGCCGTCCGAGCCGAAGACGAGGCCGTTGACGAACTTACCCAGCGAGCCGAGCGCGGTCGCGACGCCGGTCGTCGACAGCTTGTACAGCGTTCCGCCATCAACGCCGAACAGATCGCCACCGGCGTTCATCGCGATGTCGAACAGGGTCGGGCAACCGCTCTTGGCGAGCACCGTGCTGGCCTTGGTCGTCGTGTCGTAGGACACGAGGCCGCCATTCGAGTCGTTGATGATGATGGTGCCCGCGCTCGCCGCGCTGGCGGTGCCCAGACCGACCACCGTGGCCGTCACCATCGTGATGTACTTGATGATCTTGCGCATCATCCGTTCCCTTTCGCATCCCGATGATGCGTTCCTTATCACGGCACATAAATCGCGATACGGATGGCTTCAATAACGAGCTTTGTTCCACATCGGGATGAAGCAAGGGTTAAACGGATGCTGCCCGCCGGCCGGAGGATCAGCCCCGGCCGCGATAGCCCGCCACGCCCTGGTCGGGCAGCCACAGGTCGGCGGGCGGCGCGGAGGACTGCCAGAACACGTCGATCGGGATGCCGCCGCGCGGATACCAGTATCCGCCGATGCGCAGCCACACCGGCTTCATTTCCTCGAACAGACGCTCGCCGATGCCGACGGTGCAATCCTCGTGGAAACCGGCATGGTTGCGGAAACTGCCCAGGAACAGCTTCAGCGACTTCGACTCGACGATCGTCTCGCCGGGCACATAGTCGATGACGAGGTGCGCGAAGTCGGGCTGTCCGGTGACGGGGCACAGCGAGGTGAACTCGGGTGCCGCGAACCGGATCAGATAGGTGCGCCCCGGACGGGGGTTGGGAACATAATCGAGCACCGCCTCTTCCGGGGAAGCGGGCAGCGCGCTGGTCTGGCCGAGATGCTTCATGAAAGGCCATGTAGGACAGCCATGCCCAAAGCGCCAACGCTGATCCCGATTCTGGGCGATCAACTGTCGATGAATCTATCGTCGCTGGAGGGCGCCGACCCGAAACGCACCGTCTTGTTGATGATGGAGGTGGACGACGAGACGGGTTACGTCCGCCACCACAAGGCCAAGATCGCCTATATCCTGTCCGCCATGCGCCACCATGCAGAGGCCTTAAGGAAGGCGGGCTGGACGGTCGATTACGTCAAGCTGGACGACCCCGACAATGCGGGCAGCTTCACCGGCGAGGTGGCGCGCGCGGTCGAGCGGCACGATCCGACACGGATCGTCGTGACGCAAGCGGGCGAATGGCGCGTGGCGGGAATGCTGGAAGCATGGGAGACGATGTTCGGCATCCCCGTCGACATCCGCCCCGACACCCGCTTCATCGCCAGCCAGGCCGAGTTTGAGGATTGGGCGAAGGACCGCAAGGAACTCCGCATGGAGTTCTTCTACCGACAGATGCGCCGCAAGACCGGCCTGCTGATGAAGGGTGACAAGCCCGAGGGCGGCAGGTGGAATTACGACGCCGACAATCGCAAGCCCGCGCCCAAGAAGGACACGCCGCCCGAACCGCTGACGTTCGCACCGGACAAGATCACCCGCGACGTGCTGAAGCTGGTCGCCGCCCGCTTCGACAACCATCCCGGCTCGCTCGACGGCTTCGCCTACGCCACGACCGCCGAGGAGGCGCAGAAGCAGGCCGAGGCGTTCATGGCGCATGGCCTGCCCAAGTTCGGCGACTATCAGGACGCGATGCTGACCGGCCAGCACCAGCTCTGGCACTCGGTCCTGTCGCCCTATATCAATTCGGGGCTGCTCGACCCGCTCGACCTCTGCCGGATGGCGGAGGGGGAATATGAAGACGGCAACGCCAGCCTCAATTCGGTCGAGGGCTATATCCGCCAGATCATCGGCTGGCGCGAATATGTGCGCGGGCTCTACTGGCATGTCGGGCCGAATTATGCGGAGCGCAACTTCCTGCGCGCGCATCGGAAATTGCCCGGCTTCTACTGGACCGGCGAGACCGACATGCACTGCATGGCCGAAGCGCTGGGCCAGACGCTCGACACCGCGCATGCCCATCATATCCAGAGGTTGATGGTGACCGGCAATTACGCCGCCCTGATCGGTGCCGACCCGGCGGAGGTGCATCGCTGGTATCTGGAAATCTATATCGACGCCTATGAATGGGTCGAGCTGCCCAATGTCGTCGGCATGAGCCAGTTCGCCGATGGCGGCATCATCGCGTCCAAGCCCTATGTGTCGTCGGGGGCCTATATCAACCGCATGTCGGATTATTGCGGGTCCTGCCGCTACGACGTGAAGCAGCGGGTCGGCGAGGACGCCTGCCCGTTCAACGCGCTCTATTGGGACTTCCTCGCGCGGCACGAAGAGCGGTTCGAGGGGAATGTGCGGATGGCGATGGCGTATCGGAACTGGAACCGGATGGCGGAGGCGGACCGGAAGGCGGTGCGGGCGCAGGCAGCGGGGTATTTGGAAGGGTTGGATCGGGGATAGTGATTCCCTTGGCCTTCGACTTCGCTCAGGCTGAACGGATGTTGTGGAAGACCCCATACCCCCACCTCCGTTCAGCCTGAGCGAAGTCGAAGGCCACGCCCCACCCTCACCTCTAGCCGCTCCTTCCCGCAGGCGGGAGGGGATGGGGGAGGGAATGGAGTCTCACAGAGACCAACGCCCGCGGCCCTTGCCCCTCCACAACCCCTCCCCCTGCCGGGAGAGGGGCTTCGCTTGGCTTGCGACCCCGCCCCCAACGCGCCTAGGTACGGACCCACCGACCGAGGAGCCCAAAGATGCCGCCACTCATCACCCCGGAAGAGCTCGCCGCCATCGCAGGCGAGGCGGACGTGCGCATCCTCGACGTCACCTATTTCCTCGACGACCCGGACGGCACCAAGGCCCGACGCGGATTCGAGGATGGGCATATCCCCGGCGCCCGCTTCCTGCCGATGGGCGCGCTCGCCGACCCCGACAGCGACCTGCCGATGACGCTGCCCCCGGCCGAGCATTTCGCTCATGCACTGAGCGAGGCGGGGATCAGCCATGCCGACCGTATCGTCCTGTACGACCGTTCCCCGCTGCATAGCGCCGCGCGGGTCTGGTGGCTGCTCAGCCTGTTCGGTGCGTCATCAGTGGCGCTGCTCGACGGCGGGCTGGAGGCTTGGGCAGCGGCGGGGCATCCCGTCACGATCGGCCCGGCGGGCGCACCCGAAGCCCCCGGCCTGTTCCTCGCGCAAGCCGACCTGGCCCGCGTGCGCAGCCTTCGTGAAGTCCGCACTCATGTCGAGGCGGGTGACGCACAGATCGTCGATGCCCGCTCCCCCGGCCGCTTCGCCGGGGCCGAGCCCGAACCGCGCCCCGGTGTCGAGCCCGGCCATATCCCCGGCGCACTGAACCTGCCCTATTCGCAGCTGTTCGAGGCCGATGGCCGCTGGAAATCCCCGGACGCCATCGCGGCCGAATTCGCCGCCGCCGGGGTCGACCCCACTAAACCGATGGTCGCCACCTGTGGCTCCGGCATCACCGCCTGCGTCCTCGCCTTCGGGGCGGAGCGGATCGGCGGGCTGATGCCGGTCTATGACGGCAGCTGGACCGAATGGGGCTCCGACCCCAGCACCCCCAAAGCGAAAGACGCTTGAAACAATGACCGACGACGACCTGCCCATCAAGCCCGCCACCCGTCTGGTCCAGGCGGGCCGCCGCGCGGAATGGACCAAGGGCGTGGTCAACGTCCCCGTCTGGCGCGGCTCGACCGTGCTCTACGATAATGTCGCGCATATGCGCGCCACCGGTGCGGGCGATCTGCACGAGAAGCTGTTCTACGGCCGCAAGGGCCTGCCGACCCAGTGGTCGCTGGCCGATGCGCTGACCAGCCTGGAGCCAGGGGCCGAGGCGACCTTCCTCTACCCCTCGGGCGTGGCGGCGATCGCGGCGGCGCTGCTGTCGGTGCTGTCGCCGGGCGACGAATTGCTGCTGGTCGACAGCGCCTATGACCCGACGCGCGGACTGGCGACCGGACTGCTGGCGCGGATGGGGATCACGACGCGCTTCTACGATCCGCTGGTCGGCGCGGGCATCGCCGAGCTGATCGGCCCGGCGACGAGGGCCATCTTCCTCGAAAGCCCCGGTTCGCTGACGTTCGAGGTGCAGGATATTCCCGCCATCGTCGCCGCCGCCAAGGCGCATGGGATCACGACCATCCTCGACAACACCTGGGCGACGCCGCTGTTCTTCCCGGCGATCGCGAAGGGCGTCGACCTGACGGTGCTGGCCTGCACCAAGTACATCGTCGGCCATTCGGACGCGATGCTGGGGTCGGTGACGGCCGCGCCGTCGCACTGGGCGGCGCTTCGCGACACGAGTTTCCAGCTGGGTCAGGTCGCCAGCCCCGACGACGCCTATCTGGGCAGCCGGGGACTTCGCACCATGGGCGTCCGCCTCGCCCAGCATCAGACCAGCGCGCTGGCCATCGCCAAGTGGCTCGCCGAACAGCCGGGCGTGGCACAGGTGCTCCACCCCGCCCTCCCCTCCTGCCCCGGCCATGAGGTCTTCGCGCGCGACTTCCTCGGGTCGAGCGGACTGTTCGCCTTCGTGCTCGACGGCGGCAACGACGCCGCGCGCACCGTGATGCTCGATGGGCTTGTCCATTTCGGCCTTGGCTTCAGCTGGGGCGGGTATGAGAGCCTCGCCATCCCCGCCGACCCGCATCGCTATCGCAGCGTGACCAAGCGCGAATTCGCCGGGCCGCTGATCCGGCTCCAGATCGGGCTGGAGGATACGGACGACCTGATCGCGGATCTCGACCGGGGGCTTGCCCGCTTTCGAGCCGCGCGCGGATGACCCTGTTCGAATGGCTTCAGGCGAGCGGTATCGAACTGCCGACCCGCGCCGAGGCCATGGAGGCGGCGGTCGCCTCGGTCCTGACGCTCGCCATGCTGGCGGGCGGGGTGGTCGCGGGGCGCAAGCTCGGCCCGCCCATCGCCGCCATGGTGCAGCGTTTCGCCATAGCCCAGGGCGAGACGCTGCACGCCCGCATCTGCGCGATCACCCGCCACGGGGCCGCCGCCTTCCTGCTGATGACCTTGGGCGCGATCTGGCCGTGGGAGTCGCTGGCGGGCGTGCCGATCGGGCTGGCGCTGGGCGCGTCGGTGGCGCGGGCGGGGTTCCAGCTCTTGCGTGGACTGAACCTGCCGCGCTGGCTGGCCTGGGTCTTTGCCATCGTATGCTTCGTGGCGTTGTTCAGCCGCGAGATCGGCGGACTGGAGCCGGTCAGCCGCTTGGCCGAGCAGATCGGCTTTACCGTGGGGTCGCGGCGATTCTCGGTCATGCTGCTGGTAACGATGCTGGTCACGGTGGTCGCGATCCTGGCCGTCACCCGCGCCGTCACGCGGATCACCGAGCAGTGGATCGGCCATGCGCGCGGGCTGGACCCGACGCAGAAGCTGCTGGCTCAGAAACTCGCCAGCATCGGCATCGTCGTCATCGCCTTCTTCTTCGCGATGGATTTGTTGGAGATCGACCTGACCAGCCTCGCGCTGTTCTCGGGCGGTTTCGGCCTGGCGATCGGTTTCGGGCTTCAAAAGACGATCGGCAATCTGATCGCCGGGATCATCCTGTTGATGGACCGCTCGATCAAGCCGGGCGACGTCATCGCACTCCAGAATGAAATCGGCTGGGTGAACAAGATCGGCGTGCGTGCCGTCTCGATCATCACGCGCGACGGCAAGGAGCATCTGATTCCCAATGAGAATCTGATGACGCAGGAGGTGGAGAACTGGTCCTATTCCGACCGCAACGTCCGTGTCCGCATCCCCGTGTCGATCGCGTACGACAACGACCTGAAACTGGCCCAGGAATTGATGCTGCGCGCCGCGCGCGAATCACCGCGCGTGCTGAAAAGCCCCAAGCCGACCGTCTGGCTGATGAGCTTCGGCGATTATGCGCTCCAGCACGAAATCCTGGCCTGGATCAGCGACCCGGAAAGCGGCGTCGGCAATGTCCGCTCCGACGTGCTCAACCGCCTGTGGTTCCTCTTCAAGGAGCATGGCATCGGCCTGCCCTATCCCCAGCGCGACATCCATATCCGCTCGCTGCCGACGGGGATGCGGCATGAGAATCTCGACGCTTGATCTGTGTTGTTTGCGCAACATCGCGTCATCCGAGCATCAGTCCGCGTTCGATTATACTTGTGCAGCGCATCATGGCCTGCCAATCTTTCATGACTTGCTACGGCAGACGGTCCGCCGGGTTTACCCGACATACAGAGGCCGCACCGATGCGAGCTTGCAGGTGAGAACATCGAATTTCCGTTTGAAAGGGAAACGATGCGCTTCTCCACGATCCTCCTTGGCGGCCTCTCGCTGGTCGCCGCGACGCCCGCCTTTGCGCAGGACAGCAGTGCGGATACCGCGCCGCCCTCGCCGATCACGGTCAGCGGCAGCGCCGCGATCCTGACCGACTATCGCCTTCGCGGCGTGTCGCAGACCAACAAGAACGCCGCCGTCCAGGCCGCGCTGACCGTCGCGCATGAAAGCGGCTTCTATATCGGCACCTTCGCGTCGAACCTGGCGGGCTGGGGCACGTTCGGCGGCGCCAATATGGAGCTGGACGGCATTGCCGGGTACAAGCACACCTACGGCACCGCGACCGTCGATGCGGGCGTGACCTGGTACACCTATCCGGGCGGCGCGTCCGAGACCGACGTGGTCGAATTCTTCAGCCGCCTGTCGGGCACCGCCGGTCCCGCGACGCTGACCGCCGGCGCCTATTACGCGCCCAAGCAGACCTCGCTCGGCAACTTCTCCAATACCTCGTACAGCCGGGGCCAGCGTTGGGATAACATCTATCTGACCGGTGATGGCGCGGCGGGCATTCCGGGTACGCCGATCACCGCCAAGGCGCATATCGGCTATTCCAAGGGCAATCCGGGCCTCGGCCCCAACGGCACCAGCCTGTCGCCGACCGGCAGCTATTGGGATTGGTCGCTGGGCGCCGATGTCGCGGCGTACAAAAACCTGACCTTCAACGTGTCGTATATCGACACCGACATCACCAAGTCGAAGGCGGCCTATATCCAGCCGAACTTCTCGCAGGGTCAGGTGCCGGGGGGCGCTTCGATCTCGGATGCGACGGTGGTGTTCTCGCTGACCGCCGCTTTCTGAACGGCGACATGGCTTATCGGGGGTGAAGGGGCGGTGCCGGTGACGGCGCCGCCCTTTTCCATTCCGGTCACGGATATGACACTCGCGCCGGACAGAAGGCGCGCCTAAGCTGACGGCCTCTCGCCGTGGAGTGCGTTCGATGATCCGATTCCACCACACCGCCCTGTCGCTCGGCCTGCTCGGCGCCTTCGCCGTCCCCGCCGCCGCAGCCTGGTCGCTCCAGAATGACTTCCCCATCGTCGCGGTGAAGCCCGGCAGCTCTGGGCGGGCGCTGATCCGGTGGGAGCCGGGCGAGATACGCTGCCACGGCGCTTCCGTGACGGGGCAGCCGATTCGCCGCCCCTGGAACCAGCTCGGCTGGATCGGCAACCAGACGCAGCGCGCCCTGACCATCCGTTTCGCGATCGATCCGACCGGCCGCCCGGTCTCGCTGACCCGCGAGACGACCGGCTTCGTGCCGCTGTCGGACGATGTCGAGCCTGCCCTGGCGGCCAGCCGCTTCGCCGCCCAATCAGGGCAGCAGGACTGCAGCGTCACCTATACGATGCGCACCAGCCCCCTGGCGGCGGCGGATGGGCAGGAACTCATGGCCTATACCGTCCACCCCATGTCGGGACGTCTGCCCGAAGAGGGATGGCAGCGGATTCGCGAGATGGGCGGCGACTGCCTGACCAACCCCCAGCCCCAGCCGCTCGAACGGCATTTCCCCGACTTCGCCACCATCACCGCCACGCGCGGCGTGCAGGACTGGTCGATGGTCCGCTACAATGTCGACGCGGCGGGCCGGACGCGCGGGGCCGCGCTGCTGGCGGGGACCGGCAACCGCGCGCTGGATGCCGCAGCGGTGAAGGCGATTCGCGAGTCCCGCTTTACCAAGGGCGTGCGGACGGGCTGTCTCTATCCCTATTGGCGCGCGGCGGCGAAACTGCCCGCGCCCGACATGCCCGAATCGATCCGCACCACGAAGGTCGAGGGCAACTGCCCCGACCAGCATGGCTGGGCCGTCCCGCCGCAGCTGCGCTTCCCCGAAGCCTATCGCCGTCGCTCGATCGAGGGCTGGGCGGTCATCAGCTATGACGTCGCGCCCTGGGGCCAGACGGGCAATCTCAAGGTGATCGCGGCCCAGCCCGCCGACGGCTTCGGGACTCAGGCCGTGGCGATGATCCGTGACGCCAAGCTGCCGCCCAGCAAACAGGGCTATACCGGCTGCGTCGACCGGGTGCGCTTCAACATAGGCCCGGAAGCCTCGCCCGGCGAAGGCGGCGAAGGCGTCGCGCCGGTGCCTGCTTTATGAGTTCCTCCCCTGAAAGGCGAGGTGGCAGTCCGAAGGACTGACGGAGGGATGTCACGCTGTGCGAGGGCAGTCGGCTCTCGCGGGCGGCGACACCCCTCCACCAGCTTCGCTGGTCCCCCTCCCCTTACAGGCGAGGAATGAGGGGAAAAAAAGGGCCGGGAAGGCGATCCGCCCCCGGCCCTTTTCCCTAACCGCTGTACGGCGTCACTTGGTCGCGGCGCGTGCGTCCTGGCCGTCGCCTTCGGGGGCGGCGACGATGTCGCGGGTGGTCGCGCCCTTGTCGACGACATTGGTGCCGGGATCGCCGACTGACGAGCGGATCCCCGCATCGGCGTTATCGGCACCGGCATTCTGCACCAGCCCATATTCCGACTGGCTGCGTGCCGCCTGACCGCCGAACAGCGCGTCCAGCGTCTGCTGCTGGCCGCCACGGGTCTGGACGGGCGCGGCGCCCGGCTGCGGCGGGACCAGCGCGAAGTCGGGCGGGATCACCAGCGAGGGCTGGCGCGCGACGGCGAATTCGTCGGGACGCGCCCGGTCCAGGCCACGCCCGGCCCCACATCCCGTCAGCAACGCGGCGCAGGACAGACCTGCGATGACGGGCACCAACTTACGCATTGCTCTTCTCCACGGGAGCGGGCCGGTCGCGCACGAGAAGCGCGCGGGCCAGCAAAACCAGAACGCCTATCGTAATCGCTGCATCGGCGACATTGAAGACCAAAAAGGGACGCCACTCGCCGAAGTGCAGATCGGCGAAGTCGACGACATAGCCGAACCGCACCCGGTCGAGGATATTGCCCAACGCCCCGCCCAGCACACAGCCGAGCGCGACCTGATCGACCGGGTTGCGCTCGCGCGTCATCCAGAAGGCCACGGCCAGCGCGATCGCCCCGGTCATCGCGACCAGCGCCCAGCGCGAGGCGTTGCTGTCGGCGGTCAGCAGACCCAGCGAGATGCCGTAATTGGGCACGAAACGCAGGTTGAAGATCGGCATGATCTCCCGAACGTCACCGAGCGACCGGAGAGCCATCGGCCCGGTCACCGCCCATTTGATGATCTGATCGACCAGGAACAGCGCCAGCGCCGTCACCAGTCCACGCTTGGGCAGATTAGCCATGCGCGACCACCTCGGCACAACGGCCGCACAGTTCGCCATCCGCCGAAACATCGGGCAGGTGGCGCCAGCAGCGACCGCATTTGTGCTTGTCCGTCCGGGTGACGGAGACCGTATCGGCGATCCGCACATCCGCGACGATGAACGCCTCGGCCAGGGCGTGCGGCTCCAGCGGCAGCGAGGGCACGGTCACCTCGGCCTCGTTGGATGAGCGCACGGTCTTTTCGCGGCGCAGCGGCTCGATCGCCTCGGTCACCTGCGCGCGAAGCCCGCGAATTTCGGTCCAGCGCGCCATCAGCGCCTCGTCCTCGCCCAGCTGCGGCAGTTCCGGCCATTCGAGCAGATGGACCGAGCCATCCTCCGACGGATAACGCGCCTGCCACACTTCCTCGGCGGTAAAGCACAGGATCGGCGCGGCGTAGCGGACCAATGCGTGGAACAGGATGTCGAGCACGGTACGATAGCTGCGACGCTTCGGATCGGTCGCGGCGTCGCAATAGAGCGAGTCCTTTCGGATATCGAAGAAGAAGGCCGACAGGTCCTCATTCGCGAAATCGGTCAGCGCGCGCAAATAGCGGTTGAACTCATACGCGTCGGCCGCACGCCGCAGCTCGGTGTCGAGCTGGGTCAGACGCGCCAGGACATAACGCTCCAGCTCGGGCATCGCATCGAACGAGATACGCTCTTTCTCGCTGAACCCGTCGAGCGCGCCAAGCAGATAGCGGAAGGTGTTGCGCAGCTTGCGATAGCTGTCCGAGGCAGTGGCGAGCACCTCCTTGCCGATGCGGACATCCTCGAAATAATCGGTCGAGGCGGTCCAGATGCGCAGGATGTCGGCCCCCGACTCGCCGATGATCTTCAGCGGATCGACGACATTGCCCAGCGACTTGGACATCTTGCGCCCCTGCCCGTCGAGCGCGAACCCGTGGGTCAGCACCGCGTCGTAAGGCGCGCGGCCGCGCGTGCCGCACGACTCGAGCAGCGACGACTGGAACCAGCCGCGATGCTGGTCCGATCCTTCGAGATACAGGTTCGCGCGCGTACCCTCGCCATAGCGCGCCTCGATCACGAAGGCATGGGTCGAGCCGGAGTCGAACCACACGTCCAGGATGTCGTTGACCGGCTCGAAATCGGCGAGGTTATAATCGGCACCGAGCAGCGCCTGATGGTCGGCGGTGAACCACGCATCGGCCCCGCCTGCGCGGAAGGCGGCGAGGATGCGCGCGTTGACGTCCTTGTCGGCGAGATATTCGCCGGTCTGGCGGTTCACATAGAGCGCGATCGGCACGCCCCAGGCGCGCTGGCGGCTGATGACCCAGTCGGGACGCCCTTCCACCATCGAACGGATGCGGTTGCGGCTGCGCTCGGGCACCCAGCGGGTGCGCTCGATCGCGTCCAGCGCGGTCTGGCGGAGCGTTGCGCCATTGCCCAGCGGCACGGTGAGCAGCGGCGTCACGCCCGAGATCGGGTCGACATTGGCCATCGCCATCTCGGGGATCAGTGTCGCATCGGCGCGGTCCATCGGGATGAACCATTGCGGCGTCGCGCGGAAGATGACCTTCGCCTTGGACCGCCAGCTGTGCGGATAGCTGTGCTGGAAATCGTCCGAGGCGGACAGCAGCGCGCCGACCTCGCGCAGGTCCGAACAGATCGGGCCGTCGGCGGACACGAACTTCTTGTTGATGACGCTGCCCTGGCCGCCCAGCCACGCCCAGTCGGGGCGATAGGTGCCGTCGCCCTGCACCGCGAAGACCGGGTCGATGCCGTGCGCCTTGCACAGCAGAAAGTCGTCCTCGCCGTGGTCGGGGGCCATATGGACCAGGCCCGTACCGGCATCGGTGGTGACGAAATCGCCGGGCAGGAACGGACGCGGCTTGGCGAAGAAACCGCCCAGCTTGTGCATCGGATGGAGCGCGGTCGCGCCCTCCAGCACCGGGCCTTTCGCCAGCGCCAGGAATCCCTTCATCGAAATGCCGGTGCGCTTGGTAAAGGCAGGCAGCAGCGGCTCGGCGACCAGATAGCGGCGGCCGTCGCACTCGAAGTGCAGATAGTCGATCGCCTCGCCATAGCTCAGCGCCTGGTTGACCGGGATCGTCCAGGGGGTGGTGGTCCAGATGACCGCCAGCGCGCCGACCAGATCGGGATATTCGGGGCAGGATACGACCTCGAACCCGACATCGATCTGGGTCGAGACGATGTCTTCATATTCGACCTCGGCCTCGGCCAGCGCGGTCTTTTCGACCGGCGACCACATGACCGGCTTGGCGCCGCGGTAGAGCTGGCCCGATTCGGCGAACTTCAGCAGTTCGCCCGCAATCACCGCCTCGGCGTCATAGGTCATGGTCAGGTACGGATTGGCCCAGTCGCCCATCACGCCCAGCCGCTCGAACTGCGCCTTCTGCGTGCCGACCCAGGTATCGGCATAGGCACGACACTCGGCGCGGAACTGCGCGACGGGCACCTCGTCCTTGTTCAGCTTCTTGGCGCGATAGGCCTCCTCGACCTTCCACTCGATCGGCAGGCCGTGGCAGTCCCAGCCGGGGACATAGGGCGCGTCCTTGCCCATCAGGGTCTGCGAACGGACGATGATGTCCTTCAGCACCTTGTTGAGCGCATGGCCCATGTGAATGTCGCCATTCGCATAAGGCGGGCCGTCATGCAGGATGAACCGCTCGCGCCCCTGACGCTCGCGGCGCAGGCGGTCGTACAGCCCCATTCTGGCCCAGCGATCCAGGATCGCCGGTTCCTTGGCGGCAAGTCCCGCCTTCATGGGGAAATCGGTCTTCGGCAGGAAGACAGTGTCGCGGAAATCGGGCGCGTCGCTCATAGGGGACAGGCCCTTAACGACTTTAGGTTAACACGTCATGCCGGATTATGCGATGAAAGTATCACGCGGGCACGCGCGCAGTCCGCATCCATCTGCGTGACCAGGGCACCCAGCGAATCGAATTTCGCCTCGGGCCGCAGATAGGCGATCAGCTCGACCGACAGGCGCTGTCCGTACAGGTCACCGCTAAAGTCGAAAAAATGCGGCTCCAGCAACTCCTTGGGCGGATCGAACTGCGGCCGAATGCCCAGATTAGCGGCCCCGTCGAGCACCCGGCCGTCGTCCAGCCGCCCGCGTACCGCATAGATGCCGTAAGCGGGGCGCAGATATTCGCTCATGTCGAGATTGGCGGTCGGATAGCCGATGGTGCGGCCCAGCTTGTCGCCGTGCTGCACCACGCCCTGGATGGTATAGGGTCGGGTCAGCAACCGCGCCGCCGTCTCCGGGTCACCTGCGGTCAGCGCTGCGCGAATCCGGCTGGACGAAATCGTCTCGCCGTCGAGCATCACCGGCGCCACCGCATCGGTCGAAAAGCCGTGCGCCCGGCCCCAGGCGCGCAAGGACGTCACATCGCCGCTGCGTGCACGACCGAAGGTGAAGTCTTCGCCCGTCACCACGCCGCCGACCCGCAACGCAGCCAGCAGACGCAATCGGACGAAATTCTCCGCCGACAGCGCGGCCAGTTCCTCGTCGAAGCGGAACACCACCATCGCATCGACGCCAGCAGCGGCGAACAGCCGTTCGCGCTGGTCGAGCGTGGTCAGTCGGAAGGGCGCGGCGTCGGGCCTGAAGTAACGGATCGGATGCGGGTCGAAGGTGGCGACCAGCGCCGGGCGGCCTTCGGCGCGCGCACGGGCGACGGCGGCACCGACCACCGCCTGATGCCCCAGATGGAATCCATCGAAATTGCCCAGCGCGACGATTCCGCCCGCCAGATGCGCCGGGATAGGCCCCGCGCCGTCAACACGCTGCATGACCGCGCGCTATAACAGGCCGCGCCGAATTGGCTAGGCGCGCGACAGGATGCGGTTGCCCAGGCCGCCGCTCGCCAGATCGCGCAGCATGTCGGCGCGGGCCAGCGTGTCCTCCAACGGCACGCCGACGCCGACCGCGACGCCGCCCGACATGGTGACGGCCCCGATCGGCTCGCCCGTTCCCCGCAACTTGAGCGTCCGCTCGCGCATCGCGGCGCGCGCATCTTCCATCATGCCCGCCAGCGTCGACAGCGGTCGCCCGCGCAGCACGACCAGGAACAGATTGCCCTGCCAGCGGACGATCTCCGTCCCCTCGCACGACTGGCGCAACGTGGCGACGAAGGCGCGCAGGACATTATCGGCGACCGAACGCCCGTAACGCTCGTTGATGCCCTCCAGGTCGTCCAGGCTGCACGCCGCCAGAACATAGCCATGCGGTTCATTGGTTAGCCCCTCGATCATCGCATGCGCGCCGGTCCGGCTAGTGACGCCGGTCAGTTGATCGATCCGATCGTCGGCGGCGCCCGGCTCCATCCGGGAGCGCAGGCCCGCGATATTACCCGCCAGTTCCTCCAGGTCGCGCTCGGTCTTGGAAATGCGCGCGATCAGCTGTTCGAGCAGCGTTGCGATGGCGCGCGTGTCGGGGCCGAAATCATTGCTGCGATGCGCATGGGACAGCGCCGTGACCTGCTCCGAGAAGTCGCTGGTGATCGCCCTGGCGTCGGAGGTCAGCGCCTCCAGCGTCTCGGCCTGTTCGCCCAGGTCCTGCTCCATCTGGATCCGGCCGAGCCCGAGATCGGCGACCTCATGCTCGCGGACCAGCGGCATCAGTTCGCGGACATCGTCTTCGGTCAGGCGGATACCGCCATCGGTACGCCGCGAGACCTCGCCACCAAGCGGGCCATAGGGGTGGAGTATGGTCTGGAGCGCCAGCGCGTAGCTGGTGGTAGTCCGAGCCAGTCGATGCCGATCAAGAAATTCAATCGCCTCATGACTGGCGTCCAGGATGCCGACCGGATCGCTGCCCGCCCGGCGCTCCTGCGCATTCCCCCCATCGATGATCATCCGACACTGCCCGTTGCCAAGACGAATGCGGTTCATGCCGCAATTCTTTATCCGACCAAGGGTTTACGGATATCGAATTAACAAATGAAGATGGATTAAGAAATTTTTGCCAAAATGGTTATTCCTACGGAGACTGCATCCTTCTGTCATCGCTGCAGCGTCACAAAGGAATAGCCCGGGCGATTATCAATGGCAGGATGATCCTGTCGTTCTACTTCGCGCCAATCCGAAAACGGGGCAACAACAGTATCGCCCTCGGCATCGATATTGATTTCGGTCAATTCCACCCGGTCGGCGATATCGCGGAACAGGTCGAAGATTTCCGCCCCCCCGATCACCGCCACAGGCCCCTCGCCCGCCAGTGCAAGCGCGCCCGCGACGTCGCGTGCCACCTCGGCACCCGGTGCGCTCCAGGTGGGGTCGCGGGTCAGGACGATATGCCGCCGCCCCGGCAGCGGGGCGGGGAAACTCTCGAAGGTCTTGCGGCCCATGATCATCGGCTTGCCCATGGTCAGCGCCTTGAACCGCTTGAGATCGGCGGGCAGGTGCCAGGGCAGCCCCCCCTCGCGCCCGATCACCCCGTTGCGCGCGCGGGCAAGGACCAGTGTGATCATATCGCGACCGGCGCCTTGATATGGGGTTGCGCGACATAGTCGTGCAGCACGAAATCCTCGGGCTCATAACCGTCAATGGCATCCGGGCGGCGTAGGATTTCCAGGCGCGGCAGCGCGCCCGGCTCGCGACCCAACTGGGTCTTGGCCTGATCCAGATGGTTCAGGTACAGATGGCAGTCGCCGCCGGTCCAGATGAACTCGCCCACCTCCAGATCGCATTGCTGCGCCAGCATATGGGTCAGCAGCGCATAGGAGGCGATGTTGAACGGCACGCCCAGGAAGATGTCGGCCGACCGCTGATAGAGTTGCAGCGACAGGCGGCCGTTCGCGACATGGGTCTGGAACAGGCAGTGGCACGGGGCCAGCGCCATGGCGTGCAGATCGCCGGGGTTCCAGGCGGAGACGATCTGGCGGCGCGAGGCGGGCTGGGTGCGGATTTGCTCGACCAGCTCGGCGATCTGGTCGATATGGCGGCCGTCGGCCGTCGCCCAGTCGCGCCACTGCTTGCCATAGACGGGGCCGAGATCGCCCTGCTCGTCGGCCCATTCGTCCCAGATGCTCACCCGGCGATCCTGAAGCCAGCGGACATTGGTGTCGCCGCGCAGGAACCACAAAAGCTCGACGATGATCGAGCGCAGGTGGAGTTTCTTGGTGGTCAGGGCCGGAAAGCCCTTGGCCAGATCGAAGCGCATCTGGTGGCCGAAGACCGACAGCGTGCCGGTGCCGGTCCGGTCCATCTGCTGCACGCCCTGGGTCAGGACCCGGTCCATGAGATCGAGATATTGCCGCATGATCTGGGCCTAGCGCCGTGCGGGGCCTGAGCCAAGCAGCCGTGTCGGAAACGGACAGAGCCGAACGTGCATCACGTCGCACCACACGGCAGGACTGGTCGTGTACCGCTTGCCCCGCCGTCCCCTCCGCATCGCCACGCGTCGCGACGCCCTGGCCTTGTTTGGCGGGCTGGATCGTGGGGACAAGGAGGCGATGGGGATCGCCTATCTGGGTTCGGAACGGATGCTGTTGGGCTTGCGCCATGTCGCGGGACGGCATGATTCGGTGACGGTCCCGGTTGCCCGGATCGCCCACGACGCGATCCTGCTGGGGGCGAGCGCCGTGCTGATCGCGCACAACCACCCCGATGGGGATACGCGACCCAGCGCGGCGGACCTGTCGCTGACCCGGCGGCTGGCACAGGGCTTGGCGGCGCTGGACGTGATGCTGCTCGACCACCTGATCCTGGGCGGCGGCAGAGTGCTCAGTTTGCGAGAAGAGGGGCTGGTCTAAAAAGCCCCTCCTCCCGGCAGGGGAGTTTCAGGTCGGTCATGCCCCCGGCATGACCTAAATGATGCGGGGCATCATTTACCTGAAACTGGTTTGGGGTGGGGGCCAAGCCACGGGCAATGCAGCTTAGGGCGTTACCCTCCCCCATCCCCTCCCGCCTGCGGGAGGGGAGAGACTTGTGGCCAGTGATCAGCGTGCCTCTGAAACTGTTAAAAACATGGGACCTACGGCACGCTTCCGTCGAATTTCAAACTGGCCTTTAGAACCCGAAGCGCACCCGCCCGACGATCCGGTCGCCCGAATGCCGCGCATCGGCCAGCGGAAAGGCGGAGGCCGCCTGCTCCGACAGGTCGGTGCCGACATAGTCCAGACCCAGGGTCACCGGCCCGGCGACATGCTCCACCCCGACCCGCCAGTCGGTATAGTCGCCACCGGGCCGAAGCCGCGCGGCACGGAACGGATCGTCGGTCTTGCCGGAAGAGTGGCCGAGCCCGGCCAGCAGCGTCCAGGGCGTGCCCGGTATGCCCGCCTGGGCTCCGGCATGAAGATAGAGATTGTCGCCGCCGATCGCGCTTTGCGACGGTGCATAGTCCGCGCCCGCATCGACCTGCACCGGGCCCAGCGTATAGGCCGCCGACCCGCCCAGTTCGACATAATCGGCATTCAAGCCCGCCCCGCCGAACAGATGCCCGGTCACGCGGCCGCGCACCGTCACCGGGCCCAGCAGGGTGGAGGCACCGAGGCTCAGATCGCCGACCACCCCTGCGCCGCCATGCCGCGGCGATTCACGAAGCGCCACGATTCGGCCGCTCGCCTCGAACGGTCCGCTCGTCGCGAAGATATCGGCGGAGGGCGATACCCGCCCCCCGCTCCAGCTCAGGCCCCGGCGATTCTCGTCGCTGTTCAGCTCGACGCCGATCGAAGGCCGCTCCTGCGCGAGGAGCGGCGAGGCGATGGTGATGCCCAACACGACACCCAAGGCAATGATACGCAAGCTCATCCGGCGCGCGTCTCGGCATCGAGACGATCCATCTCGGCGCGCAACAGGCCATGGTCTTCCTGCGCCACGGCCTGAAGGTGATGGCGCACCGCGTCCTGACGCTGGGCGACCTCCTGCGCGATGGCGGCACGGTTGGTGCTGCACCAGCCGGGGCGGCTGCCCTCGATCACGCGATCCTGCGCCGCGCTGCGCATCAGCGCCGTACCGCCGGCGCCCCGCGCTTCGCGGTGGACGGTGACGTTGGCACTCCACAGGCAGCGCAGCGTCGAGGGGCGGCCGCCGGTCGTCACCGCGCCGATCTGCTTATGGGTCACGCCGACATCGGCGCTGTAGCGGACCGCGACCGGGCCCGAATGATGGTCGAGCTGGACGCGGTGCTCGAGCGCCCCGTCGGAGGCTACAACACCGCCGAGCGCGAGCCCGGCGATCAAAAGCATGTTCATCATCATCTCCTTCTGCGGGACCCCGGCTTATGCTGGCCGGTGGTCTATCGGCACCGTTCGGGGCCGATACGGGATCAATACATGACAAAGCTGTCATGTTCCAAATTTGTCGTGGCGACGGTGACGAATGACCAACCCGTTCCTCCCCTGGGAGCGGAGGTGGCAGGGCGAAGCCCTGACGGAGGGGTGTAACCGCCGGTAGGGTAGGCTCTCCTCGCGACCGGGGACACCCCTCCACCATGCTCCGCATGGTCCCCCTCCCCTTGCAGGGGAGGAATGAAGAAGGGGACTGCCCGCTCCTAGTTATCCTTCATGCGACAGGGCCGGATCGCCTTGGGATCCGGACGCGGGCCGGTCGCGCGGAAGGTCGCCAGATAGCCGCCTGCCGAGGGCATGTTCTCGATCGACACCTGGGTGAAGCCGACCGCCTCGAACTCGCATTTCAGCAGCGCGGGCGGCGTGCCGTGCGCCTTGGTGCGGCGATCGGCATCGACCACCACGACCAGCCCGTCGGGCTTGAGCGCCGGGAACAGCCGCCACAGGAACTCATAGGGCTGCTCGATCTCGTGATACATGTGAACCATGAGAACGCGGTCGAAGCTCGTGGGCGGCAGCTTGGGATCGGCGGGTTCGCCAAGCCGGACGCTGACATTGTCCAGCCGCTCGCGCGAGACACGCTCGGCCAGCCGGTCGCGCCAGGCGGCGACGATATCCTCGGCCAGCACGCGGCCGGTCTTGCCGACCCGCTGCGCCAGGCGAACGGTGTAATAGCCCTCGCCTGCGCCGATATCGGCCACCGTCATGCCGGGGCGGATCTTCGCCCGGTCCATGACCTGATCGGCCTCGCGCAGGCGATCGCGCGCATCCTCGCTCGACCAGCGTGACGACACGACATCGGCGACCGGCCGGTCCGCCGCCGGGAACGGGCCGACCTTGTCGTCATCCCCGTCGTCGCGCTGCTGGATCAGCGGCTTGGAACCGTCGCACGCCGCCACCGCGCCCCCCAGCGCGATGACGAGGGCCGCCGCCGCCATCATGGGTCCCGCCCCCCGGACACGCATCTTAGTCGACATCCTCCACCGCGACCGCCTCGCCGGTCACGCGCTGCGACAGAGCGGCGGCCATGAAGGCGTCGAGGTCACCGTCCAGCACATCGCCCGGCGCGGTGGAGGTCGTGCCGGTGCGCAGATCCTTCACCAGCTGATAGGGCTGGAGCACGTAGGAACGAATCTGGTGACCCCAGCCGATATCGGTCTTGGTCGCGTTCTCGGCATTGGCCACCGCTTCGCGCTCGGCCAGTTCGCGCTCGTACAGACGCGCGCGGAGCTGGTTATAGGCCTCGGCCTTGTTCTTGTGCTGCGAACGCTGGTTCTGGCACTGCACCACGATGCCGGTCGGCAAGTGGGTGATGCGCACCGCCGAGTCGGTGGTGTTGATGTGCTGACCGCCCGCGCCCGATGCGCGGTAGGTATCGATGCGCAGCTCGCTCTCGTTGATCTCGACCTCGATATTGTCGTCGATCACCGGATAGACCCAGACGCTCGAAAAGCTGGTGTGGCGGCGCGCGGCCGAATCATATGGGCTGATCCGCACCAGCCGGTGCACGCCCGATTCGACCTTGGCATAGCCATAGGCGTTCTCGCCCTTGACCAGCAGGGTCGCCGACTTGATCCCGGCCTGTTCGCCCGCATGATAGTCGATCAGTTCGACCTTCATGCCATGGCGTTCGGCCCAGCGCGTGTACATGCGCTGGAGCATCCCGGCCCAGTCCTGGCTCTCGGTGCCGCCCGCGCCCGCGTTGATCTCGATATAGCTGTCATTGGCATCGGCTTCACCGGCCAACAGCGCCTTGATCTTGTCGGCCTCGGCCTTCTTCGCGAGTTCGCCCAGGCTGGTGACGGCTTCCTTCTCGAGGTCCTCGTCGCCCTCCATCTCGGCCAGCTCGATCAGTTCGACCGTGCCCGACAGCTCGTTCTCGATCGCACGGGTGGCGGTGATGGCCTCGTCCAGGCGGCGACGCTCGCGCATCACCTCCTGCGCCTGCTTGGGGTCGTTCCACAGCGCCTGGTCCTCGACGCGCGCGTTCAGCTCGTCCAGGCGGCGCAGCGCGCGGTCCCAGTCGAGGAAGCGGCGAAGCAGCTCCAGGGCGTCCTTGATCTTGTCGACATGAGCCTGCGCTTCAGCGCGCATGAAAATTCTCCAAATCGGTCGTACGGCCGCCCGAACGGGGACGGCAAAACGAATATGGGAAGCGGGCTAGTAGATTCCGCCTTCTCTTTGCAAGAAATCGCTGTCGCGCGGGGGCGCGGGCCTGGTCGGGCCGGTCGGCGTCGCGGGCGCCTCGGCGGCAGCGGCACGGCGCGCGCGGCGGCGCGGCTCGCTCTCCGGCTTGAACGCTTCCCAGATCACGGCGGGCTTGGGATCGTCGCCGGTCGGGAAGGTGCCATAGACCGGCCGCCCGCTCGCGCGGTCGATGCGGACCATGCGAATGCCGGGCGCCGCGCGGAAGGGCAGCTTCTCGAGCCCCTCATAGGCCTTTTCAGCGAACTGGCGGAAGATCGGCACCGCGATGGTCCCGCCCTGCGCATAGCCGCCCAGCGAGCGCGGCGTGTCATAGCCGATATAGAGGCCACCGACGAATTGCGGCGTGCCGCCGACGAACCAGACATCGGTCGGGCCGTTATTGGTGCCGGTCTTGCCGAACATCGGGCGGTTCAGGTCGCGCAGCCCGGTGGCCGTGCCGCGCTGGATCACACCCTCGGTGATGTGGACCATCTGATAGGCGGTCATCGCGTCGAGCACCTGCCGCTGATGCGAGACCGGGCGCGGCATCGGCTTGCCGTCATAATCGGCGGCGTTGCAGCGATCGCAGGCGTGCCAATTCTCCGGCCAGATCACCTTGCCATGCCGGTCCTGCACAAAGTCGATCAGCGAGGGATCGCCGCCGCGCCCATTATTGGCGAGGATCGCATAGGCGTTGACCATCTGCCCCACCGTCGTCTCGCCCGCGCCCAGCGCATAGGCGAGATAGGGCGGGAAATCGCCGATCCCCATCTGCTTGATCGTCGCCACGACATTCTTCATGCCGACGGTCGAGGCGGTCCGCACCGTCATCAGGTTGCGCGACTGCTCGATGCCCCAGCGCATCGTGTGCGGCCCGGCGCCTGCCGAATTGCCGAAGTTGCGGAAACACTTCGTCCCCAGACCGGCCCCCTGATCGACGCAGAACGGACCGTCGACGATGATTGAGGCGGGCGTCATGCCGTTGTTCAGCGCGGCGGAATAGACGATGGGCTTGATCGTCGAGCCCGGCTGACGCTCGGCCTGGGTGGCGCGGTTGAACGCCTGGAGCCGGGCGTCGAAGCCGCCCTGCATCGCGAGCACACGGCCGGTCGCGGGTTCCTCGACGACGAAGCCGCCCGAGATGCGCGGGATGGAGCGCAGCTGGAACTGCTCGCCCGCGGGCGACACGGCGATGATGTCGCCGACCTTGAGCGCGTTGAACGCGGTCGCCGCCGTGCCCCGGCGCGGCATCTGCGCAAAGCTGCGGGGCAGCATGCCGGTGCGGCCATTGGCGAAGCCGATCGTCGCCTCGCCGCTGTCCTTGGCGGTGACGATCCCGGCGCGCCAGTCGCGATAGTCGAGGCCGATATTGGTGTTCAGCAGCACCTGCTGCCAGTTGCCGTCCTCGATATCCTCATGCCGGATCGGCCCGGACCAGCCGCGCCCGCCCTCGAACCGGATCAGGCCGTCGCGCAGCGCTTCCGCCGCCAGATCCTGAAGCCGGGTATCCAGCGAGGTCCGCACCCAGAGGCCCCCGTCATAAACGCTGTTCGGTCCGCTCTCCGCCTTTTCGCCATAACGCTTGATCAGCTGGCGGCGGACCTCCTCGACGAAATAGCCGCCGACCTGCGCATACTTCGGCGTGCGGCGCAGCACGGTGCCCAGCGGCTCGGCCATCGCCCCGTCATATTGCGCACGGGTGATGAAATTGTTCGACAGCATCTCGCGCAGCACATAGGCGCGGCGTTCCAGCGCGCGGTCGGGATGACGGACGGGATCGTAATTGGCCGGTCCCTTGGGCAGCAGCGCCAGATAGGCCATCTGCCCCAGTGTCAGCTCGTCCAGTTCCTTGTCGAAATAGGCATGGGCCGCCGCCTCGACGCCAAAGGCGTTCCGGCCGAGCGCGATCTGGTTGAGATACAGCTCCAGGATCTGCGGCTTGGTCAGCGTATCCTCAATCTTATAGGCGAGGATCGCCTCCTTGATCTTGCGGGTCGGCGAATAGGCATCGCCGATCAGCAGGTTCTTGGCAACCTGCTGGGTGATGGTCGAGCCGCCGCGCGCGCGCCGCCCGGTGCCCCATTTCTTGGCATAGTCCAGCACCGCGCCCGCCAGCCCCGGATAGTCGACGCCGCCATGCTCGAAGAAGCTCTTGTCCTCGGCGGCCAGAAAGGCGCGGACGAGCAGCGGAGGATATTCGTTGAACGACAGCTCGACCCGGCGCTCGCGCGCATAGGACTGGATCGGAGTGCCGTCGATGCCGCGGACATGGGTGGGCAAAGGCGGCTCATAGGCCTTGAGCGCATCGACGGAAGGCAGGTCGCGGATAAACAGGAACCAGACCACGCCGCCGCCGATCGCCGCGAGCAGCGCCAGGACGGCAAGCAGCCGCACCCACCAGCGGCGCCAGAGCGGGCGACGCGGCGGTTCGGCGGGTTCGGAAGGGGAAAAGGTTTCGACGGCCATGGCTTTGCGGGGCTTCGTGTAGCAGGTTCGCCCCGGCTTGCCACCCGCCCGCGACGGTTTGCGCGTCAGGGATGCGCCGGTTCGTCGCGCGCATCCTCATCGGAGACATAGCGCGCCCCGACATGCGCCTGCCCGCGCGCCGCCGCCAGCTGCTCCTGCCGGTGCCGTTCGGCATAGGCGGCCAGCCGCTCCGCGTCGCGCGTGCCGTGACAGGCGGGACAGCTCACCCCCTCGATATAGAGCGGCGAGGCGCGATCCTCCGGGCTGACCGGCATACGGCAGCCATGGCACAAGCCGTGCGATCCTTGCGCCAGCCCATGCCCGACCGCGACGCGCGCATCGAAGACGAAGCATTCGCCGTTCCAGCGGCTCCGTTCCTCGGGCATCGTCTCCAGATATTTCAAGATGCCGCCGTCGAGGTGGAAGACATCCGCCACCCCTTCCGCCTTCAGGAACGCGGTCGCCTTTTCGCAGCGTATGCCGCCGGTGCAGAACATCGCGACCTTCGACTTGCCCGCCATCAGTTCGTCACGATTCTCGCGGAACCAGTCGGGGAAATCCCGAAAGCTTTTGGTCCCCGGATCGACCGCGCCGTGGAACGTACCGATCGCGACCTCGTAATCGTTGCGCGTGTCGATCAGGAGGGTGTCCGGGTCGGCGATCAGCGCATTCCATTCCTCTCCCGCTACATAGGTGCCGACCTCACGCGTCGGGTCGATGCCCTCGACGCCCATCGACACGATCTCGCGCTTCAGCCGCACCTTCATCCGGTGGAACGGCATCGTTTCGGTGGTCGAGTCCTTATAGTCGACATCGGCACACCCCGGCAGCGTGCGGATATGCGCGAGCAGCGCCTCGATTGCTTGCGTGCTGCCCGCCACCGTGCCGTTAATCCCCTCGCTCGCGAGCAGCAGCGTGCCACGGATCCCGTTCGCCTCGGCGACGGCGAGCAGGGGTTCGCGCAAGGCGGCGGGGTCGGGGAAAGAGGCGAAACGATACAGGGCACAGACGCGGATCATCCGGTTGCCTTTACGCAGATCGGACGTGGGGGACCAGACAAGTTGCCATTCGGGGGCGACAACCTTTACCGAAAAACGATCCAGAGCGTGTGAAAAGTTGCGTCTGCGATTCCGCCGGGCCGCGGGTCGGCGTATGCTTTGGGCATGGCGTATATCGAGGGTCACGCGCGCGACCAGGCGCTGCTGCTGCCGGCATCGGTTGAGGATTACGTATCGGCAGACAACCCAGTGCGCTTCATCGATGCCTTCGTCGACGATCTTGATCTCGGCGAGGCCGGTTTCCATCGTTCGCAGCCGAAGGCCACCGGACGGCCGGGCTATCACCCGGGCGACATGCTGAAGCTGTACCTGTACGGCTATCTCAACCGAACGCGGTCGAGCCGGCGCCTGGAAGCCGAGGCGACACGCAATCTCGAGCTGATCTGGCTGCTGCGCGGGCTGCGGCCCGACTTCAAGACCATCGCCGACTTCCGCCGTGACAACCGCTCCGCGTTCAAGGCGGTGTTCCGCGCGTTCGTGGTGCTATGTCGCAAGCTCGACCTGTTCGGGCGCGAGCTGCTGGCGGTGGATGGCACGCGGCTGAAGGCGGTGAACAGCCGGACGCGCAACTTCACGAAGGCCAAGCTAGACAAGTATATCAGGTCCGCTGACGAGCGGCTCGAGAAGTATCTCGCACAGCTCGATGATGCCGACCGCGGCGAGGAGGCAGGCACAACCAGACGGAGCGATGCACTGGCGGCGAAGATCGTGAAGGTGCGCGAACAGCGTCAGGTCAACCAGGCGCTGCTGGAACAGCTGAAGGCCAGCGGCGAGAGCCAGATTTCGCTCACCGACCCGGACGCTCGCGCGATGGCGGCGCATCCCAAGGTCGGCGTCGGCTACAACGCGCAGGTCGCGGTCGATGCAAAGCACAAGCTGATCGTCGAACAGCATGTCACCAACGCGGGCAGCGATCTGGGTTTCCTGGCTGAGACAGCCGGCGCGGCGAAGGACCTTCTCGACGTCGACCGGATCGATGTGGTCGCCGACATGGGGTATTACATGGGCGAGGACATCGCCGCGTGCGAGCGAGCCGGCATCACGCCCTATGTCGCCCGCCCCCAGCGCGGCACGGCCGTTGGCGACGGGCGCTTTCCCAAGGAGCGGTTCCGCTATGATGAAGCCGCGGATTGCTACCACTGCCCCGGCGACCAGCGCCTTGATACACGGTACCGATGGCTTCAGGGCGGTCACATCATCGTGCAGTATTCAAACCCGCGCGCTTGTGACGGATGCGAACTCAAGGCGCAGTGCGCCCGTGGAAACTTCCGTCGCATCACGCGGTGGGAAGGCGAGGCGGTGCTCGATCGCATGGCGATACGCCTCGCCGCCCGGCCCGACATTCTCGACATCCGGCGCGAGACGGTCGAGCACCCTTTCGGTTCGATCAAGCAATGGATGAACCAGGGCACTTTCCTGATGCGCGGTCTCGACAAGGTGCGGGCCGAATTCAGTCTGACGGCGTTTGCCTATAACCTGAGACGGGCGATAAACCTAGTCGGCGTACAGGGATTGATCCGGGCCTTGCAAACCTGATCCGACGTTCAAACGCTCCCCGGCCGTCGCCCGCAGCCGATGGCCGCCCTTCCGGCGACACTGTGCCACCCATAAAAATCAGCCAACATCCTGACGTTCATTCAGCGGATCCCAAGCGTGGCATCAGCCAACAGCGAGTTTCCGCACAGTCTGGATCGAGTATCGGGAAAGCCGCGCGGTCAGTCGGGAACGGCGATAACAAGGTCCGATCGGCCTTCTAGGCCTGCTATCCGCATAACCAAGTGCCAGGCGTTCCCCTGCGTCAATGTGAGCCGAGGCTGACAGTTGGCGGCAATGGTCTTAAGCGTTTCGCTGGGAGAGGCCCATGCCGGTAGCGTTAGAACAATTTCCTGCACCGCCCCCAGTCCCGAACCATGTTGAAGCTCACCCCGCTTCTCGAGCGGCCAATCACTTGGCGGTGTCGAACCGGGCGATCGGAACATCATAGGCTGCCGGACATCATCGCCATCGTCCGCGACCGCGATTGTCATCCCATCGGGAAGGTAGGGCGGCGCGAACGCCCATGTTGATATCGGTGTCTCAGCCCCACTCAACGTTCCGCGCCACGCAATTCCAAAGGGACAGACCTCACGGCTTCGCCATGAGGATCGCTCGTACAGCCCCGTTCTCTTGATAGCCGGGCTTCGAGCGGTATCTGGTTCATCGACCCACAAGAGTTCGAGAAACATGTTGTCGAAGCAGTAGCAAACATTGCGCGTACCTTGGCCTGGATGGGTGCGCCGATAGGTTTCGGTTAGGCCCAGCCTCTCCATCTGGCCGATCTCAGGCCCCTCGGGATCTATGAGCATGAAGATGTGGTCGATCATACCCGTGGCCCTCCATGCAGGCGAGATTAACGCCGGGCCGGTCTGCGGCAATCCCTAGACGAACCTTCCCGATTGGGAACGGATGACGGGAATCCAGCCACGTCGATCGAGCTGACGGAAGCCCGTGGGCGTCACTTTTCCCGAAATCTGTTCCCGCTTCCCCATTCCCGAAACGGCCGACTTCGACGGGGAAACGGGAAACACCCTCCCCTACCGCGACGCCATCCGCCGCGCGAAGTGGACCTCGACCGCTTGCAGCACCGCCTTGGCGATCCGTTCGCGGCCCGACTCGCTGTCGAGGAACGCAGCATCCTGCATGTTCGAGATATAGCCCGTCTCGAACAGGATGGACGGCATGTCGGGCGCCTTCAGCACCATCAGCGAGGCCATGCGGTGGAAGGTCGGCTTGACCGGTATCAGCGGCTGCGCCTCGCGGCCCAGAAGTCTCGCGAAGCTGGCCGAGGCGTTCATCGTCTCGCGCTGGGTCAGGTCGATCAGAATCGAGGAGACGTCGCTGTTCCCGCCCAGGTCGACGCCCGCGATCACGTCCGCCTTGTTCTCGCGCGCGGCCAGCCGTGCCGCTTCCTTGTCGGAGGCCACGTCGGACAGGGTATAGGCGGTCGCCCCGCGTGCTTCCCCCGCCCCGGCGCTGTCGCAATGGATCGAGATGAACAGGTCGGCGTGCAGCCGCCGCGCGATGCCGTAGCGCTCGCGGTGGAGGATATAGCGGTCGTCCTCGCGGGTCAGCGCGGCGCGCACCCGGCCGCTGGCGACCAGCGTGTCGCGAATCTCCTTCGCGATGGCCAGCGTCACGTCCTTTTCGCGCAGGCCCGTCTGCGGGTTGATCGCTCCGGGATCGACCCCGCCATGTCCCGCATCGATGACCACCAGCGGACGGTTGTCCGCGCCCTTCACGCGGGGCAGCGGCAGCGAGCGTGACGTAGCGGGGACCGGCACGGTCAGCGTGTAGGCGGGCTTGCGCTGGAAATGGAACGGGAAGAAGTCGAGCGCGCCCGCGAAACTCGTCTGGGTATAGCCGCCGGTCACGGGCTTGAGGGTCAGCGACAGCGTCCGGCCGTCATCGTCGAAGCCGCCGTCGAAGATCGTCGCATCCTGCGCCAGCGCGAAGCTCAGCCGGGTGACGCCGGGCTTGATGCGGGTCTGGGTCAGCCCGCGTACCACACCGTCGTCGATCGTGGCGGGGCCGGGCGACGCGCCGGTCACGTCGATCGCAACCCGGCGCTGTTCGGTCAGCATGACGCTGCGCGCGCGTTTCACGGGCGTATCGAACCGGATGATGAGGCGCGCGCCGCGCACCACCACTTTCTGCACCGTCGCGGCCATCGCGCTCATCGGCGCGAACAGCCCGATCAGGAATGTGAACAGCATCAGCACGACCCGGCGACCATGCCGTGCCCGTGCGTCGCTGGTCCAGCGAAAAGCCATTACCGCATACCCTTTTCCACGATCCGGGGATCGAAACGCCGGGATAGCGAAACGTGCCTGTCTCCAGGCTTTCGGCCATTGGTTAACCGGAAATTCGGCATGTTTTGGCCGCTCGATCGGCAGATTCCCGCCTGTTGCGCAAACGTTCCGATGATGCTAGCACTCCTGCGGACCCCGGCCTCGATCACCTCTCCCACGATCGGGACGGGGCCATCTCTAAAAGGGCTGGGACTGCGAGGATTTCGCGCCCGGACCAACCAGGTTGACGCTCGCATGACGCATATGATCCACCCCGCTGACCGACCGGCCTTTGCCGGTGGGATCGCGGTGTCGTGGGTCCGCACCGGCCCCGTTGCCGATGCTGCGGCTGAGAGCGGCACGCTTTCCGTTTTTTCCAGCGGACCGGCGCCCCGCGCCGCCGCCCACCTTATTTACCGCGCGCGACGGCTGCCACCGAGCCCGGCGCGCGCGTGGAGACTTCATAATGACCACGCGTATGCTGATCGACGCACGCCACCGGGAAGAAACCCGCGTGGCCGTCGTCAAGGGTAACCGGATCGAGGAATTCGACTTCGAGTCGGCCGAGCGCAAGCAGCTCAAGGGCAATATCTATCTCGCCAAGGTGACCCGGGTCGAACCGTCGCTGCAGGCGGCGTTCGTCGATTACGGCGGCAACCGTCACGGCTTCCTGGCCTTTTCGGAAATCCACCCCGATTATTACCAGATCCCCAAGGAAGATCGCGAAGCCCTGCTGCGCGAAGAGGCCGAGCATGCCGCCGAAGAGGCCGCGCTGCGTGCCGAACTCGACGCCGAGGATCACGAGGATCATGACGGCGAGGATCATGACGATCACGCCGACGACCATCATGATGATGAAGACGGTGAGGCCGCGCCGCGCGCCCGCAAGTCGACCGTCAACGACGATCAGGTCGAGGCGCTTCGCCAGCGTCGCCAGAATCTGCGCCGCCGCTACAAGATCCAGGACGTCATCCATCGCCGCCAGGTGCTGCTGGTCCAGATCGTCAAGGAAGAGCGCGGCAACAAGGGTGCGGCGCTGACCACCTATCTGTCGCTCGCCGGTCGTTACTGCGTACTGATGCCCAACACGTCGCACGGCGGCGGCATCAGCCGGAAGATTTCGAACGCGGCCGACCGCAAGCGCCTGAAGACCATCATGGCCGACATGGCGCTGCCCTCGACCATGGGCTGCATCGTCCGCACCGCGGGCCTTCAGCGTACCAAGACCGAGATCAAGCGCGATTTCGATTACCTCGCGCGCCTGTGGGACGGCATCCGCGAAAAGACGCTGCACTCGTCGGCGCCCGCGCTGATCTATGGCGACAGCGATCTGATCAAGCGCGCGATCCGCGACATCTACAATCGCGAGATCGAGGAAGTGATCGTCGAGGGCGAGGAAGGCTATCGCCAGGCGAAGGACTTCATGCGCCTGCTGATGCCCGCGCACGCCCGTCGGGTGAAGCAATATGCCGACGCCGTTCCGCTGTTCCAGCGCGCGCATGTCGAGGACCAGCTGGCCGCGATGTACAATCCGGTCGTCCAGCTGAAGTCGGGCGGCTATCTGGTCATCAACCCGACCGAAGCGCTGGTCTCGATCGACATCAACTCCGGTCGTTCGACCCGCGAGCATAATATCGAGCAGACCGCGACCGCGACCAATTTGGAAGCCGCGCAGGAAATCGCGCGCCAGCTGCGTCTGCGCGACATGGCGGGCCTCGTCGTCATCGACTTCATCGACATGGACAACAACTCCAATGTTCGGAAGGTCGAGAAGGCGATGAAGGAGGCGTTGAAGAACGATCGCGCCCGTATTCAGGTCGGCCGCATCTCGTCCTTCGGCCTGATGGAAATGAGCCGCCAGCGCCTGCGCACCGGCGTACTCGAAGCCTCGACCCGCCCCTGCCCGCATTGCGAGGGCACCGGCCTGGTCCGCACCGCCTCGTCCTCGGGCCTGTCGGCGCTGCGCCTGATCGAGGACGAGGCCGCGCGCGGTCGCGGCTCGATCCTGACGCTGCGCGCCAGCCAGGAAGCCGCCGTCTATGTGCTGAACCGCAAGCGCGCCGACATCGCCGAGATCGAGGATCGCTACGGCGTCACCGTCGAGATCATCCCCGACCGCGAGGAAGAGGGTGCGCGCATGACGGTCGAGGCCTCCGGCCCGCCGCCCGCCTATGCGCCCAAGATCGACATGCTCCTCCCCGTCGAGGAAGATGAGGACGATCTGGTCGACGAGATCGAAGAGGAAGAAGAGGACGAGGTCGAGGAGGAAGCGACCGAAGCGCCCCGCCCACGCGAATCGCGTGACGAGGGCGACGGCAATGGCCGCAAGCGTCGTCGTCGCCGTCGTGGTCGCCGCAACCGTGGCGAGGGCGAAGGCACCGAGCAGGCCGAGGGCGAAGATCACGCCGACGCTGAGCAGGACGGGGCCGAGCAGGACGCAACCGACGCCGAGGAATCGGCCGAGGATGATACCGCCGAGACGGTCGAAGCCACCGAAGCCGAGCCGCGCGAAGGCGGACGCCGCCGTCGCGGGCGTCGCGGTCGCCGTGGCGGTCGCCGTGGCGAGGGTGCCGCGAACGACACGGCCGAGGCCGCGACCGAAACCACATCGGATGACGATGCGTCGGACGCACCGCTGCCGATCGTCGAGCCGATCGAGGCAGGCGATGCCGCCCCGGTGACGACCCCGCTCGCGGTGGCCGAGGCCGAGGCGAGCGAGGCTCCCAAGACCCGCCGTCGTCCCCGTGCTCGCAAGGCCGCGCCGGTCGCCAGCGAAGCGGTCGAGACGCCGGTCGTCGAGGAAGCCCCTGCGCCGGTCGCGCCGGTGGCCGAGGTCGAGGCGGAAGCCCCGGCCAAGCCCAAGCGCGTCCGCAAGAAGGCGGCCCCCAAGGTCGCCGCCGAGCCTGCCGCCGAGGAAGCGGCGCCGGTAGCCGAGGCCGAAGCGGAAGCCCCTGCCAAGCCCAAGCGTGTCCGCAAGAAGGCGGCCCCCAAGGGCGCCGCCGAACCGGTCGCCGAGGAAGCACCCGCCGCAGCCGAGCCGGCTCCGGCCGAGGAACCGGCAGCGGCCGATGCCGAAAGCGCAACCGGGGAAACCCCGCGCCGCGGCTGGTGGCAGCGCACCTTCGGCGCCTGATCGCCACAGCGACGGCTGACAAGACGCCCTCCTTCCCCAGCGGAAGGAGGGCGTTTTTCGTTGGAGCCCCCCATGCACCACCCCGGCGAAGGCCGGGATCCCGTTGGGGTGAAGGCAGTAGGCGCTCCCCCTCGCGCCGCAACTGGACCCCGGCCTCCGCCGGGGTGGCGCATAAGGTTCAATCCGCCGGAAATGTCCGGCTGCTCTTCACCACGCCATAGGCAAAGGTCGTGTCCAGGCTGGCGATTCCGGTGATCGCGTGCATCTTGCGGCGGATGAACCGCTCATAGGATTCCAGATCGGCGACGACGACGCGCAACAGATAGTCGGCGTCGCCGGTCAGCAGGTGACAGTCCATCACCTCGTCGAGCTGGCGGATCGCCTCCTCGAATTGCTGGACCAGATCGCGCGCATGGCGCTCCAGCCGCACCCGGATAAAGGCCGTCACCGGCAGGCCATAGCGTTGCTGGTCGACGATCGCGCCATAGCCCTGGATCACGCCCGCCTGTTCGAGCAGGCGCACCCGCCGCAGACAGGGTGACGGCGACAGGCCGACCCGTTCGGCCAGGTCCTGATTGGTGAGGCGTCCGTCCTGCTGGAGCAGGCGGACGATCTGGCGATCCTTGGTGTCCATGCCCGATCTTAGCAGATTCTGCCAATTCAGCACGTATGATTGGCAAAGAACGCAATTTCAGCGTGGAGGATCGGCTCTAGAAAGGCGGCATCCCGGAGAGAAAGCCTGTCCACCATGTCGCCCCCTGCCCCTTTCGGTTTCGCGACCGCCGCCATCCATCACGGTTACGATCCCCAGGATCATGAAGGTGCGCTGACCCCGCCGCTTCATCTGACCTCGACCTTCGCCTTTGAAAGCGCGGAGGACGGCGCGGCGCGCTTCTCCGGGGAACAGCCGGGCCATGTCTATAGCCGCATCTCCAACCCGACACTCGACCTGCTGGAGCGGCGCGTCGCGCATCTGGAGGGCGCCGAGGCGGCACTGGGAACCGCCTCGGGCATGGGCGCGATCACCGCGACCCTGTGGACACTGCTGCGCCCCGGCGACGAGATCCTGACCGACATGACGCTCTATGGCTGCACCTTCGCCTTCATGCAGCATGGGCTGGGCCGCTTCGGTATCCGCGTCACCCATGTCGACATGACCGACATCGCGGCGGTCGAGGCGGCGTTCGGACCGGACACTAGGCTCGTTTATTTCGAGACGCCCGCCAATCCGAACATGCGGCTGGTCGACATCCAGGCGGTCTGCGCGCTCGCCAGGGCGCACGGTGCGTGGAGCGTGGTCGACAACACCTATGCCACGCCCGTCATCACCCGCCCGATCGCGCTGGGCGCGGATTTCGTCGTCCACTCGGCCACCAAATATCTGGGCGGGCATGGCGATCTGGTCGCCGGCATGGTGCTGGGCCGGGCGGCGGACATCCAGCAGATCCGGCTGTTCGGCCTGAAGGACATGACCGGCGCGGTGCTGTCGCCGTTCAACGCCATGCTGATCCTGCGTGGGCTGAAGACGCTGGAATTGCGCGTGCAGCGTCATGCGACCTCCGCCCAGGAGATCGCCGAACGGCTCCAGGCGCATCCGGCGGTGCATTCAGTCCATTATCCGGGACTGGAAAGCTTCCCCCAGCATGATCTCGCCCAACGGCAGATGGCGCTTCCCGGCGGCATGATCGCCTTTCAGGTGCGTGGCGGGTTCGAGGCGGGCAAGCGGGTGATGAACCGGCTGACCCTGATCCAGCGCGCCGTGTCGCTGGGCGATGCCGAGACGTTGATCCAGCATCCCGCCAGCATGACCCATTCCACCTATCCGGTCGAACAGCTCATTGCGCATGGAATCATGCCCGATCTGGTGCGACTGTCGGTCGGGCTGGAGGATGTGCGGGACATCTGGGCCGATCTGGGTGCGGCACTGGCTGCAGAGCAGGACATGCTGTCGCACGCGGCATGACGCAGGCGGGGCCGGTCGCTGACCGCGCCGCGCCCCCTCCGTTCAGCCTGAGCGAAGTCGAAGGCCAAGGGAGAACGTCTCGATCCAAGGTCGGATCGTGGCGGAGGTCCAAGCGTGGCCTTCGACTTCGCTCAGGCTGAACGGGGATTGGGTGCCCAATTACAGGCAACTTGGCCCACCCAGCCAGGGCCCCGGTATTCATTCCTCCCCTCGCAGGGGAGGAACAGCAAATAATTAGCGGGTCGAGAGGATCGTCCGCCCGAGCACGCAACCCAGCACGGTCGAGGCCGCCAACCACGTCACACCAATTTCGATTGCCAGCGCCATAAAACCTCTCCTGTTTTTCTATGGCACCACAAATATCGCGATAAACCCTATCGCGCTAACGAACTTGTCCGTCATCTGTGATCGGATTCGCGATGCATCCGGTGTGCCGATGGCGATGGCCGCAATAACGAAAAAGGGCCGGACGTTTCCGTCCGGCCCCTTCTCTCTTACGCCGCCTTCGACCGAGCCGCGCGCTTGCGCTCGTTCGGGTCGAGGTAGCGCTTGCGCAGACGGATCGACTTCGGGGTCACTTCGACCATCTCGTCGTCGTCGATATAGGCGATCGCCTGCTCCAGCGTCATCTTCTTCGGCGGGGTCAGGCGGATGGCGTCATCCTTGCCGCCCGACGCGCGGAAGTTGGTCAGCTGCTTCGCCTTCATCGGGTTGACCTCAAGGTCATCCGTCTTGGCGTTCTCGCCGATGATCATGCCCTCATAGAGCGCCTCGCCGTGACCGACGAATAGGATGCCGCGCTCTTCGAGCGGACCCAGGGCATAGCCCTGTGCTTCGCCGGCGCCGTTCGAGATCAGAACGCCGTTCTTGCGGCCTTCGATCTTGCCCTTGTGGGGGCCGTACTTCTCGAACAGGCGGTTCATGATGCCGGTGCCACGCGTGTCCGACAGGAACTCGCCGTGATAGCCGATCATGCCGCGCGACGGCGCGGAGAAGGTGATGCGGGTCTTGCCGCCGCCCGAGGGCCGCATGTCGGTCATCTCGGCCTTGCGCAGGTTCATCTTCTCGACGACCGTGCCCGAATATTCCTCGTCCACGTCGATGATGACGGTTTCGTACGGCTCGGTCTTCTTGCCGTCCTCGTCCTCGCCGAACAGCACGCGCGGGCGGCTGATGCCCAGCTCGAAGCCTTCGCGGCGCATCGTCTCGATCAGAACGCCCAGCTGGAGTTCGCCGCGACCGGCAACCTCGAAGCTGTCACGGTCGTCGCTCTCGGTGACCTTCACCGCGACGTTCGACTCCGCTTCGCGCATCAGGCGGTCGCGGATCATGCGGCTGGTGACCTTCGAGCCCTCACGGCCCGCCATCGGCGAGTCGTTGACGGCGAAGCGCATCGACAGCGTCGGCGGATCGATCGGCTGCGCCTGGAGCGGCACACTGACGCTGGTGTCGGCGATGGTGTTCGCGACGGTGGCGACGGCCAGACCTGCCAGCGAGATGATGTCGCCCGCCTTGGCTTCCTCGACCGGCACGCGGTCCAGGCCGCGGAACGACAGGATCTTCGACGCGCGGCCGGTTTCGATGACATTGCCATCGGCGTCGAGCGCGTGGATCGCCTGGTTCAGCTTGACCGTGCCCGAGTTCACGCGGCCGGTCAGGATGCGGCCCAGGAAGTTGTCGCGGTCGAGCAGCGTCACCAGGAAGGTGAAGGGCACGTCCTCAACCTCGACCTTCGGGGCCGGGACATGGTTCACGATCGTCTCGAACATCGGGATCAGCGTGCCTTCGCGCGCGTCCATGTCGGTCGAGGCATAGCCGTTGCGGCCCGAGGCGTAGAGGACGGGGAAGTCGAGCTGTTCGTCATTCGCGTCGAGCGAGACGAACAGGTCGAACACTTCGTCCAGAACTTCCTGGATACGCGCGTCGGCGCGGTCGACCTTGTTGACGACGACGATCGGCTTCAGGCCCAGCGCCAGCGCCTTGCCGGTCACGAACTTCGTCTGCGGCATCGCGCCTTCCGACGAATCGACCAGGAGGACGACGCCGTCGACCATCGAGAGGATGCGCTCCACCTCGCCGCCAAAGTCGGCGTGGCCGGGGGTGTCGACGATGTTGATGCGGATCGACTCGTCGCTGCCCGGCGGAGTCCAGTCAACCGAGGTCGGCTTGGCGAGAATGGTGATCCCGCGCTCCTTTTCCAGGTCGTTGGAGTCCATCGCGCGCTCTTCGACACGCTGGTTGTCGCGGAAGGTGCCCGACTGGCGGAACAGCTGATCAACCAGGGTCGTCTTGCCATGGTCGACGTGCGCGATGATCGCCACGTTGCGGAGGCTCATGCAAATTTCTCTTGTTCGGAGGGTATGTCGCCGCGCGCCATAGCCGAAAGCCAAGCAAAGCGAAAGGGCAGCGCGATTATTGCGCCGCACAAAGGTGGTTGGCGGCTAAAACGATGCTCGCACCGGCAAGTTCCTCCCCTGCAAGGGGAGGTGGCAGTCCGCAGGACTGACGGAGGGGTGTCATCATCAGCGGGGACACCCCTCCACCAGCTTCGCTGGTCCCCCTCCCCTTGCAGGGGAGGAAATTATTTGGCGCGCGGCACCACCTTCAGCATCCAGTCGGTATCGGGGCGCAGATATTTCGCCGCGACCGTCTGCAGGTCGGCCGGACCGATCGACACGAAATCCTGCGCCAGTCGCTTGGTCGCCTCGATCCGCTGCGGGTCATAGGTCGCACCGCCCAGCCGCTGCATCCAGAACAGATTGCCCGAGGCCATGCGGGCGAGGCGCTGCGCCATGGGCCGTTTGATCCGTTGCAGTTCGTCGGCGTCGATGGGCTTGGAGGCCAGATCGGCGGCGATCGCGCGCGCGGTCGACAGGAAGAAGTCGACCTTGTCGGGGGCGACCATACCGATGGCGATCATCCGCCCGCCGCCGGGCAGGCCGATCGGCCATTGGCTGGCGACCTGTGGGCTGTAGCTGGCCCCCGCCTGCGACCGCAGCCGGTCGAACAGCCGGTCGGCAAAGACCTGCGCCAGCACCTCCAGCCGGTTGCGGATGCGATCGTCGGCCGAGCCGCCGCCGGTCGGCCAGGCGATCACCGCCGCCGCCTGATCCGCCGGGCCGGTATGCGTGCGGACGACCGGCGTGGCGACATGCGCGGGAAAGCGGATCGGCGGTACCGGGCCGGTCGCACCTTTACGCGCCGGGATCGCCCCGAAGCTGTCAGCCACCGCCTTGATCGCGTCGTCCGCCTTCACGTCGCCGAACACCGACACCTCGATCGGGCCGGAGGCGAGCAGCGGGGCCCAGAGCGCCTTGAACGACTGGGGCGTGGTCGCCGCCACCGCGTCGCGCGGCGGCGTGCCCCAGCGCGGATCGCCGTCGCGCAGCAACCGCTCTAGATCATGGCCGAGCACACCGTCGGGCGACGAGTCGAACCCGTCATACCCCGCCAGCATCGCCGCCTTGGCCCGGTTGACCGGTGCCGCGTCCCAGCGCGGCGCGATCAGCTTGGCCGCCATCAGCTTAAGGTTGTCGGCATAATCGCCGGGCGACGACAGGGCGTTGAAGGCGAACGCATCGTCATCGACGTCGAAGTCCAGCCCCATGGTCCGCCCGGCGGTCAGCCGGTCGAGATCGCCCTGGTCGAACTTGCCGATGCCCCCCGCGACCAGCGCGAGGTCGGCCGCCCAGGCCGGGCTTTCCCGGTTCGCAGGCAAGGCATCATAGCCACGCCCGAACCGGACGCGCAGATAGACGCGAGCCGTCTCGCCGTCATTGGCGAACAGCAGCAGCCGCGTGCCATTGGCGAAGGTCACCTTCTCCAGCCCCAGATCGGAGACCTTCTCGCGTGACACGACCTTGCCGGGGGTACCCAGCTTGGGGAGCTGAGCGAAGGTCACCGTACCCTGGCGGCGACGCTGTTCGGCGAGCGGGCGGACATCGGCCTTCAGCGCGGCGGTCAGCCTGGCGACCGCATCGGCTTGCACGGTGCGGGTGTTGACCAGTGCGCGGGTCGCGGTGCCCTGGAAAATCTTGCGCGTCGAGGCGAGCACCGTGTCGGGCGTGAACATCTTCTTATCGATTGCCTGACGCAGGATCTGATAGCTCGTCTCGGGCGCCGTCACCGTCTCGCGGATATCGAGAGCCCCGACCATGTCGTCGGCCTGTTTCGACCCCGCCTCGACCCGTGCGGTTTCGACCTGGTTGCGCAGGATCGCGTCGTAATCGGCAAGTTCGCGGTCGATCTCACCCTGCGTCGGCGGGGTCGCCATCGCGTCGGCGACGACCGCGCGCACGTCCTTCAGCGCGGCTTCCCAATTGTCGCCGATCGGCACGACATTGACCGTGGTGAGATTGGCCGAGCGCGACACATCGTCGAGCGCGACGCTGGCCTGCAAGAAGCTGCCCCCGGCGCGCGCCCGATTTTCCAGACGGCGACTGATCAGGCGGGCGGCGACCATGTCGACCATCCGCTTCTGGTTGAAGATCGCGGTATCGTCCTGATACTGCCACGGGCGCAGCACCGCCATGGCGACGACCGGCGGCATGGACGGCTCGACCAGCGCGCCAGCGACAGGCGCATCGGCGGTCGGCTTGCCGAAATCGGGATCGGGCGGATTGGGGCCGACGCCCTGCCAGGACCCGAAATTCCTGGTGACGAGTCTGGCGAGCAGCGCCGGATCCATGTCGCCCGAGATGATGACGACCGCGCGTTCGGGGCGATACCAGCGGTCGTGGAACGCCTTCACCGTCTCGGGCGTTGCGGCCTCCAGCGTCTTGAGCTGGCCGATCGGCGAACGTTCGGCCAGCGGCTGCCCCGCAAAGAAGGTCTCGCGCAGCTTGTCCGAATAGCGGACCTGCGGCCCCGGCTGCTCGCGGCGTTCGGCCAGCACCACCGGGCGCTCGGCGTTGAGCGACTGGGCGGTCAGCGAGGGCGCGGCCATCATGCCGCTCAGGATCTTCAGACTCTCGTCCAGCCCCGCCTCGGTCGCGCCGGGCAGGTCGAGCTGATAGACGGTCTGGGTCGGCGTGGTGGACGCATTGGAGTCCGAGCCGAAGGTCGCGCCCAGCCGCTGCCAGATACGCTTGGCCTCGCCGTCCGGCACATATTGCGATCCGCGGAAGGACAGATGCTCGATCAGATGGGCGAAGCCGCGCTCCGACGCCTGCTCGTTCAGCGAGCCCGCATCGATCCGCACCCGCACCGCCACCTGCCCGGGCGGTACGCCGTTGCGGCGGACCGCGAAGCGCAGGCCATTGGCCAGCCGCCCGAACTTCCACATCTTGTCCTGCGGCAGGTCCGAGCCCTTGTAGAGCCAGGGCGTCTGGTCGACGCCGGGGATCGGTGGCAGCGGGGCCAAGGGGTCGGCCGCCGCCGAGACCACACCAGCGGGCACCGGCAGCCCCTGCGGCACCGAACGATTGTCGGTCTGGCCGGGAACCTGGCCGATGACGGGGATCGCCAGCCCGAGCAGGACCGGCAGGGCAAGGCAGCGCATAGCGCGGGACGGAAATGCCATGCCACCCTCATAACCCGCCGCACGCCGGATCGCCAGCCGCCCCTAAATCGCCCCAATGCACCGCTTTGCGACGGCCGGACGCCATCATTTCGACCCAGTGGCGGCCTAGGACGATCAGACTGATCCCGCGTCACAAGGGCCGTCGATGCCCGGGCGCCAAGGGTCGGGCCGGGGATGTTCGGAACGTGATGACCAAGTCAATCAAGGCCAGTGCCCAGCGTCAGGGGCCGGCCACAATATGGCACAATTCGGGCGAGGCCGAGCGGCCCGTGCGGCCCGTCCCGACCCTGGTCGCCGCCATCCCCAGCCTTCCCTCGCCCCCCGCCTCGCCCCATCCCGCGCTGGCGGCGCTGTGCCGGGTATTCGACGGGGTGATCGCGGCATCCTCGCTGGTGCCCAACGACCCCGTGCTCGATATTCGCGACTTCGGCTGGACGGCCGGGCTGCGGCGGCAATGGCGCGCGATCCGGGACGAGGCGGTCGCGGTATCGGGTCCGGCTTCGACCAGCCGGATCGTCCCGCTGCTGCGGGGTGGCGAGACGGCGAATCGCTGTCCCGTCGCGACGGCGGCACTGGCCGAGGTGCCTGGGCTGCACGACGCCGCCTTCGCCCTGCTCTCGCCCGGTGCGCATGTCGAAATGCGGCGCGGCGCAACCAAGGGGCTGCTGACCTGTCATCTGGGGCTTGCCGTGCCCCGCGACGGTGGCGCGCGGATGCGGGTGCGCGACCGGATCGTGCGCTGGGCCGAAGGCGAAACGCTGATCTTCGACGACAGCTATCCGCATGAATTGTGGAACGATGCCGAGGCCGCGCGTATCGTCCTGCGACTGCGTTTTGCACGCCCGTTGCGTCAGCCCGGCCGAGCCGTGGCGGACGGCCTGCTGCGCCTGATCGGCGAGACGGCCTGACCATCGGTTTAGGCCGATCCGGTACAAAAACCGGACAATCTTAACGTTTTGGTAACCCGTGACCCACGACAAGCCGCGCCGCTTGCCGCCCCCGGCTTTGTCACGGAATTGTCATGTTTATCAAAAGCGTAGCAGCCCGTCTCATCGCGCCCGTGCTGGTGTCGATGCTGTTGCTGGCGATCCTGTCGGCCGTCACCCTTCAGACCGAGGGGCGGGTCGCCCGCGCCAATCAGGATGCCGCCCACGCCGAGGCGGTGATGATGCGTCTGGCCGAACTCCGCTCGCTCAGCCGGTCGCTGCAACGCGATGCGCTTAACCTGGTGATCGAAAGCGATCCCGCCGAACGGCAGGTGATTCAGGGCAAGTTCGACACACGGCTGAGCAAGTTCGCCGACCAGTTGGGCACGCTGCAAGGCGACGCGGCGCGCTATGCGATCACGTCCGCCTATTTCACCTCGCAGGCCCGCGTCCGCCGCGAACTGACCGAGGTCGGCCGCCTCGCAGGTGCCGGGGACCGCGCCGCCGGTCTTTCCCATTTCCGCCAGCGGGTGCGCCCGGCCGAGCGACTGGCATCCAGGATCGCCGACGCGCGGATCGATGCGCTGACCGACGAGGTGAAGGTGCTGCACATCCGCGCCGATGCCGTCGCCGAACAGGGACGCTGGATCCTGATCGCCGCGACATTGCTGCTCGCCATCGCCGGGCTGGCGACCGGCCTGTACATGGCGCTGCGAACCGTCGTTCGGCCGCTGCACGAGCTGCGCCAGGCCATGGGGCTGCTGGCGGAAGGCCAGACCGGGCGCGCCATTCCCCATGCCGAACGCGAGGACGAGGTGGGCGAGATGGCACGCTCGATGGTCGCCTTTCGCGACCAGCTCGCCCGCGCCGAGGCGGAGAAGACCGCCCAGACCCAGTTGATCGTCGCCAGCATCGGCCAGGGCCTGTCGGCGCTGGCGAAGGGCGACCTGACGGCGCGGATCGAAGCGAGGCTGGACGAGCCCTTCGCCCGGCTGAAGAACGACTTCAACACGGCGATGGCGGCGCTGCATGCGACCATGGCGCGCGTCGTGGGCGCGACCAGCGGCGTGCGGGCGGGCGCGATGGACATACGTCAGGCCTCGGACGACCTGTCGCAGCGCACCGAGCAGCAGGCCGCCAGCCTAGAGGAAACCGCCGCCGCGATGGACGAGATCACCGCAACCGTCCGCCATGCCGCGACGGGCGCGACCGATGCCGCGCTGGCGCTGGAACAGACCCGCGCCGATGCGCGTGACGGCGGCGCGGTGGTCATCCGCGCCCGCGCGGCGATGGTCGACATCCAGCGCGCCTCGTCCGAGATCGAGGAGATTATCGGCGTCATCGACGGCATCGCCTTCCAGACCAATTTGCTGGCGCTCAACGCCGGGGTCGAGGCGGCGCGCGCGGGCGAGGCCGGGCGCGGCTTTGCGGTGGTCGCTTCCGAGGTACGTGCGCTGGCGCAGCGTTCGGCCGATGCCGCGCGCGACGTGAAGCAGCGCGTGCTCGCCAGCGCCAGCGGCGTGCAGAACGGCGTCGCGCTGGTCGGCGAGACGGGCGTGGCGCTGGAGAAGATCAACGAGGGCATGGGTCGGCTGGGCACGCTGATGACCGGCATCGCCGACGATGCGAATCGTCAGGCCAAGGGGCTGGGCGAGGTGAACACCAGCCTGTCCCAGATGGACATGGTGACGCAGCAGAACGCCGCGATGGTCGAACAGGCCACCGCCGCCGCGCGCAGCCTGGCCGAGGAGGCGGAGCAATTGTCGCAGGCGGTCGAACGCTTCGTGCTCGACATGCCACCCGTGCCGCTGCGGGTCGTCGAGTCGGTGAAGGAACGGGTCGTGCCGCTGCCCGTGCGACGCGCGGCGAACGAGGACTGGTCGGCCTTCTGATGGCCGGCCAAAGCGGGATTGCCTCTGCGGAAACGCATCCTTTCCCGCGTCCTGCTTGATCCCCATCGCGACCCGCGCCACATGGGGGTCATGCTGATCGAGACCGAACCGACGCCCAACCCGGCGACGCTGAAATTCCTGCCCGGCCGCAAGGTCATGGACAGCGGCACCCGCGACTTCGCCTCGCCCGAGGAAGCCGCCGCCAGCCCGCTGGCCGAGGCGATCTTTAACTTGGGCGACGTGACCGGCGTATTCTTCGGCCGCGACTTCGTCTCGGTCACGATCGCGCCGGGAGCCGAATGGTCGGACGTGAAGCCCGACGTGCTCGGCATCCTGCTCGACCATTTCTCCGCGCAGATGCCGCTGTTCAAACAGGGCGCGGCCGATTTCTCGGTGCCGTCCGAAGAGAGCTTCACCGACGATCCCGAGGATGCCGACATCGTCGCGCAGATCCGCGAACTGATCGACACCCGCGTGCGGCCTGCGGTCGCCAATGACGGCGGCGACATCGTCTATCGCGGCTTCGACAAGGGCAAGGTTTACCTGAAGATGCAGGGCGCTTGCGCCGGTTGCCCCTCGTCCACCGCGACGTTGAAGAACGGCATCGAGCAGCTGCTCCGCCATTATGTCCCCGAAGTTACCGAAGTGAGGGCCGTCTGATGAACCCGATCGACGACACCAGCCTGGACCGGCTGTTCCGCGAGGGCCGCACCTTCAACCATTATCTCGATACGCCCGTCGGCGAAGACGAGATTCGGGCGATCTGGGATCTGATGAAGATGCCGCCGACCTCGACCAATCAGAGCCCGGCGCGCATGGTCTGGTGCCTGAGCGCGGAGGCCAAGGAGAAGCTCGCGGCCTGCGCCTCGGACAGCAATGCCGACAAGATCCGCAACGCGCCCGCCGCCGTCATCATCGGCATGGACGTGAACTTCCATGAAACCTTGCCGCAGCTGTTCCCGCATGTGGACGCCAAGAGCTGGTTCGACGGCAATACCGAACTGCGCGAGGCCTCGGCCTTCCGCAACAGCTCGCTCCAGGGCGCCTATCTGATCCTCGCCGCGCGCGCGCTGGGGCTGGATACAGGGGCCATGTCGGGTTTCGATCAGGGCGCGGTGGACAAGGCGTTCTTCGCCGACCAGCCTGGCGTACGGTCGAACTTCATCGCGACGCTGGGTTACGGCGACACGTCGAAGCTGCACCCGCGCAACCCCCGGCTGGCGTTCGAACAAGCCAACCGGATCGCCTGAGACAAACTTGCGCACGCTGGTCATCGACACCGCCACCGCCGCCTGCTCGGTCGCCCTTCTCGACGGCGACCGGGTGGTCGCGCATGGCCATGACGTGGTCGGGCGCGGCCATGCCGAGCGGCTGGTGCCGATGATCGCGGCCTTGCCCGATGGCGGCCGGGCGGAGCGCATCCTGGTCGATTGCGGGCCGGGCAGCTTCACCGGCATCCGCGTCGGCATCGCGGCGGCGCGCGGGCTGGCGCTGGGCTGGGGCGTGACCGCCACCGGCTATCAGTCGCTGGCGCTGGTCGCCGCCGCCGGGTTTGCGCGTTGCGACGACGAGGCGCTGTCGGTGGTGCTGGAGGGCGGGCATGGCGAGGTCTTCGTCCAGCCTTTCGCCCGCGACCTGACGGCGCTGGCCCCCTTCGCCTCGATGAGGCCCGACGCCGCGCTCGCCGCGCTGGAGGGCCGGGTGGCGATCGGCAATGGCTTGCGCTGGCTGACCGCCTTGTCGCCTGACCTGCCGGTCATCGAAGCGCTGCCCGATGCATCGGAAGCTTGGCGGCTGCCCGCCGACCTTATCGCCCTGCCCCCGCGCCCCGTCTATGGCCGCGCGCCCGACGCCAAGCTGCCCGGCGGGATCACGCCCCCGGAGCCGGTCGCCTGATGGCGAGCATCGGCATCTCGCTTCGCCCCGGTGACGCGCGCGACGCCGGAGTCGTCGAACAGGTCATGGCCGCCGCCTTCGACCCGCAATGGGGCGAGGCCTGGACCCGCTCGCAACTGCTCGGCGTGATGGCGCTGCCCGGTATCAAGCTGCTGATCGCCGAGGCGGGCGAGGAACCGGCGGGCTTTGCGCTGACCCGTTCGGTGCTGGACGAGGCCGAGTTGCTGCTGCTGGGCGTCGCGCCCGACCACCGCCGCGCGCGGATCGGCAGCCTGCTGGTCGAGGCGGTCGTCGCCGACTGCGCCGCGCATGGGGTGGAGACATTGCATCTGGAGGTGCGGTCGAACAATCCCGCCATCCTGTTCTACTCCGCGCATGGCTTTGCCAAGTGCGGCGAACGGCGCAATTATTACAAGGGCGCGGACGGGCGTCATTACGACGCGCACACCTATCGACGGTCGATCAAAACCCGGGCCATCGGCTGACCCGATCACTGTTTCCGGGTTATTGCGAGTCGCTATCCCCTTTTCGCAATTAGGCTTTGGGGGTAGAGAGGGGTTTGCCCGAGGAGTTGAAACGTTACCATGGCCCGCAAAATCGATCTCGAAGCGCTGTGCGCGCAAAAGGGACTGCGCATCACCGAACAGCGCCGCGTGATCGCCCGCGTCCTGTCGGAGGCGGAGGACCATCCCGATGTGGAAAAGGTCTATGAGCGCGCCGCCAAGATCGATCCCGGCATCTCGATCGCGACCGTGTACCGCACCGTCCGCCTGTTCGAGGAAGCGGGCATCCTGGACCGCCATGACTTCGGCGACGGCCGCGCCCGCTACGAGCCTTCGCCCGAGGCGCATCACGACCATCTGATCGATGTCGAGACCGGCCGCGTGATCGAGTTCGTCGACCCCGAACTGGAACAGCTGCAAAAGGCAATCGCCGAGAAGCTGGGCTTCCGCCTGGTCGATCACCGGATGGAGCTTTACGGCGTCAGCCTCGACCGCAAGGGATGATGGCGGCGGCCATCCCCGACGACGCCGACAGCAAGGGCGGCCTGCGTGCAGCGGGTCGCCTTTTGCGTATCGTGGCCGTGCTGCTGATCGCGCTGACGCTGCATGGAGCCTGGCGGCTGGTCGGTCGCGCCTCGCCATGGCCGCGCCGATTCCTGCGCCGGGTGGCGGTGATCCTGGGCGCCGACATCCGCGTCACCGGCACGCCCGCGCGTCGCAACGTCATGATCGCGGCCAACCATCTCAGCTGGATGGACATATTGCTGCTGGCGGGCACGTCGGGCACCCGCTTCGTCGCCAAGGCGGAGGTGGCCGCGCTACCGCTGATCGGCTGGCTGGCCAGCCTCAACCGCACCCTGTTCGTCGAGCGCGGCGATCGGCTGGGCGTCGGCGATCAGGTCGCGACGATCCGCGCCGCCCTGACCGAAGGGCAGCCGCTGGCGGTGTTTCCGGAAGGGACGACCGGCGACGATCTGGGCCTCCTGCCGTTCAAGCCTGCCCTTTTCGCCGCACTCGTTCCACCGGTACCGGGCATCCGAGTGCAGCCGGTGCGGATCGACTATGGCACGGCCGCACATGACATCGCGTGGCTTGGGACCGATCCCGGCGACGCGCATGTCAAGCGCGTGCTGCGACGGCGAGGGCGATTCACGGTGACGCTCCATTATCTCGAACCGTTCGACCCCGCCGATTTCCCCGACCGAAAGGCGATTGCGGCGGAGGCGCGAAGGCGGGTCGCCAACGCCTGACATTGCCATCGCCAGCGGCCCACTCCCGAGATAGGATCGGCGCGCCATTCCGGGGGGACGCCATGCTCAAGACGATTCTCGTTGCCGCCAGCCTGCTGACCACGACCGCGCAGATGGCCAATCCCTGCCCCGGCGGCACGACCCCGGCGACGATCCGCCACAGCAAGATCAAGCCCGGTCAGTGGGCGACCTTCGCCAAGGCGGTGGCGGCGCATAATGCCTGGTATGCCAGCCATAATGACGCGACCCGCACCATACTGGTTCGCGTGCTGACCCGAGGGGCTGGCGGCCCCGCCGTGGCCGACAGCGAAGCGGTGACCATCACCCGCTATGGCGCGGCCAAGCCGCAGGCGGCCCACGACGCCGCCTATTCCGCCTTTACCGACCTCTATCGCCAGAGCAGCGACATGGCCGACGAAACGCGAGTCTGTTTGCCGAAGGGCTGAAGCTATTATTCCTCCCCTGCAAGGGGGACCAGCGAAGCTGGTGGAGGGGAGTGGCAGGTCGAACCTGCCCCGCAGGTTCGAGGATTGCCGGGGGCAATCCGACCTGCCGCTCCCTCTCGATAGCGGGACACCCCTCCGTCATCGCTGACGCGATGCCACCTCCCCTTGCAGGGGAGGAACAGGGGAACCCTGGCGAGCGCGCGGCTTTTGCGATAAGGGCCGCGTCATGCCCGCATCCCCCAAGACCTTTCACGTCAAGTCCTTCGGCTGTCAGATGAACGTCTATGACGGCGAGCGCATGGCCGAGTTGATGGCCGCGCAGGGCCTGTCGACGACCGACGATGCCAGCGCCGCCGATCTGGTGGTGCTCAACACCTGTCACATCCGCGAACGCGCGACCGAGCGGGTCTATTCCGAGATCGGCCGCCTGCGCAAGGAAGCGGGCGAACAGGGTCGCAAGCCGATGATCGCGGTCGCGGGCTGCGTCGCCCAGGCCGAGGGGGCGGAGATCGTCCGTCGCGCCAAGGTCGATGTCGTCGTCGGCCCGCAAGCCTATCACAACCTGCCTGATCTGGTCGCCAAGGCGGCGGCGGGCGAGGCGGCACTCGACACCGACATGCCGGTCGAGTCGAAATTCGCCCACCTGCCCGGCCGTCGCAAGGTGAACCCGTCCGCCTTCCTGACCGTGCAGGAAGGCTGCGACAAATTCTGCACCTATTGCGTCGTACCCTATACGCGCGGCGCGGAGGTCAGCCGGTCCTTCTCGGCCATCGTCGACGAGGCCAAGTCGCTGGTCGATGCGGGCGCGCGCGAGATCACGCTGCTCGGCCAGAACGTCAATGCGTGGAACGACGCCGACGATCGGGGCCTGCACGGCCTGATCCGCGAGCTGGACCGGATTCCGGGGCTGCACCGCATCCGTTACACGACCAGCCACCCCAACGACATGACGCAAGGGCTGATCGACGCGCACCGCGATGTCGAGAGCCTGATGCCCTTCCTCCATCTGCCGGTACAGTCGGGCAGCGACCGCATCCTGAAGGCGATGAACCGCCAGCATACGCGCGACAGCTATATGCGGGTGATGGACCGGGTGCGGGCCGCGCGGCCCGACATCGCGCTGTCGGGCGACTTCATCGTCGGCTTCCCCGGTGAGACCGAGGCGGACTTCGCCGACACCCTCAGCCTGGTCGACGCGATGGGCCATGCCCAGGCGTTCAGCTTCAAATACTCGCCCCGCCCAGGCACCCCCGCCGCGACGATGGCGGATCAGGTTCCGGCCGAGGTGATGGACGACCGGCTCCAGCGCCTGCAGGCCGCGCTCAACCGCGACCAACATGCGTTCAACCTCGCCAGCGTCGGGCGGACCTGCACCATCCTGCTGGAGCGGCGCGGCAAGCTGCCCGGCCAGATGCTCGGCAAGTCGCCCTGGCTGCAATCGGTCCACCTGATCGGCGACCACCAGATCGGCGACCTGGTCGACGTCGAACTGGTCGCGGCGGGCCCGAACTCGCTGACCGGACAGGCCAAGGTGAAGGCGGCGGCGTAAGCCCCAAACTCCGTTCAGGCTGAGCGAAGTCGAAGCCCACGCCCATGCCTCCGCGATTTTGTTCGCGCGGAGGCGCGGAGACGCGGAGGTGTCCGGCTCGTCGATGGTTCATCCGGCCCTCGCGACCGGGAGACCTCTATTGATACGCCTGAAGCAGACAGGCCGAGATCGCGGCGGGATACACCCTCTCCGCGCCTCCGCGTCTCCGCGCGAACAAATCTTCTTAGTCGCGCAGAGGACGTAGAGAAAGAAGAAGGTCTCCCGACCGCCACGCCGGGTTCTTCTTCTCCGCGCCCTCTGCGCCTCTGCGCGCCAAAAACCTTACAAACGTCACACCTATGTCACGCAATTTCGCTGGCGTTCCGATCCTCGCCACCCCATCTTGGGCGAACCCACTGACGGTGAAAGGACCGCATGAGCCGCAAGCCCCTCCCCGCCCAGGCCGGTGAACGCAGCCGGGCGGAACTCAGCTTCGACAAGCCGCAAGTGCTGGCGCAGCTGTTCGGCCAATATGACCGCAATCTGGTCGCATTGGAGAATCGATTGGGCGTCTACATCACCGCGCGCGGTAACCGCGTCGGGCTGGAGGGGACCGCCGAGCAGGTGGCGCTGGCCCGCGACGTGCTGAACGATCTTTATGCCCGCATCCAGCGCGGTGAGGAGATCGATACCGGCCTGGTCGACGCCTCGATCGCGATGGCGTCCGAACCCACGCTCGACGGTATCCTCAGCGCCGAGCGCAGTTCGACCCCGTCGGTCATGATCCGCACGCGCAAGAAGACGATCGTGCCGCGTACCCCCGCCCAGGCGCATTATATGAAGGAGCTCGTGTCCAACGACATGATCTTCGCGCTCGGCCCGGCGGGCACCGGCAAGACCTATCTGGCGGTGGCGCAGGCGGTGGCGCAGCTCATCACCGGATCGGTCCAGCGCCTGATCCTGTCGCGCCCGGCGGTCGAGGCGGGCGAGAAGCTGGGCTTCCTGCCCGGCGACATGAAGGAGAAGGTCGACCCCTATCTCCGTCCGCTCTACGACGCGTTGCACGACTGCCTGCCCGCCGAACAGGTGGAACGGCGGATCGCCAGCGGCGAGATCGAGATCGCGCCGATCGCCTTCATGCGCGGCCGGACGCTGGCCGATGCCTTCGTCATCCTCGACGAGGCGCAGAACACCACGCCCGCCCAGATGAAGATGTTCCTGACCCGCTTCGGCCAGAACAGCCGCATGGTCATCTGCGGCGATCCCAACCAGGTCGACTTGCCCGGGGGCGTCGCGGCCTCGGGGCTGGCCGATGCGGTGCGTCGTCTGGAGGGGGTCGAGGGCATCGCGATGAGCCGCTTCACCGCCGCCGATGTCGTCCGTCACCCGATCGTCGGGCGGATCGTCGACGCCTATGAAGGGCCGAACGCCTGAGATAGGATGCGGTCATGGCCGAACGCGATCCCTATCCCCCGCTGACGCTGGGCACCGAAACACGCGAGCAGGTTGCCCGCGCGGCCCGGCGTCTGGGCGTCAGCGAGGAGGAGGCGATCCGGCGGGCCTTGGCGGAGATGTTGGGCAAGCCAGAACCCGTGCCGACACGGCCCAACCTCCGCGAATGGCTCGCCGAATATCGACGGCAGCATCCTTTGCCGCCTCCCACTGGTTTGGCGGCTGACAAGGCTTTCTACGACGATCTATCCGGCGGACTATAGTGACTTTGTTCGTCGACGCATCGGCGTTGGTCGCCATCCTGGCAGAGGAACCGGGATGGGAGGCGTTTGAACGACGCGTTGCAGAAGCGGATATTCTGCTTTGGTCAGCCATGTCACGGTATGAAGCGATCCTGGGTTTGCGGCGTTCGCGCGGGATTACGCTGGCCGATGCGGAGCGTGACGTGGATGCTCTGGCGACGGCCTTTCGTTTTCAGATGATCGCGATCGGCGAAATCGAGGGCCAAGCCGCGCTCAATGCCCATGCCCGCTACGGCAAGGGGCACCATCCCGCCCGTCTCAATATGGGCGATTGTTGCGCCTATGCTTGCGCGCATAGCCAAAGCGCGGAACTCTTGTACAAGGGCGACGATTTCGCCCTTACAGACCTGGCTGATCCGGAAAGGCCCCGATGATCGAGATTGCGCTGATCCACGAAGAGCCCTGGTCGGGCGACGAGCAGAGCTGGGAGGCGCTGGCCACCCGCGCCGCGCGCGCCGCGATCGAGCGGACGCCGTACGGGCCACTGCTGACCACGCCCGCGCTGATCGAGATTTCGGTGCGGCTGACCAGCGATGACGAGGTTCATGCGCTCAACCGCCAATACCGGCAAAAGGACAAGCCGACCAACGTCCTGTCCTTCCCGATGGTCCAGCCCGATCTGATCGAGACGGTGACCCAGAACTCGGACGATGGCGAGGTGCTGCTGGGCGACATCGTGCTGGCCTACGGCGTCTGCGTCGCGGAAGCGGCCGAGCGCGGGATTTCGGGCGAAACGCACGCCACGCATCTTCTGGTGCATGGCGTGCTGCATCTGCTAGGCTATGACCATATGAACGATGACGAGGCAGAGGCGATGGAGGCGATCGAACGCGACGCGCTGGCCAGTCTCGGCATCGACGACCCTTATCTAGTGCGCGAGGACTGACACCCCCCGATGGCCGACGGCCCCAGTAGCAGCACCGGCAACGGTGACTCCAACGAATCCAGTATCTGGCACGGGCTGAAAAGCCTGATCTTCGGCGGCGAGCAGGAAGAGTCGCTGCGCGACCAGCTGGAAGACGCGATCGACCGGCATGAGGGCGATCCCGGCCCCGATGCCAAGGGCGACCTGACCCCGCTGGAGCGGCAGATGGTGCGCAACCTGCTGCACTTCGGCGAGCGCGACGCGGGCGATGTCGGTGTGCCCCGCGCCGACATCATCGCGGTCGAGGAACAGACGACCTTCGATCATCTCGTCCAAATCTTCGCCGAGGCCGGGCACAGCCGCCTGCCCGTCTATCGCGAGACGCTCGATTCGATCATCGGCATGGTGCATATCAAGGACGTGTTCAACATCCTCGCGACCGGCGCGGAGCATCCCGCCACCATCGCCGGGCTGATCCGCGATCCCCTCTATGTGCCCATGTCGCGCGGGGCGCTCGATCTGCTGGCCGACATGCGCCAGAAGCGGGTGCATCTGGCCGTGGTGCTCGACGAATATTCGGGCACAGAGGGCCTCGTCACCATTGAGGATCTGATCGAGGAAATCGTCGGCGAGATCGAGGACGAGCATGACGACGCCCCGCAGGCGCTGCTCGTGCCACTCGACGGCGGGGCGTGGGATGCCGACGCCCGCGTCGGGCTGGAGGAGGTCGGCCGCGCTGTCGACCCGCAGCTCGAAGAGGCCGAGGACGATGTCGATACGCTGGGCGGCCTGACCGCCGTGCTGGCGGGCCATGTGCCCGAGGTCGGCACCTGCATCGATCATCCCAGCGGCTGGCGGATAGAGGTGACCGAGGCTGACGAGCGCCGCATCCACCGCCTGCGCCTGCATCCGGCGGTGGCGACCGTCGACGAATGATCCGCGCGTATCAGGCGGAGGATCGCGACGCTTGCCTGGCGCTGTTCGACGGCAACAGCGCCCCTATTTCGCGCCGTCCGAATGCGCGGACTTCGTCCATTTCCTCGACCATGAGGCCGGGCAATGGGGGTTCAGGTCGCGGAGCGGGACGGCCGCCTCATCGGCTGCGGCGGCATGGCGATCGGGGCGAACGACGGAACCGCACATTTCTGCTGGGGCATGGTCGACCGCACACTACGCCGACAGGGCATCGGCACTGCGCTGGTCCGAACCCGGCTGGACAGGGCAATCGAAGCAGGCATCCGCGAAGCCCGGCTGGATACCAGCCAACATAGCCGGACGTTTTACGAGCGGCTGGGCTTTCGTACCGAGAAGCCGACGGCGGACGGATATGGGCCGGGGCTGGATCGCTGGGATATGGTGCTGACGCTTTGAAGGCCCGTTCTGAAGCGAGGTAACGGGCGGTTCGTCTAATGACCCAACAAACCGCCCATCTATGGTCTCTACGCCTGCTGGTACCGGAAGCGCATCAGACTGGCGGTCTGGGAACCATCGCGCGGCGCGGCACAGCGCACGGCCGTCTCGCGTTCGACGCAATCGTCATAGCTCGAATAATAGATGTCCAGACGGGGCCGCCCCGCAACGTCATATCCGGAGCAGCGAATCTCCACCTCCTGCTCGCAGGTCGGCATGGCGAGGGCGGGCGTCGCCGTTCCTGCAATGGCAACTGTCGCCAGTGCGGCGAACCCCGGAATGGACAGCGCAATCTTCTTCATCTTGGCCTCCCTGAACATGCCCCATGGCATGGCCGAGTGTAGGCGCGGGCCTGTGCCGGACAACGGCCGATGCGTTCGTTTCGGAGAGGATGCCACTACCCACCCCAAAAATCAGCCGATCGATCACAGACGCCATCTTATTGCATTATCCCGATCGAGCCGCCTGCCCTATGGTCCACTGGATAAGAACATTGAAGACCAAGCTCCCGAGTTCGAGGGCGCGGGAAAACTCCCTGACTTTCGCGCCTTCGACGGCCGCCGGTGCGCTCCCCGTGGCACTGGCGGCCAAATTTCTGTCAGGACTGGAGCAGCGTGCCGACGTCGCGTGCCGCCACGACCCAGCGGTAAAAGGCGTCGTCCAGATAATAGCGGAGCTGAACCGGCTCCATCGTCACCTTTTTGGCATTGCCGACACAGGGGCGGGCCTGGTCGAGCACCATTAGCGTCAAGCGCTCCTGCAACGCAGAATCGCCATGCGCCTGCACCATTCGGGTCACCAAATCAGGGCGCAGCCGCGTCATGCAGATGCCGATCTGGAACAGCAGTCGATCGGTCGGGATACGCCGCGCGTTGCGCCCGGCTTCCCGCATGTTCAGTCGTTGCTGAACGACCGGATTGTTCACCTCCGCCTCGCTCAGCGTCGCATCGGGGGCGTAGCGGGCCATCGCCTCTTCCAGCAGCGCGCCGCGATCATACAGGTTGCGGCACGTCACGATATCGAGCTGCGCGACCGGATTGCACTCGCCCAACTGCGGCGGCGCGCTGGCGAAGGGCAGATCGGAATAGCAGCTCGCATTGGCGCGGATGATCCGGTCCAGCGCGTAGGTCTGCGGCGCGCTGTTCATTTCGCCGTCGATCAGCGGCCCCAGCATCTTCGCATCGATATTCTTCGCACATTTGGCGAAGGCCGCAGAACGACTGGCGACCATGGCAAAGCTTTGCCCGGTGATGATCTTGTTGATCCCCGGCGGCGGCGGTGCCTTGCGATCGTTATTGCCCTGCACGACGACATCGGCTGGCTCACCAGCCTTTTCCTTTGCCGGAGCCTGGGTCTTTTCCTGCGGCGAAGCCGCGACCTGTGCCGTCGGCAGCAGCAGGATCGTCGCCAGGACCATGATTTTCTTCAACACCCCAACACCCCCCAAACGATGAAATCGCAACAGCTATGCCCCCGAATCGCGCATTTTGCGAGAATTTTTCGGAAGGCTCGGAAATACTTGGATTTACTCACTAAGACGCTACGCGCATCTTGATCCTTGCCGATCATATCTGACGCGGGCATGAATTGATCGCGCGTCCCGGCAAAAAAGCAATCCTCACGCACCTTGGTTCTTCCCCCCACGCGCCGCGCCGCCTATCCTCGTACCATGCGCAAACACGTCCTGATCGTCCTTGGCATCATCATCCTGATCGGCATCGGTGTCGTCACCTGGCTCGCCTGGCCCGACACGGCGCGGTTGAGCGTCGATCAGGTCGCGGGCGCGCGTCCGACGATCGAGGCGCCGCGCGAGCAGACCATCCCGACGGTCGACATCGCCAAGCCCATCGGCTGGGCGAACGGCGCCAAGCCCAGCGTGGCGCCGGGGCTGGCCATCCAGCCCTTTGCCAGCGGCCTCGACCATCCGCGCTGGCTGTACCAGCTGCCCAATGGCGATGTGCTGGTCGCCGAGACCAACTCGCCGCCGCGCCCCAGCGCCGGGATCGTGGCCCGCGTGATGAACTTCTTCCTCGGCCGGGCGGGCGCCGCAGTGCCGTCGGCCAACCGGATCACCCTGCTGCGCGATACCAATGGCGACGGCGTGGCGGACGTGAAGACGCCGTTCATGACTGGACTGAACTCGCCCTTCGGCATGGTGCTGTTCGATGGGCAGCTCTACATCGCCGACACCGATGCACTGGTCCGCGTGCCGTATCGCGACGGCGAGACGAAGATCACCGCCACGCCCGAAAAGGTCGTGCCCCTGCGTCCGGCGGGCAATCACTGGGCGCGCAACGTCATCGCTTCGGGCGACGGCAAGACGCTGTTCGTATCGGTCGGATCGTCGAGCAACATCGCCGAGAACGGCCTGGATGCCGAGAAGAACCGCGCCGCGATTCTGCAGGTCTGGCCGCAGGACAAGAACTGGCGCATCTATGCGGCAGGGCTGCGTAACCCGACCGGCATGGCGCTGAACCCGGTCAATGGACGGTTGTGGACCGTCGTCAACGAGCGCGACATGCTCGGCTCCGATCTGGCGCCCGATTATCTGACCCAGGTCGAGTTCGGCGATCACTTCGGCTGGCCCTGGTATTATTGGGGCGGCTATCCCGACAACCGGGTCCAGCCGACCAATCCGCCGCTCCAGCAATATGTGAAGCGCCCCGACTATGCGCTGGGTCCGCACGTCGCCGCGCTGGGCCTGACCTTCTCCGAAGGTGCCAAGCTGGGCGACCGGTTCGCGCGCGGGGCGTTCATCGGCGAGCATGGCTCGTGGAACCGCAAGCCGCCCTCAGGATACAAGGTCGTGTTCGTGCCCTTCGCGGGCGCGTTCCCAGTGCCGAACGCCAAGCCAGTCGAGGTGGTCGGCGGCTTCCTGAACGCCAAGGGCGAGGCGCAGGGGCGGCCCGTGGGCGTGATCGTCGACAAGACCGGTGGCCTGCTGGTCGCCGACGATGTGGGCAATGTGGTGTGGAAGGTCAGCGCGGCGAAGTAAGGTCCGGCGAGCGGGGCGTGACGATCACGCCCGCTTCGCTGATGGACATCGCGGTGGGTGTCCGATCGTTCCTGTTGCCGCATTGGCATCGGTGGCATGCGCTTTGGGGCCCGCCAGAACCGGCAACCCCGTCGCAATGGACGTGCATGAGGTCCAGTTTGCTTCTCGCCCGCGTCTTTGAGCGCTGCGGGATTCGTGCCGTCATACGCAGTGGCCGCTCCCGTTATGACGCCGATTGCGTACCGATGGACCGCGGACTGTTCGCGGCCGGTACGTGGGAGAGCCACGCATGGATCGAAGTCGCTGGTTTCGTGGTCGACATTACCGCCGATCAGTTCGGGCACGCGCCTGTGGTGATGACGTCGGCGTGTAACCCGACCTATCGAGCGGCGGACGATCAGCGATACCAGCTGCCGCAAACCCCGGCCGCGCTGGCGGCGGTGGACGCGATCTGGCCGCTTTGGCGCGATAGCGAAATCGGAAAAGCGGGCGATCAAATAAGCGGATGAACGCCGCCCGCTCTACTTCAACAGCTTCGGCGCCTCCGACCGGATCACCGCTTCCAGCTGACTGGAGAAGAGCGACAGGAAGGCCGGCAGGTTCACCACCGCATGGACTTTGTCCTCATACACCGTCGCCTGCGCACCGATCGACTGGCCCATCGCGCCGACGGTGAAGTGCATCGTGTCGCCGTCCCAGCGATGTTCCACAGTCGCGCCGCCGGGGATCATGCGGCCGATCTTGCCGATGCCGCCGTCCAGACGCTGGCGCACGCCCTCCTTGCCGAGCTTATGCGGGATATCGAGTGAAATGGGGGCGCTCATGCGGTCATCTCCGTGGCGAACAGCATCGCGTCGTCGGCAAAGGCCTTGAACTCCAGCGCGTTGCCGCTGGGGTCGCGGAAGAACATCGTCGCCTGCTCGCCGGGCTGACCCTTGAAGCGGACATAGGGCGCGATGCCGAAGGCCACGCCCGCCGCCTCGACGCGCGCGGCCAGCTTTTCCCAGTCGGCCATGGTCAGGACGACGCCGAAATGCGGCACCGGCACCTGATGGCCGTCGACCGCATTCTCGACCGCGACAGGCTTGGCGGCCGGATCGAGGTGCGCGACGATCTGGTGCCCGAACAGGTCGAAGTCGATCCAATGGTCGCTCGACCGGCCCTCGGGGCATCCCAGCACCGAGCCATAGAAGTGGCGGGCTTCGGCCAGATCATGGACCGGAAAGGCGAGATGAAAGGGGCGCAGGGTCATGAAACGAAGCTAGGGTGGCGGGGTGGATTTTTCCAGCTTTCGCGACGGGATGCCTCTCCACCATCACGTCAACGATGGTGGAGAGGCATTGCCGCCACATCCCGCATTGCTCCTGTCACAGGGGCTTGCCATAGCCGTGCCCGTGACCCGCTATCCCGCCCTCCTCGCGCTGCTTGCCGGTGCCGTCGCCGCCTGTGGCTTTGCCCCGCTCGACCTTTGGCCGCTGTTGCTGGTCGGGCTGATCGTCCTGCTCGCACTGGTGCAGGATGCGCCGAGCATCCGGAGCGCGCTGTGGCGCGGATGGGCGTTCGGGGTCGGGCATTTCACCGTCAACAACAACTGGTTCCAGCACGCCTTCGACTTTCAGGACAAGATGCCGCCGGTGCTGGGCTATTTCGCGGCGGTCGGACTGGCGCTCTACCTCGCCATCTTCCCGATGGCGGCAGCGGGTGTGGCTTGGCGCTTTCGCGGGCGGCGGCCGGATGCGGCCTATGTGCTGATCTTCGGTGCGGCGTGGATCGCGACCGAATATCTGCGTGCGCGGCTGTTCACCGGCTATGCCTGGGACCCTTTTTCGGTGGCGTGGCTGCCGGTGATCGGGGTGGCGCGGATGAGCGCGTTCGTCGGCACCTATGCGCTGTCGGGGCTAACCGTCGTGCTGGCGGGCGCGATCTGGCTGGCGCTTCGGCGGCACTGGCATCTGGCCGCGGTGATGGTTCCCGCCACCGGGCTGGCCGCACTGTCCGCCCCGCTCACCCGCGCGCCCGAGCCTGCCCCCGATGCGCCTCTGGTCCGCGTCGTCCAGCCCAATGTCAGCCAGGACCAGCGCGGGCAGAGTGACGGGCCGTTGCTGCTCGAACGCCTTACCGAGCTGTCGGGGCGGCCCGGCCCCCGCCCGCGCCTGATCGTCTGGCCCGAGGGCGTCGTGCGCGACATGATCGAGGACGGCTACCCCGAATGGGCTTATTTCGGGTTCAACTATGCGCCGCCATTTTGGACCCGCCGCCAGATCGCCCGCGTGCTCGGGCCCCGCGACACCGCGCTGGTCGGGGGGACCGCATTGCTCTTCTCGCCCGACCGCGCGCGGGTGAGCAGCGCGACCAACAGCGTCTTTGCGATCAGTCCGCGCGCGCAGATCACGGGGCGTTACGACAAGGCGCATCTGGTGCCTTACGGCGAGTATCTGCCCATGCCGTGGCTGTTAAAGCCGCTGGGCCTGGCACGGCTGGTGCCCGGCGACATGGACTTCACCCCCGGCCCCGGCCCGCGCAATCTGCGCGTGCCGGGCTTCGGGCCGGTCGGGGTACAGCTCTGCTACGAGATCATCTTCTCGGGCCAAGTGGTCGACGAAGCACATCGCCCGCGCCTGCTCTTCAATCCGTCCAACGATGCCTGGTTCGGCCGCTGGGGCCCGCCGCAGCATCTGGCGCAGGCGCGGATGCGGGCGATCGAGGAGGGGCTGCCGATCATTCGCGCCACCCCGACCGGCATCTCGGCGATCATCGCCGCCGATGGCCGCCTGATCGCCACCGTCCCGCACGAGACGGCGGGCGCGGCCCAGGCCCCCCTGCCCGCCGCGCTGCCGCCAACGGTTTTTTCACGGGTCAGCAATATGCTCGCCCTCGTGATCGCCATGGCGCTGGCCGCGATCGGCGTTGCCATCCGCCGCCGTCGCCGCTAGAGGACATATAAAGCTATCTTTATATCCTTATGAGGACGGGAATGCGGAACTCGTACATCTTTACCTCGGAATCGGTTTCCGAAGGTCACCCCGACAAGGTCGCAGACCAGATCAGCGACTCGATCGTCGACCTGTTCCTGTCCAAGGATTCGGAAGCGCGCATCGCGTGCGAAACCCTGACCACCACCAACAAGGTCGTGCTGGCGGGTGAAATCCGCTGCAAGGGCGTGTTCGAAAACGACCAGTGGGCCGAGGGCGCGCTGGAAGAGATCGAGCGGACCGTGCGCGATACCGTCAAGCGGATCGGTTACGAGCAGTCGGGCTTCCACTGGCAGACCTTCGACTTCTCGAACAACCTGCACGCCCAGTCGGCGCATATCGCGATGGGTGTGGACGAGAGCGGCAACAAGGACGAAGGCGCGGGCGACCAGGGCATCATGTTCGGTTACGCGACCGACGAGACCCCCGGCCTGATGCCCGCGACCCTCTATTACAGCCACAAGATCCTGGAAAAGATGGCGGCCGACCGCCACTCCGGCGCGGCGCCGTTCCTGGAGCCCGACGCCAAGAGCCAGGTCACGCTGCAATATGAGAATGGCGTGCCGGTCCGCGCGACCGCGATCGTCGTGTCGACCCAGCATTCGGCCGAACTGTCGAACGAGGCGGGCCAGGCCAAGCTTCGCGACTATGTAAAGTCGGTGCTGACCGACATCCTGCCTGAAGGCTGGCTGCCCGAAGAGAAGCAGATCTACGTCAACCCGACCGGCCTGTTCGAGATCGGCGGCCCGGATGGTGACGCCGGCCTGACCGGCCGCAAGATCATCGTCGACACGTACGGCGGCGCAGCCCCGCATGGCGGCGGCGCGTTCAGCGGCAAGGACCCGACCAAGGTCGACCGCTCGGCGGCCTATGTCGCACGCTACCTCGCCAAGAACGTCGTCGCGGCGGGTCTGGCCAAGCGCTGCACCATCCAGCTCTCCTACGCCATCGGCGTCGCCGAGCCGCTGTCGGTCTATGTCGACCTCCACGGCACCGGCCAGGTCGAGGAAGCCAAGCTGGAGGCCGCGCTGCCGAAGCTGGTTCGCCTGACGCCGAAGGGCATTCGCGAGCATCTGAAGCTGAACGCGCCGATCTATTCGAAGACCGCCGCGTATGGCCATTTCGGCCGCGAAGCCGAAGGCGCGCTGTTCACCTGGGAAAAGACCGACCTGGTCGACCAGATCAAGGCCGCCGTCGCCTGATCCGACGCACCGGCAAGTGAAAAACGCCCGTGCGGGGATGCCCGCGCGGGCGTTTTTCTTTTTCGGGCAATGCGCTTGCCCTTTGGGACACGGCACGTCAGCCTCCCTCCGATCGGTAGGGGGATGGACGATGCTGGCGATGGCGATTCTGGTAGCGGCAGCGCAGGTGGCGGCGGCACCGCCCGTCATCGCAACCCAGGACAGCCGTTCCGAGCAACAGCGTCTCGCCGACGCCTCGATCTTTGGCGCGATGATCTACGCCTTCGATCGCGCGGCCTGGGTCAGCACCGACTCGCTGATGGAGGTGGTCCCCAGAGACCAACTCGTGGGTGCGGGCGGCTATGTCATCGAGCCGGTCGACAAGGACACGCTGCGTGCGACCTATTTCAAGGGCGACGCCGCCAGCGCGCGTGCCTTTTTCGTCGCCGATGTGCGCGGCGGAAAAGTCGTCCGGCACGACATCCTGCCCGAGCCTGCGCCGTTGACGCCCGTACAAATGATCCTCGCCCGCGCCCGCGAAATCGCCAAGCAGGAGGCCGGGGCGAAGGGCTATCGCCCCTGTACCGCCGCACCGTTCAACACCGTCGTCCTGCCGTCCGTAAATGGTGGCCCGGTTACCGTCTATCTGCTCTCACCACAGGTCACGAACGCCAACTATATGATGGGTGGCAATTACCGCGTGACGATCGCGCCGGATGGGCGGATCGTCGGCAGCCGCGCGTTCAACACCAGCTGCCTCAACCTGAAGCTGCCCGACCGAGACACGGAGAAGGTCGCCGGGCTGTTCGTCAGCCATCTGCTCGATCCGGTGCCGACCGAGATTCACGTCTTTGCCTCTTACAGCGTCCAGCAGCCCGTCTTTGTGCTGACACCCGATAAGCGAACATGGCAAGTGCGGGGTCGGGACATCTCGATCCTTTCCCCGCGCTGAGGCCGCTACCCCCGCGTCTCGCCCTGCACCTGTCCGTGGGCGAGCAGGGTGAACAGTCCCGCGCCGCCGACCAGATTGCCGAGGATCGCCGGGATCAGCAGGCCGAACACGGTCCGCGCCAGATCGGCATGGCCGGTGAACAGCAGCAGGAACGCCTCGTCCGCGCCGACGATCGAGTGGCTGAACCCCGCGATGGAAATGACATAGGTGATCGCCAGGATGATCCAGAAGGCCTGGGTCCGGCCATTGGGCAGGATCCAGGCGACGACCGCGATCAGGAACCCGGCGGGGATGGCATTCACGAACGTATCCCATCCGCCCAGCTCCAGAATACGCGCCGATACCGACACCATTGCCTCGCGTATCTCGGCATTGCCCAAGGCCCCCGCCGCCACCATTCCGGCGGCCAGCGCGGTGCCGATCAGATTGGCGACCAGCACGATGGCCCAGAGTCGCAGAGTTCGCCGGAGGGCCCAGACCGAGGGCTTCGTCACCAAAGGCAGCATCGCGGTGATCGTGCTTTCGGTGAACAGCTGCATCCGCCCCAGAATGACGACCAGGAACCCCACCGGATAGCCGAGCGCGGCGACCAGCCCGCGCCACGGCGCGTCGGGCAGCCCCGCGTGCAGCGCGCCCTCGGCGATCAACGAGCTGTGGATCGCGATCCCCGCCGCCAGCCCCGACCAGAACAGCGCACCGGCGGGCCGGTCCAGCTCGCTCTCCCCCGCCTCGCGCACCGCACGGTGGAGATCTTTGGCATCGGCGGCCTTTTGCGCCTTGCCCTCGTCTTGCGAGCCATCGGGTTGGGGAGCATCGTCATCCATGGTGCCAGGGCAACGAGCGGCCCCGCCCTTGGCTCCCTCCCCGACCCGCGCTAAAGGCCCGGCGATGAACGATCCGACGACGATCCGCCGCCTTTACGGTCGGCGCCAGGGCCATAAGCTGCGCCAAGGCCAGGCCGCGCTGGTCGAGGAGATGCTGCCGACGCTCAGCGTGCCCGAGGAAGGCCCGCTGGATGCCATGCGCCTGTTCGGCGAGGATCGGCCGCTTCAGGTCGAGATCGGCTTCGGCGCGGGCGAGCATCTGGCCGGACAGGCCGAGGCGACGCCGGGCACCGGCTTTATCGGCTGCGAGCCTTTCCTGAACGGCGTGGTCGGCGCGCTCGGTCATATCCGTGACCGCGAGTTGACCAATGTCCGCCTGCACATGGGCGACGCGCTGGAGGTGATCGAGCGGCTGCCCGATGCCAGCCTGAGCCGCGTGTACCTGCTCCACCCCGATCCCTGGCCCAAGGCCCGCCATGCCAAGCGGCGGATGATGAACCACGGCCCGCTCGACACCATCGCGCGCAAGCTGAAGTCGGGCGGCGAATTCCGCCTCGGCACCGATGACCCGACCTATTGCCACTGGTCGATGATGATCATGAACGGCCGGGACGATTTCGAATGGCAGGCGCGCACGCCCGCCGACTTCCTCACCCGCCCCGCCGACTGGCCCGAGACGCGCTACGAACGCAAGGCCCGCCGCCAGGGGCATGAGGTGTGGTATTTCCGGTATATCCGGCGGTAAGCCGTACCCAGCTTCGCTGCACCCTCTTCAGCAAGCCAACAGAGATAAGGGGTATAAAACGAAAAGAGAGGTTAGCGACGGCCCTTGATGGCACGCTTGACCTTCGCTTTCGCGTTGCGCTGCGGGGCCGCGGCGGGCGGGACATAGCCGACCGGACCAAGCCAGGCGCGTTCGCGGAACCACTTGGTGATGATATATTTGTCGCCCCGGATCACCGGCTTGCCCTGATGCAGCGTATAGCGGTTGGGCTTGCCGTCGAGGCCGACATTGTTCCAGCATACCGCCATGCCCTGGCGCGGTTTGAAGTCGTGCTGGAGATAGGCGAAGCCAGTCTCGCCGCCCTCCTCCGGCTCGTTGAGGTAGATCATCGCCGTCCAGGTGCGGTTGCCGCAACGGTGACGATTGCTCGCCGTATCGGGATGGTGATCCTCGAAATAATCGTGATGCAGCTTGAATTCCTGCCCAACGGCATAGCGCTGCCCCTGAATCGGCTCGCCGCACTCCGGAGGTATTCCGAGCAACAGGGACAGCTTCAGGTCGAGCAACTGAATGACAGGCGCAGTGTCGTCTAGGACGCACGTCTCGCTGCTGCGCACTGTCGCGTCGAAAATGCACGTTTCGCTGGTGCGCGCGTTCGGTTCGCCATAGGCGACGCGAGACGGCGCTTTGTTGGCGTCGATGGCGCGCATCAAAACGTCGCATTCCTCAGGTGTGAGGAAACCGGGCATCGTCCACAATTCGACATGCGGACTGGGGAAACGCTCCGAACCCCGCAGCATGTCCTCGGTGATGAGCGAGGCGATGAAGGCGGCATCGCTGTCGGCGGCGATCGGTTGCTGAACGGTCACGCACTATCTCCGTTGCGGTCGCAAAACGCCCCCGCAGTATGGCGGGCGTAGGCGGACAGGGTAAAATGCGCGTTAATGACGTTTGAGCAAAGCGTGGGTCTGAGATTCCACCATGCTCGGCGAATGGAATAGCCCTGGACGCCTACCGGTGCAGCGTTCCACTTCCATGGTCCGTGCGCACCGCGCCGAGCAGGCCGGGCATGGCCGCGATCGGGCGCAGGCCCCGTCGGGTCATCTCGGCCTGGATCGCCTGAGCCTCGCCGCCGCCGGGTTCGGCACTCGCCATCGCAAAGGCCAGCAGCAGCGACTCGTCGTCCATGAATTCCATGAGATCGGGGTCCAGCATCGGGTTCATCACCATCCTCCCAGTCTATATCTGCATCAATAACAAGCGGATCGCCCGCTGGTTGCGAGATGCCGCCGGTTTCGGAAAGGATGCGTCGCGCCCTCTGGCGGGTATGAATGGCCTCGTTATAGACGGCGGCCTCGAAATTCTGGGGCAAGAGATGGTCGATGACAGCTGGGGCGTGACGCCGCCGCGTGGCGGACTGCGCGTGCGAACGAATGACAGTTTGGAAGAGCGCGCCGCCGCACGGGCCAAAGCGCGCGAGGCGCGGGCGGGCGAGCGGGGCGCTCTGATGGCCGGGCGGATGGAGGCCCGCGCTGCGCTGCGCGAACGCGAGACGCTCGCCCGCGAAGCCGAACGCGCCGCCCGTCGCGAGGCCGAGGAAGCCGCCGCCGCCAGGGACCCCCATGCCGCCGCCGCCAAGCGCCACCGCACCTCGGGCCGCAAGGATGTGGTGCGCGAGCAGCGCGATACGCGGGGATACGCCACGGTGGTCGACGAGGGGCGGATTCGCGAATTGTCGAAGCGGGGCGCGTCCCTGTCGGGGCTGGCGGCAGCGTTCGGGATTACGGCCGAAAAGGTCGCGCAGATTCTGGCGACGGCGGAGGAATGATCCTTTTGAAACCGATCGACATTCATCTCCCCTCTCCCCTGGAAAGGAGAGAGGGTTGGCGAAGCTTGCCAGCGTGCTGGCTAGCGCAGCTTGGGTGAGGGGTTGAGCGAGCCGAACGGCTCGCGCGCTCGCCTTTGCGAGCGCTCCACCCCTCACCCAGCTCCGACTAAGCCTTTGCTTTCGCAAAGGCCAAGTCTGCGCAACCCTCTCCCCTCTGCGAGGGGAAGAAGGGCATAGCTGCCTGTCGATCCACCCTAACGCCTTGCTTACCGAATTACGCTAAAGCCCGCATTCCATGGCCGATTCCGCCCCGCACTCCCCGCGCCCGCCGCGTCCCCGCTCCGCCGTCAGCCGGGGTGTCGGGCTGGCCGGGCTGGCGGGTTCGCTGGGCTGGATCGCTTATGCCCGGTGGCGGCATCTCGACGGGCCTTATGCGGCGTTGCTGCATCTGGTCTGTGCGGGTGTGCCGATGCTGCTCTGGTCGGTGCTGGTCGACAAGGTGCATCGCCATGCCTCGACCGGGATCGACTGGGCGAATCCCCGTCCCGCCCGCGAGACGCTGGACATCAGCCTGACCAAGCTGGCCGGGCTGTGGGCGACATTCGGCGGGATCGCGCTGATCTTCGCGACGGGGCGCTTCTATTGGCAGGGGATTTTCGCCTTTGCGATGTGGTGTCTGGGCTGGATCGCGCCGGTGCTGTTCCTGCTGTCCATTCCCTATGTGATCTGGCTCGACCGGCGGCTGTTCGAACCGAAGGACGGCGCGTGGATGCTAGGCGCATGGCTGACTGGGCAGCCGGGCGTGGATCGGCACGCCATCTACGCGCATCTGCGATCCTGGGCGGTGAAGGCGTTCTTCCTGCCCTTCATGCTCGGCGTCGTGCCGGGCGGGTTCGGCATGTTCGTGCGGACCGACCTGAGCGTCGCGCTGCACGATCCGGTGGCGCTAGCCAATGGGCTGATCACACTGATGTTCCTGATCGACGTTGCCTTTGCGACGATCGGGTACATGCTGACCATGCGGCCGCTCGATGCGCATATCCGCTCGGCCAATCCTTATGCGGCGGCCTGGGCGGCGGCGCTGATCTGTTATCCGCCGACGATCCTGATGGGCGATAACGGGCCGCTCAACTATCGGCCGGGGACCGCCGAGTGGAGCTACTGGTTCGCGGGGCACCCGATGGTGCTGGCGGTGACGGGCACGGTGCTGGTCGCCCTGACCGCCATCTATGCCTGGTCGACCGTAGCGTTCGGCATCCGCTTTTCCAACCTGACGCACCGGGGCATCCTGACCCACGGGCCCTATGCGGTGTCGCGGCATCCGGCCTATCTGTCGAAGAACATTTTCTGGTGGATCGCGACGATCCCGATCCTGTCGACCGGGACCTGGGTGGACGCAGCCCGCAGCACGTTGCTGCTCGGGGTGGTCAGCGGAATCTATTACTGGCGGGCGCGGACCGAGGAGCGGCATCTGTCGGCCGATCCGGCGTATCGGGATTATTATGACTGGATGGAGCGGTATGGAGTGGTACCGCGATTCTTCAGATGGGTTTTGGGGCGGTAGGTTTTCCCTTGGCCTTCGACTTCGCTCAGGCTGAACGGAGTTTGGGGATTTATAGGTCATCCATACCAAACCGCCGTTCAGGCTGAGCGAAGTTGAAGCCCACGCTGCTCCATCAGAAACTCGCCTCGCCATAAACCCGCGAGATGTCGCCATTCCACTCACCATGATAGCGGTCGAGCAGCACCTGCGCAGGCACCTTGCCCGAGCGGACGATCTCGCGCAGCGGATCGAGGAAGCCGGTCTCGTTATCCCCCGCCCCGTTCAACCGCCCGCGCGCCGCCAACCCGGCATGCGCGATATCGAGCACCTCGCCCGCGATGTCACGCAGACGCCCGCCACCCGGCAGCGGCGCATCCAGTGCCAGTTCGGGCACCGAGTCGCGCAAGCTCTGCCGCTCGTCCAGCGACCAGCCCTTGACCAGATCCCAGGCCGCATCGAGCGCGCCGCCGTCGTACAACAACCCGACCCAGAGCGCGGGCAGCGCACAGATGCGGTTCCACGGACCGCCATCGGCCCCGCGCATCTCCAGGAAGGTCTTCAGCCGCACCTCGGGAAAGGCGGTCGAGAGGTGATCATTCCAGTCGTCGATCGTCGGCAGTTCGCCGGGCAGGACCGACAGCTCGCCCTTCAGGAAGTCGCGAAACGACAGCCCCGCCGCATCGATATATTTGCCGTCGCGGTAGACGAAGTACATCGGCACATCGAGCGCATAGTCGGCGTAACGCTCGTAGCCGAACCCGTCCTCGAACACGAAGGGCAACATGCCGGTGCGCGCGGGGTCGGTGTCGGACCAGATATGGCTACGGAAGGACAGCATGCCGTTGGGCTTGCCCTCGGTAAAGGGCGAGTTGGCGAACAAGGCGGTCGCCAGCGGCTGGAGCGCGAGGCCGACGCGGAACTTCTTCACCATGTCCGCCTCGGACGCGTAGTCGAGGTTCACCTGGATCGTCGACGTCCGCAGCATCATGTCGAGGCCGAGCGACCCGACGCGCGGCATGTGGCGTAGCATGATCGCATAGCGACCCTTGGGCATGATCGGCAGCTCGGCGCGGGTCTTGTCCGGCCACATGCCCAGCCCCAGGAAACCGACGCCCAGCTTGTCGCCCGCCGCCTTGACCTGTTGCAGGTGACGCCCCGTCTCAGCACAGGTCTGGTGCAGATTGTCGAGCGGCGCGCCCGACAGCTCGAACTGGCCCGCAGGCTCCAGGCTGATCGATCCGTCCGCGCCGGTCAGCGCGATGACGTTGCCGCCTTCCAGGACCGGCTGCCAGCCATATTGCTCCAGCTCGCCGAGCAGCGCGCGGATGCCCGAGGCCTCGTCGTAGGAGGGCGCGTGATGGTCGCCCAGCGCATAGACGAACTTCTCGTGCTCGGTCCCGATCCGCCAGTGATCGCGGGATTTTTCTCCCCGCGCGAAGCTCGCGATCAGCTGATCGCGCGACTCGATGATGGCGCCCTTGGCGGTGCTCGCGGTCTTGGTGCTCATGAACCGCGCCTTACGCGGGCGGAAGCCTTCACGCCATAGGCTGAATCAACGCCAGTCGCCCGCCGCCGCCATCCAGAGCGACACCGCCGCCGCCGCCGCCGTATCGGCACGCAGGATGCGGGGGCCGAGGCCGATGCCGATGGCCGACGGATGCGCGCGGATCGCCTCGCGCTCCTCGGCATCGAAGCCGCCTTCGGGGCCGATCAGGATCGCCGCCGCCCCCGAATGTGCGCGCATCGCCTCCAGCGCAGGGAGACCGCCGGTTTCGTCGGCGAAGAACAACGCACGGCCCTCGGGCCAATCGCGCAGCAGCGCGGCCAGCTTCACCGGTTCGGCGACTTGCGGAAGCGCGGTGCGGCCGCATTGCTCAGCCGCCTCGATCATGTGGGCGCGAAGCCGTTCGGTATTGGGCTTGTCGACCACGGTGCGGCGGGTGACGACCGGCACCAGTTTTGCCACGCCCAACTCGCACGCCTTTTCGGCCAGCCAGTCGACCCGGCCCTTCTTCAACGGCGCGGCGCACAGCCACAGATCCGGCACCGCCTCCCGCTCGCGCAGGCGCGTCGTCACGTCCAGCGTCAGGTCGCGCTTGCCGACCGACGCCGCGACGCCCAGCCACTCGCCGGTCCGGTCGTCGAACAGCTTGACCGGATCGCCGACCTTGGTGCGCATCACCGACACCAGATAATGCGCGGCGGGTCCGTCGATGCGGATCGGTCCTTCGCCCAGCATCTGGTCGACGAACAGGCGGGGCGTGGATTGCGGCGGCCAGGCGGGGGTAGCGGTCATGGGCTGCGCTTACACGCCCACGCCGCATCATGCCACTTTTGCCGCGCGGTCGCGTTCTTCGGCGCAAAGGAGGTGACGATGGCGAAACATTATCAGGAGGAGCTGGAGGCGCTGCAGCTCGCGCTGGTCCGCACCCAGATGGCGATGATCGGCTCCGACGAGCGCGTCGTCATCGTGCTGGAGGGCCGCGACGGTGCGGGCAAGGACGGCACGATCAAGCGGATCACCGAACATCTCTCGGTCCGCGCCACCCGCGTCGTCGCGCTGCCCAAGCCGTCCGACCGCGAACGTACGCAATGGTATTTCCAGCGTTATGCCGGCCACCTGCCCGCCGCCGGGGAAATCGTGATCTTCAACCGCAGCTGGTACAACCGCGCGGGGGTCGAGGTCGTGATGGGCTTTTCCACCGCCACCGAGCAAGAAGCATTCCTGCGCGACGCCCCCGATTTCGAGCGGATGCTGGTCGAAAGCGGCATCAAGCTGGTCAAGATCTGGCTCGACATCTCGAAGAAGGAGCAGGAGGAACGGCTGGAGGCACGGCGCACCGATCCGCTCAAGGCGCTGAAAGTGTCCGACATGGACAAGGTGGCGCAGGCGAAATGGGCCGATTATTCGGCGGCGCGCGACACGATGCTGACCCGCACCCACACGCCCTTCGCGCCCTGGCATATCGTGCGCGCCGACGACAAGAAGGACGCGCGCATCGCGATCATCCGCCATATCCTGCATGGCATCGCCCCCGCCGACATCGCCGATGAGGTGAAGGCGCCCGATCCCGACATCCTGTTCCCGTTCGACATGGCGGCACTGGAGGACGGGCGGCTGGCGAAATAGGGTTATCGCCGCGTTAGCCAAATCTTCACGGGGCGGGGGGTAATCCGGGCGCAAATCCCCAGCGTCGAGGACTGCCCAGGATGTTGCCCCCTGCCCCCCGTATCGCTGCGACGCTGATCGTCCGCAACGAGGAGCGCTGCCTCGCGCGTTGCCTGGAAAGCGTCGCCCCGTTCGTCGACCGCATCGTGGTGCTCGACACCGGCTCGACCGACCGGACCGTCGCCATCGCCAAGGCGGCGGGGGCCGAGGTGCATCACCTGCCCTGGCCCGACGATTTCGCCGAGGCGCGCAACCATGTGCTGGCCTGCGCCGATGCCGACTGGAACCTGATGCTCGACGCCGACGAGTGGATGAGCGCGGGCGGCGAGCAGCTGCGCCGCTGGTGCGCCGGGCCGCCACGGCTGGGGTCGGTCTGCATCGAGAACGCGGTGGACGGCAGCCCCGACCCGACGCGCAGCTGGATTCCCCGCCTGTTGCCGCGCGGCGCCTATTATCAGGGGCGTATCCACGAACATGTCGTCTCATCCCTCCCGATCGTCCGCACCCCGATCCATGTCGGGCATGACGGCTATCTCGCGGCGCAGAAGGCGAAGAAGATCGATCGCAACTATCAGCTATTGCAGCGCGAACTCGCCGCGCAGCCGGACAATCCCTATCTGATGTTCCAGTTCGGCATGGAGGCGCAGGCGCGGCGCGACCTGCCGACCGCCTGCGACTATCTGGAGCGCGCACTGGCGACCGCGCCGCGCGATGCCGGTTGGCGGCACCCGCTCGTGACGAGCGCCATGACGTTGATGGCCTATATGGGGCGGCGCGACGAGGCACTGGCGCTGGCCGATGCCGAGTTTCCGCATTGGCCGGACTCGCCCGACTATTTCTATGTGCTGGGGGACATATTGTTCGACCGGGCGCTGGCCGATCCCGCACAGGCGATCGACCATTGGCTGCCGCTGGCGCAGATCGCCTGGGAACGCTGTTTGGCGATCGGCGAGCGCCCCGACCTGGACGGCAGCGTGGCGGGGCGCGGCAGCTATCTGGCGCAGCAGAGCCTCGACATCGTCCGCTCGCAGCTGGCGACGCTGGCCGCGTGACGTCGCCCGTGACTCAAGGCTCAACCCACGCCATGCCCCCTTCCCCATCGATCGCCGCGACGCTGATCGTCCGTAACGAAGCACGCTGCCTCGCGCGCTGCCTGGACAGCATCACGCCCTGGGTCGACCGCATCGTCGTGCTCGACACCGGATCGACCGACGACAGCGTGGCGATCGCGCAGGCCGCCGGAGCCGAGGTGCATCATCTGCCCTGGCCGGACAGCTTTTCGATCGCGCGCAACCATCTCCTCGATCTGGCCGACAGCGACTGGTCCTTGATGCTCGACGCCGACGAATGGCTGATGACGGGCGGCGAAGCCTTGCGCGACTGGTGCAACGGCCCGGCGCGGCTTGGGCGGGTGTGCATCCACAACCAGCATGACGATGGCGAAACCGCGACGCGCAGCTGGATCACTCGGCTGATACCACGCGGTGCGCGCTATGAGGGCCGCGTACATGAGCAGGTCGCCTCGCCGTTGCCGCGTGTCGCCCTGCCGGTGCATCTGGGTCATGACGGCTATCTGGCGGCGCAGATCGCGCCGAAGCGCCATCGCAACCATATGCTGCTGCAACGCGATCTGGCCGAGCAGCCGGACGACCCGTATCTTCATTACCAGATCGCCCGCGACGCCCGGATGCGCGACGATCTGGACAGCGCCTGTACCCATTTCGCGCAGGCGCTGGCGTTGACCCCGACGCAGGCGAACTGGCGACACGAGCTGGTCTGGACCGCGATCACGATCCAAACCCAGGCGGGACGGCTGGACGAGGCGCTGGCGCTGGCCGACCGGGAGATGCCGCTTTGGCCCGAATCCCCGGATTTCTTCTTCGTGCTGGGCGACCTGCTGCTCGATCGTGCGATGGCCGATCCGGCGAATGCGATCGCACATTGGCTACCGCTGGCGGAGGGGGCGTGGCAACGCTGTCTGGCGATCGGCGAGCGGCCCGAACTGGAAGGCAGCGTGGCGGGACGCGGCAGCCATCTGGCGCAGCATAATCTGCACGTGATCCGCTCGCAGCTCGCGATGCTGGCCGCCTAGCGCCGCCGCCGGATCGCCCACCACATCACAGCGAGCACCATACCGACGAGCAGCACCACGCCGCCGACCATACCCGCCACGCGCAGGATCGCCCAGAACAGCGCCTCGACGAAACGGCCGACCGCGACCGACAGGCCGATCATGAAACGGAAGCGCGCGGGAGGATCACGTTGGCCACGATAGCCGCGAACGGGCTTGCGCGCCACGGGTCGCGCCCATAGGCCACCGCGATGACCATCGAGCCCATGACCGTCGAGATCGTACCCGATAGCGAGCATAAGGGACTGGTCGGGCGTCTGCCGCCCCGGCTGAGGGGGCTGGCGCTGCTGGCGCGGTTCGACCGGCCGATCGGCTGGTGGCTGCTGTTCTGGCCGGGCGTCTGGGCGATCGCGCTGGCGGGCGGACTGCCGGATCGCTGGCCGCTGGTCCTGTGGTTCCTGCTCGGCTCGATCGCGATGCGTGGGGCGGGCTGCGTGTTCAACGACATCGTCGACCGCGATCTGGACGCTCAAGTGGCGCGGACACGGGCGCGGCCGATCCCGTCGGGGCTGGTGTCGGTGAAGCTGGCGGCGATCTGGCTGGTCGCGCTGTGCCTGATCGGGCTGGTCGTGCTGGTGCAGCTTCGCCCGCTGGCCGCCATCGTTGCGGTGGCCAGCCTGGCCCCGGTCGCGGCCTATCCGTTCATGAAGCGGATCACCTGGTGGCCGCAGGCATGGCTGGGCATGGTGTTCAGCTGGGCCGCGCTGGTCGGCTGGGCCGAGGTGGCGGGTTCGCTCTCGGCGCCACTGTGGCTGCTCTATGCGGGGTCGATCGCCTGGGTGATCGGCTATGACACCATCTATGCGCTGCAGGACCGCGAGGACGATGCGCTGATCGGCGTGCGCTCCTCGGCGCTGCGCATGGGGGCGCATGTGAAGCCGGGGGTCGGGGCGTTCTATCTGGCGGCGGTGCTGTGCTGGGCGGGGGCGATCTGGCTGGTGCGGCCCGATCCACTGGCTGTCGCGGCGCTGGTTCCCGTGGCGCTGCATCTGGGCTGGCAGGTGGCGACGCTGAAGCCCGACGACGGCGCGGGCGCCCTGTACCGGTTCCGGTCGAACCGTTTTGCCGGGTTGCTGATGGCGCTGGCCTGCGCAGTCGTGGGGTCGTCCCTTTAAATCCTCCCCGGCACGGGGAGGATTGTTGACCTGCGGCAACGCTTTGGCGGGTTGTCGGTTCTCGGAAACTCCGTCACATCTGAAGGTCGATGACCGTAGCCACGCCCGCCACCCGCTCGCTTGCCGAAAGCCATCGTTCGATCGCCATACCGGAGGGCGCGTCCTTCCTGCGGCGGTTGTTCGCCTTTGCCGGGCCGGGCTATCTGGTCGCGGTCGGCTATATGGACCCGGGCAACTGGGCCACCGACATCGCGGGCGGATCGGCCTATGGCTATGCGCTGCTGTCGGTCATCCTGCTGTCCAACATCATGGCGATGATCCTGCAGGCTTTGTCGGCGCGCCTCGGCATCGCGGCCGGGCTGGACCTGGCACAAGCATGCCGGGCGGCTTACTCCAAGCCGGTCTCGCGCATCCTCTGGCTGCTCTGCGAGATCGCGATCATCGCCTGTGATCTGGCCGAGGTGCTGGGCACCGCCATCGCGCTGCAACTGCTGTTCGACCTGCCGCTTGTGTGGGGCGTGCTCATCACCGGGTTCGACGTCTTCCTCATCCTCGCGCTCCAGCGTTACGGGTTCCGCAAGGTCGAGGCGTTCATCATCGCGCTGCTCCTCATCATCGGTGGTTGTTTCCTCTATGAGCTGATCGCCTCGCGCCCCGATCCCGGCGCCGTCATGGCGGGCTTCATCCCCACTGCCCGCATCGTGACCGACCCGGCGATGCTCTATATCGCGATCGGCATCCTCGGCGCGACGGTGATGCCGCATAACCTCTACCTCCACTCCTCGGTGGTGCAGACCCGCGCCTTCAACCTGACGACCGAGGGCAAGCGCGACGCGATCAAGCTGGCAACGATCGACAGCACCGTTGCCCTGTTCTTCGCCTTCTTCATCAACGCCGCGATCCTGATCGTGGCGGCGGCCACCTTCCATGTCGCAGGCCGCACCGATGTCGCCGAGATCGATCAGGCATACCGGCTGCTCGCCCCGATGCTGGGCGCGGGCGCGGCGAGCGTGGTGTTCGGCGTGGCGCTGCTCGCCTCGGGCCAGAACTCGACCGTCACGGGGACGCTCGCCGGGCAGATCGTGATGGAGGGATTCCTCGACCTGCGGCTCGCCCCCTGGCTGCGGCGGCTCATCACGCGCGGGCTTGCGATCGTGCCCGCCGTGCTGGTCGTGGGGGCCAGCGGTCAGGCGGGCGCGACGAAGCTGCTGGTCCTCAGCCAGGTGATCCTCAGCCTGCAACTGCCCTTCGCCGTGGTGCCGCTGGTCCGCTTCACCGCGAACAAGGGGATGATGGGGCCCTTTGCCAGTCCCGTATGGCTGCGCATCTTAGCGTGGATCATTGCGGCAATTATCATCGGCCTTAACCTGACCTTGTTGTGGGGTCTGGCAACGGGCTGATCTCGTTTTCGCAGTTGCGAAGGAATGCCGCGTGACTTCACCCCTTACGCGGCTAATCTGGGTGCAACTGGATCGACAGGGACGCCCGAATCAATGACGACCACCATCACCACCCTGCATGTCGACGACACCGGGCCGCTGGCCGACGCCATTGTCGACACGCTGGTGCACCGGATCGGCAAGGACGCCGCCAATGCGCGGCGGCACGACTGGTTGGCCGCGACCATCCTGACCGTCCGCAACGACATCATCGAGCGCTGGATGGCCTCTACCCGCGAAGCCCATGCGGCGGGGGCCAAGCGGGTCTATTATCTCAGCCTGGAGTTCCTGATCGGCCGGCTGCTACGCGATGCGCTGTCCAACATGGGCGTGATGGCGCAGGTGGCGGGGGCGCTCCAGACCCTGGGCGTCGATCTCACCGAGCTGGAGGAGATGGAGCCCGACGCGGCGCTGGGCAATGGCGGCCTCGGCCGACTGGCCGCGTGCTTCATGGAAAGTCTCGCCAGCCTCGATCTGCCCGCCTATGGCTATGGCATCCGTTATGTGAACGGCATGTTCCGCCAGCGCATCGACGATGGCTGGCAGGTCGAACTGCCCGAAACCTGGCTCAGCCATGGCAACCCCTGGGAGTTCGAGCGTCGCGAGAGCGCCTATTTCGTCGGCTTCGGCGGCGAGGTGATCGGCACCGAGAGCGGCGCGGTCCACTGGAAACCCGCCGAGGCGGTCGAGGCGGTGGCGGTCGACACGCCCGTCGTCGGCTGGCGCGGCAAGCGGGTCAACACGCTGCGCCTGTGGACGGCGCAGGCAATCGACCCCATCCGGCTCGATCGCTTCAACGCGGGTGATTATACCGGCGCGCTGGCGGGGCAGCTGGCGGCGGAGACCTTGGTCCGCGTCCTCTATCCCTCGGACAGTTCGCCCGCGGGGCAGGAATTGCGGCTGCGGCAGGAATATTTCTTCTCCTCTGCCTCGCTCCAGGACATCGTCCGGCGGCATATCCAGTATTTCCACGACATCCGCACCCTGCCCGACAAGGCGGCGATCCAGCTCAACGACACCCACCCCGCCGTCTCGGTCGCCGAGCTGATGCGCCTGCTGGTCGATCATCACGATCTGGGCTTCGACGAGGCGTGGGACATTACCCGCCGCACCTTCGGCTATACCAACCACACGCTGCTGCCCGAGGCGCTGGAAAGCTGGCCGCTCCACCTGTTTGAGCGGCTACTGCCGCGTCACATGCAGCTGATCTATGCGATCAATGCCAAGCTGCTGCGCGAGGCCCGTGGCCTGGAGGGCATGGACGACCGCGCCATCGCCGCGATCAGCCTGATCGACGAAGGCGGCGAGCGCCGGGTGCGCATGGCGAACCTGGCCTTTGCGGGCAGCCACAGCGTCAACGGCGTCGCCGCGCTCCACACCGAGCTGATGAAGAAGACGGTCTTCGCCGACCTGCATCGCCTCTATCCGACGCGGATCAACAACAAGACCAACGGCATCACCCCGCGCCGCTGGTTGCAGCAATGCAATCCGCAACTGACCGCGCTGATCCGCGAGGCGATCGGACCGGGTTTCGAGGATGACGCGGAAAAATTGATAGCGCTCACGGAATTTGCTCAGGACGCGAATTTCAGGGAACGCTTTCTGGCGATCAAACGTTCCAACAAGGTGGGGCTGGCAAATTATCTCCGGGAATCGAGCGGGCTGCGCATAGACCCCGATGCGCTGTTCGACGTCCAGATCAAACGCATCCACGAATATAAGCGCCAGTTGCTCAACATCATCGAAACGGTGGCGTTGTACGACCAGATCCGCAGCCATCCCGAGCGTGACTGGACGCCGCGCGTCAAGCTGTTCGCGGGGAAAGCGGCCTCCAGCTACCACAACGCAAAGCTGGTCATCAAACTGGCCAATGACGTGGCCCGCCGGATCAATTCGGACCCCAGCGTCGGTCATCTGCTGAAGGTCGGGTTCATCCCGAACTACAATGTCAGCCTGGCCGAGAAGATCATTCCCGCCGCCGATCTTTCCGAACAGATTTCGACCGCAGGCATGGAGGCGTCGGGCACCGGCAACATGAAGTTCGCCCTCAACGGCGCGCTCACCATCGGCACGCTCGACGGCGCCAATGTCGAGATCAAGGAACATGTCGGCGACGATCATATCGTCATCTTCGGCCTGACCGCCGACGAGGTCGCCGCCAAGCGCCGCGACGGCTACAACCCGCGCGAAGTGATCGAGGGTAGCCCGGAGCTGCGCCAGGCCGTCTCCGCCATCGCCTCGGGCGTGTTCTCGCCCGACGATCCCGGCCGTTATGCCGGATTGATGGGCGGGCTGTATGATGGCGACTGGTTCATGGTCGCCGCCGATTTTGATGCCTATGCCGCCGCGCAACGCAGCGTCGACACACGCTGGCAGGACCAGGCGGGCTGGGCGACCTCGGCCATCCATAATGTCGCGAAAGTCGGATGGTTCTCCTCCGATCGCACCATCCGGCAATATGCCGAGGAAATCTGGAACGTGATGTGAAGCCACCCCGTGCCGCTCTGGATGCCCTGATCGAGGGCCGCAACGCCGATCCCTTCGCGTTGCTGGGGCCTCATGAAGGGCCGGGCGGCACGTTCCTGCGGGCGCTGGTGCCGGGTGCGGAGGCGGTCAAAGCCTTCGACCTGTCCGGCAAGAGCCTGGGCGAATTGAAGCGGGTCGATACGCGCGGTCTGTTCGAGGGCGCGGTCGACGGCCCGGCCCAGCCGGTCAAATATCATGCGCGCGGATCGGGCGCGGAATGGTGGATCACCGATCCGTACAGCTTCGGCCCCGTGCTCGGCCCGCTCGACGACTTCCTGATGGGCGAAGGCAATCACTTCCGCCTCTATGACAAGATGGGCGCGCATCTGATCGAGCATCAGGGCGTGGCAGGCGTGCACTTCGCCGTCTGGGCCCCCAATGCCGAGCGGGTCGCGGTGGTCGGCGACTTCAACGACTGGAACCCCGGCCGCCACGTCATGCGCCGCCGCCTGGATGTCGGCGTCTGGGAAATCTTCATCCCCGATATCGGCGAGGGCCGCGCCTACAAGTTCGCCATCACCGGCCCGCATGGCGCGGAACAGCCGATGAAGGCCGACCCCTTTGCCTTCGCCGCCGAGTTGCGACCCAAAACCGCCTCGGTGACGACCGCGCCGCCCCAGCATGTCTGGAAGGACGCCCCCCACCGCGAGCATTGGTCGAAGATCGACCCGCGCCGCGTGCCGATCAGCATCTATGAGGTTCATGCCGGGTCGTGGGACCGCGACGAGAATGGCTGGTATCTCAGCTGGGATGCGCTGGCCGACCGGCTGATCCCCTATGTGGTCGAGATGGGGTTCACCCATATCGAATTCCTGCCCATCTCCGAGCATCCATACGATCCGAGCTGGGGCTATCAGACGACCGGGCTCTATGCTCCGTCGGCCCGGTTCGGCGATGTCGAGGGCTTCTCGCGCTTCGTCGACGGTGCGCACCGCGCCGGGGTGGGCGTGATCCTCGACTGGGTGCCCGCCCACTTCCCCACCGACGCGCATGGCCTGTCGCATTTCGACGGCACCGCGCTCTACGAGCATGAGGACCCGCGCCAGGGTTTCCACCCCGACTGGAACACCGCCATCTATAATTTCGGGCGGCGCGAGGTTTCGAGCTTCCTGGTCAACAACGCGCTCTTCTGGCCCGAGCGTTATCATATCGACGGGCTTCGCGTGGATGCCGTCGCCTCGATGCTCTACCGCGATTACAGCCGCAAGGACGGCGAGTGGGTGCCCAACGAGCAGGGCGGCCGCGAGAATTGGGAAGCGGTCGAGTTCCTCCGCCAGGTTAACCGACAGGTTTACGGCCAGCATCCCGGCGTCTTCACCGTCGCCGAAGAGTCCACCGCCTGGCCGGGTGTCTCGGCGCCCGCGCATGACGGCGGGCTGGGCTTCGGGTTCAAGTGGAACATGGGCTTTATGCACGACACGCTCCAGTATATGGCGCGCGAGCCGGTGCATCGGCGGCACCATCATGGCGAGATCCTGTTCGGCCTGCATTACGCCTTCGACGAGAATTTCGTCCTGCCGCTCAGCCATGACGAGGTGGTGCACGGCAAGGGCAGCCTGCTGACCAAGATGGCGGGCGACGACTGGCAGAAATTCGCCAACCTGCGCGCCTATTACGCCTTCATGTGGGCCTATCCGGGCAAGAAGCTGCTGTTCATGGGCCAGGAATTCGCCCAGCGCGAGGAATGGTCGGAAGACCGTCCGCTCGACTGGCATCTGCGGTGCAGCCATGCCCATGAGGGCGTCCGCTCGCTGGTCCGCGACCTCAACCATCTCTACCGCGACACGCCCGCGCTCCATGCCCGCGACTGCGAGCGCGAGGGGTTCGAATGGCTGGTCGCCGACGACAGCGCGCACTCGGTCTTCGCCTGGCTGCGCAAGGCCCCCGGCAAGCCGCCGGTGGCGGTCATCGCCAACATGACGCCGGTCGCCCGCGCCCCCTATCGCCTGCCGCTGCCGCAGGACGGCCGCTGGACCGAGGTACTGAACTCCGACGCGACCCAATATTGGGGCTCCGGCCTGGGTAATATGGGCGGGGTGGATGCGAAGGACGGCGCGGCCTGGGTGACGCTGCCGCCGCTCGCCACCGTCATCCTGCGTTTCGACGGCTGAACCGCAATCGAATTTGCCTGGAATAACAACGCGCCGATCAAGCGTTGCGACACTAACATACGGACAGGAGACGGACGATGGACCTGAGGCGCGGACAACCGCTGGCGCGCGATGCCATGGCCTATGTGCTGGCGGGCGGCCGTGGCAGCCGCCTCATGGAAATGACCGACACCCGCGCCAAGCCCGCCGTCTATTTCGGCGGCAAGGCCCGGATCATCGACTTTGCCCTGTCCAACGCGATCAACTCGGGCATCCGCCGCATCGGCGTGGCGACCCAGTACAAGGCGCATTCGCTGATCCGCCACCTCCAGCGCGGCTGGAACTTCCTGCGCGACGAACGCAACGAGAGCTTCGACATCCTGCCCGCCAGCCAGCGGATCAGCGAATTCCAATGGTATGAGGGCACCGCCGACGCGGTGTTCCAGAATATCGACATCATCGAAAGCTATGCGCCCGAATTCATGGTCATCCTGGCGGGCGACCATGTCTACAAGATGGACTATGAGCTGATGCTCCAGCAGCATTGCGACAGCGGTGCCGACGTCACCGTCGCCTGTCTGGAAGTCCCCTGCGCAGAGGCCAGCGCGTTCGGCGTGATGCATGTTGACGAGACCGACCGCATCGTCGATTTCGTCGAAAAGCCCGCCGATCCGCCCTCCATTCCCGGCAATCCGGGCGTGTCGCTGGCGTCGCTGGGCATCTATGTCTTCCGCACCGCCTTCCTGTTCGAGCAGCTGCGCCGCGATGCCGCCACCCCCGGCTCGTCGCGCGACTTCGGCAAGGACATCATCCCCTATCTGGTCGAGCACGGCAAAGCGCAGGCGCACCGCTTCTCCGCCAGTTGCGTCCGTTCCGACGACGAACCCGGCGCCTATTGGCGCGATGTCGGCACGGTCGATGCCTATTGGGAGGCCAGCCTCGACCTGACCGACGTGGTGCCGCAGCTCGACCTCTACGACCGTAGCTGGCCACTCTGGACCTATGCCGAGATCACGCCGCCCGCCAAGTTCGTCCATGACGTCGAGGGACGGCGCGGGTCGGCGGTGGCCAGCCTCGTCGCGGGCGACTGCATCGTGTCCGGCTCGACCATCAACCGCTCGCTGCTGTCGACGGGGGTGCGCACGCACAGCTTCGCCTCGCTCAACGAGGCGGTCGTCCTGCCCTTCTGCCAGATCGGACGCGGCGCGCAGCTGCGGCGCGTGATCCTCGACCGCGGCGTCAGGATTCCCGACGGGCTGGTGGTCGGGGAAGACCCGGTGCTCGACGCACACCGGTTCCGGCGCACCGACAAGGGCATCTGCCTGATCACCCAGCCGATGATCGACCGTCTGGCCAACTGAAAGTCCCCATGACCCTTTCCGTCCTGTCGGTCGCCTCGGAGGCGTTCCCGCTCATCAAGACCGGCGGCCTCGCCGATGTGGTCGGCGCGCTGCCCGAGGCGCTGGCGCCGCACGACATCGCCGTCACCACGCTGATCCCCGGTTTCCCCAAGGTGATGCGCGCGATCGGTGAGGACGCGCCGCGCGTCCATCACTGGACGCACATCATCGGCACCGAAGCATATTTGCGCGAGGCGATGATCGGCACGCACCGACTGCTGGTGATCGAGGCGCCGCAGCTTTGGGAGCGCGAGGGGCTTCCCTATGTCGATACCGACGGCAATGACTGGCACGACAATTGGCGGCGCTTCGCGGTGCTGGCGCGGGCGGGCGCGGACCTCGCCTCGGGTGCGGTGCCGGGTTATGACTTCGACCTGCTCCACGCGCATGACTGGCAGGCGGCGCTCGCCCCCGCCTTTCTCCATTACGCGCCCGGCCCCGGCAAGGTCGCCAAGAGCATCGTCACCATCCACAACATCGCCTTTCAAGGCTCGTTCGCGGCCCACCATTTCCCCGATCTGGGCCTGCCCCCCGAGGCGTGGAGCGTCGACGGCGTCGAATATTACGGCCAGATCGGCTATCTGAAGGCGGGATTGCGGACGGCGGATGCGATCACCACGGTCAGCCCGACCTATGCCGAGGAAATCCACCGGGTTCAGTATGGCATGGGGCTGGAAGGGCTGATCGCCGCGCGTGCCGAGTGCGTCAGCGGCATCGTCAACGGTATCGACCCCGCCATCTGGAGTCCCAAGGCCGACCCCGCCCTGCCCGCCCCCTTCACCGTCGACACGCTGGACGATCGCATCGCCAACAAGCGCGCGGTCGAGCAGGCGTTCGGGCTGGACGAGGATGACAGCCCGATCTTCACCGTCATCAGCCGCCTGACCTGGCAAAAGGGCATGGACGTGCTGGTCGAGGTGATCGACGATCTGGTGGCGCTGGGCGGACGGCTGGTCGTACTCGGCACCGGCGACCCGGCGCTGGAGATCGCCTTCGCCACCGCCGCCCTTCGCCATCCGGGCCGCGTGGCGGTGCGCATCGGCTATGACGAGCCGGTCTCGCATCTGCTCCAGGGCGGCTGCGACGCGATTTTGATCCCCTCGCGCTTCGAGCCGTGCGGGCTGACCCAGCTTTACGGCCTGGCCTATGCCTGCGTGCCCGTCGTCGCGCGCACCGGCGGGCTGGCCGACACGATCATCGACGCCAACGAGGCGGCGCTGGCCATGGGTGTTGCGACCGGGCTTCAGTTCGATACTGTCACCACCGACAATATCGTCGCGGTCCTGCGTCGCACGATGAGACTTTATGCCGACCAAGACCAATGGCGGACCATCCAGGTCAATGGCATGAACGCCGACTATAGCTGGCACCATAGCGGCCGCCACTATGCAGAACTCTATCGATCCGTGCTGGGGAACCCATGATCAAGACCGTCGCGACCGAGCCTTATCTCGACCAGAAGCCCGGCACCTCGGGCCTGCGCAAGAAGGTTCGCGTCTTTCAGCAGCCCAACTATGCCGAGAATTTCGTCCAGTCGGTGTTCGACGCGCTGGGCGATGAAAAGACCGGCCAGACGCTGGTGATCGGCGGCGACGGTCGCTTCCTGAACCGCGAAGTGATTCAGGTCGCGATCCGCATGGCGGCGGCGAACGGCTTTGCCCGCGTCGTGGTCGGCCAGGGCGGCATCCTTTCGACCCCGGCGGCCAGCAATGTGATCCGCCAGCGCAAGGCATTGGGCGGTCTGGTCCTGTCGGCCAGCCACAATCCCGGCGGGCCGGACGAAGACTTCGGCATCAAGTACAACATCTCCAACGGCGGCCCCGCGCCGGAGAAGGTGACCGACGCGATCCACGCCAACACCAAGTCGATCAGCCGCTGGCTGACCGTCGAGGCCGACGACATCGACCTCGACACGCTGGGCGAGGTGACGGTCGGCGACATGGTGGTCGAGGTGACGGTCGGCGACATGGTGGTCGAGGTGATCGATTCGGTCGCGGACTATGCCGCGCTGATGGAAAGCCTGTTCGACTTCGCCGCGATCCGTCGCGCGGTCGAGGGCGGCTTCACCATGTCGTTCGACGCGATGAGCGCGGTGACCGGGCCGTACGCGACCGAGATTCTGGAGAACCGGCTGGGCTTCGCCAAGGGCACGGTAAAAAACGGCACGCCGCTTCCCGATTTCGGCGGGCATCACCCCGACCCCAATCTGGTCCATGCCAAGGAATTGTACGACCGGATGATGGCGCCTGACGCGCCCGATTTCGGCGCGGCGTCGGACGGCGACGGCGACCGCAACCTGATCATCGGACGCGGCCGCTTCATCACGCCATCGGACAGCCTGGCGATGCTGGCGGCGAACGCGCATCTCGCGCCCGCCTATGCGGGGGGCCTGAAGGGTATCGCCCGCTCGATGCCGACCAGCGCCGCCGCCGACCGCGTGGCCGAAAAGCTGGGCATCCCGGCGTACGAGACGCCGACCGGCTGGAAGTTCTTCGGCAATCTGCTCGACGCGGGCATGGCGACCATCTGTGGCGAGGAAAGCGCGGGCACCGGCTCGGACCATGTGCGCGAGAAGGACGGACTGTGGGCGGTGCTGCTCTGGCTCAACATCCTTGCCGCCTCGAGCAAGTCGGTCGACCAGATCGCGCGCGATCACTGGGCGACCTATGGCCGCAACTATTATGCGCGCCACGACTATGAGGGCGTCGAGAGCGAGCGCGCCGATGCGCTGATGGCCGATCTGCGCGCCAAGCTGGCCACCCTGCCGGGCGAGACGTTCGCGGGGCTAACGGTCGAGACGGCGGACGACTTCGCCTATACCGATCCGACCGACCAGTCGGTCAGCCGCAACCAGGGCATTCGCGTGTTGTTCGTGGGCGGCAGCCGCGTCGTGTTCCGCCTGTCGGGCACCGGCACCAGCGGCGCGACCCTGCGCGTCTATCTGGAACGTTATTCGGCCGATCAGCTCGACCGCGAAACGCCGGAGATGCTGGCGGACATCATCGCGGCGGCGGACGAGATTGCAGGGATCACCCAGCATACCGGCCGTACCGAACCCGATGTGGTGACATAAGGCCCCTACAATTCCTCCCCTGCAAGGGGAGGTGGCAGCGCAAAGCGCTGACGGAGGGGTGTCCCCGGTTTCGAGGTCATACCGCACGCACCAGCGGTGACACCCCTCCACCAGCTTCGCTGGTCCCCCTCCCCTTGCAGGGGAGGATTTGAAATGATCGCACCATGACGAATCAGTCTGCCCAGCCCCTTGGCGCCACCCCCGTCCCCGGCGGCACCCGCTTCGCCGTGTGCTCGACCGCCGAGCGGGTGGAGCTATGCCTGTTCGACGGCGCAGACGAACGCCGTCTCACGATGACCCGCGACGGCGATGTGTGGGTCGCTACCGCCCCGGGCACGAACCATCTCTATGGCTACCGCGCCCACGGTGAATACGACCCGGCCCGCAACCTGTGGTTCGACCCTGCCAAGCTGCTGGTCGATCCTTACGCGCTCGAACTCGACCGCCCCTTCATCCAGTCGCCGCGTCTGGCGGCCTATGGCGAAGACACCGCCGACATCGTCCCGCGCGCCCGTGTCGTCACGCCGCTGAATGACACCCCCGCTCCGCCGCTGTTCCGGCCGGGCGGACTGATCTACGAACTCAATGTGCGCGGCTTCACCATGCGCCACCCCGCCATCCCGCCCGAACAGCGCGGCACCTTGGCGGCGCTCGCCCATCCCGCCGTGCTGGACCATCTGCGCAAGCTGGGCGTCGCGGCGGTCGAGCTCATGCCGATCACCGCCGCCATCGACGAGCGCCATCTGCCACCGCTCGGCCTGCGCAATGCCTGGGGTTACAATCCGGTGGTGCCGATGGCGCTGTGCCCGGAGCGGGTGCCGGGCGGCGTCGCCGAATTGGTCTCGACCGTCGCGGCGCTGCGGCAGGCCGGGATCGGCATCATCCTCGACCTGGTGTTCAACCATATGGGCGAAAGTGACGTCCATGGCGGCACGCTCTCCTTTCGCGGGCTGGACCCGGATGCCTATGCGCGGACGGACGGCACGCTCATCAACGACGCAGGCACCGGCAACACGCTCGACGCCAGCCGCCCCGGCGTCCGTGCGATGATCCTCGACAGCCTGCGCCATTTCGCGCGGGCAGGCGTGGACGGCTTCCGCTTCGACCTGGCGCCGGTGCTGGCGCGCGGACCAGGCTTCGACGCCCGCGCGCCGATCTTCGCCGAGATCGCCGCCGACCCGATCCTCTCGACCCGCGTCATGATCGCCGAGCCCTGGGACATCGGCCCAGGCGGCTATCAGCTCGGAGCTTTCCCCGAGCATTGGCTGGAGTGGAACGACAAGTACCGCGACCAGGTCCGCCGCTTCTGGCGCAGCGACGGTAGGGCGGGCGATCTGGCGACGCGAATCGCAGGCTCGGCGGATGTGTTCGCCAGCGCCGCCAGCCGCTCGGTCAACTTCGTCGCGGCACATGACGGCTTCACCCTCGCCGATCTGGCCGCCTATGCCGGGCGCCACAACCACGCCAATGGCGAGGACAATCGCGACGGGCATGGCGACGAGGTGTCGTGGAACCATGGGCAGGAAGGGCCGACAGACGATCCCTCCATCCGCGCCGGCCGCACCCGTTCGGTCCGCGCGATGCTCGCGACCCTGTTCCTGTCGCGCGGCACGCCGATGCTGACCGCAGGCGACGAGTTCGGCCGCAGTCAGAACGGCAACAACAACGGCTATGCCCAGGACAACGAGACGACATGGCTCGACTGGGAGGCTCGCGACGAGGCGCGGGAGGATTTCGTCGCACAGCTCAGCGCCTTCCGCAGAGATACGCCGGTGGACTGGACCGACTGGCTGGCCGGGGCCGAATGGCGCACCCTGTCCGGGGTGCCGATGACGCCGGGGGATTGGGACAAGGGCGACGGCTTTGCCCTTCATCTGCCGATGGGCGACCAGAGCCTGATCCTGCGCTTCGACCGCACGCATGGCGTCTCCGCCATCCGGGGCACTGCACTGGAAAGCTAAGGCGTCGCCATCGGTCCCATCAGATTGTGGTTCAGATGCCCCATGATCCAGATCGAGCCCAGCAGCACCAGTGCCACGATCAGGATGCCGAACAATAGCGCCAGCACATTGTTGCTGTTGTCCGGCCCGGTCGTGATGTGGAGGAAGAACACCAGGTGCACCCCCATCTGCCCGATCGCCAGCGCGACCAGTGCGGCGGGGACGGCGGGCCCCCAGACGATATCGAACTGAACCAGTGCAAAGGACGCCGCCGTCAGGATCGCGGCGGCGACCAGCCCGATCGCATAGCTGCGGATGCCGCCTACGACCGAGTCCTTCTCGCTCTCCACGCCCGGCGCGGTTTCGTCGCGGGCCATTTCCTCGTCGGGCCGCTCGCTCATCCGCGCACTCCCATCAGGTAAACCATGGTGAACAGCGCCACCCAGATGATGTCGAGCGCGTGCCAGAACAGGCTGAAGCACAGGATGCGGCGCAGGATATCCTCGCGGAACCCCTTGGCCCAGGCCTGCGCCATCATCGTCGTCAGCCAGAGCATGCCCAGCAGGACGTGCAGCCCATGGCATCCGACCAGCGCAAAAAAGGCCGACAGGAACGCACTGCGCCCCGGCCCTGCCCCCTCGCCGATCAGGTGCAGGAACTCATAGGTCTCCAGCGCCAGGAAGCCCGCACCGAGCAACCCGGTCGCCGCCATCGCGATCTGGAACCAGCGCATGTCGCGCGCCAGCGTGGCAATCCCCGCCAGCCCGCAGGCGAAGCTGGACAGGAGCAGCAGCACCGTCTCCGTCTCGACCAGCTTCAGCTCGAACAGGTCCTTGCCCGAGGGACCGCCCGCCGTCGCATCCTTCAGAACCGCATATCCGGCAAAGAAGCAGGCGAACAGGATGAAGTCCGACAGCAGGAAGATCCAGAAGCCATAGGACACCACCACCCGCTTGGGCGCGGGGCCGTCCGGGTTCGGCTCGGCCGAACGGCCCAGCTTGTTGGGATCATGCGTCTGCGCCGCCCCGCTCATGACAGTGCCTCTTCGGGCAGGTCGAGCAGCGTCGCCTTGCTGCGGCGGCGGGCCTGGTCCAGCCGTTCGACCTCCTCGACCGGGATTTCATACTCGGCCTTGTCCCGCCATGCGAAGACGATGAACGTCCCCCACGCGCCGAAGAAGCCCAGAACGACCAGCCACCAGATATGCCAGATCAGCGCAAAGCCCATGGCCGTGGCAAAGAAGGCCGCGACGATCCCCGTCGGCGAATTGCGCGGCATCTCGATCGGCTCGTAATCGGGGCGATCGGACAAGGCGCGGTTCTCGCGCGCCTTCGCCTTGATGCCCCAATAGGCTTCCTCGCCCTTCACATCGGGCAGCACCGCAAAGTTGAAGGCGGGCGGCGGCGAGGTGGTGATCCATTCCAGCGTGCGCCCGTCCCAGGGGTCGCCGCTTTCGTCGATCCGGTCGGCCCGCGTCTTGATCGAGACGTAAAGCATCATGACCTGACACGCGATGCCGGCGGCGATCAGCAGCGCGCCGACGCCCGCGACCAGCAGCCAGGGATGCCAGCCCGGCACGTCATAATGCTGCATCCGGCGCGTCATGCCCATCAGGCCGAGGACATAGAGCGGCATGAAGGCGACGTAGAAGCCGCTGATCCACAGCCAGAAGGCGCGCTTGCCCCAGGTCTCGTCCAGGGTGAAGCCGAACATCTTGGGGAACCAGAAGGTGAAGCCCGCAAAGGCGCCGAACAGCACGCCGCCGATGATGACGTTATGGAAATGCGCGACCAGGAACAGCGAGTTGTGCAACACGAAATCGGCCGGGGGCACCGCCAGCATCACGCCGGTCATGCCGCCGATCACGAAGGTCACGATGAACCCGATCGACCACAGCATCATCGACGTATAGCGGATGCGCCCGCCATACATGGTGAACAGCCAGTTAAAGACCTTCACCCCCGTCGGCACCGCGATGATCATCGTCGTGATGCCGAAGAAGCCGTTTACATCGGCCCCGGCCCCCATGGTGAAGAAATGGTGCAGCCAGACCATGAAGGACAGGATGCAGATCACCATGGTCGCGATGACCATCGATCGATAGCCGAACAAAGGCTTGGACGAGAAGGTCGAGATGATCTCGGAAAACACCCCGAAGGCGGGCAGGATGAGGATGTAGACTTCCGGGTGCCCCCAGGCCCAGATGAGGTTGACGAACATCATCTGGTTGCCGCCCGCTTCGGGCGTGAAGAAGTGGAAGCCGAGATAACGGTCGAGGATCAGCATGCCGAGCACGGCGGTCAGCACCGGAAAGGCCGCGACGATCAGCAGGTTGGAGGCCAGTGACGTCCAAGTGAACATCGGCATCCGGCTGTAACCCATGCCGGGTGCGCGCATCTTCAAGATGGTGGTGACGAGGTTCACGCCCGATAGCAGCGTCCCCATCCCCGATATCTGGAGCGCCCATAGATAATAATCGACGCCCACGCCGGGCGAGAAACGCAGCTCCGACAGCGGCGGATAGACCAGCCAGCCGGTCTTGGCGAACTCGCCGATGACCAGGCTCATATTGATGAGCAGCGCGCCGCTGGCGGTCAGCCAGAAACTCACAGAGTTGAGCGTCGGGAATGCCACATCGCGCACGCCCAGTTGCAGCGGCACGACGAAATTCATCAACCCGATCATGAACGGCATCGCCACGAAGAAGATCATGATCGTGCCATGCGCCGAGAAGATCTGGTCGTAATGATCGGGCGGCAGATAGCCTTCATTACCGTAGGCGATCGCCTGTTGCGACCGCATCAGCAGCGCGTCCGAAAAGCCGCGCAGCAGCATGACGCCCGCCAGCAGACAATACATGACGCCGATCCGCTTATGGTCGACGCTCGTGATCCATTCGTTCCAGATGTAGGGCAGATGCCCACGCCGCCACACCCAGATGAAGACGCCCAGCAGGACCAGCCCGATGACGCCCGCCGACACCAGGGGCAGCGGTTCGTGGAACGGGATCGAGTCCCAGCCGAGCTTGCCCGTGAAACTCATTGCTCGCGCCCGTCCTTGGCTTTTTCACCCTCGGGCGCGCCGTTCCTCATGACGATCTGGTCGTAAAGGCCAGGCTGGAGCCTGGGATAGCTGGCGGGGCGGACGTTGCGGCTGGGATGCGCCATGGCGACGAACTCATTCCAGTCGAGCGTCTTGCCCTGTCCTCCCTGCGCGGTCGCGACGAAGCGATCGAAGCTGGCCTGCGGCACCGCATCGACGAAGAAGTCCATATCGGCAAAGCCCTCCCCGCTATAATGCGCCGACAGCCCGCGATAGCGCCCGGCGTTGTCGGCGCGCAGGTGGAGCGTCGAGTCCATGCCCGACATGGCGTAGATCTGGCTGCCCAGCTGCGGCACGAAGAAGCTGTTCATCACGCCTGCCGAGGTGATGCGGAACTTGACCGGCGTGCCGACCGGCACGACCAGCCGGTTTATCGTCGCGATCCCCTGTTCGGGATAGAGGAACAGCCATTTCCAGTCGGTCGCGACGACCTCGACGGTCATCGTCCTGGCCTTGGACGCGATGGGCTTGGGCGGGTCGAGATCGTGGCTGCCGATCCAGGCAATGCCGCCCAGGAACATGATCGCCAGCGCGGGGATCGACCAGACCAGCAGCTCCAGTCGCCCCGAATAGGCCCATTCGGGCAGATGCTTGGCACGGGTATTACCCGCCCGGAACCACCAGCCGAACGCGAAGGCCAGGATGATGACCGGCACCACGATGGCCAGCATCACCGCCAGCGAGTTGAAAAAGATGCTGCGCTCGCCCGCCGCGATCGGCCCGGCGGGGTCCAGGATGCCCGGCTCACAGGCGGAAAGGACGACGCACAACCCAAGGCACGCAAAACGCGCGGGAATTTGGGCGAGGCGCGGATCGCGGAACATTCACCGAGTGAACGGCGGCCTGCTGCTTTCGTTCCGCCCCCGCAAAGGGATCAGGCGGCGAGTCTTCGCCCCTCGCTGTCGTCGCTGTCATTGGCGGGTCGCTCCACCCGGCGCGGGCGAGCGGTCCGGCTCGCGGACATCCGCCCGGCCCAGCGGCCGAAAACAGGCCAGCGCGCCAGCATCGAGGAGGACAGCACCGCCACCATGGCCAATTCGGCCACCCCGCCCCATTCGATTGCCGAGGCGAGCATGACCAGATCGCCCATCGGCGCGGCCGCCGCGGCCAGCATGCGAATCTCGTCGATTTCGAACCAGATGGCGAGGCCCAACAGCGCGATCCCCAGCGCCATCATCGCCCAATGCCCCGGACGGACCCGGCCGAGCAGCCGCGCGGGGGCCTCGACCAGCATGGCCGCCAGCCAGCGGCTGATGGGCAGATCCGGCCAGACGTAAAGCGTGATCGTCAGCCCCAGCAGCAACAGCGTCGCGATCATATCATCCCCCCTCGAGGTTTCGATTATGGAGCGCCCCCGCCATTTTACCAGAGGCGTGACGCCGCTATGCTCGCACCATGACCCTGCGCAGCGCCCTGTTCCTCCCCGCCTCCAACCCCCGCGCCATCGCCAAGGCGCGTAGGCTGGACAGCGATGCGGTGATCCTTGACCTGGAGGACGCGGTCGCGCCCGACGCCAAGGCCGTGGCGCGCGGCGCGGCGGTGGCGGCGGTGCGCGAGGGGGGCTTTGGCGAGCGGGTGCTCGTCGTGCGGACGAACGGGTTCGACAGCCCCCATGCAGCCGAAGACCTCGCCGCGCTGGCAGAAACGCCTCCGGCGGCTGTGCTGATCCCCAAGGTCGACGATGTGGCGACGCTGGCCGCCGCACGGGCGGCGCTCGGGCCGGACGTGCCGCTCTGGGCGATGATCGAGACGTGTCGCGGAATCCTGTCGCTAGGCGCGATCGCAGGGGCCGCGAGGGAGTTGGGGCTGACCGCCCTGATCGCGGGGACGAACGATCTGGCGAAAGAGATGCGCCTGCCCTCGCCCCCCGCGCCCGAGGCGTTGCTGCCCTTGCGCGTCCAGATCGTCGTCGCCGCCCGGAGCGCTGGGCTGGTCGCGCTGGACGGCGTATGCAACGCCCTCGACGCACCCGATCGGCTGGCGGCGGAATGTGCCGAAGGGCGGCGTCTGGGCTTCGACGGCAAGACGCTGATCCATCCCAATCAGATCGCTGCGGCGAATACCGGATTCGGCCCGGACGCGGCCGAGATCGCTTGGGCGCGGAGGGTGGTGGAGGCCTTCGCCGATCCCGCGCAAGCGGCGCTGGGCGCGATCCGGCTGGATGGCCAGATGGTCGAACGCCTGCATCTGATGGAGGCGGAGCGAATCTTGGCGCTTGTCCAGCGACCGGCCGAATGATCCGCCCTCACCCTTCCCACCCGCTTGCAGCGGGCGGGCCCCTTCCCTCTCCCGCCGGGAGAGGGAGGGAGGCGCAAAGCGCCGGAAGGGTGAGGGTGTGTCGGCTTACTCCAACTCCAAAATCACCGCATCCACCGCAAGGCTGTCGCCGGTTTTCGCGGAGATTGCCTTGACGGTGCCCGTCTTGGCGGCGCGGAGGATGTTTTCCATCTTCATCGCCTCGACCACCGCCAGCGGCTGTCCGGCCTCGACCTTGTCACCCTCGGCGACGTCCAGCCGGACGAGCAGGCCCGGCATCGGGGCGATGAGGAACTTCGACAGGTCGGGCGGCACCTTTTCGATGAGGTGCTGCGCGTAGGGGGCGGCGCGGGCGGGGAGCACGCGGACCAAGTGGCTGGCCCCGCGCGTGGTCAGCTTGAAGCCGGTGCGGGTCTTGGCGATGCGGACGTGGAGCGTCTCGCCCGCTTCATCCTCGACCGCGATCATCCGGTCGCCGGGGGTGTAGGCGATGGCGAGGTCGAGGTCCGCACCATCGACACTGATGCTATCGGTCGAGACGTTGACCTGATGATCCGTGCCGCCGATCCGCACCGTCCAGTCGGCGGGCGGTTGCAGCCGGTGACCGAGTTGGCCGTCGATGCGGCGGGCGCGGTCGGCCTCGGCGGTGGCGGCGAAGGCGGCGACGGCGGCGAGGGTCTGGGTCAGTTCGGCAGAGGCGGGCGCGCCGTGGAAGCCCTCGGGATATTCCTCGGCGATGAAGCCGGTCGACAGCGCGCCGCTTCGGAAGCGCGGATGCTGCATCAGCGCGGACACGAAGTCGATATTGGTCCCCGGCCCGACGATCTCGAACGCGTCGAGCGCGGCGATCTGCGCGTCGATCGCGGCTTCGCGGGTCGGCGCCCAGGTGACCAGCTTGGCGATCATCGGGTCATAGAACATGCTGACCTCGCCACCCTCGGCCACGCCGTCATCGACGCGCACGCGCACGTCGTCATCGGCATGCTCGGCGGGCGGGTTGTAGCGCACCAGCCGCCCGGTCGAGGGCAGGAAACCGCGATACGGGTCCTCGGCATAGACGCGGTTCTCGATCGACCAGCCGGTCAGGGTCACATCGTCCTGGCCGAACGCCAGCGGCTCTCCGGCGGCAACGCGGATCATCTGCTCGACCAGATCGAGCCCGGTGATCTCTTCGGTGACGGGATGCTCGACCTGGAGCCGGGTGTTCATCTCGAGGAAGTAGAAGCTCTGGCCGGTGGTATCCGCCCCCGACACGATCAGCTCGACAGTGCCCGCCGAATAATAGCCGACCGCGCGCGCCAGCGCGACCGCCTGCTCGCCCATGGCGCGGCGCATCTCGGGGGTGACGAAGGGCGACGGGGCTTCCTCGACCACCTTCTGGTGGCGGCGCTGGACCGAGCATTCGCGCTCGCCGAGATAGACGATATTGCCGTGCTGGTCGCCGAGGACCTGGATTTCGATATGGCGGGGGCTCTCGATGAACTTCTCGATGAAGACCCGGTCGTCGCCGAAGCTGGCGAGCCCTTCGCGCTTGGTCGCCTCGAAGCCCTCCCGCACATCCGCCTCGGACCAGGCGAGTCGCATGCCCTTGCCGCCGCCACCCGCGCTGGCCTTCATCATGACGGGGAAGCCGATGTCGGTGGCGATGCGCACCGCCTCTTCCGTATCGGCGATCTCGCCCAGATAGCCGGGGACGACGTTGACGCCTGCGGCCTTGGCGAGCTTCTTGGATTCGATCTTGTCACCCATCGCGGCGATGGCGTTGGGCGGTGGGCCGATGAACGCCACGCCCGCCTCTGCGCAGGCGCGGGCGAAGCTCTCGCGCTCCGACAGGAAGCCATAGCCGGGGTGGATCGCGTCCGCACCGGTCGCGTGCGCGGCGGCGAGGATCAACTCGGCCTTGAGATAGCTTTCGGCGGCGGGTGCGGGGCCGAGGCGGACCGCTTCATCGGCCAGCCGGACATGCGGTGCGCTGGCGTCGGCGTCGGAATAGACCGCGACGGTCGCGATGCCCATGGCCCGCGCCGTGCGGATGACCCGGCACGCAATTTCCCCGCGATTGGCGATCAGGATTTTCTGGAACACGGGGAAACCTCTCCTTTTATGTCGTTGGTCCGTGTCACTTGTTCCCCGGCGAAGGCCGGGGTCCAGTTTCTTTATGGCCGGTGGCGCGCCATCTTGAGTTCACCGCAACTGGGCCCCGGCCTTCGCCGGGGAACAGGGCCGTGGAAGGGTCACTCCGCCGCGACCCGCATCGGCTCGGCACCTTCCATCGGCTTCAGGCCCAACTTGGCGAACAGCGCCGCATCCGCATCGTCGCCCGCATTGCCCGCAGTCAGCAGCTTGTCGCCGGTGAAGATCGAGTTCGCCCCCGCCATGAAGCACAAAGCCTGCGTCGCCGCCGACATGCTCTCGCGCCCCGCCGACAGGCGGACCATGCTCATCGGCATGGTGATGCGCGCGACCGCGACGGTGCGGACGAACTCGATATCGTCGATGCGCGCCAGCGGCGTGTCGGCCAGCATGTCGCCCAGAACCGTGCCCTTGACCGGGACCAGCGCATTGACCGGCACGCTTTCGGGATGGCGCGGCAGGGTGGCGAGCGCATGGACGAAGCCGACCCGGTCGCCGCGCGTCTCGCCCATGCCGACGATGCCGCCGCAGCAGACCGAAATCCCCGCCTCGCGGACGTTGGACAGCGTCTCCAGCCGGTCCTCGAAGCAGCGCGTCGTGATGACGTTGGCGTAGTTTTCGGGCGAGGTGTCGATGTTATGGTTGTAATAATCGAGCCCCGCCTCGGCCAGCCGCTGCGCCTGGGGGGCGTCGAGCATGCCGAGCGTCATGCAGGTCTCCAGCCCCATGGCCTTCACGCCCTCGACCATGGCGACGACCTTGTCCATGTCGCGCTCCTTGGGACTGCGCCACGCCGCGCCCATGCAGAAACGCTGCGAGCCCGCCGCCTTGGCCTCGGCCGCCGCCGCTAGCACGGCCTGAACGTCCATCAGCTTTTCGGCCTTCACGTCGCTTTCGGCGGACGCGCTTTGCGAGCAGTAGCCGCAATCCTCGGGGCAGCCGCCGGTCTTGATCGAGCAGAGCGTGCACAGCTGCACCTCGTCCGCCGCATGATGCGCACGGTGGACCTCGGCCGCGCGGAACAGCAGCTCGGTGAAGGGCAGGTCGAACAGCGCGGCGATCTCGGCGCGGGTCCAGTCGGTGCGGAGGCTCGCCTCGGGGCGGATCGCGGTGGTCGTCGTCATCACGTCGTGTCCTGTCATTCGCCCGTCTCGGGCGGCATATTATGGCCCAGCAGCCTCAGCACATCTTCGGCCGCTTTCACAAGATTGGTGCCGGGGCCGAAAATCGCCTGCACCCCGGCATCGTAGAGCGCCTGATAGTCCTGCGCGGGAATAACGCCACCCGCGATGACCTTGATATCGGCACGGCCCGCGTCGCGCAGATGGCCGATCAGTTCGGGGATCAGCGTCTTGTGCCCGGCCGCCAGGCTGGAGGCGCCGACCACGTCGACGTCACGGGTCAGCGCCACTTGCGCGGCTTCCTCCGGCGTCTGGAACAGCGCACCGGGCACCACCTCAAAGCCCAGATCGCCGAACATCGAGGAGACGAGGTTCGCGCCCCGGTCATGCCCGTCCTGGCCCATCTTGGCAACGAACAGCCGGGGCTTGCGGCCCAGACGCCGCTCGACCGCCTCGACGCCCCGGATCAGGCGCGCCCAGCGCTCGTCCTCGGCGTAAGCACCGCCATATACACCCGATACCGGGGTCGGCTGCGTACCGTAACGGCCGAATACATCCTCCAGCGCGGCAGAAATCTCGCCCAGGGTCGCCCGCGCCCGCGCCGCTTCCACGGCGAGTGCCAAGAGGTTCGCCCCCATTCCTCCCCCGGCGGGGGAGGTGGCAGCGGCGTCAGCCGCTGACGGAGGGGTGTCCACGCTCGAGAGGGGTGACACCCCTCCGTCATCGCTGCGCGATGCCACCTCCCCTTGCAGGGGAGGAATTCGGGCGGCGTTACGCAAGGCATCGAGTGCCGCTTGGGCCGCCGCTTCGTCGCGCGCGGCCTTCACCGCCGCGATCCGCGCCACCTGACCCGCGCGCACCGCGTGGTTGTCGATATCGAGAATCTCGACCGGCGCTTCATCCTGAAGCCGGTATTTGTTGACCCCGACGATGACATCCTCGCCGCGATCGACCTTGGCCGCACGTGCCGCTGAGGCTTCCTCGATCATCGCCTTGGGCCAGCCCGCCGCGACCGCCTTGGCCATGCCGCCCTCGGCCTCGATCCGCTCGATCAATTCCCACGCACCATCGACCAGGCTCTGCGTCAGGTTCTCGACATAATAGCTGCCACCCAGCGGATCGACGACCTTGGTCATCCCCGTCTCCTCCTGCAGCACGATCTGCGTGTTGCGCGCGATCCGGGCGGAAAAGTCGGTGGGCAGCGCGATGGCCTCGTCCAGCGCATTGGTGTGCAGGCTCTGCGTGCCGCCCAGCATCGCCGCCATTGCCTCGATGGTGGTGCGGATGACGTTGTTATACGGGTCCTGCTCAGTCAGCGACACGCCCGACGTCTGGCAATGGGTGCGCAGCATCTTGGAGCGCTCGTCCTTCGCCCCCAGTTGCGTCATCGCCCGGTGCCACAGCACGCGCGCGGCACGCAGCTTGGCGACCTCCATGAAGAAGTTCATGCCGATCGCGAAGAAGAAGGACAGGCGGCCCGCGAACTTGTCGATATCCAGGCCCGACGCCACGCCATACTTCACATATTCCATGCCATCGGCGATGGTGAAGGCCAGCTCCTGGAGCTGCGTCGCCCCGGCCTCCTGCATGTGATAGCCCGAGATCGAGATGCTGTTGAACTTCGGCATCTCGGCCGAGGTATAGGCGAAGATGTCCGAGATGATCCGCATGCTCGGCTCGGGCGGATAGATATACGTATTGCGGACCATGAACTCCTTGAGGATGTCGTTCTGGATGGTCCCTTCCAGCTTCGAGCGGTGAACGCCCTGTTCCTCAGCCGCGACGATGAAGAAGGCCAGCACCGGGATCACCGCGCCGTTCATCGTCATCGAGACCGACATGGCATCGAGCGGAATGCCGTCGAACAGGATCTTCATATCCTCGACCGTGTCGATCGCGACGCCCGCCTTGCCGACATCGCCCGTCACGCGCGGGTGGTCGCTGTCGTAACCCCGGTGCGTCGCCAGATCGAAGGCGACCGACAGCCCCTTCTGCCCCGCCGCTAGATTGCGGCGGTAAAAGGCGTTCGACTCCTCGGCGGTCGAGAAGCCCGCATATTGCCGGATCGTCCAGGGGCGGCCTGCATACATGCTGGCGCGCACGCCGCGCGTGAAGGGCGCGAAGCCCGGCAGGCCGGGATCGGTCGTCACATCCTCGGCCGTATAGAGCGGCTTGACCGTGATCCCCTCGGGCGTCTGCCAGTCGAGATCGCGACCCTTCACCTCCTTGGCGGCAAGGGCTTCCCACTCGGACAGCTCAGGGCGTTCGGCCATCGGCCACTCCTCATCCACTCTTATTTTGTTTCACTAGAGCGAAATCATCGTGCGCGCGCAAGAGGCGGCATCTTACCGCCCCAGGAAACGCGGCGGGCGCTTTTCGAAAAAGGCCCGGCCGCCTTCCTCGCCGTCCTGCGTCGCGCGGGCGGCACGCTGGTCCTCCGCCTCGCGGGTCAGCGCGGTGGCATAGTCGCTGTCGAACCCGGCATGGAGCGCGCGGCGCATCAGCCCCAGCGCGACGCTCGGTCCCGCCGCCAGCCGCCCGGCAAGGACCAGCGCTTCGGCATCGAGCGCATCGTCGGTCACGACCTTGTGGACCATGCCCCAATCGAGCGCACGGGTCGCCGGAACCCGCTCGCCCAGCATCATCATCTCGGCGGCACGCGCACGGCCGATCAGGCGGGGCAGCATCCAGCTCGCCCCGCCGTCGGGCACCAGCCCGATATTGACGAAGGCGTGGAGGAAATAGGCATTCTCGCTCGCGACGCAGAAATCGGCGGCGAGCGCCAGGCTGCACCCGATCCCCGCCGCCGCGCCCCGCACCGCGCTGACCACGGGAATGGGCAGATCGGCGAGCGCCAGCATCGCGGGGTTGTAATGCTCGACCAGCGCGGTGTGGACGGTATCGGGGCCGACATCGCCGCCCGATATGTCCGCCCCCGAACAAAAGGCCCGCCCCTCGCCCGCGACCAGCACCGCGCGGGCATCGCCTCGCTCGTTCAAGGCCTGCCGGATCGCATCGAACAGCGCGGGCGGCGCGGCGTTCAGCCGCTCGGGCCGGTTGAGGGTCAGGACCAGGACATCGCACCGGCGTTCGACGCGCAGCATGGCTTCGCTCAATGCCCCTCTCCCGGCGTTTCCATCAGTTCGACCAGCACCCCACCCATGTCGCGCGGATGGAGGAAGACGACCGGCGTGCCATGCGCACCGATGCGCGGCTGGCCCAGCAGCGTCGCGCCTTTTTCCTGAAGCTCGGCGACGGCGGCGGCCATGTCGGCCACCTCGAAGCAGAGGTGATGCTGTCCACCCGCCGGGTTCTTCCTGAGGAAGTTGGCGATGGGCGAGCTTTCGTCCAGCGGCTGGATCAGTTCGATCTGCGTATTCGGCGCGTCGATGAAGCACACCCGCACACCCTGCGGCGGCAGGTCGAACGGCGCACCGATCGCGTTGGCACCCAGGATATGGCGATAGGTTTCGACCGTCTTGTCGATCGAAGGGGTGGCGATGCCGATATGGTTGAGATGGCCCAGGGTCATGCGCGCTTCCGATCGGTTTGCGTGACGAGAGCGCCAGCCCTCCCCCATCCCCTCCCGCTTGCGGGAGGGGCGTGTTTGGGGGCAGCTCTCGCCCAGAGCTTCTCCCCTCCCGCAGGCGGGAGGGGATGGGGGAGGGCTCCCCCGCCCGCGACCAGCTCAGAGCGGCAGATTGTCATGCTTCTTCCACGGGTTCGCGAGGTCCTTGTTGCGCAGCTTGCGCAGACCCAAGGCGATACGGCGGCGGGTCGAGTGCGGCTGGATCACCTCGTCGACAAAGCCCTTGCTGGCCGCCACGAACGGGTTGGCGAAGCGTGCCTCATATTCGGCCGTGCGCTCGGCGATTTCCTCCGGCGTCTTGCCGCGGAAGATGATCTCGACCGCGCCCTTGGCGCCCATCACTGCGATTTCGGCGGTCGGCCAGGCATAGTTGAGGTCGCCGCGCAGATGCTTGGACGCCATCACGTCGTACGCGCCGCCGTAAGCCTTGCGGGTGATGACCGTAATCTTCGGCACCGTCGCCTCGGCATAGGCGAAGAGCAGCTTGGCGCCATGCTTGATGATGCCGTTATGCTCTTGGGCGGTACCGGGCAGGAAGCCGGGTACGTCGACGAAGGTCACGATCGGAATCTCGAACGCGTCGCAGAAGCGCACGAAGCGCGCCGCCTTGCGGCTGGCATTGATGTCGAGCACGCCCGCCAGCACCATCGGCTGGTTGGCGACGAAACCGACCGTCCGCCCCTCGATCCGGCCGAAACCGGTGATGATGTTGGCGCCGTGGGCGGGCTGCACCTCGAAGAAATCGCCCTCGTCGACGACCTTGGCGATCAGCTCGTGCATGTCATAGGGCTGGTTGGCGCTGGCCGGGATCAGCGTGTCGAGGCTTTCCTCGATACGGTCCCAGGCGTCGGCGGTCGGCCGCTCGGGCACGCCTTCGCGATTGTTGGCGGGCAGGAAGTCGATGAAGTCGCGCGCCGCCAGCAGCGCCTCGATATCGTCCTCGAACGCGACGTCGGCGACCCCGGTCTTCGTCGTGTGCGTCACCGCGCCGCCGAGCGCTTCCTGGGTGACGACCTCGTTCGTCACCGTCTTCACCACATCGGGTCCGGTGACGAACATATAGCTCGAATCCTTCACCATGAAGATGAAGTCGGTCATCGCCGGGCTGTAGACCGCGCCACCCGCGCAAGGGCCCATGATGAGGCTGAGCTGCGGCACCACGCCCGATGCCAGCACGTTGCGCTGGAACACCTCGGCATAACCGCCGAGGCTAGCCACGCCCTCCTGGATGCGCGCACCACCGCTGTCGTTCAGGCCGATGACGGGCGCGCCGACCTTCATCGCCATGTCCATGATCTTGCAGATCTTCTGCGCATGGCGCTCGGAGAGCGAGCCGCCGAAGACGGTGAAGTCCTGGCTGAAGACGAAGACCAGCCGCCCGTTGATCGTGCCCGAGCCGGTCACGACGCCGTCGCCGGGGATGACCTGTTCGGTCATGCCGAAGTCGGTGCAGTTATGCTCGACGAACATGTCGAGTTCCTCGAAGCTGCCCTCGTCCAGCAGCACATCGAGCCGCTCGCGCGCGGTCAGCTTGCCCTTGGCGTGCTGCGCGGCGACGCGCTTTTCGCCACCACCGGCCCGCGCGCCTTCGCGGCGGCGTTCCAGTTCGACCATCGTCGATGCCATGACCTCTCCTTACGTCTTTGCCGGGGCTTATGCCCGACTGGCGTAGGGGATGGCAATCGCGGGGATTTCCGTTTTCGTAAGGGGAAGGAGGGTGAACTAAGCTCCCCCTCCCGCAGGCGGGAGGGGGTTGGGGGGAGGGTTGGGAGTCTCACCGAGACCATCGCTCGTGGCCTTGCCCTCCCCCAGCCCAGTTTCAGGTAAACGATGCCCCGCATCGTTTAGGTCATGCCGGGGGCATGACCGACCTGAAACTCGCCTGCGGGAGGGGAGTAAAGAAGGTCAGATATCCAACGCCCAGCCGTTCCGCCCCTTGGGATCGAAAGGCGCGTTCGGCACGAATCGCTCCGCTCCCGCCCGCAACCGCAACACGCTCCAGTCGCCGCGCCGGTCGACCGTCTCCAGCGCACAACCGCACGCCTCATAGGCGGCGACCACATCGGCGCGCTGCGTCTCCAGCAGGCCCGCCAGCACCAGAGTCGCCCCCGATCCCGCGATCGCCGCCAGTTCGGGCGCCATGGAGATCAGCGGACCGGCCAGGATATTGGCAATGACCAGATCATAGGGCGCGCCCGCCATGATCGGGTCGGCCAGCGCCCCATCGGCGACGATCAGCTCGACGCCGTCCACGCCGTTGATCGCCGCATTCTCGGCGGTCACGTCGATCGCGATGGGGTCGATATCGGTCGCGACGACCTTGGCCTCGGGCCAGAGATGCCGCGCCGCAAAGGCGAGCAGGCCGGTGCCGGTGCCGACATCGATGGCGTTCCCAACCGTCTGCGAAGCCATCCCGTCGAGCATCGCGAGGCAACCGCTGGTGGTCTCGTGATGCCCGGTGCCGAATGCCCGGCCCGCCGGGATATGGAAACCGCGCAAGCCCTCCGGCACCGCCTCGTCGCCGGTGTGGACGAAGAAGCGCCCGACCGAGAGCGGCGCCAGCCCCGCCTGGCTCATCGTCACCCAGTCCTGCGCCGCCAGATGCTCGACCGTGGCGGGATGGTCGCCCGCGCTCGGCACCAGCGCGCGGATCGCTTCGATGGTGGCGGCATCTGGCTCGGCCTCGAAATAGGCGTCGAGTCGCCAATGCTCGCGATCGTCCTCCACCTCCTCGGTGGTCATGATAACCGCCTCGATCGCCAGGTCGTCGGCGGCGTCGATCGCCTCCGCCTCGTCGCGGGTGCAGGGCAGGGTCAGCTTCCAGCTGTCAGCGGACATAGCTGGCTCCATTCAAGTCGAGGACCGCGCCGGTCATCGAAGGGGGTGCGTCGATGCACAGGAAACGGACGGTTGTGGCGACTTCCTCAGGGCTGGCGACCCGGCCCAGCGGAATGTCGGCGAGCAGCTTGTCGCCGCCCCGGCTGGCCAGATAATCGTCCGCCATGCCGGTCATGGTGAAGCCGGGGCAAACGGCGAAGGCCAGGATTCCTTGCGCGGCATAGCCCCGCGCGATGGTCTTGGTCATCGCGACCATACCGCCCTTGGACGCGGCATAATGCCAGTGGGCGGGCGAGTCGCCGCGATAGGCGGCGCGACTGGCGATGTTGACGATGCGGCCCCCGACGCCCCGCCCCTGCCAGTGCAGCACGGCCAGGCGGCACAGCTCGGCCGAGGCGGTCAGGTTGATCTGCATGGTCCGCGCCCAGCTGTCCGACCAGTCATCGGCGTCGAGCGGGCTGGCCTCGAAAATCCCGGCATTGTTGACAAGGATGTCGATCGCGCCGCCCGCTTCGGCCAGCGCGGCGGCCCAGAGCCGCGCGGCGGCGCCCTCCTCCGACAGGTCCGTCGCGATGCCGGTGCGTGTGGCATGGCCCAGGACCCGCGTGTCGGGCAGGTCGCCCAGGCTCGATGCGATGGCTGCGCCGATGCCTCGGCTGCTGCCCGTTACCAATATCGTCGTCATGCCCCTGCCGTGCCGGGCGAGGGCCGATGCGTCAACCAGCTGGATCGATCCTCCCCGGCACGGGGAGGGGAACCGCCGCGAAGCGGTGGTGGAGGGGGCGTGCCGCTAGGGGTACCCGTTGAGGAAGCCCCCCTCCGTCAGGGCTACGCCCTGCCACCTCCCCGTGACCGGGGAGGATCAGGGATCAGGCCGCGACTCGCGCGACGAACTGGCTGGCGCTAGTCTTCAGGTCGCCCAGCTGCGTATCGAGATGGTCGAAGCCGCGCCCGACCCGGTCGATCTCCTGCGCGACATGCTCGGTATCCTGGCGGATCGCGGCGATGGTGTGCGACATCGAGTCGGCGGCCAAAGCGGTTTCGTCGACCGCCGCCGTGATCGCGGTGACGGTCTGAGCCTGCGCCTCCATGGCGTGGCGGATGCGCTCGGCCGAGACCTGCACCTCATGGACCGTGGCCTTGATCGAGGCGTTGGTCTCGACCGTCGAGCGGGTCGCGGCCTGGATCGCGGCGATCTTGGTGGCGATGTCGTCGGTGGCGCGCGCGGTCTGGCTGGCGAGGCTCTTCACCTCCTGCGCGACGACCGCGAAGCCCCGGCCCGCATCGCCCGCGCGCGCCGCCTCGATGGTGGCGTTGAGCGCAAGGAGGTTGGTCTGCCCGGCGATGTCGCGGATCAGGCCCAGGATCGATTCGATCGACTTGGCATGGTCGGACAACATCTCCGACATGCCGACCGCCTGCCCTGCCTGATCGGCGGCGCGGTTGGCAACATCGGCAGCCTGGTCGACCTCGGTCCGGGCATCCTCGATCGCGCGGATCAGCCCGGCGGCGGTCTGTGCCGCCTCGCGCATCGCGACGGCCGACTGTTCGGCGGCGGCGGCGACTTCGCTCGACTTGCCCAGCATCCCGCGCGTCGACATCGACGCCTCCTGCGCCTGGCGTCGCAGATCCTGCCCCTCGACCGACGCATTTTCCACCACCGCGGCGATGCCGTTGCGGAAGTCCCCCGCCAGCCGCTCGCGCTCGCGCTCGGCGCTCCAGTCGGCAAAGCCCGCGAATAGCTCGACGGTCAGCTCGGTCTCCATGCCGAACAGGCGGAGCAGCGTGTCGATCATCACCTCGCGGCGCGGGTCGTCGAGGGGCACCTCTTGCAGCAGCACCTTCAACGCCGCCCGGTCGCTGGCGCAGGACATGGCCAGCACATCCATCGGCGGCACCCCGGCGCCATAGGCCGAGGCGACCGAACGCCCCAGCGACTCGACCCAGTCGCGTCCCGACAGATTGCAAAAGCGGTTGCGCAGATAGGCGCGCCCTGCCGTCAGCTGCCGCTCGCGGTCCAGCTTGGTCCAGTCGGGCTCCCCCGGATTGGCAAGGCGCCAGTGATTCCAATACGCCTCGGTCACCTCATCAGCGCGCGCCTCGATGGCAGGCCAGAGATCGGCGGCGAGGCGCGTCAGCGAGCCGTCGCCTCCGTCGAAGGCACGAACCCGCGCGTCGAGATCGATCCCCGCGGTAATCTCGGTGGGCGGCGGCAGATCGGTCCTGGCAACATTATTTTCCCGCTCGGGCATATCGGCTTCCGCTTTCAGGCAATCGGAACGTGATCGCGCCGACTGTGCCGCGCAAAGCGTTAAGGGCGGGTTAGCCGCGTTCGCCTCCTGCCGTTCCCATCGCCTCAGGGCACGAATCTCGCCTCGCGGCTTGCATCCTGACGACGTCTTCACCATAGGCGTATCCGCAAACCAGCCCGACTTTAGACTGTTCGAGGATCTGCCCTTGGCCGCCCGCAACACCGCACGCCCGCTCTCCCCGCACCTCCAGATCTGGAAATGGGGTCCCAACATGCTGGTCTCCATTCTGCATCGTGCCACCGGCACGGGCATGGCGACCGTGGGCGCGGCGCTTCTCGTCTGGTTCCTGGCGGCTATCGCTGCCGGTCCCGAAAGCTATGCGACGTTCCGCGACGTCTTCACCGTATCGTCGGGCAAGCTGAACATCCTGGGCTATGTGGTCGGCATCGGCCTGACCGCCTCGCTGTTCCAGCACATGGCCAACGGCATCCGCCACCTGTTCATGGATGTGGGGGCGGGCTTCGAGCTGAAGTCGAACAAGCTGCAGGCGCAAGCCACCATCATCTTCGCCGTCGTAATGACGGTGGCCTTCTGGCTCTATCTGGGGATCAAGTGATGCGTTCCGGAACCGCGATCGGCCGCGTGCGCGGCCTGGGCTCGGCCAAGTCGGGCACCCATCACTGGCTGAACCAGCGCCTGACGGCGGGATCGAACTTCCTGCTGGTCGTCTGGCTGCTGATCTCGATCCTGCGTCAGCCTTCCTACGACTATGCCGCGATGCGGCTGTGGCTGGCCAATCCCTGGGCCGCCATCCCGATGGTGATGCTGGTCGCCTCGGTCTTCTATCACATGCGCCTCGGCCTCCAGGTCGTGATCGAGGATTACGAGCAGGACCAGAACCGGGTCGCGATGCTCGTCGTCATGAACCTGTTCGTCTTCACGATCGCCGCCGTCGCCATCTTCTCGATCCTCAAGATCGCCTTCGGAGCCGCTGCCTGATGTCCGCTGCCGCCTACAAGATCATCGACCACACCTATGACGCCGTCGTCGTGGGTGCGGGCGGCTCGGGCCTGCGCGCCACCATGGGTATCGCCGAGGCGGGTCTGAAGACCGCCTGCATCACCAAGGTGTTCCCGACGCGCAGCCATACCGTTGCCGCGCAGGGCGGCATCGCCGCCTCGCTGGGCAACATGGGTCCGGACCACTGGACCTGGCACATGTACGACACCGTCAAGGGGTCGGACTGGCTGGGCGACCAGGACGCGATCGAATATCTGTGCCGCGAGGCGCCCGCCGCCGTGTACGAGCTGGAGCATGCGGGCGTGCCGTTCAGCCGCACCGAAGAGGGCAAGATCTATCAGCGCCCCTTCGGCGGCATGATGCAGAATATGGGCGAGGGTCCGCCTGCGCAGCGCACCTGCGCCGCCGCCGACCGTACCGGCCACGCCATGCTGCACGCGCTGTACCAGCAGTCGCTGAAGTATGACGCGGACTTCTTCATCGAATATTTCGCGCTCGACCTGATCATGGACGATCAGGGCAATTGCCGCGGCGTCATCGCGCTGTGCATGGAAGACGGCTCGATCCACCGGTTCCGCGCGCATAACGTCGTGCTGGCGACCGGCGGCTATGGCCGCTGCTATTTCTCGGCCACCTCGGCGCACACCTGCACGGGTGACGGCGGCGGCATGGTGCTGCGCGCAGGCCTGCCGCTCCAGGACATGGAGTTCGTGCAGTTCCACCCGACCGGCATCTACGGCGCGGGCGTCCTCATCACCGAGGGTGCGCGTGGCGAAGGCGGCTACCTGACCAACTCCGAGGGCGAGCGCTTCATGGAGCGCTATGCGCCGTCGGCCAAGGATCTCGCCAGCCGCGACGTCGTGTCGCGTTCGATGGCGATGGAAATCCGCGAAGGGCGCGGCGTCGGCAAGGAGGGGGATCATATCTACCTCCATCTCGATCATATCGACCCGAAGGTCCTGGCCGAGCGCCTGCCCGGCATCACCGAGACCGGCAAGATCTTCGCCGGTGTCGACCTGACCCGCCAGCCGCTGCCCGTCACGCCGACCGTCCACTATAATATGGGCGGCATTCCGACCAACTATCACGGCGAAGTCGTCCGCCTGAAGGACGGCAACCCGGATTCGGTCGTCCCCGGCCTGTTCGCGGTCGGCGAAGCGGCCTGCGTATCGGTGCACGGCGCGAACCGCCTGGGCTCCAACTCGCTGATCGACCTCGTCGTGTTCGGCCGTGCGACCGGCCTGCGCATCAAGGACACGCTGAAGCCCGGCACGCCGCATGCGCCGCTGCCCGCCGGTTCGGAAGAGCTGGCGCTGGGCCGCCTGGACCACTTCCGCAACGCCGCCGGCAGCTCGACCACCGCCTCGGTGCGCAGCGAGATGCAGAAGACGATGCAGCGCCACTGCGCCGTGTTCCGTACCGACGAGCTGCTGACCGAAGGCCGCCAGATGATCCGCGCCACCTATGACCGGATGAAGGACATCGGCATCAAGGATCGCTCGCTGATCTGGAACACCGATCTGGTCGAGACGCTGGAGCTGGACAATCTGATCAGCCAGGCGGTCGTGACGATGGAATCGGCGCTGAACCGCAAGGAAAGCCGCGGCGCGCATGTGAACGAGGACTTCCCCGATCGCGACGACGCCAACTGGATGAAGCACACCGTCGCGACCTTCGACGGATGGGGCGGCCAGGGCGGCGGGGTCGAGATCGACTATCGCCCGGTGCATGATTACACGCTGACCGACGATATCGAGTATATCAAGCCGAAGAAGCGGGTGTACTAAGGCCTGTATCCAAGGTTCGGAAAAGAGGGGCTGGCGAGCGATCGCCAGCCCTTTTTTCTTCTTACTCCCCTCCCGCAGGCGGGAGGGGTTGGGGGAGGGAAAGTCACAAGCGATGTCGCCCGTGGGAACGACCCTCCCCCCATCCCCCTCCCGCCTGCGGGAGGGGGTGTGCCAAGCGGCAAGCGCCGGAATTGATCCACACCGCCAGCCCCCTTCTTCTCCCCTCCCGCAAGCGAGTTTCAGGTCGGTCATGCCCCCGGCATGACCTAAACGATGCGGGGCATCGTTTACCTGAAACTGGGCCGGGGGAGGGAAAAGCCACAAGCGACGTCGCCCGTGGAAAGGCCCCTCCCCCATCCCCCTCCCGCTTGCGGGAGGGGGTGCGCCCAGACTCCAGCGATGGAACCTGCTTGTTCTCCCGGCGCCCCCCCTTCCGTAATCATTTCGGCAGCGCAGCGGAACGCCAGCGGCGGGGATGGGTTCACTTGGCATGTCCGCATCCGCTATGCTTTCGCCCATGCTGGCCGACCTTGCCCCGCCCCCGCCCCGCCTGTCCGCCACCGACAGCCTGTTCCTCGACTTCGACGGCACGCTGGTCGACCTCGCCGACAACCCGGAGGGGGTGCATGTCAGCACCGAGCTCGCCGACCGGCTGGACGCGCTGGCCGCACATATGCCGGGCCGTCTCGCCATCGTCAGCGGCCGTTCGATCGCACAGCTCGACGCGCTGTTCGGCCCCCAAGCCGAGCATTTCACCCTCGCTGGGAGTCACGGCGCCGAACGCCGCTCGCCGGAGGACGGCCATGTCCAGCCCGACAAGCCCGACCATCTTGCCACCGCGACCGACGAAATGCGCGCCGTCGCCGAGGCCAACGACCTGTATTTCGAAACCAAGAGCTTCGGTGCGGGCCTCCATTATCGCCGCAATCCGCAAGCCGAACCGCTCGCGATCCGCGAAGCCACCGCCATCGCCGAGCGTCACGGCCTGACCTTGCAACCCGGCAAGATGATGGTCGAGATCCGCCTGCCCGGCGACAAAGGCCGGGCGATCGAGACGCTGATGCAGGCCCCCGCGATGCAGGGCACGGTCCCGATCTTCTTCGGCGACGACGTGACCGACGAGGACGGCTTCGCCGCCGCCGCCGCGCTGGGCGGCGCGGGTGTGCTGGTCGGCCCGATGCGTCAGACCGCCGCCCGTTACCGCCTGCCCGATGTCGCCGCCGTCCATATATGGCTCGCCCAAGCGCTGGAGAATGCCAAGTAATGCAACAGGACATGAACCTCTGGCCGATCGGCAATTGCCAGGTTTCCGCGCTGGTCGATTCGGCAGGCCGCTTCGTCTGGGGCTGTGTGCCGCGCGTCGATGGCGACCCGGCCTTTTGCGCATTGCTCGGCGATGGCGAGCCGGAGACCGGCTATTGGGCGATCGACCTGGAGGACCGGGTCTCGACCACGCAAGGCTATCTGCGCAACACGCCGATCCTGGTCACCACGCATATGGACGACCGGGGCAACGGCATCGAGATCACCGATTTCTGCCCGCGCTTCTCGCGTGAGGGCCGCGTCTACCGCCCGACCAGCTATGTGCGGATCGTCCGGCCGATCGGCTCTCCGCGTATTCGCATCGCGCTCCGCGTGGCCACCGACTGGGGCAATCCGACCGAGCGGACCCAGGGGTCCAACCATATCCGCTATCTGATGACCCAGCAGACGCTGCGCCTGACCACCGACGCACCGGTCGGCCATATCGCCGCCGAACAATGGTTCCGCCTCGAACGCCCGATCCACATGTTCCTCGGCCCGGACGAGAGCTTTGCAGGCGTGCTCAGCGAGGCGAGCCGCGCCATGCTGGAGCGCACCACCCATGAATGGCATCACTGGGTGCGCGGTCTCGCCACCCCCGTCGAGTGGCAGGCGGTGGTCATCCGCGCCGCGATCACGCTGAAGCTGTGCCAGCATGAGGAAACCGGCGCGATCGTCGCCGCGCTGACGACCTCGCTGCCCGAACATGCCGATTCGGGGCGCAACTGGGACTATCGCTACTGCTGGATTCGCGACGCCTATTACACGGTACAGGCGCTCAACCGATTGGGTGCGCTAGACGTGCTGGAGGGGTATCTGGAATATCTCCGCAATATCGTCGATGCCGCGCGCGGCGGACATATCCAGCCGCTTTACGGCGTCGGTGGCGAAGCGACCCTGGTCGAGCGGATCGAGACCAAGCTCCCCGGCTATCGCGCGATGGGACCGGTGCGCATCGGCAACCAGGCCTATGAGCAGATCCAGCACGATGCGTACGGCCAGATCGTGCTGTCCGACGTGCAGGCGTTCTTCGACACCCGCCTGTTCCGCATGTCGGGCGTCGAGGACTTCCACTCGCTGGAGCGCGTCGGCGAACGGGCCTGGGCCAAATACGACCAGCCGGACGCGGGGCTGTGGGAACTGCGCACCAAGAGCCACGTCCATACCTATTCCGCCGCCATGTGCTGGGCGGCGTGCGACCGCCTCGCCAACGCCGCGCAGGCGCTGGGCCTGGAGGAACGCCGCGCCTTCTGGCAGGAGCGGGCTGACCTGATGCGCGAGACGATCGAGCAATCGGCGTGGCGCGAGGAAACGCAGCGCATGTCGGCGACCTTCGGCGGCGACGATCTGGACGCCAGCATCATCCAGCTGCTCGACCTGCGCTTCCTGTCGCCCGACGATCCCCGCTTCCGCTCGACGCTGGATGCGGTCGAAAAGGGACTACGCCGGGGCAGCCACATGCTGCGCTATGCGACCGAGGATGACTTCGGCCTGCCGCATACCGCCTTCAATGTCTGCACTTTTTGGCTGATCGAAGCGTTGTATGTCACCGGGCGTCATGAGGACGCCCGCGCGCTGTTCGAGGAGATGGTGGCGCGCTGCACCCCCGCCGGGCTTCTGTCCGAGGATATCGACCCGAATACGGGCGAGCTGTGGGGGAATTATCCGCAAACCTATTCGCTGGTCGGCCTGATCAACTGCGCCGTCCTGCTGAGTAAACCATGGAGTGCCGTGCGATGAGTCGCCTGATCGTCATCTCGAACCGGGTCCAGCCGCCCACCACCGGGCCGGGCGGAAATCAGGGCGGGCTGGCGGTCGCACTCCTCGCCGCCTTGCGCGAACAGGGCGGCATCTGGTTCGGCTGGTCGGGGGAAACCACCGACCAGTTCAGCGGCCATATCAACTTCCAGCAGGGCGGCGGCGTGACGACTGCCACCATCGACCTGGAAGAGCAGGATATCGACGAATATTATAACGGTTACGCCAACCGGACGCTCTGGCCGCTCTTCCACTACCGGATCGACCTGACCGAGTTCGAGCGTGATTTCGATTCCGGCTATGCCCGCGTCAACGATCGCTTCGCCGAAACGGTGCAGCCGCTGATCGAGCCGGACGATCTGGTCTGGGTGCATGACTATCATCTGATCCCGCTGGGCCGCGACCTGCGCAAGCGGGGGTTCAAGAACCGGATGGGCTTTTTCCTCCACATCCCGTGGCCGCCGGTACGGCTGCTGATGTCGCTGCCCAGCCATCGCAAACTGGTCGAGTCGCTGTTCGCCTATGACGTGGTGGGTTTCCATACCGAGGACTGGCTGGACAGCTTCCGTGACTATGTGACCAAGGAACTGGGCGGGACGCTCGGCGAGAATGGCGAAGTGACGTGGAACGGCAAGACGATCCAGGCGATCCGCGCGCCGATCGGCATCGAGACCCGGGAGTTCGAGGACGCCGCGAACGGCCATGATGCCCGTTTCGCGCGCGAGCGCATGTATATGTCGGCCACGGGGCGCAGCCTGATCGTCGGCGTCGACCGGCTGGATTATTCCAAGGGACTGGCCGAGCGTTTCCTGGGTTACGAGCGCTTCCTGGCACAGAATCCGGAACGGCGGGCGCTGGTCTATATGCTTCAGATCGCACCGCCCAGCCGCGAGAAGGTGAATACCTATCAGGAGATTCGCGCCAATCTCGATTCGCTGTCGGGGCGGATCAACGGCGAATATGCCGATATCGACTGGGTACCGATCCGCTACGTCAACAAGGGCTTTCCCCGGCCGGTGCTGGCGGGCATCTACCGCGCGGCGCGGATCGGGCTGGTCACGCCTTTGCGCGACGGGATGAACCTGGTTGCCAAGGAATATGTCGCGGCGCAGGACCCGGAAGACCCCGGCGTGCTGATCCTGTCGCGCTTCGCCGGTGCCGCCGAGCAGCTGAAGGACGCGGTGCTCATCAACCCGTACAGCGCCGAGGAAATGTCCGACGCGATCGTCCAGGCGCTGGCCATGCCGCGCGCCGAGCGTATCCGGCGCTGGGAAAGCCTGATCGACAATGTCCGGCGCGAGGACGTGTTCTGGTGGTGCGAACTTTTCCTCGCCGCGCTGCGCGGGGATGGGGTGAAGGAAGAAGCCAAGGCGATCGAGGCGGCGGCATCCTAAAAATTCCTCCCCTTTAAGGGGAGGTGGCGCGCATAGCGCGTCGGAGGGGTGTCCCCCTCTCGATAGCGTGACACCCCTCCGTCAGGGCTGACGCCCTGCCACTTCCCCTTGCACGGGAGGAATTTGCGGATGGTGCTCCAGCCGTCGCCGGGGCAAGGCCTCCGGCATCTCGCGCCGGATATAGTCCAGCAACCCTTCCCGAATCTCACAGCGCAGATCGAACGCGATCGCGGCATCGCGCGCGGTCATCAGGCCGCGCACCTCGATCGAGTCCGGCTTCACATCCGTCACCTGCATGTTGAAGAACCGCCGGTCCCAGCGCGGGCTGGCCTCGACCAGCTGACCCATCTTCTCGCGCAGGCGTGGAATGTCTGCCGCCGGATCGAGATACCAGAAGACCGATCCCAGCAACTGGCTGGTCTCGCGCGTCCAGTTCTGGAAGCTGTTCTCCAGGAACTTGGCGACGGGCACGACCAGCCGCCGCTCGTCCCAGATGCGGACCACGACGAAGGTCAGGTGGATCTGCTCGATCCGCCCCCATTCATTGTCGATGATGACCACATCGTCGAGGCGGATCGGCTCGGTAAAGGCCATCTGCACGCCCGCGATCAGGTTCTTGAGCGCAGGCTGCGCGGCGGCACCGACGACCAACCCTGCGATACCCGCCGAGGCCATCAGCGTGACGCCGATGGTGCGGATGCCCGGCACGCTGAGCAGCATCAGGCAGACGGTCAGGAACACGATCAGGAAGATGCCGATCCGCCCCAATATCTCCGCCCGCGTCCGCTTTCGCCGGGCGCGGAGATTGTCCTCGACGCTGATATCCGCGCGCAGATAGACCACGCCCTGAAGCGCGCGCAGCGCGGATACCGCCAGCCAGCCGAGCAGGGCGGGCACACAGAAACCCAAGGCCTGCCGCCAGATTTCACGCCCGTCGCTCGACATCGGAACGAGACGCATCGCGAAGCTGACCGCGATGGCGATCGCGACCCAGCGCAGGGGCTGACGGATATGGGCCAGGACCAGATCGTCGCTCTGGCTGGCCGTCCGCCGCGCGGCGTGCCCGGCGATCCGCATCGCGATGCTATGCACCAGCACGGCGACCAGGATCGCGACCGCAATGATTGTTACGTTTTGGAGCCACAGCCATTCGGCCGGAATGTCGAGCGATCGAAGCCAGCGCATGGGGAGCTAAAGGGTGGGAGGGGCGAAGGTTCCTTGTGGGGGCGGGATTCCCTTGGCCTTCGACTTCGCTCAGGCTGAACGGACATAGGTACTGAAACCCGTTCAGCCTGAGCGAAGTCGAAGGCCACGCCACTACCTTGCCCCAAGACAAAAACGCCCCCCGACCAAAGCCGGAAGGCGTCTTCGTCAAATCCCGATCACCGCGCCGGACGCACCGCCCCGGTGGGGGCAGGAGCCGGAGCACCGGCGGGCGGCGGGGGCGGCGGAACCGGCGCACCCTGTGGTGCCGCACCGTTCACCGGCGCAGGCGGAGGTGGCGGGGGCACGGCACCCGGTGCGCAACCACCCGGCGGGGGCGGCGGCGGGGCGCCCGGACCACCCGGGGCACCGGGTCCGCCCGGACCGCCGGGGGGCGGCGGAGGCGGCGGCGGGCCGTCACCACGCGGGCCACCGGGGCCGCCATCGGGGCCACGCGGACCGCCCGGCGGGGGCGGAGGCGGGCCGACCGGGGTGACCGTCCCCTGCGGGCCAACCAGATATTGGGCGTGCATGATGCCGTCGTCATAGCGGCCCTGCACCATCACATTGCTGCCGACCGCCGGCATCGCGTCGCGGTTGCTGGCGACCATCGCCCGGCCGGTGCCGTCCTGCACCACGAAACGGTCGCCGAAGACTTCGGCCACCCGCCCCTTGGCGGTGACGACGCCGCTGGTCGAGGCCAGCTTGGCGATCGGCGTCTGGACGGTCGGCGCCATGGTGACGCTGGGCCGGGTCATCGAGACGGCGGCGGCGCCACCGCCAGCACCCAGTGCGATCAGGACCGCAGCGGCGGCGGCCAGCGGTGCCTTGCCCTGCAAGCGGGGGGTCGGAATATGGAAACGAGACATTGTCGATCTCCTTGGTTGATGGAGATGCTTTTAGGTGATTCGCCCCGATGCCCGCTGAACCGCGCGGTTCAGATTGGGTTTAGGCTATGCGACGATAGCGGGGCGATAAGGGGATAACGGACACGTCATGCGGATTCTGCTGGTCGAGGATGATCCCGCACTGGGCCCCGCCATCGCGCGAGCCTTGCGTGCCGAGCAATGCGCGGTCGACCTGTTCGACAGCGGCGTCGATGCCGGCCATGCGGGCGATACCGAAATCTATGACGCCGCCGTGCTCGACCTGGGCCTGCCCGATGGGGACGGCATGACCTTGTTGCGTCAATGGCGAGAGGCGGGTCGCGCCCTGCCCGTGCTGATCCTGACCGCACGCGATGGCTGGTCGGACAAGGTGGCCGGGTTCAAGGCGGGCGCGGACGATTATCTGACCAAGCCTTTCCGCATCGAGGAACTGGTCATGCGCCTGCGCGCGCTGGTCCGCCGTGCGGCGGGCCATGCCCAGCCGCGCCTGACCTGCGGGCCCCTCTCCTTCGACAGCCAGACCGGGCAGTTCGAGCTGGACGGCCTGCCGCTGAAGCTGACCGCGTTCGAGTGGCGCGTCCTGTCCGCGCTGATGCTGCGCAAGGAGGCGGTCATTCCCCGGCTGGAACTGCTGGAGCGCGTCTATGAAGGCGATGCCGATGTCGATTCCAACAGCCTGGAGGTGATCGTCGGCCGCCTGCGCAAGAAGATCGGTGCCGACCTGATCGAGACGGTGCGGGGCATGGGCTATCGCCTGACCGCCGGAGACGCGGCGTGAGGCTGCCCCAGTCGATACATGGCCGGATGATCCTGATTTCGGGCGCGGCGATTCTGGCAGCGTTGCTGCTGGCGGGCTGGGGGCTGGCGGGGGCGCTGGAGGGGATCGTCACGCGCGGGCTGGACCAGAGGCTCGATTCGGAGATCGCCGTGCTGGCGTCGGCCGTCGACAGACAGGGTAAGGTGGACCGGGGGCGCATCGACCAGCGACGCGGTTTGCTGGAGCCCGAACCCGGCTGGCGCTGGCGGATCGCGGGACCGGACGGGGTGATCGGATCGGGCGACTTTCCGCCACTCGCCGCGCCGCATCCGCCGGGGCCTGTCGAGGGCGGTCGGCCCCCTGCCCCTCCGCCCGGCGGTCCCACGCTCGTCGAGCCGCCCCGCCCCGCCGAGGGCCGCACCGAACAGGGCGTCCGCGTCCATGCCCGACAGGTCACCATCCCCTCGACACGCGGGGCGGTGACGATCACCGCCGCCGCGCCGCGCGCGGTCGTCGCGCGGCCGATCCGTGCCGCGCTGGTGCCGCTGCTCGCGATGCTGGCGGGGCTGGGCGTGCTGCTCGCCGCCGCCAGCCTGATCCAGCTGCGGCTCGGCCTGCGCCCCTTACGGCGGCTGCGCGAACAGGTCGCCGCCATCCGTACCGGCGAGCGGACCCGCGTCGACGAGGATCAGCCTGCCGAACTCCAGCCGCTCGCCGCCGAGCTGAACGCGCTGACCGCCGACAGCGAGCGCGCGCTGGCGGCCGCCCGCGCCTCGGCGGCCAATCTGGCGCATGCGCTCAAGACGCCGGTGGCGACGCTGGCGCTCGATCTGGCGGACGATCCGCCCCGCGCCGCGCAGGTCGCGCGGATCGATGACACCATCCGCCACCACCTCGCGCGCGCGCGGGTGCAGCTGGGCACGAGTCGCGCCGCAACGCTGCTGCGCCCCGCAATGGCCGACCTTGCCGATGCGATCGCACGCATCCATGCCGAACGCGGCGTGCGCATCACCACCGACATCGCCGACGATCTGTCGGTCACGATGGACGCGCAGGATCTGGACGAGGTGGCGGGCAATCTGGTCGACAATGCCGCCCGCCATGCCCGCAGCCAAGTGACCATCGCGGCGATGGTGGAGGGGCGGCAGGTTCGCCTCAGCGTCACCGATGACGGCCCCGGCATCCCCCAGGCCGACCGGCTTCGCGCGACGCAAGCCGGTGCGCGGCTGGACGAGCGTGGCGACGGACATGGCTTCGGCTTGGCGATCGCGCGCGAACTGGCCGAACTGCATGGCGGTCGGCTAGTCCTGGACGAAGCACCGGGCGGCGGCCTGTCCGCCAGCGTCCTGCTGCCCCGCGCCGCGCGCGCCGAATAATCAGGCCGAATAATCAGGAGAGGATGATGATCGCCAACCGCTTGCGCCCGCTGGTCCTGCTGCCCGCACTGGCCCTGCTGCTCCAGGCGCAGAACGCGCCGCCCTCCCCTGCCGATATTTATGGCCCGCTCTTCGGCGCGGTGCAGGAGGCGCAGGTGTTTCCCGACGGCAAGACCTTTGCCGACGCGGTGCCGCGCGAGGACCCGAAAGCGATCATGGCCGCCTATGCCCGCGAAAAGCCGGTCGGTAAGGCGGCGCTGGCCGCCTTCGTCCACCAATATTTCTCGGTGCGCGGCGACACGCAAGGAAAGCCGCCGCTCCGCGAGCGAATCCGCGAACTCTGGCCGATCCTGGGCCGCGCGCCTTTTGCGCCGGTGACGGGATCGTCGGCGCTGGGGCTCGACCATGGCTATGTCGTGCCCGGCGACCGGTTCCAGGAGATTTATTACTGGGACAGCTATTTCACGATGCTGGGCCTGAAAGCGGACGGTCAGGCCCCGCTGATCGAGGCGATGCTGGCCGATTTCGTCGATCTGGTCGAGCGTTACGGCCATGTCCCCAACGGCACGCGGACCTATTATCTCAGCCGGTCTCAGCCGCCTTTCCTCGCGCTGATGATGGACCTGTCGGACAATCGCGATCCCGTACTGGCGAAGCGGCGGCTGGCGGCGCTGGTGCGCGAGCATGATTACTGGATGGCGGGGACAAGCTGCCTCAATGCCTCAGGGGCCTGCGCCCATGTCGTGCGGATGCCCGATGGCAGCCTGCTCAACCGCTATTGGGATGCGCGCGAAAGCCCTCGCGACGAAAGCTGGCGCGAGGACCGCGAAACCGCCGCCAAGGCCGCGCCGCGTGCCGCTGGCGTCGTCCAGCGCGACCTGCGGGCGGCGGCGGAATCGGGCTGGGACTTCAGTTCGCGCTGGCTGGCCGATCCGATGCGGCTGGAGACGATTCATACCACCGATATCGTGCCGATCGATCTCAACAGCCTGTTGTGGATGGCCGAAACCCGTATCGCCGCCCGCGCGACCGCTGCCGGAGATGCGGCGACGGCGAAGCGCTTCACCGAGATGGCGGCGCGGCGCAAGGCGGCGATCGATCGCTATCTCTGGGTCGCGGGCGAGAAGCGCTATGCCGACTGGGACCGGGTGGCGCGGCGGCCCACCCGGGCGAAGACCGCCGCCTCGCTCTTTCCGCTGTTCGCCGGACTCGCCAGCGCGGACCAGGCGCGTGCGGTCGCCGCCACGACCCGTGCCACGCTGATCGGCGAAGGCGGCCTGCGCACCACGGGCCTGCGCACCGGTCAGCAATGGGATGCGCCCAATGGCTGGGCGCCGCTGCAATGGATCGCGGTCGAGGGGCTGGGGCGGTACGGTGATGAGGCGCTGGCCAAGGACATCGCCCGCCGCTGGATCGCCACCGTCGCGCGCACCTATGCCGAGACGGGCAAGCTGCTGGAGAAATACGACGTTGAGGAACGCAAGCCCGGCGGCGGCGGAGAATATCCGACGCAGGACGGCTTCGGCTGGACCAACGGCGTGACGGCGGCGATGCTGGAGCGGTGGCCGGATTTGGGGGTGGTGGAGGCGCCAACAACTGCACGCTGACCTTCTTCTCCCCTCCCGCAAGCGGGAGGGGCCGGGGGAGGGCAAGGCCACAAGCGTTGGTCTCGGTGAGACTCATGCCCCCCCCCCCACCCCCCTCCCGCCTGCGGGAGGGGGAGCAGAAGAGCCTTGTCGCGAACAAAACCCCCTCCCCTCAGCGCCCGCATCGTGTAGCGGACGCCGCATGACCGACACTCCGCCCCGCAGCCTCGGTATCGACTTCGGCACCACCAATTCGGTCGTCGCCCGCGCCGACGGGGGCGAATCGCATCTCGTCCCCCTCAAGGCACCGAAGGGCGAAGACCCCGTCTTCCGTTCGGCCCTGTGCTTCTGGGAGGATGACGGGATCGAGGTCGAGGCGGGGCCATGGGCCATCGCCGAATATCTCGACTTTCCGGGCGGCAGCCGGTTCATCCAGTCGTTCAAGTCGGTCGCCGCCTCGCCCGTCTTCGAGCACGCGACCGTGTTCGACAAACGCTATCGCTTCGAGGAACTGGGTCGCGCCTTTCTGGACCGGATGGCGGCACGCAGCGGCGGTGCGCTCGACGGCAGGGCGACACGGATCGTCGTCGGGCGACCGGTCGAATATGCCGGGCACCGGCCCGACGAGGCCTTGGCCCGCCAGCGTTACGACGCGATGTTCGCGCGGCTCGGGGCCGAAATCCATTATGTCTATGAACCGCTGGGCGCGGCATTCAGCTATGCTTCGCGGATCACCGAGCCTGCCACCGTGCTGGTCGCCGATTTCGGCGGCGGCACCAGCGACTTTTCGGTCGTGCGTATCGCCGCCCCCGGCGCGGATCGGCGGTGCGAGCCGCTGGGCCATGCCGGTGTCGGGATCGCGGGCGACCGGTTCGACCAGAAGCTGATCGACCATCTGGTCCTGCCGCTGCTGGGCGCAGGCGGAAAATATCGCTCGTTCGACAAGGTCCTGGAAATTCCGCGCGGTTATTTCGCCGATTTCGGCGACTGGTCGCGGCTGGCGCTGATGCGCAATCGCAAGACGCTGGCGGAACTGGAAAAGCTGCGCCGCGCCGCGCTCGACCCCGACGCCATCGGACGGATGATCGCAATCATCGAGGAGGAGCAGGGATACCGCCTCTACGATGCGGTCGGCCGGGTGAAGCGCGACCTGTCGGCGGCGGAGGAGGCGAAGTTCCGCTTCGAGGGCGGCGGCCTGTCGATCCAGGCGGATGTGGCCCGCAAGGATTTCGAGAGCTGGATCGCGCCCGACCTGGCGCGGATCGAGCAGGCGGTCGACCGGGCACTGACCGCCGCCGCGACCGAGGCGGGCGCGATCGACCGGGTTTTCCTGACCGGCGGCACCTCGCTGATGCCCGCGATCCGGCGAATGTTCGAGCTGCGCTTCGGGGGCGAGAAGATCGCAACCGGGGGGGAACTGACTTCGATCGCGCATGGCCTGGCGTTGATCGGGGAGCAGGCGGATATCGGGTCTTGGGCGGTGTAAAAGCCCCTCCTCCCGGCAGGGGGGAGGGGTTTGGGGTGGGGGCAAGCCGCAAGCGATGGTCTCGGTGAGACTCCTGCCCTCCCCCATCCCCTCCCGCTTGCGGGAGGGGAGCGTCATACGGATAGGTTGAGGCTCAGAACCCCTTCTTCAGCGTCACGAACCACTGGCGCGGCGCGCCCGCGAGCAGCGTCTGGTTGTCGCCGCTGGCGGTGTAGCCGTTGGTGCCGATGGTCGAGATGTACCGCTTGTCGGTCAGGTTAATCACGCTGCCCTCGATCGAGAAGGCGCCCCATTCCTTGGGGAAGCGATAGCCGATGCTGGCATCGACCAGCACGCGGCCCGCGACCGACTGGTCGTTCAGATAGGTGAAGTAGCGCTTCGACATATAGTCCGCGCCGACCCGGCCGAAGAACCGGCTGTCGTCATAGACCAGCTCGCCCTTGACCATGTTCTGCGGCGTGTCGACGACGTAACGCCCCTTTTCGGCGAGCAGATTGCCCGAGCCGTCGCGCACCGTCTGCTGATAGGTGGCATGGTTGTAGGAATAGCTGGCCAGCACCGAGAAGGCCGAGGTCAGGCGGTAAAAGGCCGAAACCTCCGCGCCATAGCTTTCCACGCCGCCGACATTGTTCAGCGTCGGCGGAATTCCCTGGATCGCGGTGCCGACCGAATAGGTCAGAAGACGGTCGGAAAAGTCGATATAATAACCGACCGCCGACAGCTGCAGCCCGCCGGTACGGTAGCGGACGCCGCCTTCGGCCGTCTTCGACTTTTCAGGCCGCACGGTGCCCGCGACCGAATTGAACGCCGCCTGGCTGATCGAGAAGGGCGCCGCCGTCGCCGCCGCGATGAAGGCGCGCATATTCTCGGTATAGCTGGCGAAGACTTCGGCCTGGTTGCCCAGGTGCAGCACCGCGCCGACCTGGGGCAGGAACCAGTCCTCGCTCTTGATCCGGCCGCGTGCCAGCGTGCCGGCCAGCGTATTCGCCTGATTGCGGACCCGCATCCCCTTCCAGCCGCCGTTGAGGGTCAGCTGGCCGATGTCGAGCGTGTCGCCGACCGAATATTGCAGCGTCTCGGTGTCGTACTTGCCGTTCCAGGTGGTCGCCATCGGATTGCTCTGGAAATCCAGTGCGTTGCGGTTCGGCGTCGCGGTGTCGGTCATGCCATAGAGGCGACGCGCCTGGTGCAGCGTGTTGCTCTCATACCAGCCGGTCAGTTCCAGCTTGTTCGCGCCGGTGGTCAGTGCCAGCTTGGCGATCGTGCCCGCGCGGTCGAGGCTGTACTCGGTCGTGCGGAACGACAGCGGCGCGGGGTTGGTGATCGGCGTGCCATCGGCATTGGGCGCGCCCGCTACCGTCGGGCTGTAGGGCGTGATCCACGAACCCTGGCCCTTGTTATGGTGATAATAGCTGGTCGAGGTCAGCGACAGCGCCTCGGTCAGCTTGGCCGCAAAGGTCACGCCGCCCAGATAGTCGCGGCGCAGCCCCGCCGCGTCATAATAGCCGTCGTCCAGCGTGATGCCGGTCGGCAGGCCGATGCCGATCCCTGCATAGGGCGCGGAAAAGCCGGTCAGCGACCCGTTATTGGCGCGCGCATAGGCCGCGGCCGCCGCGCCGTTGGTCGCCTGCTTGGCATAGAGGATCGCGAGCGGATAATCGTTGGTGATGTTGTCGTTATAATAGCCGCGACGCTTGATGATATCGAGGCTCAGGTCCTGATAGTCGTTCTCGCGACGATCCGAGAAATTGAAGAAGCCGGTGATCGATCCCCGGTCGCCGAAGTCCTTCACGATCTTGGCATTGGCCTGATGCTGGCGCTGGCTGCCGAAACCCTTCCACTTGTCGGTGGTCAGATAGGAATAGCTCAGATAGCCCTTCAAGCCGCCGCCCAGATCGCCGCTGTCGGCACGGACGAAGGCGCGGATCGTGTCGTTGCTGCCATAGGTGCCCGAGGCGGCGAGCGCGGCGGTGTCGGACGGCGCGCGGCTGGTGAACTGGATGGTGCCGCCCAGATTGCTGGTCGAGGCGGTGCCGAGCGCGCCCGCGCCCTGCGCCACGCTGGTCGAGGCGATATTCTCGGAAATGATCGCGCGGCTGATGTGCAGGCCGTTCGTCGGGCCATAGCTCATGTCGCCCAGCGGCACGCCGTCGAGCGTGAAGCCCAGCTGGTTCTGGTTGAACCCGCGAAGCGAGATGCGGGTCGACCATTCATAGGCACCGAACGGATCGGCCGACTGGAAATTGACGCCCGGCAGCTTGGAAATGGCCTTCAGCGGCGAGGTGCCCGGAGTCAGCCGGTCGAGATCGGCGGCGGTGATCGTCTGCACCTGGCGGCTCTGGCCGAAGCCGAGCACGACGACATCGGCCGGTATATTGGCCTGCTCCCCCTCGGGCGGCGTGGGGTCGGTCGCGACCGGATCGGCGGTGGCTCCGGTAACGGCGGCTTGTGCGGGCAGCGTCTGCGCCGACGCACCCGATGCGATCAGCGCCAGCGGCGCGACACCGATCAGAAACTTTACCATCTACTCTGGCCCCCAATGGCTTTTGTTAACCTATGGGGCGGGCGCATGGGGCCGGTGCGTGACACGCGCACGACAGCGTAATGACCGGAATGTGACTGGGTAGAGTTGTGGTTTTACGGGCACAATCCTCCCCGACACGGGGAGGTGGCAGGGCGCAGCCCTGACGGAGGGGGGCTTCCACAAGGATCTACCTTTGTGGCGATCCCCCTCCACCATGCTGCGCATGGTCCCCCTCCCCGTGCCGGGGAGGAATAAAAAGGGGGCCGGGCAACCCTCGCTACCCAGCCCCCCTTTCCTAACGTCCGACGAAGATCAGCGCGCGATGCCGCCCGCCGCCAGCACCGCCAGCGTCACCAAGTCCCCCGCCGTCGAGGTCATCGGCGCGATCTGCACCGGCTTTTCCATGCCGATCAGCATCGGGCCGATCATGCTGTCGCCGCCGAGTTCGCGGAGCAGCTTGGCCGAAATATTGGCCGACTGGAGACCCGGCATGATGAGGACGTTCGCCGGACCCGACAGGCGCGAGAAGGGGAAGTTCGCCATCTGCTTCGGGTTCAGCGCGACGTCGGGCGACATGTCGCCTTCATATTCGAAACCGACCTGCCGCTTGTCGAGCGCCGCCACGCCGTCGCGGACATTGTCGATCCACTGGCCTTCGGGATTGCCGAAGGTCGAATAGGACAGGAACGCTACGCGCGGCTCATGCCCCATGCGACGCGCCACCGCAGCGGTGCGCTCGGCGATGTCGGCCAGTTCCTCGCCCGAGGGACGCTCGTTGACCGTGGTGTCGGCGATGAAGACGGTGTGGCTCTGCCCGACGAGCAGATGGATGCCGAACGGCACCTTGCCATCGACGGGATCGATGACCCGGCGGATTTCGCGGAAGCTCTGCGCATAGGTGCGGGTGATGCCGGTGATCATCGCATCGGCCTGGCCCAGCTGAAGCATGACCGAGCCGAAAATGTTGCGGTCCTGGTTGATCATCCGCTCTGCGTCGCGACGCAGATAACCGCGGCGCTGGAGACGCTCGTAGAGGAAGTCGACCATCTGCGGCACCATCTCGGAGGTGCGGCTGTTATGGACTTCATATTCCTTGGGGTTGGTGACGCCCAGCGCGGCCAAGCGGTCATAGACGTCGTCGCGACCGACCAGCACCGGCGTGCCGTAACCGCCCTCCTTGAAGGCGATGGCGGCGCGCAGCACGACTTCCTCTTCGCCCTCGGCGAAGAGCACGCGCTTCGGGTGCGCGCGGGCCCCCTCGTAAGCGAGTGTCAGCACCGAGGTCGTCGGGTTCAGGCGCGCACGCAGCTTCTGGCGATAGGCATCCATGTCCAGGATCGGTCGCGTCGCCACGCCCGAGTCCATCGCCGCCTTGGCCACCGCCGAGGGGACCAGCTCCATCAGGCGCGGATCGAACGGCGCCGGGATGATATATTCCGGGCCGAAGCTGTGCTGCGTGCCATAGGCCAGCGCCACTTCCTCCGGCACGCGCTGGCGCGCCAGTTCGGCGATCGCGTTGGCGGCGGCGATCTTCATCTCGTCATTGATGCCGGTCGCGCGCACGTCGAGCGCGCCGCGGAAGATGAAGGGGAAGCCGATGACGTTGTTGACCTGGTTCGGATAGTCCGAACGCCCGGTCGCCACGATCGCGTCGGGGCGCGCGGCCTTCGCCAGCTCGGGGCGGATTTCCGGCTCCGGATTGGCCATCGCGAAGATGATCGGCGAGGGGGCCATGTCCTTGACCATCTCGGGCTTCAGCGCACCCGCCGCCGACAGGCCCAGGAACACGTCGGCGCCGTGCAGCGCCTCGGTCAGGGTGCGGCGATCGGTGGCGGCGGCGTGCGCCGACTGCCACTGGTTGATGTCGTCGCGACCCTGATAGATCACGCCGGTGCGGTCGCACATGATGACGTTGTCGTGGCGCACGCCCATCGCCTTCATCAGCTCGGTGCAGGCGATCGCCGCCGCGCCCGCGCCGTTGACGACGACCTTGATCTCGTCCAGCCGCCGCTTGGTCAGCAGACAGGCATTGATGAGGCCCGCCGCGCAGATGATCGCGGTGCCGTGCTGGTCGTCATGGAAGACCGGAATGTTCATCCGCTCGCGCAGGGTCTGCTCGATGATGAAGCATTCGGGGGCCTTGATGTCTTCCAGGTTGATGCCGCCGAAGCTCGGCTCCATAAGCTCGATCGCGTCGATGATCCGGTCGACATCCTCGGTCTTCAGCTCGATGTCGATCGAGTCGACATCGGCGAAGCGCTTGAAGAGCACCGCCTTGCCTTCCATCACCGGCTTGGACGCCAGCGCGCCCAGATTGCCGAGACCCAGGATCGCGGTGCCGTTGGAGATGACCGCGACCAGATTGCCCTTGGCGGTATAGTCGTACGCGGTGGCGGGGTCTTCGGCGATGGCCAGCACCGGCACCGCGACGCCGGGCGAATAGGCCAGCGCTAGATCACGCTGCGTCGCCATCGGCTTGGACGCGATGATCTCGATCTTGCCGGGGCGTCCCTCGGAATGGAACAGCAGGGCCTCGCGCTCGGAGAACTGGTCGGTGGGTTCGTCGGACATGCGCGCGGCCTTCGATGCTGTGGATACAAGGACGCTACGGCTCTTGAAGCTTTCGGGCGTGGCTGACAACCCTGTCACGCGGGAGTTTTGCCGTTCGAACAAGCCGGATTATGGTGGCGATTGGCTCAGCTGTTTCATGACCAGTGATGCTGCGTCGCAACATCGACAAGCTGGATAGCGAGGAGACTGGAGCTGAGCCTCGCCAGTCGATCCACCCGCCGCTATAGCCGGCCATCCCCTTCCATGGACCGGGCCGTCGCGATCGATCGGCCCTTCCAATGGCCGTTTTGAATCTGGAACCGACGTCTCGATGACCACCCCCACCCCGATGATGGCGCAGTATCTGACGCTGAAGGCCGAGGCCGAGGATTGCCTGCTCTTTTACCGGATGGGCGATTTCTTCGAGTTGTTCTTCGACGATGCGCGCATCGCCTCGGGCGTGCTCGACATCGCGCTGACCTCGCGCGGGGAGCATGAAGGCGAGAAGATTCCGATGTGCGGCGTGCCGGTCCATGCCGCGACTGCCTATCTGCAGCGCCTGATCAAGGCCGGGCACCGCGTCGCCATCGCCGAACAGACCGAGACGCCTGCCGAAGCCAAGGCACGCGGCGGGTCCAAGGCGCTGGTCGCGCGCGGAATCGTGCGGGTTGTCACCGCGGGCACGCTGACCGAAGAGGCGCTGCTCGATGCCAAATGCGACAATTGGTGCGTCGCGATCGGCGAAGCGGGCGGCGCGGTGGCGCTGGCCGCCGCCGACATCTCGACCGGGCGGTTCGTCGTGATCGACGTGAAGGCCGACGCACTGGGGGCCGAACTCGCCCGCCTGGCCGCCGCCGAAGTGGTCGCCGCCGAGAACGCGGCCCATGCCGATGCCGCGACGACGTTGCGCCCCTCTTCGACCTTCGACAGCGGTAGCGGCGAGGACCGGCTGAAGCGGCTGTACGGCGTCGCCACGCTCGACGGGTTCGGCCAGTTCAGCCGTGCCGGGCTGTCGGCGGCGGGCGGACTGGTCGCCTATCTCGACCACACCGCCAAGGGGGCCCTGCCCTTCCTCCGTCCGCCCGTGCTGAGCCAAGCGGCCGGAGCCATGGCGATCGACGCGGCGACGCGCGAGAGCCTGGAGCTGACCCAGACCGCCAACGGCCAGCGCAAGGGCTCGCTGCTCGATGCGGTCGACCGGACGGTGACGGGCGCGGGTGCGCGGGCGCTGGCGGGGGATATCGGCGCACCGCTGATGGACCCCGATGCGATCGAGGCGCGGCTCGATCTGGTGCAGCATTTCCATGACGATGCCGCGCTTCGCGAGCGTTTGCGTGCGGCCTTGCGGGCGCTGCCCGATATCGGCCGTGCCATCGGCCGGATCGCGGCGGGGCGGGGGTCCCCGCGCGATCTGGGGCAGCTGCGGGATGGTCTCGATGGGGCCTGGGCGTTGTCCGAGCAACTGACCGACGGCCCTCCCCTGCTCCGCGAGACGACACCCCGTTTGCGCGGCCATGGCGCCCTGATCGACCTGCTCCGCCGCGCGCTTGTCCCCTCGCCGCCGATCGAGGCGAGCGAGGGCGGCTATATCGCGGCGGGCTATGACGTGGCGCTCGACGATCTGCGCGATGCGGGTGCGGGCGGACGCCGCGCCATCGCCGCGCTGGAGGCCGAGTTCCGCCAGAAGACCGGCATCACCGCGCTGAAGATACGCCATAACGGCGTGCTGGGCTATCATGTCGAGGTGCCCGCGCGCTCGGCCGATGCGCTGATGAAACCGGACTCGGGCTTTACCCATCGCCAGACGCTGGCGGGGGTGGTCCGCTTCAACACGCCCGAGTTGCATGAGGTCGCCAGCAAGGTCGCGCAGGCAGGCGCCCATGCTCTGGCCGCCGAGGCCGCGCATCTGGAGGAACTGACCGCCGCCGCGCTCGCCTCGCGCGAAGGGATCGCCGCGACGGCGGATGCGCTCGCCCGGCTGGACGTCGCGAGCGGCCTTGCGGAACGTGCGGTCGAGGGCGGCTGGGTCAGGCCCGAACTGGTCGACCATGCCTGGTTCGATGTGACGGGCGGCCGTCATCCGGTGGTCGAGGCCGCGGTGGCGCGCTCGGGCGAGCGGTTCGTCGCCAATGACTGTTCGCTGTCGGAAAGCTCGCGGCTCTGGCTGGTCACGGGGCCGAACATGGGCGGCAAGTCGACCTTTTTGCGCCAGAACGCGCTGATCGCGGTGCTGGCGCAATCGGGGTCTTATGTGCCCGCCACCCATGCTAGGATCGGCCTGGTCGACCGGCTGTTCAGCCGGGTCGGCGCCTCGGACAATCTCGCACGCGGACGCTCGACCTTCATGGTCGAGATGGTCGAGACCGCCGCGATCCTCGCCCAGGCGACGCCGCGCAGCTTCGTGATCCTCGACGAGGTCGGGCGCGGCACCTCGACCTATGACGGCCTGGCGATCGCCTGGGCGGTGGTCGAGGCGATCCATGAGGATAATCGCTGCCGCTGCCTGTTCGCGACTCACTATCACGAGCTGACCCGGCTGGCCGAGCGGTGTGAGGCGCTGTCGCTCCACCATGTCCGTGCGCGTGAGTGGAAGGGCGAACTGGTCCTGCTGCACGAGGTTTCGGAAGGGCCGGCCGATCGCTCCTACGGTCTGGCGGTGGCGCGCCTCGCTGGGATGCCGCCGACGACGGTGGCGCGCGCCAAATCAGTGCTGGCGAAGCTGGAGGCGGGGCGCGCCAAGACCGGCGGGCTGGCCGCGGGGCTGGACGACCTGCCCCTGTTTGCGGCCGCTGCACAGATCGAAGAGGAGCAATGCGACGCGATCCGGGCGGAGGTGGAGAAGCTCGACGTCGACAGCCTGTCCCCGCGCGAGGCACTGGATGCACTGTATAAGCTGAAGGCGTTAACGCGGGAGGGGTAAGTCCCTTTTCGTGCCCCGGAGGAGGCCGGGGCCCAGTTGCGATGAATGTGCAGTGGGCCGGTGCGGTTTGCCTCCCCCGCGCCGGATAGCGCGCCATAAACTTGGTGGCACCTGGGCCCCGGCCTTCGCCGGGGTACGGAAAGGGGAAACTTCCCCCGTTCAGCCTGAGCGAAGTCGAAGGCCACGCCCCTCGCCCAGCCGCACGCGAATCCCGTGCACTTCGACTTCGGCGCTATCCGCCGAAGTTTATCCTGAGCGGCTGGCTTGCCAGCCAGCCGAAGGGCTAAGTGCGAACGGAGGGTGGGAAGCTGATCGGGCATGAATGGAGCGCCTCGGCCCGCATCACAAAAAACAGGAAAGTGGGGAGCTTCTGTTGCCCGGTGCTCCCCGTACCGCTGGATTCCCCTTCTGTTGCCCGGTGGGGTCCGACCGCGCTATTTTGGTGTAATGTCAGGCCGTGAGGCCCTCAATTACGCCGCAATCGCGAGTGCTTCGTTATCGTTGGCACTTGTGTGTAATGGGCCGTTACGGTGGTCCCATTCCGAACGAAAACAGCGCTTTTCAACACACGTCGATCCTGGTTCGGCCCCGTCAGAAACGGTGTCCAAGTACACCACCTTTTATGGTGGAGCCGCCGGGTACTGCCCCCGGGTCCGCTGCGTCTATTACTCGCCGCAGTTTATCGTCATAGCCGGGTGAAACCCGGCAATCGGGGATATAGGAAGCCCGGCGGCATTACGCAAATGCCTTTCGCTCGCCCCAATTTAGGTTCATGGGGAACCGCATGTTGACCCAGCGGTCCCGTTATGCACTGCGCGCGATGCTGTTCCTGGCGGAGATGCCGCCTGCCGGTCCGCCGACCTCGATGACGCGCATCGCGGCCGAGGCGAACGTGCCGCGCAAGTTCCTGGAGCTGATCCTCGCCGATCTGAAGGGCGCGCAGCTGCTCGACAGCCAGCGGGGCAAGATGGGCGGGTATCGCCTCGCCCGCGCGGCGCACCTGATTTCGCTCGGCGACATCATCCGCACGATCGAGGGGCCGCTGGCGCTGGTCCCCTGCGTCAGCCGGACGGCGTACCGCCCGTGCAACGACTGCAAGAGCGAAGCCGACTGCGCCATCCGCCATGCGATGATGCGCGTGCGCGACGAGACGGCGCGAATCCTGGACGGTACCAGCCTGGCGGATGCGACGGCCAAGAAGCTGGCGGCGGCGTAACTTTCCTCACCGCTTAGGCAAAACGCGCCACCCCGGCGAAGGCCGGGGTCCGGTTTCGGTGAAGTAGCGAAGGCGGGATGCCTTTCCCTCCCACGCAACTTCGACACGCGCCATCAGCTTCGTGGCGACTGGACCCCGGCCTTCGCCGGGGAACACCAGCCTTCCAATCGGGCAACTTAAGAACGCCGCGCGCGCAGTTCGTCGCGAATTTCGCGGAGCAGCGCGACATCGGCGGGTTCCGCCTTGGGCTCGGCGGGCACTTCGGCCTTCTGCTTCTCGAACATCGCGGTCGCCCGGTTCACCGTGCGGATCAGCAGGAAGATGATGAAGGCGACGATCACGAAATTGACCGCCTGCGTCACGAACGCCCCGTATCCGAGCAGCGGCACACCCGCTTTCTTCAAGGCGGCATAGTCGGTCAACGATCCGGTATAGGTCGCCGGGATCGGCCCCATGCGCAGGAAATAGCTGCTGAAATCCAGCCCTCCGAAGATCTTGCCGATCACCGGCATCAGCACATCGTCGGTCAGCGAGGTCACGATCTTGCTGAACGCCGCCCCGATGATGACCGCCACCGCCAGGTCGAGGACATTGCCCCGCGCGATGAAGGCGCGAAATTCCTTGAGCATCGCCAAATCCCTCTGATTTCCGTTGCTTCAGGGTATCGTCGCTTTTGCCCTTCGCCAAGCGCATCGTGCGTCTTATATAGACCAGACAGTTGACGGAGGAATATTCGAATGCGTCGTCCCGTTCTTGCCCTGACCCCGGTCGTGATGGCCGTCGCCCTGTCCGGCTGCGGCATGAACAGCGTGCCCACGGCGGAGGAAAATGTGAACGCGAAATGGGCCGACGTTCAGGCCGCCTATCAGCGCCGCGCCAACCTGATCCCCAATCTTGAGGCGACCGTGAAGGGCGCCGCCGCCTCGGAAAAGTCCATCCTGACCGAGGTGGTCAACGCGCGCGCCAAGGCGACCTCGGTCCAAGTGAACAGCGCCGACCTGTCCGATCCCGCCAAGATGCAGCAGTTCGCCCAGGCCCAGGGTCAGCTCAGCGGTTCGCTCGGCCGTCTGCTCGCCAATGTCGAGGCCTATCCGAACCTGAAGAGCCAGGACAATTTCCAGACACTGATGAGCCAGTTAGAGGGCACCGAAAACCGCATCAACATCGCGATCGGCGACTACAACAAGGCGGTGCAGGCCTATAATACCCGCATCCGCACCTTCCCCGACGCGATCGGTGCCAAGGTGTTCTACGGCGCCAAGCCCAAGACCCCCTATCAGGCGACCACGCCGGGCGCCGAGAATGCGCCCAAGGTGAATTTCGGCGCCTGATCGTATCCTCATGCCACGGCTCACCCGGTTGTTTCGCCCGGTCCTCGGGTTCTGGCTGATCCTCTGCGCCGTCCCCGTGATGGCGCAGACCTTTCCCAAGCTCGACGGGCTGGTCGTCGACGCGGCGGGCAAGATCGACCCCGCGACCAAGGCGCAGTTAGAGGCGAAGCTGGAGTCCCTGCAAAAGGATACCGGCCGCCAGCTGGTGGTCGCGACGATTCCCGACCTGCAGGGCTATCCGATCGAGGATTATGGCTATCGGCTGGGCCGGGCCTGGGGCGTCGGCCTGAAGGACGCGAACAACGGTGCGATCCTGTTCGTCGCGCCCAATGAGGGCAAAGGCCAGCGCGGCCCCCGGTTGGAGGTCGGGCGTGGACTGGAGCCGATCCTGACCGACGCCTGGTCGTCGCAGATGATCCGCACGTTGATGATCCCACGCCTTCGGGAATCGAGCGACATATCGGGTGCCCTGAACGCGGGCGCGGATGCGGTCATCGCCCAGCTTCGCGCCTCGCCCGAGGAAGCCCAGGCCAAGGTGGCCGAGGCCGCCAAGCAGTTCGACCGCGAGCATCGCCGCGGCGGCAGCGATTCCAACGGCTTCCCGATCGTCATCATATTGGTGATCTTCATCGGCGGCTTCGTCCTTCTGTCGATCCTGCGCCGCAGACAGGGCCAGCGTTTCCACGACGATGACGACGATGATCGTGGCGGCGGCGGTGGGCGTCGCGGCGGCGGCTGGCCGATCATCCTCTGGGGTCCAGGCTGGGGCAGCGGCGGCGGATCGGGTGGTGGCTGGAGTTCGGGCGGCGGATCGTCCGGCGGCGGCAGCGACGGATCATGGTTCGGCGGCGGCTTTACCGGCGGCGGCGGCGGCGATTTCGGCGGCGGCGGCGCATCGGGGGATTGGTGAGATGTTGAGCGAAGCCGATAGCGACTTGGTCACCGCCGCCGTCGCGCGCGCGGAGGCGACGACCGACGCGGAGATCGTCACCATCGTCGCGCCCCGGTCGGACCAATATCGCGATATCGCCTTGTGGTATGCGGCCGCCGCCATGCTGCTGGTGCCGCTGCTCGCCGCACTATTTCCCGATCTGGGGTTGAAGCTGCTCGCACTGGTCCATGACGCATGGAGCGCGCCGGGCGAGGACCTGATCCTGGGCGCCGTGATGATCGCGCAAATTCTGGTCTTCGGTCTAGTCTTCGCGCTGCTCGCCCCCGTGTCGCGCCGGATCGCGCTGGTGCCCAAGAGCATCCGCCATGCCCGCGTCCGCGCCCGCGCCGTCCTGCTGTTCCGCGTCTCGGCCGAGCGACGGACCGACAGTCGCTACGGCGTTCTGCTCTACCTCTCGGAGGACGAGCATATGGCCGAGATCGTCGCCGACTCCGGGCTGACCGGCAAGGTCGGGCCAGAAACCTGGGGCAAGGTGATGGCGGTGATGCTGCCGCATGTCGCCAAGGGCCATGTCGGCGAGGGGCTGAGCGCGGCGGTCGAGCGCATCGGGCTTGTGCTGGCGACACATTTCCCCAAGACGGCGGCCGACACCAACGAACTGCCGGACAGACCGATCTCGCTATGACCGATCCCCGTATGGACGCCCCCCTCGAAACCCTGGCCGAGGGGCGTTTCCTCGCGCTGCGCAAGCGCGGCACCTGGGAATATGCCGACCGACCCCGCGACATCCGCGCTGCGGTGATCCTGGCGATCGAAGACGACCATATCCTGCTGGTCGAGCAATTTCGTATTCCGCTGGGCGCGCCCTGTCTGGAAATGCCCGCCGGATTGATCGGTGACGAGACCGAGGGCGAAGCGGTGCTCGACGGCGCCGCACGCGAGCTGGAAGAGGAAACCGGCTATCGCCCCGCCCGGATCGAGCCCCTGGGGGAGTTCTGCTCCTCACCGGGCATGACGTCGGAGCGTTTCACTTTGGTCCGTGCGAGCGGCTTGGTGAAGGTCGGAGACGGCGGGGGCGATTCGGATGAGCAGATTACCGTCTACCGGGTAAAGTTGTCGGAGGTTCCTACCTTCATCGCCGAACGACGTATGGCGGGCGTGGTGATGGACGCCAAGCTGCTGCTGTTGCTGGGGGGCGGCATACTGGGCCTTTGAGTTCACGCGAAGCCGCGAGGACGCGAAGACGATTTATCGCGCGGAGGCGCGGAGAGGCCGTGCTCGCGGCAGCCATATATCTCTTCAACACGCCGTTTGTCGTGCGTGTCCGATGCCACCGGACACGTCACGTCCGGGTGCTCTGCGCCTCTGCGCGAACCAATTTAAAAATTCTTCGCGGCATCGCGGCTTCGCGTGAACGAATGGCGACACGCCGGAACTGACAGAAGGCACCAAGAAGGTCTGTTCGCGCAGAAGCGCAGAAAGGATGGGGTCGCGCAAGTGACACACCGGTCCAACAGGCCGTTTATGATGCTATCCCGATGCCGTCGGGCGAGACACCTCCGCGTCTCCGCGCTAACCGGCCTTCTTAGGCGCTGCGCGCGAAAGGAAAGCGCCCCGGTTTCAACCGGAGCGCTCCAAGCTCAGCGGAAATTGTCGGCGTAGCTCTGCAGCTTCAGCGTCTTTTGCGGTGTCGGCACGACATGGTGGTCGAGCCCTTCGCGCTGGCAATAGGCGATCGCCTCTTCCAGCGTCGCGAAGGTCAGGCGGACCTGCTCCTGCGTGTCGCCGCTGCCGGCCCAGCCGGTCAGGGGATCGGGCTTTTTCGCCTCGGTCGGTTCGAATTCGAGTTGCCAGCGATCGGTCCGGTACTTGCCGGATTGCATCGCGTTCTTGGGGCGCTGGAAGATGCGAGCAGTGGCCATAATTCTTGTCCCTTATCGCGAACCGGCGGCTCTTGCATCCGCCTTTTTCGTGCGCAGCGTCGCGGAGGCCGCTGCGGGGTCGTCGGGCCAGGGATGGCGGGGATAGCGGCCGCGCATTTCCTTGGCCACCGCGCTCCAGCTTCCCGCCCAGAAACCGGGCAGGTCGCGCGTCGTCTGGATCGGCCGCCCGGCGGGTGAGGTGAGGCTGAGGACCAAGGGCACGCGCTGCGTCCCGATCACCGGATGCTCGGCGAGGCCGAACAGCGCCTGCACGCGCAGTTCGACGCGCGGCCCACCTTCGGCTGCATAATCAATCGCATGGCTACTGCCCGCCGGACTGGTGAAGTGCGACGGCGCCATCGAGTCGATCCGCCTTTGGTCGTTCCAGTCCACCAGATTGCGGATCGCCTCGGTCAGCGCGCCCGGTGCCAGCGCATCCAGCCGTCGCTTGCCCGCGACCAATGCGGGCAGCCAGTCGTCCAGCCGTTCGAGCAGCGTCTCGTCGTCCAGCGCCACCCCGGCATAGGCCGCCCGCGCCCGGTAAGCCCCCGCCCCGTCGCTCCAGGGCAGCAGCGACAGCCCATGCGTCCGCACTACCTCGACCAGCGCCTCAGCGATGGTGTCGGATGACGCCCCCGAATCGGGGCCGCTCGACAGGCGAAGCCCGCCCAGCCGCCGTTCGCGCAACGCCTCGATGCCGCCCGTTGCCGGGTTGAAGGTGACGGTCCGCCGCGTCTCGATCAGATCGGCGAACAGCGCCTCGACGATGGCGAGGTCGAGCGGCGCGGCGGACAGGATGCGTGCGCCCGAGGCCGCGCCTTGCGTCTCGCCCACCGCCAGCCATTCCGAACTGGCCAGCCCAGAGGCGGGATCGAGCCGGAAGCCCCTGCCCCCCACACTCGCCCAATTCTCGCCCGTGGCGTCACGCCGCCGCGCCACCCGATCGGGATAGGCGAGCGCGAGGCAGACGCCCGCCGCATGGTCCCAAACCTCCTGCTCGACCGGTTTGGGGGCGAGGCCGGTCCAGCGTTTCGCCATCGCCCGCGCCGCCTCCGCCTTGGGGCCACGCTCGGTCCGCCAGCGACGCAGGCGCTGTTCGACATCGACATCCTGCCCGCCGATGCCACGCTCGCCGAGCAGCACCGCGACCTCGGCGGCGGTCGACGCCAGCCCGCGCTCGCCGCTGCGGATCAGCATATGCGCCAGGCGCGGCGGCATCGGCAGTTTCGCGATCGCCTTGCCATGCGCGGTGGGGCGGCCAGTGTCGTCCAAGGCCTCCAGGACGGTGAGGCGCGCACGGGCTTCGGCGACGGCAGCTTCAGGCGGCGGGTCGAGCCATGGGAGCGAGCGCGGATCGCTGACGCCCCAGAGCGCGGTGCCGAGCAGCAGCGCCGACAGGTCCGCCTCAAGGATCTCGGGCGGGTCGAAGCGCGGCAGGCCCGCCGTCGCGGCCTCTTCCCACAGGCGATAGGCGACGCCGGGCGACTGGCGCGCGGCGCGGCCCGCACGCTGGATGACGGCGGCCTGGCTGGCGCGCTCGGTGACGAGGCGGGTCATGCCCGCCGCACGGTCGTAGCGCGGACGGCGGGCCAGCCCCGAATCGACGACGATCCGCACGCCGTCGAGCGTCAGGCTGGTCTCCGCGATCGAGGTGGCCAGCACGATCCGCCGCCGTCCCTCCGGATCACGCCTGATCGCCGCGCGCTGCGCCGCCGGGTCGAGCGAGCCGTGGAGCTCGTGGATCGCGATGGCGGAGGGCAGGTTCGTCAGTCGCTCGGCGGTACGCGCGATCTCGGCGGTGCCGGGCAGGAAGGCGAGGATGTCGCCCTCCGCCTCGTCCTGCAACGCGCGGCGGATGGCGGCGGCGACCGAATCCTCGATTCGCGCCTCCGCCGCCCGGCCGAGATGGCGCAGGGTCAGCGGATAGCTGCGCCCCTCGCTCTCGATCACGGGCGCGTCGCCCATCAGGCTGGAGAAGCGGCGACCGTCGAGCGTCGCGGACATCGCGACCAGCCGCAGGTCGGGGCGCAGGCCCGCCTGCGCGTCGAGTGCCAAAGCCAGACCGAAATCGCCGTCGAGGCTGCGTTCATGAACCTCGTCGAACAGCACCGCCGAGACGCCCGCCAGTTCGGGATCGGCCTGGATGCGCGCGACGAAGATGCCTTCGGTGACGACGGTCACGCGCGTCGTGGCGCTGACCTTCGTATCCATGCGCGTGGCATAGCCGAAGGTGCGGCCGACCGGCTCCTCGGCCAGCGCCGCCATGCGCTCGGCGGCGGCGCGGGCGGCAAGACGGCGGGGGGAGAGGAGCAGGACTTCGCCGGTACACCAGGGCTGGTCGAGCAGCGCGGGCGCGACGGCGGTGGTCTTGCCCGCACCGGGGGGCGCGACGAGGACGGCGTTGGGGGCGTCGGCGAGCGCGGTCAGCAGATCGGGCAGGACGGCGGTGACGGGCAGGGTCATGCGGGTGCGATAGGGGGTTTGGGGGGCGGGGTGAAGGACCTCGCCATTCCCCCCTTCCGTTCAGGCTGAGCGAAATCGAAGCCCACGCCCCTACATTCGCCCAGCGGACGGGGATTCCCTTGGCCTTCGACTTCGCTCAGGCTGAACGGGGGGTAGGATATGCTCGCAGCGAAGCCGTTCCCCGGCGGAGGCCGGGGCCCAGGCTCCATCAAGCTTGTGGCGCGCCACACGACGCGGGGGAGGCAAACTCCGTCGCGCCTTCGACACTGCACAACAACTGGGCCCCGGCCTCCGCCGGGGTCGAAAGAGGGTCAGTAAGCCCGCGCCACCGCGAATTCGACGGCTTCGATCATCGCCGCCTTAGCCGGACCATCCGCGAACCCCCGGATCGCCTCGATCGCCAGGCCGCCATAATGCCGCGCACGCGCCATCGTGTCGTCGACCGCCCGGCTCTTGCGGACCAGCGCGATGGCGTGGGCGAAGTCCTCGTCCGACGTCCGCCGCCCCTCGACCGCGTCCTTCCAGAAGGTACGCTCTTCGTCGTTCGCCCGCGCATAGGCCAAGATCACCGGCAGGGTCATCTTGCCCTCGCGGAAGTCGTCGCCCGCGTCCTTGCCCATGGTCCCTGCGTCCGAGACATAGTCGATCGCATCGTCGATCAGCTGGAACGCGATGCCCAGGTTCCGGCCATAGGCCTCCAGCGCCAGTTCCTCCGCCTCGGGCCGCTCGGCGATGACCGCCGAAATACGACAGGCGGCGGCGAACAGCGCGGCGGTCTTGGCGTCGATGATCGACAGATAACGTTCTTCGGCCAGACCCACCTGCCGCACGGCGGTCAGCTGGTTCACCTCGCCCTCGGCGATCACCGCCGAGGCACCCGACAGGATGTTCAGCACCTTCAGGCTGCCCGCATCGACCATCAGCTGGAACGACCGGCTGAACAGGAAGTCGCCGACCAGCACGCTGGCGGGATTGCCCCAGATGATGTTGGCGGTACGCCGTCCGCGCCGCAGGTCCGATCCGTCGACGACATCGTCGTGCAGCAGCGTGGCGGTGTGAATGAACTCGACCGCCGCCGCCAGGACATGGTGGCTGGTGCCCTGATAACCCAGCAGCTGCGCGCTTGCCAGCGTCAGCATCGGGCGCATCCGCTTGCCGCCGCCCGAGATCAGGTGCCCGGCCAGTTGCGGGATCAGCGGGATCTCCGACCGCATCCGGTCGATGATGACCTGGTTCACGGCGTTCATGTCGTCGGCCACCAGCCGGATCATCGGGTCCAGCGAGGGCGCGGGCTTGGCGAGGCGGGTGGCGGTTACGGTCATGGGCAGGTAAGAGCCTCTGGCGACAACGCTTGCCGAACGCAAGCCTAAGCGCGAAAGGGCCCGCGCGAATTCATGTGCGGCGCGGGCCGCCAGAGGGAGACAGACCGATCATGTCCGACACCGTGCTGACCGGCTATCGCCAGTCGATCGACAATATCGACGCCGCGCTGGTCTTCATGCTGGCCGAGCGGTTCAAGATCACCCAGGCGGTCGGACGCTACAAGGCGGAGAACGAACTGCCCCCGGCCGATCCCGGCCGCGAGGAATCGCAGATCGCCCGGCTGCGCCAGCTGGCGAGCGATGCGCAGCTGGACCCCGAATTTTCCGAGAAATTCCTGCGCTTCATCATCGACGAGGTGATCCGCCACCATGAGCGACTGCGCGGCTGATGGCCTTTCTGCTGGCGATCGAGGGTGCCGACGGTGCAGGCAAGGCGACCGCGACGGCGGCCGTCACCGAGCGGCTGAACGCCGCCGGGCTGTCGGCGGCGGGGCTGTCCTTTCCGCGCTATGCCGAGACGGTCGGCGGCTGGGCGCTGGGCGAGTATCTGGCAGGCCGCCTGCCCCATGCCGCCGCGCCCGAGACGGCGGCGACGCTCTATGCACTGGACCGATTCGAATCGCGCCCGCATCTGATCGAGCTGGCGGAGGCGCATGACGTCATCGTGTTCGACCGCTATATCGCGTCGAACATGGCCTATCAGGCGGCGCAGGTGGCGCCCGACCAGGCCCCCGCGCTGCTGCAATGGATCGAGCAACTGGAGACGGTGCAGTTCCGCCTGCCCGCCCCGCATCTGTCGGTCTATCTCGACACGCCGCTCGACGTCGCGCGCGACCTGATCGCCCGCAAGCGCAAGCGGACTTATACCGACGACACCTATGACGCGTACGAGGCCGATCTGGGGCTTCAGGCGCGGGTGCGCTCCAATTACGCCGCGATGGCGGACGGGGCGATGCTGGGGGAATGGGTGACGGTGTCGACCGTCGCGGGCGGCGCCTTGCGCGACCCGGCGGTGATTGCGGACGAGATCACGGCGCTGGCGATGGAACGCCTTCGCTAGCTGTTTCCCGGCGACTTAACTGTTCCCCGGCGAAGGCCGGGGTCCAGTTTCTAGGCGCTATCGATATGCGCAAGGCATTGGCCTCCCACGCAACGTTTCGACGCGCTACCGGCTTGGAAGGAACTGGGCCCCGGCCTTCGCCGGGGAACGGATGTAATCTCTATCTCACGCGAAGCCGCGATGCCGCGAAGAGAGAAGATTTGGTTCGCGCGGAGGAGGCGGAGGTGTCGTGCTTGCGGCTCTTGCAGCCCGTCCCCCTCAAGCGATCAGGGAAAGGGGACTGCGCGCCGCCGCGCGCGATACTTCTCCGCGTCCTCCGCGACTCCGCGCGAGATAAAACTCTTCGCGGCTTCGCGGCTTCGCGTGAACCAAAATCCCGGCCCTACCCCTCAATTCGACGCGCGGATCGTCCCCGCCAGCGGCGCGAAGCGGGCGACCTGTTGGCCGACGAGGCGCAACTGCCCCTCGACCGCCGGATCGCTGATCCGCCCTTCCGCGTCGAAGCGCGTCTGCTGCGTGTTCACCGCCGCCGCGAAGGGTGTCGGCCAGCCCCGCAGCGCATGGACGATCGAGCGCAGCGCCGCGATGGTCGAACCCGTCGCCTGCCAGCCATAGGCGGTGGCGATCAGCCCCACGGGCAGGTCGGCGAAATAGGGCCGGTCGTCCTTCGCCGTTTCCTCGAGCAGGTCGAGCGCGTTCTTCACCAGCCCCGAGATGCTGCCATGATAGCCGGGGCTGGCGATGATGATCGCCGACGCCTGTCGCACGGTGTCGACGAACACGCGCTCCGCCTCGGTCCGCTCGCCCGCGCGCGGGTTGTAGAGCGGCAGGCGCGCCAGATCCTCGCCGCCAAAGACATGGGTGCGGAACCCCTCGTCCGCCGCCGCCGTCATCGCGGTGCGCAGCGCGCGCTCGGTCGAGGAGACGCTGCCGATCGTGCCGCCGATGCCGACGACGAGCGGGGAAGAGGATGCGCTGGCCATGCCGAGCCTTTCACCCCGGACGGCATGGCGGAGCAAGCGCTAAGTTTGCGGCCTGCGTCCGGTTGCGAGCGTGGAGGTCTCGCCCTATCCCAGATGACAGGGAGATGAAGGATGCGTGTCTGGGCTTTGGGGATCGCCACGCTATGCGCCTGTCCGGCGGCGGCGCAGGAGGTGCGTCAAAGCGGCCCGCCCCCCGGCGTCGCGGCCGGCGCACCCGCCGCCCCCGGTGGCTGGAGCATCACCATCGGCGCGGCGCCCGTCCTTGGCCCGGCTTGGCAAGGATCGCGCGACATGGCGCTATCGCTGTTTCCCGACCTGAGGGTGAATTACGGCGACACGCTCTTCGCATCGGTGCCCGACGGGATCGGCTGGAATGCGGTGCGCCGCGACGGCTGGCGCGGCGGGCCGCTGGTGAAGATCCGCTTCGGCCGCAACGAGCGCAATGGCGGCTCGCCCTTCCTGATCACCGGCGGCAGCGACGCGCTGGAGGGCATGGGCAATATCAAGGCGGCGGGCGAAGTCGGCGGCTTCGTCGAGAAGTCGTTCGGCCCGCGCCGGGCGTGGCGCGCACGGGCAGAGGTGCGGCAGGGCTTTGGCGGGCATGACGGCGTGGTCGCGGACCTGTCGGCGGCCTATCGCACCCGGATCGGCCGTGCGATCGTCAGTGCGGGGCCGCGCATGACGCTGGCCAGCGCGACTTTCATGCAGACCTATTTCGGTATTTCGGCAGCGCAATCGGCGCGCACCGGCTTGACGCCCTATCGCGCGGATGGCGGGGTGCTGTCCTATGGCCTGGGCGGCAATGTCGTTCGCCCGCTGAACCGGCGCAGCGCGCTGACGCTGTTCACCAGCCTGGAGCGGCTGGGCGGCCCGGCCGCCGATTCTCCGCTGATCCGTCAGCGGGGGCAGCGGCTGCAGACGACGCTGGGGCTGGGTTACGGGTTTCGCTTCGGCCTATAGCGCCGAGCGGGCCGCGGCGGCGGCGCGTCCCAGTTCCGCGCGCTCGGCCCGGACGGCCATGGCGTCCCAGGAAGCGGCGGCACGCTCGCAACGGTCGCGGACATTCTGCAATGTCGCATCGGCGGCGTTGTTGCGTTCGATTTCGGCCTGGTTGCGGAAGAAGATGGCATCACGCGACATGGATTATCCTTTCGACCACAAAAAAAGCGGTAGCCGGACCGGCTACCGCTTTCGACATTCAGGCGGGCTGAAGGTTGACCGCCGCCATCTTTCCGCGGCGATCCTGCTCCAGTTCGTAGCTGACCCGCTGATCCTGGTTCAGCGTGATCATCCCTGCGCGCTCGACCGCGCTGATATGGACAAAGGCGTCCGCGCCGCCGTTTTCGGGGGCGATGAAGCCATAACCCTTGTCGGCGTTGAAGAATTTGACGGTTCCGGTGATGCTCATTTTCGTTCCTTCATAGTGTTGAACCAGACGCTGGGCCGGATTCGGGGCCGCGGTGCAGGGAAAGAAGGAACGAGCCGCAAAGCAGAGAACCGTCGATTTGCGACTTTAGCAGCCTGATATGTGGGCCTCCTGATCCAAATCTACAAGAGCGGCCGGAAAATAACCCGCGTTGGCCCATCATGATCGAAGCTGACTTTCGGGGTGGCGCCCGCCCGCCGGGGGGTTAGAAGGGCCAATAACAGCATAACGGGAGGACCGAGCGGGGCATGACGAAACACCTTCCCTGGATCGCACTGGCGATCGTCGGAGCAGGCGCGCTGGGCGTGGTCGCCACGGTACGGGGCGAACCGATCAACGCGCTGTGGATCGTGGCCGCCGCCGTCTCGGTCTATCTGATCGCCTATCGTTACTATGCGCTGTTCATCGCGCGGGTGATCGGCATCGACCCCAGCCGCCCCACCCCGGCCATCCGCCGGGCCGACGGCCTCGACTATGTGGCGACCGACCGGACGGTGCTGTTCGGCCATCACTTCGCGGCGATCGCGGGTGCCGGGCCGCTCGTCGGGCCGGTGCTGGCGGCGCAGATGGGCTATCTGCCCGGAACCTTGTGGATTTTGGCGGGCGTGGTGCTGGCCGGGGCGGTGCAGGATTTTCTCGTCCTGTTCCTGTCGATGCGGCGTGACGGACGTTCGCTGGGCGAGTTGATCCGCATGGAGATGGGCCCCGTGGCGGGCACCATCGCGCTGTTCGGTGCCTTCATGATCATGGTCATCATCCTGGCGGTGCTGGCGCTGATCGTCGTGCGGGCATTGGCCGAAAGCCCCTGGGGCCTGTTCACCGTGGCCGCCACCGTGCCGCTGGCGATGCTGATGGGCGGCTATACCCGTTGGGTGCGACCGGGGAAGATCGGCGAGGTGTCGATCATCGGGTTCATCGGCCTGATCCTGGCGATCGTCTATGGCCAGTCGATCGCGCAGTCGGCGGTGCTCGCGCCGCTGTTCACCTTCACGCCGGTGCAGCTCTGCTTCCTGCTGATCGGATATGGCGCGGTCGCCTCGGTCCTGCCGGTATGGCTGTTGCTCGCGCCGCGCGACTATCTGTCGACCTTCCTCAAGATCGGCGCGATCGTGGCGCTGGCCATCGGCATCGTCATCATGGCGCCGCCGCTGAAGATGCCTGCCCTCACCAAATTCATCGACGGCAGCGGCCCGGTCTGGGCGGGGCCGCTCTTCCCCTTCCTGTTCATCACCATCGCGTGCGGCGCGGTGTCGGGCTTCCACGCCCTCATCGCCAGCGGCACCACGCCCAAGCTGATCGCCAGCGAGAAGGACGCGCCCTTCATCGGCTACGGCGCGATGCTGATGGAAAGCGCGGTCGCGATCATGGCGCTGGTTGCCGCCTCGATCCTCGATCCGGGCATCTATTTCGCGATGAACGCGCCCGCCGCCGTGCTGGGCACCGATCCGGCCAGCGCCGCCGCCGCCGTCACCGCGATGGGCTTCCCCATTTCGGCCGATACGCTGGCGCAGGTCGCCAAGGACGTCGGTGAGCATACGATCATTTCCCGCGCGGGCGGCGCGCCGACGCTGGCAGTGGCGATGGCGGAAATCTTTAGCCACCTGTTCGGCGGACAGGCGATGAAGGCCTTCTGGTATCACTTCGCCATCCTGTTCGAGGCGCTGTTCATCTTGACCGCCGTCGATGCAGGCACCCGCGCCGGGCGTTTCATGCTCCAGGACCTGATCGGGCTGGTCGTCCCCAGCTTCCGGGGATCGAGCAAGGTCGCGCCGGGTCTGATCGCGACCGGCCTGTGCGTCGCAGCCTGGGGCTTCTTCCTCTATCAGGGCGTCACCGATCCACTGGGCGGGGTGAATACGCTGTGGCCGCTGTTCGGCATCTCCAACCAGATGCTGGCGGCCGTGGCGCTGATGCTGGCGACGGTCGTGCTGTTCCGCATGAAGAAGGATCGCTACGCTTGGATCACGGTGATCCCGACCGTCTGGCTGCTCGCCTGCACGCTGACCGCCGGGTGGCTGAAGATCTTCTCGGCCGACCCGCGCGTGGGTTTCCTGGCCCATGCCGACAAGTTCGCCAGCGCCGCGGCGTCGGGCAAGGTGCTGCCGCCCGCCAAGACCATGGCGGAGATGGGACGGATCGTGTTCAACGACCGGATCGACGCCGGGCTGTGCGCGATCTTCCTGGGCGTGGTGCTGGCGATCCTGATCTATGCGGTGCGCACCTGCCTGATCGCGCGCCGTATCGACCGGCCGAGCGTGACCGAGGTGCCGCCCGAACTGGTGGCGGCCGAATGAGTTGGCCCGAATGACTTGGCTCAGCCGCCTGCGCGAGATCGGCAATGCGATGGTCGGGATGCCCAGCTATGACGCCTATGTGGCGCACATGGCGGTGAAACATCCCGACCGGGAGCCGATGGACGAGGTGACGTTCTTCCGCGAGCGGCAACAGGCGCGGTATGGCGGGAAAAATGGCGGGCGCTGCTGCTGATTGTTCACGCGAAGCCGCGACGACGCAAAGAAGAAAAAAGGTTGGTTCGCGCGGAGACGCGGAGGGAAAGATTGGGCGCATTCCACCACCTCCGTTCGGCCTGAGCGCAGTCGAAGGCCACGGGATAACACCCGCCACGCGCGCGCAGAACGCTCCAGCGTTCCTTGAGCCTACGACTCGAAAATCTTCGGGGCTGCGCCTTCCCTTGGCCTTCGACTGCGCTCAGGCTGAACGGAGGTTTGGAAGAGGCGGTAAGAGCCTGCCGCTCACCCTCTGCGTCGCCATCGCGGCTTCGCGTGAACCCAAAATCCCGTCTCCGCCCCCACCCTTGCCTTTTACCCGAGCCACAGCTACATCGCGTTCCCATCCGAACAGCGCGGACGGACCTTTCGTCGCAGGCCCCCTGGGGCAGGCGACGGCGGACCCATGCCCCGCTGACAGTAATTTCAACGCAGGTGCGGGAACGGCACGAGTGGCGAAGACGACCCCCATCGAATTCCTCAACCAGGTCAAGACCGAGACTAAGAAGGTCGTCTGGCCGACGCGGCGTGAGACGGTGATGACCGGTGTGATGGTGGTCGTGATGACCACGATCCTGGCCATCTTCTTCCTGGCGGTCGACTCGTTCTTCGAGACGCTGGTCCGCACCCTGCTGTCGCTCGCGAAGTAAAAGGGTTCTCATGGCGCGCTGGTACATCATCCACGCTTATTCCGGTTTCGAGGGCAAGGTCCGCGACTCGATCATGGCCGAGGCGACCCGTTTGGGCCTCGACCATCTGGTCGACCAGATCGAGGTCCCGACCGAGACCGTGACCGAGGCCCGTCGCGGCAAGAAGATCGCGGTCGAGCGCAAGTTCATGCCCGGCTATGTGTTGGCCAAGCTCGACATGACCGACCAGGTCTATCACTTGGTCAAGAACACGCCGAAGGTGACCGGCTTCCTGGGCGCGATGGGCAAGCCGCAGGCGATCAGCGAGGCGGAAGCCACGCGGATGCTGAATTCCAAGGAAGAAGCCGCCGCCGCCCCGAAGCACAAGGTCAAGGTCGATTACGAGATCGGCGACGCGGTCAAGGTGCTGGAAGGCCCCTTCGCCAGCTTCAATGGCGTGGTCGAGGAACTGGATTTCGACAAGTCCAAGGTCAAGGTGTCGGTGTCGATCTTCGGTCGCGCCACCCCGGTGGAACTGGACTTCGAGCAGGTCGAACGCTCGAAGTAAGTTCGGACCATCCGACGAAAACGGGGCCGGGGCGGCGACGCCACCGGCCCTTTTTCGTATCCGGCACTCCCCCACCCCCGTTCAGGCTGAGCGAAGTCGAAGCCCACGCTCCCACCTCACCGCTGAGCGAATCCCATACACTTCGACTTCGCTCAGTGCGAACAGAGGGCTGGAAGAAACACCCCCCCTTACAATTTCGCGCTGTCCGCCACCTGACGAAACGCCGCGACCCCGGCGTCGAAATAATGCAGCCGGGGCGCCTCGAAGGTGATCAGGTACAGCTTGCCGCCGATCATCGCGCCGCGCCCCTCGCCCTTGCGCGGCAGGTCCTCGCTCGGCCGGGTGAAACTATAGGTGAAGCGGATGCCGGGCTTCCCCGCAAAGGCCATCGGCTCCATCCCCTCCACGGTGAACAACGGCGTATTGAGCGCGATGCGATAGCTGTTCTCGACCAGCGTCGGTATGTCGGTTACGAGCATGGTCGCCTTGACGCGCGGCAGCGGCTTGGTGCGCTTGCTGACCTCGCGGAACAGCGTCTGTTCGGGTTCGATCCCGCCATAGAAGGTCAGGTCGTTCAGCGCGTCGCCATCGAAGGTCCACGTCTCCGAATTGCGCCCCGGTCGCGCGCCCAGCTTGTTCCATTCGACCGAAGGCGTGACCGTCAGCACCGATTTGGCGACCGCCACGGGCTGCCCCGCCGGAATCAGCTTGTTGCCCGCCAGCACCGGCGCCGCAACCAGTGCCAGTCCGATCGTCGCGATCCTCAAACCCTTCATTGCACGCCCCCTTCCCCGATCAACATCGCCATGGCCGCGCGGTCGCTCGCCTGCGGTGCGCGCTCCAGATAGGTTTTCAATGCGGCCCGCCCCGCCGCCTCCTGCTGCCCGCGCAGCAGCGCCAGGCCCAGCCCGCGCCAGGCGATCGGGTCAGTGCAGCCCGCATCGATCGCCTGTTGGTAGAATTGCGCCGCGCTCACCAGATCGCGGGGGTTACCGCGCTCGCGATAGAGTTCGCCGCGTGTCAGCAGCAGATCGGGCGTCCACTGCCCACCCGCCAGCTCGCCGAGCAGATATTCCGAGCCGCCGAAGTCGTTGAGCTTGATCTGGTCGGCCAGGAAGCTCGCGCGCCACGGGCGCATCGCTGTCAGGAACGCGTCCCGTGCTTCGTCGCCCTGCTCTCCCCCCGTGCCCACGACCTCGCGCAGATAGGTGGCGCGGGTCAGTTCGGTCGGGTGGCTGGCAAAAAAGCCTGCGGCATAACGATGGGTAACGCGCCGCTTGCGTCCCAGCGCGGTTGCATCCTCCTCCGCCATCAGCCGCTCCCAGATATGCGACGCGGCGAGCGGCCGATATCCGGCCGCCGTCAGATAGCGCAGGCCCATCAGATCGGCCTCGGTCTCCTGCGCGCGGTTATAGGAGAAATGCAGCCGGATCAGGCTGACCGGCAACAGGCTGTAGGGCGAGACCACACCCGTCCAGGCGATGATGTCGCCGATCGTCCGCGCCCGGCGAAAGCTCGCCAGGCTGTGCCGCATCTCGAAATGGCCGAATTCGTGACCCAGCACGGATGCCAGTTCAGCCTCGTCGCGCAACCGCAGCAGGGCGCCGGTCCAGACCACCATCATGCCGTTGGGCGCCATGAACGCGTTGAAATAGGGCGCGCGCACCACATAAATCCGCACGCCCCGACACCGATCCGCGCCCACTGAACGGCAGAGAACCTTGGTCAGATAGGCGTTCAGCGCCGCATCGCGTACCACGGCGGGCGAGTCGCGCAGGTCGCGCTCGGCCTCATCCGCCTGTTGCCACAGCCCGCGCTCGTCTACAGTCGTCGGCGTATAAGCCGCGCCGTAAGGCGGCAGCGGGGCGAGCCTGTCGGACGCGCCTGCGCCCAGAGCCGCCCCTGCGAGCGCAGCGGCGATGATCCATCCGGCCATGATCGCCTCCCGTCAGCGTGCGGCGGTCTTGGTCGGGGCCGCCGGAGCGACCGGCGCCTCGACCGGCTTGCCCGGAAAACCCTCCAGCAATTGCGACACGCGCTTCGCCGCCCCCTCGGGCGTGCGGACATCGCCGCCCATCGCCAGATCGGCGTTGAGCCAGACCAGATCGCCGGTCTTTAGATCAATCAGCCCTGCATAGCCCTTGTGCACGCCCGCGCTGACCCCAATACCGGCCACCCCGGCGGCAAAGACTTGCAACAGCTTACGCCCGGTCGAGCCGTAATGATCCTCGGTCGTCACGAAGAGCGCATAGTCCGCTCCCTGCACGCCAGGCAGCCTGGCCACCTCGGACCCGATCGACCACAGGAAGCTGTCGTCGCGCTTCTTGGTCGGCAGACGATTGCCGGGAAAGAACTGATAGGTGATGACCGAATCGGCCAGCGCGGTAAACAGCGCGCGATATTCATGCGCCGTGGCCGCACCCTGCCCGACCGGCTCGACATGAGTGACGACCCGGTTGCCCAGCTTGCCCTGCGTCTCGGCCAGCGCCCTGCCCAGATTCTCGCGCGCCTGATCGGTCCAGTCGGCATTGGGTTCGTACGATCCGCCGGTCGACTGCGCACCGACCGCGATTTCGGGCCGCATCAGGACGATGGTCGCAGTGCCCGGGGCCAGCGTGAAACCGGGCTTGTTGCCGGTCTTTTCCTGCGCCGCCAGCGGTGCGGCCACCAACGTCAGCGCCGCCGCACAGGCCAGCGCACCCCATCCCCGTCGCATGTGTCGAACCCCCGTTCGAGCGATGGCGGAACCGGTCGCTCCCTCGACCGAGTCGTCCATCATGAACCCAGAGTGACATGGCCGGATCGGCCGTGACAAGCGCAATGCTGGCCTTGCCATTTCTCCCCTTTTCGGCTATCGGCCCGCGCTTCCCTAGCATCTTGCGACGGAACCCTTGCGGGAGGGTGCGCTGGCTCATGCCTCGCGTGCCCGTCACGACCGCTAGACTCGAGAAGAGAGTGACATGGCAAAGAAGATTACCGGCTATATCAAGCTGCAGGTCCCTGCAGGCGCCGCCAACCCCTCGCCGCCGATCGGCCCGGCGCTGGGTCAGCGCGGTGTGAACATCATGGAATTCTGCAAGGCGTTCAACGCGCAGACCGGTGAAGTCGAAAAGGGCACGCCCCTGCCGACCGTCATCACCGTCTATGCCGACCGTTCGTTCTCGTTCGAGACGAAGACCGCGCCTGCGACCTACCTCATCAAGAAGGCGGCCAACCTGAAGTCGGGCTCGAAGGAGCCGGGCAAGGTGTCGGCGGGCAAGATCGCGCGCTCGAAGCTCGCGGAAATCGCCCAGGTCAAGATGAAGGACCTGAACGCCAACGATATCGAGGCTGCGACCAAGATCATCGAAGGCTCCGCCCGCGCGATGGGCCTCGAAGTGGTGGAGGGCTAAGATCATGGCGAAGCTGACCAAGAAGCAGAAGGCCGTCCAGATCGACGCCGAGAAGCTGCACGGCATCGACGAAGCGATCACGCTGGCTCGTACCAACGCGACCTCGAAGTTCGACGAGACGATCGAAGTCGCCGTCAACCTGGGCGTTGACCCGCGCCACGCCGACCAGATGGTCCGCGGCGTCGTCACGCTGCCCAAGGGCACCGGCAAGACCGTTCGCGTCGGCGTGTTCGCCAAGGGCGCGAAGGCCGACGAGGCACGCGCCGCTGGCGCCGACGTCGTGGGCGCCGAGGACCTGATGGAAACCATCCAGGGCGGCACCATCGACTTCGATCGCTGCATCGCGACCCCGGACATGATGGGCGTTGTCGGCCGCCTCGGCAAGGTGCTGGGCCCCAAGGGCCTGATGCCGAACCCGAAGCTGGGCACCGTGACCATGAACGTCGCCGAAGCCGTAAAGGCGGCCAAGGGCGGCCAGGTCGAGTACCGCGTCGAAAAGGCCGGCATCATCCATTCGGGCATCGGCAAGGCGTCGTTCCCGGCGGAAGACCTGCGCGCCAACTTCGACGCGCTGGTCGATGCGCTCATCAAGGCCAAGCCGTCGGGCGCCAAGGGCAAGTATGTCCGCAAGGTGGCCGTCTCGTCGACGATGGGCCGCGGCATCAAGGTGAACGTCTCGGAAATCCCGGGCGCGTAAAACCAGCCGCCAGCGCATGCTGATAGGATCAGGGGGTCGGAACCGAGGTTCCGGCCCCCTTTTTCGTGTGTGAGGGGGAGGCGCCCCCCACCTCCCCCCGCTCCGTTCAGCCTGAGCGAAGTCGAAGGCCACGCTTCAGCCTCGCCGCAAACGAATCCCGTGCACTTCGACTTCGCTCAGTGCGAACGAAGGGTGGGTTGGGCGATGGGGGCAAGCGCAATTGGCTCCCCTCCCCTTCAGGGGGGCGGGGGGCGCTTCAAAAGGCCCGACATTGAATGGAAAGGCCCACCCCAACCCCTCCCCTGAAGGGGACGGGCTTAACGGACTACCCCATACCACCAGATCGATTTTGGTCAGTCCAAAATACTCCTCAGCGCGGCATGTCATCATCCCGCGCAGGAATCGCGCCCGAGCGCATGACTGTCCAGCCGGCCAGCCGATGCCCCCGCACCGCCGCCTCGGCCGGTGACAAACCGTCCAGCCGCGCCCCCAGATAGCCTGCGTTGAACGCGTCCCCCGCCCCGCTGGTATCGCGGGGGCTCAGGCGCTCAGGCGGAGGCACGATGCCGACCCCGGTGACCAGACAGCCATCGGCACCCAGCTTCACGACGACCTCGCCTGCGCCCAGCCCCTGCCAGCGATCGCGCACTTCTTCGGCGGACTTGGCGTCGACCAGCATCGCCTCGTCCTCCAGCGTCGGCAGGCCGATGTCACAGCCGCTGATCGCCCGGCGGCATAGTTCGCGCGCCTCATCCTGGCTGGTGAACAGGCGGGGGCGGTAATTGCCGTCGAACGCGACCCGCCCGCCCCGCGCGCGGACCCGCTGCGCCAGATCGAACAGATGCTCGCGGCTGGGCTCGTCCAGAATCGCCAGCGTGATGAGCGAGTAGAGCAGCAGGTCGGCCTGCTCGGCCTGCACCATCACCGCTTCGCTGCCCGGCAGGGACAAGGTACGCCGCGCCGCACTCTGTCCGCGCCAATAGGAGAAGCTGCGCTCGCCCGCATCGTCGGTGGTGATCGCGTACAGGCCCGGCATCCGGGTCGGATCGCGCAGGGTCAGGCTGGTATCGATGCCCTCCGCCGCCCAGTCCTGGAGCAGCGTGGCGCTGAACGGATCGTCGCCCAGTGCGGTCACATAGCGGACGTCGCGGTCCATCCGCGCCAGATGGATCGCGGTGTTCAGCGTATCGCCACCATGACCCAGCCACCAAAGGCCGCCCTCGGCCCGCGACAATTCGATCATCCCTTCCCCGACGACGACGATCCGCATTCCACTTCTCTCCTATCGATTTTCGACCGTGCCCGCATAGTGGCAAGGCCAAAATTTGTAACTGGTCAATCCGAATGTCGAATGCTACCGCTAACCCCAGCAAAAATGCGATATGGGACGAGGAATAGCGGACGTGTTGATGATCCAGTCTATGCGGTGGTTCGGACCCGCCGACCCGATCGCCTTGTCCCATATTCGCCAGGCGGGCGCCACCGAGGTCGTCACCGCACTGCATGAAATCCCCAACGGCGTCGTCTGGCCGCGCGAGGCGATCGCCGAGCGGCGCGCGATGATCGAGGCGGCCGGGCTGGGCTGGTCGACGGTCGAGAGTCTGCCGGTGCATGACGCGATCAAGCGCGGCGAACTGACCAACGAACTCGTCCAGGCTTATGGCGACAGCCTGCGCAATCTGGCGGCCGAGGGCGTGCGGACCGTCACCTATAATTTCATGCCGTTGCTCGACTGGACGCGCACCGATCTGGACTGGCAGCTGCCCGACGGCGCGACCGCACTGCGCTTCGAATGGGCGGCAGTGGCCGCCTATGACATCCATATCCTGCGCCGTCCGGGTGCCGAGGCGGATTATTCGGAAAGCGTCCGCGCCGCCGCCGCCGAGCGCTTCGCCGCGATGACGCCCGAGGAGCGCCACAAGCTCGAACGCACGATCATCGCCGGGCTTCCGGGCAGCGAGGAGAGCTTCGACTCGCCCGCCTTCCAGCGTGCGATCGACACCTATGCGGGGATCGACGCCGAGGCGCTGCGGGCGAACCACATCGCCTTCCTGCGCGCGGTCTGCCCGATCGCCGAGGAGGTCGGGATCAAACTGGTCGTCCATCCCGACGATCCCCCCTTCCCCATTTTCGGCCTGCCGCGCGTGGTCAGTACCACGGAGGATCTGGATCACCTCTATGCCGCCGTGCCCTCGCTGGCGAACGGACTGTGCTTCTGCACCGGCTCGTTCGGCGCGCGGCCGGACAACGACCTGCCCGCGATGGTCCGCCGCTTTGCCGAGCGGATCGACTTCCTCCACCTCCGCTCGGTCGGATGGGAAGCGGGCGAGCGCAATTTCCATGAGGCCGAGCATCTGGGCGGCCATGCCCGCATGACGCAAGTGATGCAGGCGGTGGTCGAGATTTCGCATGCGCAAAACCGTGCGATCGTGATGCGCCCCGACCATGGCCACCGGATGATGGACGACCTTCATCGCAGTTCCAATCCCGGCTATTCGCTTCTCGGCCGGATGCGCGGGCTGGCCGAGCTGCGCGGGCTGGAGCAGGGGATCGTGCATATGCTGGGCTTGAACGCGAACGCGGCTCCGGCCGAACTGGAGCTGACCGCATGACCCGCAAGCTGGAGCTTCACCCCGACCGGCTGCTGCCCGCCGACCCGACAACGCGGGGCATCGCGCGGACGCTTTACGCCGAAGTCGCGGACCTGCCGATTATCAGCCCGCATGGCCATACCGATCCGCGCTGGTTCGCCACCGACGAGCCCTGGGCCGATGCCAGCGACCTGCTGCTCGCACCCGATCATTATGTCTTCCGCATGCTCTACAGCCAGGGCATCGCGCTCGACGATCTGGGCATCCCGCATCGTGGCGGCCGCCCCACGACCGATCCGCGCGCGGCTTGGAAGCTGTTCGCTTCGAACTATCACCTGTTCCGCGGCACGCCGTCGCGCATGTGGCTGGACCATGTCTTTGCCGAGGTATTCGGTTTCACCGAGGCGCTGGAGGCGGCGACCGCCGACCGCTATTTCGACGCGATCGGCGAGGCGCTGGCCACCCCCGCCTTCCGCCCGCGCGCGCTGTTCGAGCAGTTCCGTATCGAGTGCCTGGCGACGACCGAAGGCGCCGACGATCCGCTGGTCCATCACCAGGCGATCCAGGCCTCGGGCTGGCAGGGTCGCGTCATCACCACCTATCGCCCCGACAGCGTGATCGATGTCGAGCATGAACAGTTCACAGGCGCGATGCAGCGCTTCGCCGAGCTGACCGGCGAGGATGTCCATAGCTGGTCGGGCTATCTCGCGGCCCATGCCAAGCGCCGCGCCGCCTTCCGCGCGCTGGGCGCGACCGCGACCGATCATGGCCATCCGACGGCGGCGACCGCGAACCTGTCGACCGCCGAATGCGAGGCGCTGTTCGCGCGCATCGTCGGCGGCCACTGGACGCCCGCCGATGCCGAACTCTTCCGCGCGCAGATGCTGACCGAGATGGCGAAGATGAGCGTCGCGGACGGCATGACGATGCAGATCCATCCGGGCTCGTTCCGCAACCACAATGCGGGCCTGTTCGCCAGCCATGGGCGCGACAAGGGCGCGGACATGCCGATGCGCACCGATTACGTCCATGCGCTGAAGCCCATGCTGGACGTGGTCGGCAACGAGCGCGACCTGACCATCATCCTCTTCACGCTCGACGAGAGCGTCTATGCGCGCGAACTGGCGCCGCTGGCCGGGCATTATCCCTGCCTGAAGCTCGGCCCCGCCTGGTGGTTCCATGATAGCCCGGAGGGGATGCGCCGCTTCCGCGAGATGACCACCGAGACGGCGGGCTTCTACAACACGGTCGGGTTCAACGACGACACCCGCGCCTTCCTGTCGATCCCAGCGCGGCACGACGTCGCGCGGCGGATCGACTGCGGCTTCCTCGCGCGCCTCGTCGCCGAGCACCGGCTGGAGGAGGATGAGGCGGTCGAGCTAGCCCATGCGCTGACCAACGGTCTGGTCCGCACGGCGTACCGACTGTGACGCGGCTGAGCGAGGCGACCGCCGCGACGTTGCCCGACGCCGTGGCGCGCCCCGGCTATGACCGGGCAGGCCAGCGGATCGGCATCGTCCATATCGGGCTGGGTGCGTTCCACCGCGCGCATCAGGCGGTCTATACCGACGACGCGATGGCGGCGGGCGACCGCCACTGGGGAATCGCGGCGGCATCGCTGCGCTCGGGCGGCGTGCATGACCAGATGGCGCCGCAGGACGGGCTCTATACCGTCACCGAACGGTCGAGCGAGGGCGAAGCCGTCCGCCTGATCGGCGCGATCCGCGAGGTGATCGTGGCGGCCAGGACGCCCGAGCGACTGGCCGGACGCCTCGCCTCACCCGACACGCGGGTCGTGACGCTGACCGTCACCGAAAAGGGCTATTGGAGGCGGCCCGATGGTGCGACCGATCTGGCGGGCATCGTCGCGGACGGGAACAGCATCTATCATTATCTGGCGCAGGCGGTGGTCGCGCGGGCTGCGGCGGGGCACGGCCCCCTCACGCTGGTCAGCTGCGACAACCTTCCCGACAATGGCCGGGTGCTGCGCGCCGGTCTGGCGGCGTTTCTGGACCATCAGGGCGAGACGGCGGCACGGCAATGGTTCGAGCGCGACTGGCGCTGCCCCAACACCATGGTCGACCGGATCGTCCCCGCCGTCACCGAGGCCGATCGTGCGGCCGTCGAGGCGGTGCTGGGGATGCGCGACGAGGCCGCCGTCATCACCGAGCCCTATCGCCAATGGGTGATCGAGGATGATTTCGCGGGCGACCGTCCGCGTTGGGAAGCAGGCGGTGCGCAGTTCGTCGCCGATGTCGCGCCCTATGAGACCGCCAAGCTGCGCATGCTCAACGGCGCGCATTCGGCACTCGCCTATCTGGGCCTGGAGCTCGGGCATGAATTCGTCCACCAGGCGGTCGCCGATCCTGCCATCCGCCCGGTGGTCGAGCGGCTGATGCGGGACGAGGCGGCGACCAGTTTCACCGCCGCCGAGGGGCAGGCACTGGAGCCTTATGCCGACGCGCTGCTCGCCCGCTTCGCCAACCGCACGCTGGAACACCGCCTGTCGCAGATCGCCAGCGACGGATCGCAAAAGGTTGGCCCACGCTGGCTGTCCTCGCTGGCGGCGCATGGCGGGGAGGCGCCTGCGACGGTGACGGCACTGGCAGCGTGGCTGCGCTTCATCCGAACAGGGAATGACGCCTCGCCCGATCCGCGCCGGGCGGAACTCGCCGCACTGTGCGAACGGGGCGATGCGGCGCAGGTCGTGGATGCGCTCTTTGGGGACGGCGGTTCGATGGCGGGCCTGTGGCAGCCGACCGAGGCGCAGCGAGCTGCGCTGGTCCGCGAGATCGCACAATAAATCCTCCCCGGTACGGGGAGGGGGACCATCCGAAGGATGGTGGAGGGGGATCGCCGCACGGGACGTCCCTTGAGGAAGCCCCCCCTCCGTCAGGCCTACGGCCTGCCACCTCCCCGTGCCGGGGAGGATCTTATGTTACTGCCCGTCCTTCGGCTCGATACCCTCGCCAGGCGCATCGCCACTGGGCGTGCGCTGGACACGCGAGGTCATGCCGGTGGCCGAGGCATCGTCCAGCATCTGCTGGTCGACCGTGCGTTCGGGCGGAGGCGGCGGGATGGTGTCGACGGCCATATTGACCGGCGCGACCGACTCCGCATCATCGGTCATGACCGGGGTTTCCTCCGGCACGCTCATATTCTCTTCCACGACCGGCGTATCGTTTTCGACCGGCACGGGCGGGTCCTCCGACGAGCGCGAGCAGCCCGCCAGCAACAGCCCGGCAGCGAACAGCGCCATGGCGCTCTTGGTGGCAATCTTCATCATCTGTACCCTTTAGTCCTTGGTCGCCTGTGCCCGCTCGGCCGAGCGCGCCTCGATCTTGCTCGCCAGCTGCGCATCCCAGCTATACGGGTCCTCGCGGAAGCCCACCTGCCCATCGGCATTCGCAAAGGCGGTCCAATAGAGCAGATAGACCGCCACCGGCTCCGCCATGGTCGCGCGCACCGTCTTGCCAGAGGCGATGACCGCATCGATCTGCGGCTGTTGCCATTCGGGCGTGGTCTTCAGCATCAACGAGGCCAGATCGGCGGGCTTTTCCAGCCGGACGCAGCCATGGCTGGCCAGACGGTCGAACTTGGAAAAGCCCGACTGGGCGGGCGTGTCGTGCAGATAGACCGCGAAGTCGTTGGGGAAGTCGAACTTGTACCGGCCCAGCGCGCTCTTTTCCGACGATTGCTGCAACCGCTTGGAGCCGTCGCCATTGTCGATGATGCGGAAACCCGCGCGCTTCAGATAGCCGGGATTGGCCCGCTCCTTGGGCCACAGCTCCTTGTTCGCGATCGAGCTGGGCACGTTCCAGGGCGGGTTCAGCACGATGCTGCGGATGGTCGAGACCAGCATCGGCGTCTCGTTGCCCGGACGCCCCGTCACCGCCTTCATCGACATGACCGGATTGTCGCCGTCGAACACGGTCAGCACGGCGGCGGCGATGTTCACCTGGACGCGCTTGGCCTCCAGCTGCTGCGGCAACCAGCGCCAGCGCTCCATATTCGCCATGATCTGGCGGATGCGCTGCGCCACCGGCACGTTGAGCACGGCGATGGTCCGGCTGCCGACGGTGCCGACCGGGTTCAGGCCATAGCGACGCTGCGCCCGCCGCGCCGCCGCGAGCAGATCGTCGTCGAACTTCTCGCCGGTGGCGCTGACCGCCGGGTCTTCGACCGCCAGCCGCTTGCGCAGGGCCAGCACCTGCGGCCCGCTCGCGCCGAAGTTGATGGTGGTCGACGGGAGCGACGACCAGCCGCCCGCCGCCGCCATGGCGCGATAGCGGGCCAGCCCCTTCACCAGCGCGTCATAGCCCGCATAGGGCGGCGGCAGCGAGGCGATCCACGCCGACAGCCGGTCGCGCCGCACCGCCTCGGCAAAGCCGGGGGCCGGATCATAGGGCTGCGGCCGGATGCCCCAGTCCTTCGTAAAGTCCGCCGCATCGAGTCGCCCGACATGCACGGCATGGGCGTAATCCAGCGCCACGCGGGTCAGCGCGGCGGGCGACAGGGTCGACAGGTCGCGCGGCGGCCCCTGTCGCAAGCCCTGCGCCACCTCGCCTTGGGCGATCAGCGTCGCGAGCTGTCGCGCCTGCGCGTCCGAGAGCGCAGGGATGGCGATAGCGGGCGCCGCCTGCGGCAGGGGCTGCACGATCGCGGGCGGCGCGACCTGGGGCTGCGACGCGGGGGTCTGGGTCTGCGCCGGAGCGGGGGGCACCATGACCGGCGGCGGGGTAACCTGCGCCAGCAGCGGAGTCGCGATCATCGACCCCGCCGCCAACGTACCGAGCAGCCGGGCAACGGACGGGCGGGAAACGGAGAAAGGCAATATGGTCATGCGGATATGATAGCCCCTGTTCGTCGGCATGTCGTCGTCGGACCGGCGCTTTAATTCACGCTATCCTACGCCAAGCTGAACCGATCGACAGCCGAACGGCGATCAACGCCGCTTGATCCCCCCGATCCACCAACATGGATCAGGAACCGGGCTGCACCTCCCCGGCTTTCCCCATGGGAACGATGGGTCAGCCCGACCGGCGGTGCTCGCTGGCGTCCAGACCGTAGCGCTGGAGCCGGTCGTAAAGGCTGCGCTTGGACATCGACAGCGCTTCGGCGGCGACACCGACATCGCCCGCCGCCTTTTGCAGCGCCTCCGCGATGACCGCCGCCTCGAACCGGGCGACCCGGTCGGCGAGCGGCAGGCCGTCCTCGTCGCCCTCCGTGTCCGGCAGGGCGAGCACGGTCTGGACGGCGAAGTTGCGCAGCGCCCGGACATTGCCGCGCCAGGGATCGGTCATCAGCCGGGCCTCGACCGTCGCGGTCAGCGGCGGGACCGGGCGCGCGAAACGCTCCGCCGCTTCGTGCAGGAAATAGCTGAACAGCAACGGCACATCCGCCCGGCGTTCGCGCAAGGGCGGGATGCGGACGCGCACGGTTTCCAGACGATAGAGCAGATCCTCGCGGAACCGCCCCTCGGCGACCGCCTGGGACAGGTCGCCCTTGGCCGCCGCGACGATGCGCAGGTCGACGCTGCGCGGCGATCCGCCGCCGATGGGGGGCAGTTCGCGCTCCTCGATCACGCGCAGCAGCTTGCCCTGCACCGCGCTGGACATGCTGTCGATCTCGTCGAGGAACAGCGTTCCGCGATTGGCATCGTCGATACGGCCGCCCTGCATACGCCCGCCGAACAGCGCTTCGTCGGCCAGTTGATCGGGCAAGGCGGCGCAGTCGATCGCCACGAATTCGCGCCCGCGCCGCTTGCTCCAGCGATGCAACATCCGCGCGACCAGTTCCTTGCCGGTGCCGGTCTCCCCCTCGATCAGCACATCGACCTCGACCTGCGCCAGCTGGCGCACCGCGTCGCGCAAGGCCGACATGGCGGGCGTCGTGCCGATCAGCGGGAAGTCCTCTTCGGCCGCCGGCAGCGCGGCGCGCAACCGCCGGTTCTCCAGCACCAGCCTGCGCGTCTCCAGCGCGCGGCGGACGCTGGCGACCAGATGATCGCTGGCGAAGGGCTTGGCGATGAAGTCGAACGCGCCCTGCCCCATGGCCGCGACCGCCATCGCGATGTCGCCATGCCCGGTCATCAGCAGGACGGGCAGCTCGGGATCGCTGGCATGGACCGCGTCGAACACGGCATGGCCGTCCATGCCCGGCATCCGGATATCGGTGACGACCACCCCTTCATAGTCCGGTACCAGCGTGCCGAGTGCGCCGCGTGCGTCGGCATGGGGCTCGACCGCGATCCCCGCAATTTCGAACGTATCGGCGATGGCGGCGCGCAGTTCGTCATCGTCGTCGATCAGCAGAACCTTCATGCCATCTCCTCCTTGGCGCGTGCGACGGTCACCCGGAAGGCCGCACCGCCCAGCGGCGACGGCACCACCGATACCGTGCCGTCGAACGCCTTGATGATGTCGCGGACGATGCCCAGCCCCAGGCCCAACCCCTCGGGCTTGCCGGTAACGAAGGGCTCGAAAATCTGGTCGGCGATGGCCGGATCGATACCGGGGCCATTGTCGGCGACGGTCAGCGCGACCCGGTCGCCGTCGACCGCAATGGTCAGCGCGATCCGCGGCGCCTCTTCCCCGGCCACCGCATCGAGCGCATTCTGGAGGAGGTTGACCAGCACCTGTTCCAGCCGCACCCGTCCCGCAATCACGCCCGGCTGGCCCGCCCCCGGCCAATCTAGCGCGACCCCGGCTGCGCGGAACCGGTCGCCGATCAACAGGCGCGTGCCCGCGATCACCGCATCCAGCGGCACGGGTTCGATCGTGCCCGTGCCCCGCCGCGCGAAACGCCGCATCTCCTGCGTGATGGCACCGATCTTCGCGGTCAGCCCGATCGCGGTGTCCAGATTGGCCGCGACCCGGTCCGGCCGCCCACCTGCCAGATGCGCAAGGGCATTCTCCGACAGGGTACGGATGGTGGCGACCGGCTGGTTGATCTCATGTGCCAGCCCGGCGGTGATCGACCCCAGCGAGCCGAGCCGGTTGGCCTGCGCCAGTTCCTCGCGCGCCTCGCGAAAGCGCAGGTCGATCCGGGTCCGCTCGGCGATCTCGGCACGCAGCTCGGCGGTGCGGTTCGCAACGGCGGCCTCCAGCCGGGCGCGTTCGCGCGCGGCATCGGCGGCGCGGGTGACGCGCCAGAGGACGAATGCCGCGACCAATCCGCTGACCAGCGCCGCGACCAGCCCGATCAGCCGCGCCAGATTGGCCGCTTTGCGCAAGGCGGTCGCGACCGGCATGACATGGACCAGCTTCCAGCCCGGCACCGGCATCGCCACCGATCCGGCGACCGACCGTACCCCGCCCGGCATGACCGCAGAGCCGTCCCCCGACAGGCTGTAGCGGCTGGGTCGCAGCGGCGCCTGCCCGAACTGTGCGGCGCTGGCGATGGCGGCCCGCTCGGCCGGGGTCAGTGGGCGGGTCGTGCGGAACCGCTCGGTCGGGTCGGTCGCGAACAGGACGATGCCGCGCCCATCCATCACCAGCGTCTGCCCCGGATCGGTGCGCCAGATCCGCACCAGCTTGTCGAATTCGACCTTCACGACGATCACGCCGTCCGGCCTGGCGGCGGGACCGATGCGGCGGGCGAGGAACAGGCCGGGGCGACCGCTGACATTGCCGACCGCATAATATTCCGCCGCCCCCTCCCGCATGGCGTGCACGAAATAGGGGCGGAACCGGTAATTGCGTCCGACGAAGCTCTCGGCCGTATCCGCGTTGGAGGCGGACACCGTCTTTCCCGCCCGGTCGATCAGATAAAGGACCGGCGCGCCGGTGCGCTCGGCGAGCAGACGCAGCTTGCCGTCCATGCGGCGCCGCGCGGCCGGGTCGCCCTGGCGCAGCGCATCGCCCAAATCGTTATACTCGCCCAACACCAGCGGGAGCAGCCGGAACTGCGCCAGATCGCTGGCAAACAGGCGCACCTGCTGCCGCGCCACGCGCCCCGCCTCCTCGCGCACATCGTCCTGCGCGGTTCGGCCCAGCCAGGCGGAGGCAGCGAGCCAGGCCAGCAGCCCGATCAGGCCGGAAAAAATCCCGGCCAGAATCAGAGGAAGGATGCGGCGAGCGGGCATTTTTGCAGGATGCTGCACTTTGCTTTCCGACGCCATGCAGAATTTTGCACAGGATCGAGTGGATCAAGACACAATTCACCTTTTAACATACTGTTATATCTACATTAATACGATTTTCTCGCGGTCAATTTACCCCGTGCACACTCTCGCGCATCCTGACCCGGCACCGAAATCATCGGGCGTGAAAGGACGGGATGGCGAGGTTCGCGGATCATAATGACAGGCGTTCGACCCTATCGCTGGTCGCCAACAACGACGCGCTCATTCCGCCCATCATCACCGCCCATGACGACCATCTGATGGCTGCGCAGGCTGGTGCCCGCGCCGCTCTCCGGCCCTACGCGGTCACTTCCGATACCGAGAGAACAATGAACCATAATGGGAGAGACGACATGGCGACGATACCCATGACACCCCCTCTGGCGGCCGCCACGCCGCCCAGCACCAACACCCGGCTGAAATCGATCATCGGCGGATCGACCGGCAATCTGGTCGAATGGTTCGACTGGTATGTCTATGCCGCCTTCACCCTCTATTTCGCGCCGCACTTCTTCCCCAGCGACAACCAGACCGCCCAACTACTGAGCGCGGCCGCCGTGTTCGCGGTCGGTTTCGTGATGCGGCCGATCGGGGCCTGGGTGATGGGCGTCTATTCCGACCGCCACGGCCGCAAGGCGGGCCTGACCCTGTCGGTGACGCTGATGTGCCTCGGCTCACTCATCATCGCGCTGACCCCCGGTTACGCCACGATCGGCGTGATGGCGCCCGCACTGCTCGTCCTCGCGCGCCTGATGCAGGGCCTGTCGGTGGGCGGCGAATATGGCGCCAGCGCGACCTATCTGTCCGAAATGGCGGGCAAGGATCGGCGCGGCTTCTTCTCGTCCTTCCAATATGTCACGCTGATCTCGGGCCAGCTGCTCGCGATCCTGCTGCTGCTGCTGCTCCAGAACGTCATGGGCAAGCCCGCGTTGGAGGAATGGGGCTGGCGTATCCCGTTCGCGGTCGGCGCGGTGCTGGCTGTCGTCGTGTTCCGCCTGCGCCGTGGCCTCGCGGAGACCGAGAGTTTCAAGAACGCCAAGGCGGCCGACGCGCCCAAGTCGGGCTTCCTGACCCTGCTGCGCTATCACCCGAAGGAAACCGCGCTGGTCATGCTGCTGACCGCCGGCGGTACGCTCGCCTTCTACGCCTATTCGATCTACATGCAGAAGTTCCTGGTCAACACCAGCGGCTTCACCAAGGAAGCTGCGACGCAGATCAACGCCGTCACGCTGTTCATCTTCATGCTGCTCCAGCCGGTCGCCGGTGCGCTGAGCGACAAGATCGGGCGCAAGCCGCTGATGATCGCCTTCGGCATCTCGGGCGTGCTGTTCACCTATCCGATCTTCACCGCGCTCCAGCACACGCAGGACATGTTTACCGCAGGCCTGCTGGTCATGGCCGCCCTCATCATCGTGACGGGCTACACCTCGATCAACGCGGTGGTGAAGGCCGAGATGTTCCCCGCGCATATCCGGGCCTTGGGCGTCGCCCTGCCCTATGCGCTGGCCAACACCATCTTCGGCGGCACCGCCGAGTTCGTCGCGTTGAAGTTCAAGGCCGCCGGGTGGGAGCAGGGCTTCTATTGGTACGTCACCGCGATGATCGGCATCTCGCTGATCGTGTATCTGCGGATGCGCGACACCCGCCAGGACAGCCTGATCACCGAAGACTGAGCCGCCATTGCCGCCGTTTCGAGAAGGACGCAGGGTCATGCAAGCCATGTTGGATCATCATCGGGACGGCGGCCCTTTCACTCCCTATATTGGCGGCGAAGAAATTCCCGCTACCCCGTCGCCCAGCACGACGCGACGAACCGCCCAGGCGCCCCTAGAGCCGGTGGTGTTCCTGCCCGGCCTGCTTTGCGACCAATCGTTGTGGCGCAGCCAGATCGACGCCCTGGCGGATCGCTGCGCCCCCTTCGTCGCGGACCTGACGCTCGACGACGACATAGCGGCGATGGCGGTGCGAACACTGGCCGCCGCGCCGCCCAGCTTCTCGCTCGTCGCGCTGTCCATGGGCGGTTATGTCGCGCTGGAAATCATGCGGCAGGCCCCCGAACGGGTCCGCCGCCTCGCCCTGATCGACACCAGCGCCCGCGCCGACACGCCCGAGCGAACCCATGAGCGACTGCGAGGGATCCAATCGCTCGAACGCGGCAGATTCCTGGGCGTATCCCGCCCGCTGCTCCGCAATCTCGTCCATCGCAATCATTGGGAAGACGATGTCGCCACCGCCATGCAGGCCATGGCAGGCCGCGTCGGCAAGACCGCCTTCCTGCGCCAGCAACGCGCGATCATGAATCGCCCCGACAGCCGCGGCCATCTCGGCGACATCGCCGTGCCCACCCTGATCGTCGTCGGCCGGCAAGACCGCATAACGCCGGTCGATCATGCCCGCGAATTGCACGACGCGATCCCAGGATCGTCGTTCCATATCTTCGACCAGTGCGGACATATGGCGGCTCTTGAAGAGCCCGAGCGTATCAACGGGCTTTTGCGAGAATGGCTCGACCTGACGGCTTCCAAGGTTAGGTAGCCCGGGAACGCCGGAAACCGGCACCCCAGCAGCGGATGTAGCGCCGCCAAGCAATGAGGCGGCATCTATTGTGCGCCCCTCATCTTGGCGGGCAGTCACGTTACCTGTTGAAGCGAAACCGCCTCGCATACCCCCTTAAAACGCTTGATAAAGCCGTTCCGCATGGGACGCCTGGTGGGAATTCAGCGTATCTCCATCACTACCTCTCCCGGTTGGCTCAGCATTACGTTTGAGGTCAGTTCACTTCCGCCGGCCTGACGCCTGCTCTCACGCCTGAGGCGGTATTGAACGCGGAGCAGCAGGCGGTGGTGGAGCGTTTGAGGTCGCTGCGGGGCGAGGCGTTCGACGCGGCGTATATAGCGGCGCAGAGGTCGGGGCATCAGCAGACGCTGGATGCGCTGAAGGGGTATGCGACGACGGGAGACGTGGCGTCTTTGAAGAGCTTTGCCAGCGACCTCATCCCGACGGTGACGGCGCATCTGAACATGGCGAAGGGCCTGAAGGCGTAACTTCGGCCGCTGGCCCGCAAACGGGGCGGACATGGCGAATGCCATGTCCGCCCTTGGCGTATGGGGAGCGTGGGCAAACGCAAAAAGCCGCCACGGGGTATGCCGGGCGGTTATGGTAGTGGGGAGGAATGGTTGCGGGGGCAGGATTTGAACCTGCGGCCTTCAGGTTATGAGCCTGACGAGCTACCGGGCTGCTCCACCCCGCGACGCTAGCTGAGCCGCACGGCGGCACGCTTCACGCGTGGTGTCGTGGGGCTTAGCGCCCCGGGCTGGATTGGCCCGAGGAGACGAGTGAATGGGTTTTGTGTGTATTCGCGGACTGTAATGCCTGGCGACGCCCTACTCTTCCACTGCTTGAGCAGTAGTACCATTGGCGCAGTCGGGTTTCACGGCCGAGTTCGGGATGGGATCGGGTGGGACACCGACGCTATGGCCACCAGGCAATAGAGTCCGCGAATACTGACCCTCGAGGGTTGGCTCGAGGGTGTGTGGGTATAAAATCGATGCGTGCACTGGCTGTATTGATGACCGCACCCGTATTGCCATCTAGCCCAGGGCTGATGGTGGGGGTGTGGAGCTCTCAAGCGCGAATAGGACAATTAGTATCGGTTAGCTCCATGCGTTACCGCACTTCCACATCCGATCTATCAAGGTCGTGGTCTTCGACCGTCCTGAGAAATCTTATCTTGAGGGAGGCTTCCCGCTTAGATGCTTTCAGCGGTTATCCCGTCCGTACATAGCTACCCTGCTGCGCCGTTGGCACGACGACAGGTACACCAGAGGTACGTTCAACCCGGTCCTCTCGTACTAGGGTCAACTCCTCTCAAATTTCGACGCCCACGGCAGATAGGGACCAAACTGTCTCGCGACGTTCTGAACCCAGCTCACGTACCACTTTAATTGGCGAACAGCCAAACCCTTGGGACCTGCTCCAGCCCCAGGATGTGATGAGCCGACATCGAGGTGCCAAACAACCCCGTCGATATGAGCTCTTGGGGGTTATCAGCCTGTTATCCCCGGCGTACCTTTTATCCGTTGAGCGATGGCCCTTCCACGAGGGACCACCGGATCACTATGACCGACTTTCGTCTCTGCTCGACTTGTCAGTCTCGCAGTCAGGCTGGCTTATGCCATTGCACTCTAACAGACGGTTTCCAACCGTCCTGAGCCAACCTTCGCGCGCCTCCGTTACTCTTTAGGAGGCGACCGCCCCAGTCAAACTACCCGCCACAGAGGGTCCCTGTACCGGTTTCACGGTACGAGGTTAGACATTAAACAACAACAGGGTGGTATTTCACCTATGGCTCCACATCGGCTGGCGCCAATGCTTCAAAGCCTCCCACCTATGCTACACAGTTCTTGTCCAATGCCACTCTGAAGCTGCAGTAAAGGTGCACGGGGTCTTTCCGTCTAACCGCGGGTACTCCGCATCTTCACGGAGAATTCAATTTCGCTGAGCATGTCCTGGAGACAGTGGGGAAGTCGTTACGCCATTCGTGCAGGTCGGAACTTACCCGACAAGGAATTTCGCTACCTTAGGACCGTTATAGTTACGGCCGCCGTTTACCTGGGCTTCATTTCAGAGCTTGCACTCCTCCACTTAACCTTCAGGCACCGGGCAGGCGTCAGGCCCTATACGTCGTCTTGAAGCCGACTTAGCAGAGCCCTGTGTTTTTGCTAAACAGTCGCTACCCCCTGGCCTGTGCCCCCCATGAGAGCTTGCGCTTACATGGGGCCTCCTTCTTCCGAAGGTACGGAGGCAATTTGCCGAGTTCCTTCAGGACACTTCTCTCAAGCGCCTTGGTATACTCTACCTGACCACCTGTGTCGGTTTCGGGTACGGTCTATACGGTGGGGCTATTTCCCGGGACAGTTTCGAAGCCTGACCAATCCGATAAGGTCAGACAACACACACCATCCGTCACACACCACCAGGCCCACGAATATTAACGTGGTTCCCATCGACTACCCCCTTCGGGCTCGTCTTAGGGGCCGGCTCACCCTGCGCGGATTAGCCTTGCGCAGGAACCCTTGGTCTTTCGGCGAGAGGGCATCTCACCCTCTTTATCGCTACTCATGTCTGCATTCGCACTTCCGATACCTCCACGACCCATTACCAGATCGCTTCGCAGGCTTACGGAACGCTCCGCTACCGCGTGCACAAAGTGCACACCCTAAGCTTCGGTGCGTGTCTTGAGCCCCGTTACATCTTCGCCGCAGAAACCCTTGTTTAGACCAGTGAGCTGTTACGCTTTCTTTAAAGGATGGCTGCTTCTAAGCCAACCTCCTGGTTGTTTTGGGATTTCCACATGCTTTCCCACTTAGACACGACTTGGGGACCTTAGCTGTAGGTCAGGGCTGTTTCCCTTTTGACGACGGACCTTAGCACCCGCCGTCTGTCTCCCGAGTATCACTCATAGGTATTCGGAGTTTGGTTAGTATTGGTAGATCTCGCGACCCCCGCAACCATCCAGTGCTCTACCCCCTATGGTGT